>NZ_JAMSHA010000010.1:0-284263 GCF_025706525.1 Pseudomonas mercuritolerans
AGGCTGAGTGGAGGGATTGATCCGGGCGTGGGAGCGCAGCGACCGTCTGGCGCAGCCAGACACAGCGGAAGGAGGTGCAGCGAAGCAAACCGGAGCCGCTGCGCCCGGATCAGTCCCGGAGCGAAGGAACCCGAGCCTGCGAGGGCCGAACGCAGGAGCAAGCGTTTTTTGCTTACTTTTTTTGGCGCTTGTAAAAAAGTAAGTCGCCGTCAGGCGAAACCGCCAGCCGCCGCACCGAAACCTTCGGATATTCACACCAGACAAACCAAGGCATGGTCGGCCCAGAGGCCGCCAAGACAACCCGAGCGAGAAAATGTTAGCGTGCTTGCAATCAAGCCCCGACGAGCCCAACCCCAATGAAAAAAACAGTCCTGGCCTTCAGCCGCATCACCCCGCCCATGATCGAACGCCTGCAAGAAGAATTCGACGTCATCGTCCCCAACCCCAAGACCGGTGACATCAACGCCCAGTTCGACGAAGCCCTGCCCCACGCCCACGGCCTCATCGGCGTCGGCCGCAAACTCGGCCGCGCACAACTGGAAAGCGCAACCAGACTCGAAGTGGTCTCGAGCGTCTCGGTCGGCTACGACAACTACGACCTCGACTACTTCAACGAACGCGGGATCATGCTCACCAACACCCCCGACGTGCTCACCGAAAGCACCGCCGACCTCGCCTTCGCCCTGATCATGAGCAGCGCCCGCCGCGTCGCCGAACTCGACGCCTGGACCAAGGCCGGGCAATGGCAGGCCAGCGTCGGCGCCCCGTTGTTCGGCAGTGATGTGCACGGCAAGACCCTCGGTATCGTCGGCATGGGCAACATCGGCGCCGCCGTCGCCCGCCGTGGCCGTTTCGGCTTCAACATGCCGGTCATCTACAGCGGCAACAGCCGCAAGACCGAGCTGGAACAGGAACTCGGCGCGCAGTTGCGCAGCCTCGATGAGCTACTGGCCGAAGCCGACTTCGTCTGCCTGGTGGTGCCACTCAGCGACAAGACCCGCCACCTGATCAGCCACCGCGAGCTGGCGCTGATGAAGCCCGGTGCAATTCTGGTCAACATCTCTCGCGGCCCGGTGGTCGATGAGCCGGCACTGATCGAAGCCCTGCAAAACAACCGCATCCGTGGGGCCGGCCTGGACGTCTACGAAAAAGAACCGCTGGCCGAATCGCCGCTGTTCCAACTGAAGAACGCCGTGACCCTGCCGCACATCGGCTCGGCCACCACCGAAACCCGCGAAGCCATGGCCAACCGCGCCCTGGCCAACCTGCGCAGCGCCCTGCTCGGCGAACGGCCGCAGGATCTGGTCAACCCGCAAGTCTGGCGCGGTTGAAAATAAGGGCCAGCGCAACATTGCGCTGGCCCTCACCTTACATAACTTGCAACCGAACAAGAACGCCAGACCAAGTAACTGCCATATAAGCTCTCGCAACTTATCAACTCATTGATTAATTGCCATGGAGAGCCAATCCCGTGAACACCCTGACCACCGACAAACTCATTCGTTACAGCAAAGTCATCCTGATGGCTTATATAAGTTTCTTTGGCCTGCTGGTGATGATTCATAACTTCACTGACTACGAGTCCAACTACACTTACGTTGCACATATCCTGAGCATGGACACCACCAACTCCAGTGAAAACATCATGTATCGCGCGATCGATTCGCCGATGATCCATCACCGGATCTACTGGTTCATCATCACCATGGAAGTCACCTATACAGTGCTTTGCCTGATCGGTACTTGCCAGTTGTATCGCTACATCGATGCATCGCCAGCGGCATTCCATGAAGCCAAGAAATTTTCGATCATGGGCATATTGGTCGCCATTTTCATTTATTACGTATGCCTGCAAACGGTCGGTGTCGAGTGGTTCGACATGGACACTTCGCAATCCTGGAATGCCAAGGACTGGGCAAGACACATTGTCGACTTCGTCTTCCCGGCAATGATTTACATCACTTTGAAAGTCGAGCGCTGACTATCAGCGCTCGAGTTATCAAGCCAACTTCCCATGCCCGGCAGACACCAACGCTTTGGGTTTACGGAACACCAACACGTTGCCCAGCATCACCAGCACCAGCCCGACCAACGCCGGTGTTGTCCATTGATATCCTTCGGCAAACGCCGACACGTTCAGCGCCACCACCGGGAACAGCACCGTGCAATAAGCCGCCCGCTCCGGCCCCATGCGCCCGACCAGCGTGAGATAGGCAGTGAAGCCGATCACCGAGCCGGGAATCACCAGATACAACAGCGCCCCGACATAACGGGGCGACCAGTCCATGTCGAAGGGGATGCCTTTGAACAGACACCACACCGTCAGCATCGCCGCGCCATAAGCCATGCCCCAGGCGTTGGTGGTCAGCGGTCGGAGGCCGGCCTTCTGTTGCAGACTCGACAACATGTTGCCCGCCGAAAAACACAGGGTGCCGCACAACGCCAATCCAAGGCCGAGCAGGGTTTGCGGACTGGCCTGATGCCCGGCCAGTTCCGGCCAGAACAACAGCCCCAGACCCGACAGCCCCAACGCACCGCCCAGCAACACATTGCGCGCAATGCGCTGGCCGAAGAACACCCGCGCATTCAGGGCGTTCCACAGTGTTGCCGTGGAAAACACCACCGCCACCAGCCCGCTGGGAATCCACTGGCTGGCCGTCAGAAAGCACATGAAGTTCACGCAGAACAGGCACAAACCCTGTGCCACGCAGATCAAATGGCCACGGCGGTTCATCGGTTGCAGGCGTCGGCTGAGCAGCAACAACGCAAACAACACCAACGCCGCGAGGCCGAAGCGATAGACAATCGACACAGGGATTTCGACCACGCCCAATTGCCATTTCAAGGCAATCCAGGTGGTGCCCCAGATCAGCACGGTCAGCAGGTACAACGACAGGTTCATGGCACACACTCCTTAAGCAGGCCTTGAGTGTCTGCCTCGGGCGTCATTCGGCGCTTGCACAATCTTGCGCTTTTGTCTGGCGGCAGGCTGGCAGCGCTGCGTCTACGGAGTAGGATGCAAGGCGTTGGAGAGAACCGAACATGGCCGCTATCGATACCCTGCAAGTCTTTCAAGCCCTCAACCGCTCGCCGAATGCACGCCTTGTGCACAGCGCCGAGCTCGGTGACGGCATGTCTGCGGCCTTGTGGACCAACCACCACGATGCCCAGGAATACGAAGCGCCAAGTCATCACACGCTGTCGTGCTACGTCGCCGGCGGCACCGGCACCTTCCGTCGTGGCCAGCCGGGCCGCAAGGGCGGGCCGGACAAGCTGTGCATCCTGCCGGCCGATCATGAATCGGGCTGGGTGATCAATGGCGATATCCGTCTGGCGCACCTGTATTTCAGCGCCGAACAATTCGCCCTCGGTTGCGTGACGTTGCTCGATCGCGAGCCGCGCGAGATGCAATTACGCGAGCAGACCTTTCTCGAAGATCCACAGCAGGCGCAGCGTTTCCGGCAATTGCTCAACCTGAACTGGGAAGAGCCGGCCGAGCGTTTGCTGACCAGCAGCCTTGCCCATGAATTGATCAGCCACACCTTGCTCAGCCAGGTGGGCGCACGACAGGGCCTGCGCCTTAAGGGCGGGCTGGCGCCGCATCAGCGCCGACAATTGGTGGAGTTCATCGACAACCAGTTGAGCGAAGCCATCAGCCTGGGACAACTGGCCGGATTGTGTGCGCTGTCGGAATATCACTTTGCGCGGATGTTCCGCGTCAGCTTCGGGCTACCGCCGCACCAGTACGTGCTGGCGCGGCGCTTGAGCCGGGCGCGGGAATTGTTGCGCGGCACGGCGTTGCCGCTTGGCGAGATTGCGCTGGCGTGCGGGTTTGCCAGTGCCAGTCATTTCACTAATCGGTTCAGGCAGGTTTTGGGCGGGACGCCGGGCGAGTATCGGCAGGCGTTTTTGCGGTAACCCCATTCCCCTCACCCCAGCCCTCTCCCGGAGGGAGAGGGGGCCGACCGAGGTGTCTTGCGGTGTACATCGACCTGAAAAATCGCATCGATTATGGATTCCAAGCATTACTTTCAGGTCGGTGTATCTCTCGAATATCCCACGGTCAGTCCCCTCTCCCTCCGGGAGAGGGCTAGGGTGAGGGGCTTTTGATCTTGCCTCAAAACTCCAGAGTGCTGGAAAGCGAAACCTGCCGCGAATCCCCCATCGACACAAAGAAGCGGCTCGCCGACGAGGTGTAATAGGTGCGATCAAACAGATTCTTCACGTTCAACTGAAACTTGACCTTCTGCCCTTCAACCATCGTGTCGTAAGTGGCAAACGCATCCGCTACGGTGTAGCTCGGCAGATCGAAATCATTCACCGCATTGCCTGCGCGTTCGCCGACGTACCGCGCACCGGCACCGACACGCAACTGATCACCACCAAACACATTGCCGAAGTCATACACCGCCGACAGCGAGCCGGAATTCTTCGCTACGTTTTGCAGGCGCTTGCCTTTGTATTCCGGGTCTTCGGTGACTTCGGCATCGGTGTAGGCGTAGCTGCCGATCAGGTTCCAGCGCTCGCTGAGTTGCCCGCTCAGGTCAACTTCCAACCCACGGGAACGCACCTCGCCTGCCGCACTGTAAATCGTTGTCGGGCCTTCGGAGTTGGCCACCAGCACGTTGCGTTTCTTGATGTCGAACAGCGCGATATTGCCGGTGATGCTGCCGGGCATATCCAGCCGCGCCCCCAGCTCCCACGACTTGGCTTCTTCTGGCGCAATGCTGCCGTCGAGCACGGCACTGCTGCCGCTCAGGGGGGCGATGGTCGAGTTGGGTTTGAACGATTCGGTGTAGCTGCCGTAGAACGACAGCGCGTCGGTGTAGCGATACACCAGCCCTGCGCGCGGCACCCACTTCTGCCCGTTGCTGTCGGTATTGGCCTTGAACGGCACGCCTTTGCCGGCGTACTGGTCGTACTCCTGAAAACGGCCGCCAGCGACCAGAATCCACTGCTCGTTGAGGTGAATCGAATCCTGCAGGAACAGCGAATCGCTGCGCAGTTTGTCGGTCTGCGCGCTGTCGGGCGCACTCACCGTAGTGCCCATCACTTCGCGACCATAGACCGGGTTGAGATAGCTGAACGTGGTCAGGCTTTTCTGCCGGATCAGATCCTCGCGGTAGATCTTGCGGTATTCGTCATCAACGCCGAACACCAGATCATGCTGCATGCCCAGCACATTCACTTTGCCTTCGAGGCTGGCCGTGGTGAAGCGGTCGGTGCTGATCGCATTCTGGGTGCCGTCCATGCTGCGGGTCAGTGTGCCTTTTTTCGTGTCGATCGCCGTCACGCGGACTTGGCTGGCGTCGTAGGTTTCACGGTTCCAGCTGTAGCCGAAGTGAGCTTTCCAGTCGTCGTTGAGTTCGTGGTCGGCTTCGAAATGGTAGAGGTCCGAGCGCCCTTCCATGTCGTTGAACGGCTCATCGAGACGCTGCTTGCGCGAGATATCCAGCGGATGATTGGTGCGCGGATCGATCAAGGTGCCACGGTCGAACGGCGTGAGAAATTCGCGGTGTTCGTAGGCGAACAACAGCTTGGTGCGCTCGCCGTACCAGGCCAGCGACGGTGCGATCAGCGTCTCGCGGTGGGTGCCGAAGTTGCGCCAGTAATCTTCGTCTTCATGATCGACGACCATGCGATAAGCGAAGCCGGAATCGCCCAGCGCCCCGGTGCTGTCGAAGGCGCCGCCGCTGCCGTTCTTGCCGTCACCGTAGGTCGAACCGCGTACGGTCACGGCGTTGTACTGGGTCAGTTCCGGCTTCTTGCTGACCAGGTTGACCACACCACCCGGATCCTGAATCCCGTAGAGCAACGAGGCCGGGCCCTTGAGCACTTCGACGCGATCCACGGTCGCGTTCATGCCACGGCCCTGCACCAGCGGCATGCCGTCGCGCATGATCGAGCCGTTGCGGTTGTCGCCAAAACCGCGAGTCATCACCGAGTCTTGGGTACTGCCCAAGGTGTTGCCCTGGGTGATGCCGCTGACATTGGCCAGCGCGTCGTCGAGATTGCGCGGCGCCTGATCGCGAATGACCTGCGCCGGGATGACATTGACCGTCTGTGGAATTTCTTGCAGCGGCGCCGATGAGCGCATCACCGAACTGGTTTCCGGCGGCTGATAACTCATCGATTCGTCGCGCGTGGACGTGATAGTGGTGGCGCCGAGATTGAGCGCGCCTGCGGTCGGTATCGGCTCCAGCGCCAAGGTATGACTGTCGGTGCGGCGAAGGCTCAGGCCGGAGTTGCCGAGCAGGCGTTGCAGGGCCTGTTCGGCGCTCATCTGGCCGTTGACTGCCGGAGCATTGAAGCCGTACGGCGCTTCGTCGGTGTAGACCACGCTCTGCCCGGTCACGCGGCTGAAATCGCTCAGGGCCTGCGGCAACGGTTTGGCGGCGAGGGCAAAATTGAATTGCTCTTGCGCCTGACTACCTACCGCTTCTGCCGCCAACGCGATACTCATCGGCAGCAATGCCAACGCGGAAAAACTCAGCGCCGACATGCCCAACCACTGTTTGACCGAACCGGATTTTGCCCTGGACTTCATTGCTCAATGACCTGTGTAGAACCGCAACGGATGCGAATGGCTCGCAGTTTCAGTCACTACACGGATGGGGCTGGGGGTTACCTCACCTTTAATTTGAAAATATTTTTCGGGGAATTTGTTGCCTGGGCTGACGCCTTCGCGGGCAGGCCCGCTCCCACCTTTGGAATGCGTTCCCTGTGGGAGCGAGCCTGCTCGCGAAGAGGCCGGCAGCCTTAGCGCAAAATAATCAGCTGCCCCAACACCCGATGCTGCTCAAACCCCAACACCCCCTGCAACGAATTGAGCACTGCTTGCGGGTCCTTGCTCGGAAAGCTGCCGCTGACCTTGCGCGCCGCCAGCTCATCGTTGAGCAGCACAATCCGCCCCGGGTGATAGCGGCGCAGATCCTCGACGACATCGGCCAGCGTGGTCTTGTAGTAGGTCAGCCAACCCTGACGCCAGGCCAGTTGCGCTTCACTGTCCACGGCAAGCAGTTTTTCCGCAGTGCCGTCGGCATAAGCAACCTGCTGGCCGGCCGTGAGAATCTGTTGTTGGCCATGCTCATCTGCCGTCACCGCGACACGTCCGGACAACACCGTCACTTGCGCGCCATGAGGTTGCCGGCGCACTTCGAACTGCGTGCCGAGCACCCGCGCCTCGCCCTGCTCCGCCGCCACCACAAACGGGTCGCCGGTGTGGGTGACGCTGAAGAAAGCAGCGCCTCTGATCAATTTCACGCGGCGCTGGCCATGACTGAAATCCACAGCAATCGCGCTATCGGCATCCAGCGTCACTTGCGATTGATCGGCCAGTGTCACCGTGCGAATTTCCCCAGGCGCCGAGACATGATCGGCGCGCAGATCGTCGAGCCAGCGTTGCGCCTGCCACCCCGTGCCGAGGCTGATCATCAACAGCAGACACGCGGCCAGCGCCAGCGCGCCCGACCAATGCAAAATCGGCGAGCGACGCGGGGCGTCCATCGCCTGCAGATAACCCTGCAGCGCGAGCGCATCTTCATCGGCCAGCGTGCGCGCGGGGCTTTCGCTGAGTTCCCAGATCACCTGCGCCTGCGCATACGCTTGGGCATGGGCCGGATCGGCGCGCAGCCATTGGCTGAAGGTCAGCTGATCGCCAGTGCTCGGGCGGTCGTGCAACAGGCTCAGCCAGGCCAGCGCGGCCTGCTCCTGGGCCGGCGTCGGTGTGATCGGATCGGATGGCTTCACGGTGCTTTCCCTGGCAGGCGTGGCGCGGGATCGCGCAGGCTGGCCTTGCAGGCCTCGAGGGCGCGCATCATATGTTTTTCCACGGCACTTTGGGACAGGCCCATGGCCTTGGCGATGTCGGCGTACTTGCGCCCATGAATGCGATTGAGCAGAAAAATCTGCCGCGTACGCTCGGGCAAGGCGCGCAACGCGGCTTCGACATGGCGCAGATCGTTGCCCGCTTCCAGCGCGGCCTGAGGCTCACTGCCGTGGCTGTCGGGTTCGTCCGGCTGCCAGCCTTCGTTGACCCGCGTGCGCGTGCCTTCACTGCGCAAATGATCGATGGCGATGTTGCCGGCGCAGCGCAGCAGATAAGTGCTGAGCTCTTCGACCTGGACCAGCGGCCGCCGCCAGAAGCGCAAAAACAGATCCTGGACCAGATCCGCCGCGGTCGCCCGACAACCGACGCGCCGATTCACCAGCGCCTCCATTTGCGCACGCTGGGACAGAAACACCTGAAGAAAATGCGCACGCGCGCCACGCGCTTCGTCATCGCGCGATTCCGGTGGCAGACCGATCAGCACTTCAGCACTGCGCCCAGGCGGCGACCGGGCTCGCCAACAGGCTCAACCCGGCCAGTGCCATGGCCAGACGCGGGCGATACGGCAGCAACAGCACCAATGCCAAAGCGCTGAGCATCAGCACCGCGAACCAGTCGACCAGACCGAAACTCCAGCCACTGGCCGCGACCGCCGCCCACAGCGAAAGCGCCAGCAACAGCCATCCCGCCAACGCCAGACCCTGACGGCGGCGCGTCGACGGTTTGGCGCCGAGCAATTCGGCGTGATGACGTGGCATCGACAGGCACAACGCGGTGAAGCCGGCATAGGTGAGCAACAGGGCCAGCAGCATCAGTTGGCCCCCTGTTCGACTGTGATCGAGCGAGACGAAGAACTTGCTTTGCGAACGCTGACGCGCTCGCCCGCACGCTGCATCTTGCGTGCAGCCCAGCCAAGAAAAAGCCCCGTCGCCAGACACGTCAGATCAAATCCGGCCAGTGCCCAGTCGCGCTGCATCAGGCTGGCGCCAAGATTCCACGGCGTAGTCAGCGCATTGATCAGCGGCACCGCGATAAACAGCGCAGCGCCGAGCGTCAGCTGTTCGATCCACGCCTTGCGTCCCGGACGCAACACCGCGTGCACCACGCTCAGACCCCAAGCCATGAAAAACGCATTCACTTCCCAATCGGCCCGCCCTGCCAGACTCACCGGCAGCAGTCGATTGGCCAAAAAGAACACCGCCACCGCCGATACCAGGCCGGCCATGCTGGCGATATTCAGCACCTCGACCAAGCGCAATTCGAACGGCAGCGCCGCGCTTTTCACGTGCTTGAGCTGCCGCTTGCCGAGCCAGATCACCAGCCCGGTGCCAATCATCGCCGTGCCGGCCAATCCGCAAACGAAATACAGCCAGCGCAACAGCGGCCCGGCGAAATGGCCCATGTGCAAACCGTAAAACGCGCCACCCACCGCCATCGCTACGGGTTGATCGGGTGTACTGCTCAGAAGCTGCCCGGTGACGCCGTTGAACGTCACCGCCCGGCCGAAATCATGCACCACCCGATCGCCCGCGCGGGACAGCACCACCGTGGCGCTGGCATCGCCCGGGTTGCTCACCGACAGGCGCGCGGTATGGCCACCCGGCCACTGCTCGCTGGCCTTGGCCAGTAGCGGCGCCATGGCGGTCAGCGGTGCGGCGACATCGGCGCGCTCGGGCGTCTTCGAGGCGGGAAAGACTTCGTCGTAGAACTTGCGCACGTCGCTGCCGTAAGAGGCAACGATGCTCGCCGGCATAACCATCGACATGAAAATCACCAGGCTGCTGTAAGTGATCATCAAGTGAAACGGCAGCACCAGCACACCCACGGCGTTATGCCCGTCGAGCCAGGAACGCTGGCCCTTGCGCGGGCGGAAGGTGAAGAAGTCCTTGAAAATTTTCTTGTGGGTAATGATGCCGCTGATCAACGCAACGAACATCACCATCGCGGCGAGGGTCGCCAGCCAGCGCCCCCACGGGTAAGGCATCTGCAACTGGAAGTGAAAGCGGTAAAAGAACTCGCCGCCCATGCTTTCGCGGCCCTGTACTTCGGCCCCGGTCTGAGCGTCGAGAGTTCGGGATTCGAAGCGGCCGCGCTCGCCGGGTTTGCCCGGCGCCTGCTGCCAGCGCACCGTCAGGCCGGGGTCGCGGGCATCGGGCAAATCGATCAGCCAGCGCGAGGCGCCGGCGGTGTGTTGTTGCAGATAATCTTGCGCCAGCGCCAGGCTCGCTTCGCTATCAAGCGAATGTGCAGCGATTTCCGGCTGCATCCAGTGGCTGATTTCATCTTTGAAATAAGCGAGCGTGCCGGTGAGAAAAATCGCGAACAGCAACCAGCCGAACACCAGCCCGGCCCAAGTGTGCAGCCATGCCATCGCCTGCCGGAAGCCCTCTTTCATGCCAGCCCCAGACCGCGCGCGGCACCGGAAACGGTGGCGAGAATCACGCTCGGCACCAACAGGCCGACCCACGCCGACCACGCGCTGCGGCAGGCAAAGCACCAGAGCACTGCGACCAGATAGACCAGAAAGGACACGGTCATGCCAGTGACCACCGCTTCGGCGCGGTTCAGCGGCAGCCACAACGTCAGGGTGACACTGGCCAGCGCCGCGACCAGATAGCCGCCGAAAACCGCCGCCAGCACTCGTGAAGTGACGGCCAGACGATAGGACATGGGGAGCGTGGCGAGTTTGCCTTTCATGTTTCGACCCTGAAACGAAAAACGTTCGGCCGACAAGCCGAATCTACAGGCGAGCAATATTAATGATAAATATTCTCATACGCAAAAGCATCTGATTGCCGGACACTGTCGTCAGCCTCTACAATGCGAACCGTTCTTGTTCTCTAATGCACGTTCTCTACGCAAATTTTGCGTCCGGAGTGATTTCGTTGCCGCCCGCCCATCCCGTCGAATCGCTCTACCACGCTCATCACAGCTGGCTCACCGGCTGGTTGCGGCGCAAGCTCGGCTGCCCGGACAGTGCGGCGGACCTGGCTCAGGACACGTTCATCAAGGTGCTGACCGCCCGCGAGCCACCAGTGATCATCGAGCCGCGCGCCTTTCTCACCACGCTGGCCAAGCGTGTGCTGTTCAATCATTACCGACGTCAGGATGTGGAACGCGCCTACCTCGAGACGCTGGCGCAGATGCCGGAAATGGTCGCGCCGTCGGAAGAGCACAAAGCGATCATCCTGCAGACGCTGGTCGAACTCGATGAGCTGCTCGACGGTTTGCCGCGCCAGGTCAAACGCGCCTTCCTGCTCGCTCAGGTCGATGGTCTGACTTATCCACAGATCGCCGCAGAACTGGGAATCTCGGTGGCCACGGTCAAACGCCATCTGAACAAAGCGGCCATGCGCTGCTATTTCGCCCTGTGAATCGCGCGCCGGATTTCTCCGCGCAGGTCGCCGAACAGGCGGTGCACTGGCTGCTGGAAATGCAGCAGGGCACGCTGACCCCGCGCCAGCAACAGGCCTGGCAACAATGGCTGGATGCGCACAGCGAACACCGCCGGGCGTGGGAACACATGCAACGGGTCAACCAGCGCCTACGCGGCGTGGCGTCGCCGTTGGCCCACGCGGCGCTGAATGGGCCGAAGTCGGGCAGCCGCCGTCAGGCGTTGAAAATGTTGCTGATTCTCGGTGCCGGCTCAGCAGCGACCTGGGGCCTGCGCGAGCACACGCCACTGCCATCGCTGCTCGCCGATTACCGCACGCCGGTCGGCCAGCGGCGCAAGATTGCCTTGGGCGGTGCCGATTCGTTGCAGCTCAATACCGCCAGCTCGGTTGATGTTGATGATGCGCAGCGGTTGATTCGTCTGCTTGAGGGCGAAATGCTGTTGAGCGCTGCAAATCCGTTCGAAATACGCACGGCACACGGCGTCCTGAAAACCCAAGATGTGCGCCTCAATGTGCGGCAGTTTGTTGATCGCACGCAGATCGCCCTGTTTGAAGGACGTGTCGAACTCATCGCCGAGCACCGCGCGCCGATGCTACTGCCGGTCGCGCGGCAGTTGAGTTTTACGGCCAGCTCCGTCAGCGCGGCCAAACCACTGGACGCCAACAGCGGTGCCTGGACTGACGGCATGCTGGTCGCCGCCCATATGCGCCTCGGCGATTTCCTCGAAGAGCTTGGCCGTTATCGTCGTGGGCAGCTGCGGTGCGACAGCAAGGTTGCCGATCTACTGATTTCCGGGACGTATCCGCTGGATGACAGCGAGCGGATTCTTGACCTGTTGCAGATCAGTCTGCCGGTGCAAGTGAAGCGCTTTACCCGTTATTGGGTGAGCGTCGAAGCGCGGGTTTGAACAGCAAGATCAAAAGATCGCAGCCTTCGTGTAGGAGCTGCCGAAGGCTGCGATCTTTTGATTTTTTATAAAAATGAGCCGTTTTTCAGATCTGGCGTGACAGAGAAGGAAAGCCCCCTTGATTCCACCTTCTCAGGATCATCCACATGCAGCCCACCCGTCTTACGCCACTGACCCGCAGCCTGCGCAATCTTCTGCTCGGCGCCAGCCTGAGTTTCACCGCCCTGCCCGCTGCGCTGGGCGCCGAGACCAAGGTTTATCACATCGCCCCGACGTCGCTGGAAACCGCGCTGAACCAGTTTGGCCGGGAAGCCGGCGTACTGATTTCCTTCGGTTCACAAGTCACCAGCGGTGTGCAGAGCCGGGGTCTTGAGGGCAGTTACACGACGCAACAAGGCCTCGATGCCTTGCTCGAAGGCACCGGCCTGCAAGCCCGCGCCGAAGGCGACAATGCCTTCAGCCTGCAACCGCTGGCTGACGCGGCGCTGGAGCTGGGCACCTCGACCGTGGTCGGCGACTGGCTCGGCGATGCGGCGCAGATCAACGTCTTCGAACACCCGGGCGCGCGCGATGTGATCCGCCGCGAAGAATTCGAACGCCAGGGCGCGACCCAGGCCCGCGATGTGCTCAATCGCATCCCCGGTGTGAATGCGCCGGAGAACAACGGCACGGGCAGCCATGATATGGCGCTGAACTTCGGCATTCGCGGTTTGAATCCGCGCCTGGCCGCACGCTCGACAGTGCTGATGGACGGCATCCCGGTGCCGTTCGCGCCGTATGGTCAGCCGCAGCTGTCGTTCGCGCCGATCAGCATGGGCAACATGGATGCGGTGGACGTGGTGCGCGGCGGCGGCGCGGTGCGTTATGGCCCGCAGAACGTCGGCGGCGTGGTCAACTTCGTGACCCGGGCGATTCCCGACGAGCCAACGGTCAAGGGTGGATTCCAGACTGAAACCAGCCCATCGTCGAGCCACGACGGTTTCAAGACCAGCGCCAATCTGCTGGCCGGCGGCACCAACGCCAACGGCCTCGGTGGTGCGCTGTTGTACTCCGGCACCCGTGGCGGTGACTGGCGCGAACACAGCGATACCGAGATCGACGACCTGATCCTCAAGGGCAAGTACCAGCTCGACGAGGCCAACAGCTTCAACGCCATGGCCCAGTATTACGAAGGCAAGGCCGACATGCCCGGCGGTCTCAACGTCGCCGATTACGATGCCGATCCGTATCAGTCGACGCGACCGAAAGACCAGTTCTGGGGCCGCCGCACGATGTTCAACTTCGGCTATCGCTATCAGGAAGATCGCCGCGAATTCACCGCCAACACCTTCTTCACCAAAACCCTGCGCAGCGGTTATCTGGATCAGGGCACATTCCTTTCGTTGTCGCCGCGCGAGTATTGGGTACGTGGTCTGGAAACCCGTTTCGCCCAAGGCTTCGATCTGGGTCCTAGCAGCCACGAAGTCGGCGTCGGCTACCGCTACATCAACGAGGCCGGCCACGAACTGCGTTATCGCACGCCGATCAGCGCCAACGAATACCCGACCACCAGCAGCCGCAACGACCGCGACACTCGCGGTGGTACCGAGGCCAACGCATTCTTCGTCGATGACCGCATCGACATCGGCAAATGGACCATCACCCCGGGCGTGCGCTACGAGATGATCGAGTCGCAGCAGACCAACAACCTGACCAACGTCAAATACAAGGGCGACTACAACACCGCGCTGCCGGCGCTGAACGTGCTCTATCACCTCACCGACAGCTGGAATCTGTATGCCAACACCGAAGGCTCGTTCGGCAGCGTGCAATACAGCCAGATGCCCAATCGCGTGAGCAGCGGCGAAGTGAAACCGGAAAAGGCCCGCACCTGGGAACTCGGCACGCGCTATGACAACGGTGCCCTGCGCGCGGAAATCGGCGCATTCCTGATCAACTTCGACAACCAGTACGAAAGCAACCAGACCAACGACTCGGTGATCGCTCGCGGCGAAACCCGCCATCAGGGCATCGAGACCAGCGTCAATTACGCGCTGGATGACTTGAGCCCGGCGCTGGCCGGTTTCGATGTCTACGCCAGTTATGCCTATGTCGACGCCACCATCCGCGAGGACGGGCCGAACAAAGGCAACCGCGTGCCGTTTTCCTCCAAGCACAAAGGCACGATTGGCGTCGGTTATACCGAAGGGCCATGGAAGCTGAATCTGGACAGCAGCTTCCAGAGCGACCAGTTTGCCGACAACGCCAACACTTCGAAGGAAAGCGCCGATGGCAGCACCGGCAAGATCCCCGGCTACATGCTGTTCAGCAGCCGCGCCGGGTATGACTTCGGACCGCAGTTGTCTGATCTGAACGTGGCGGTAGGAGTGAAGAACATCTTCAACACGCAGTACTTCACACGCTCGTTCGATGACAACAACAAGGGCAAGTACGTGGGGGAGCCGCGGACGGTTTATGTGCAGACTTCGGTGGCGTTCTGACCGCAACCCATTGAAGATCAAAAGCCCCTCACCCTAACCCTCTCCCAGGGGGAGAGGGGACTGACCGAGGTGTATTTACGATTTGCGCTCGCCTGCAATATCGAGCCGAACGCTGGACTTGAAAACAACCGGAATCGGCCCCCTCTCCCAGACGGAGACGGAACTGACCGAGGTGTATTTACGATTTACGCTCGCCTGCAATATCGAGCCGAACGCTGGACTTGAAAACAACCGGGTTCGGCTCCCTCTCCCTCGGGAGAGGGCTGGGGTGAGGGGCTACGGTCTTAAACCCTGCGAGCAATCACCAACACCACAAACAAAAAAACGGGCCTGCATCAGCAGGCCCGTTCTCCTTTGGTGACTTGTGAACTCAGCGCATCAACTGTTGATCGCTGCCTGTTCGTTCTCATCGAATTCTTCCGCCAACAGCTTGTCATTGGCCTTGCCGGTAAACGGCACTACAGCGGCGCGTGGTTTACCTCGCAGTTTGCCGAACAGGTGCTCCAGTGCGTGCTCAAGTTTTTCGGCAGCGCCGTCGATTGCCAGTTCCAGCGAATCGGCTTTGTGGGTCACGGAAATCGGTTGGTGGCCTTTTGGCCGCGCTTCCAGCTGGCAGCGCAAGTCATGGGGACCTGGTTTGTCACCGTTCTCGTCGCTCAGGTGGACTTCGACACGGGTCAGGTCTTCTTCATAACGTTCGAGCGTGCTCTCAATAGTTGTACGTACCCACTCCTCCAGTCGCTGACTACTTTGAATATGGTTATCGCTGTTGACTTGGATTTGCATAGTTCATCCCTTATTTCAGCTAGCTCGCTGGAGGCCTTGAAGTGAATTTCCTGACCTCCTGGTTACAACAATCGGCCCGACTGCCGAACATTTCAACCCCTGAAAAAAGAAAAATATTCATTCGCAAAAAAAGCCGGACAACCGAGCGAGGCGCTGTTAATGTCGGGAGTTGGGTCGACCCGCTCCGCAGAAAAATCTGCTCACATCTGCTGCTCATTCAGCGGGTGAAGACTGCGGAAAATTCCCGCCTCCTCCACCAGCCAGTCATGCACAGCGCGCACGCCCGGATGGCTCAACGCCCCCGGCGCATACAGCAGCACATACCGTTTATGGTTGGGCACCGACAAGCCGAACGGCACGATCAACGTGCCGCGCTCCAGCTCATCGTTGAGCAACGTGCGCCGGGCAATCGCCACGCCCATGCCGGCGATCGCCGCTTCGATGGTCAGGTGATTGCGATTGAAAGTGTGGCCGCGTCGCACATCGGCGCCTTCGAAGCCGATCGCGTTCAAATAGAACTCCCATTCCGCGTATTCGTAACTGCCACGCCAGGCGGTGATGTCGTGCAGCAGCGGGAAATGCACCAGATCGGCCGGCCCGTGCAACGGCGGGCGGCCGCGCAGCAGGCTCGGCGCGCACACCGGAAATATCTGCTCGTCGAGCAAGGCTGTGGATAACAATCCGGGGTAACTGCCATCGTTGAGATCGATGGTCAGATCGAAATCGCCCTCATGCAGCGGCACGCTGCTGTCCTCGGCCACCAGGCGCAACTGGATATCCGGAAAGCGTTGCTGCAAGCGCGGCAGGCGCGGGGTCAGCCACTTGCCGAGAAACGACGGGATCGAACGCAACCGCAGAGTCCCGCTGATCATCCCCGCGTCGAGTCGGCGCAATTCGGCATCGATGCTGCCATAGGCTTCGTTGACGGTAATCGCCAGCCGCTGCCCCTGCGCACTCAACTCAACGCCCCGCGCGCGCCGATGAAACAGGCGAAAGCCCAGGCGTTCTTCCAATTGACGAATCTGCTGGCTGACCGCGCCCGGGGTGATGTGCAGCTCTTCGGCACAACGGGTGAACGACAGGTGCCGCGCCGCACAGGCGAATACCTGCAGCCAGACGTAGGTCTGGGAATGCAATTGACGACTCATTGTTTAGTCCTGCTAAAGGCTGTCTTAGAAGGTTTCGTTGGTCAGCTCGAACCGAGCGAGGCAGTATCGCCGACATTGCGCTTGTCCGACAAAAAATGGCAGCGATTCCTACTCCATTGCTTGTGAGGGTTTAGCATGGCTATCAGTGTTTTCGATCTATTCAAAGTCGGCATCGGCCCGTCCAGTTCCCATACCGTCGGTCCGATGCGCGCAGCGGCGACGTTTGCCCAGGCTTTGATCGATCAGCATCTGCTCAACGATGTGCGACGAGTTGAAATCCGTTTGTACGGTTCGCTGTCGGCCACCGGCATTGGCCATGCCACTGACCGCGCCACGGTCATGGGCCTGATGGGCGAGTGGCCGGACAGCGTCGATCCTTCGACCATCGATCCACGCATCCAGCAACTGCGCGAAACCGGGCAACTGTCCCTCGCCGGTCAACGTTCGATTGCCTTCGACTGGCAGAGCGATCTGCTGCTGCTCGACGAAAGCCTGCCCTACCATCCCAATGCGATGTCGCTGAGCGCCTTTGGCGCAAGCGCCGAGCTGTTCACGCAAACCTATTACTCGGTGGGCGGCGGTTTCATCGTCGAAGCGGCTGAAGCCGAATCTGGCGTGGCGCCCGCCAGCGACGTGGTGTTGCCCTATGATTTTTCCAGTGCCGCCGAGCTGCTCGCTTTGTGCAAACAGCACAATCTGCGCGTGTCCGAACTGATGATGGCCAACGAGCGCGCCTGGCGCAGCGACGCCGAAATCCGTCACGGCCTGCTGCACATCTGGTCGGTGATGCGCGAGTGCGTCGAACAAGGTTTGCGCCACGAAGGCATCCTGCCCGGCGGTCTGAAAGTACCGCGTCGCGCAGCGAAACTGCACCGCAGCCTGTTGGAAATCGGCAAACCGAATGTGATCAGTTCGACTCTGTCGGCGATGGAATGGGTCAACCTGTTCGCTCTCGCGGTCAATGAAGAAAACGCGGCCGGCGGGCGCATGGTCACCGCGCCGACCAATGGTGCTGCCGGGATCATTCCGGCGGTTCTGCACTACTACATGAAATTCAACCCGGATGCGTCTGACGATGACGTCGTTGCGTTCTTTCTAGGCGCAGCCGCAGTCGGCATTTTGTGCAAGAAAAACGCATCGATCTCCGGTGCCGAAGTCGGCTGCCAGGGCGAAGTCGGTTCGGCTTGCGCAATGGCCGCCGCCGGCTTGGCCGACGTCCTCGGCGCGACACCGGAGCAACTGGAGAACGCTGCCGAAATCGGCCTGGAACACAACCTCGGCCTGACCTGCGATCCGGTCGGTGGTCTGGTGCAAGTGCCGTGCATTGAGCGCAATGCCATCGCGGCGGTGAAGGCGATCAACGCCACGCAAATGGCCCTGCGCGGCGACGGCAATCACTTTATTTCCCTCGACCGGGTGATCCGCACCATGCGCGACACCGGCGCCGACATGCACGACAAATACAAGGAAACTTCACGAGGCGGGCTGGCGGTGAACTGGGTGGAGTGCTGATCGGCCTGATTGCACTGTCAGCGATCATCGGCCCATTCCTGCCCTGAAAACGCGCCATAAAAAACGGCGAGCCCCGAGGCTCGCCGTTTTTTTCGCCGTGTTTATTGTTCGACAATTTTTCCGGCATGCCCCTTGCTACACCACCCTTGAGGCAAACGGACATTGCAAACCTCAGCGAACGAGATGCCAGTGGTCTGGTGTTGCGAACCAAATCAGATCATGGCCGGTCAACAACTGCACGTTCAATCAGGCGGTGACGCATCATGGACAACCCATTTCAAATCATTACCGATGCTTTCGCGCCGGACTATCAGATCAATCTGAGCATTCAGGGCCTGGACGGCAGCATCATGCTGACCCTGTCCAATGCCGGCCGCATCGTGGCCAAGCGCATGATCAGCGCCGAACAGCGCAACGATCCCGAGCGTTTGAAACGGCTGGTACAAAGCATCCAGTTTGGTATCGCCATCGAACAGGGCCACAGCGCCATGTCGATTCTTGAAGCCATGACCAGCGGCGCCGGGCTGACCCCGCCACCGCCACGCGTCAAAGGCCAGCCGGGCCAGGCGGCGGGTCTTTAGAGCTCGCCCTTCTCCACTTCCGGATGCTCGCTGGAGCCCGTGCCGATCTTGCGCTGCGGGTTCTCGATCTTCACCGAAGGGAATTGCGAGGAAGCGTAACGCACCACCAGGATCGCAAACGCCAGCAGCAGAATGCCGCCGCACAGGTAGATGATGCCCATGTCCGGCGGGTTGTGGTGCGAGACGTTGGAGATCAGCAGGCGCGTCAGCGCGGTGATCGCAACGTAAATCAGAAAGCGCACCGGCATGTGGTTGGTCTTGAAATACATCTGACCAATTCTGAGCAAAAATGTTGACGCAACATCCCACCCAGGCTCCATCCGCATCTCAAAAATCTCTGCCGCACTTTCTATTTTCGAAATTCTCGCCCAAGACATTTGCACTCAGTTGACATTGCTATCCTTGACACTATGATGGCACTTGGCCTACGCGTATTAGATGGTTTTTCTAGGAAAGCAAATCACCTTAGACAACGGAAGTCTCATGATTATAGAAAACCGCCTAGAAACATTAGAACTTTTGAAATTGCTGATCACATACCTTGCTGGTCTGATGGGCTTGTATCATCCGCCGCGACCGCAACACATTACATTAGCCGACAGCGTAACAATTTATACATTCTGGATTCGATTACAGGCAACTCCAGTATAGGTACCAAAAAACCACACAGACTCGTTGGTAAGCTTTCGCCTTATCGCTAACAGACCTAACTCAAACAATCCTGAAAAACCAAACTTAAGGACATTATATGCCATCTAAGAAAATAGATGATTTGGAAAATCAAATTCTAGAGCAGCAGAAAACCGTAGACTTCGACACTAGAGAGTTCACGATTGAGATAATTGTTCAAAAATACCTTGAAAATATTGACTCGGACGAGAATGAAATTTATGTTCCTGACTACCAAAGGGAGTTTGTTTGGGACGTCATTAGGCAGTCTAGGCTTATAGAATCCATAACTCTCGGCCTTCCTATCCCCATCATATTTGTTGCTGAGAACTCTAGCGGTCGATTAGAAATAGTCGACGGTTCGCAGCGTGTAAGAACATTAGCGGCATTCTTAAATGGCGAATTAAAGCTGAGTAACCTTGAAAAGCTTACAAAGATGAACGGATTTAGTTTTAGTGAACTACCAATCTCAAGACAAAGAAAAATAAAAAACACACCCATAAGAATGATCGTTCTTTCAGAATACGCCACTGAAGATGTCAAGAATGACCTATTTGAGAGAATCAATCGGGGTAGCGATCTTCTACGAAACATGGAAAAACGCAAGGGAATTTATCGAGGCCCATTCACCAGTTTTATATATGACGAATGCGCAAAGAACCCCCTTCTTAAGGCACTCGCACCTCTCGCAAAAACAGTCGACAACCGTCAAGAACATGAAGAACTGATCCTAAGATTCTTCACATTAATAGACAACGCCCCGAAGTATTCATCCTTCAACAAAGGAGTTGGCTATACGCTTGATGACTATCTGAAAAATCAAAATTTAAATTTCACTGAGAATGAGAAACAAATAAAGAAAAAACAGTTTGACGACATGCTGAATTTCGTCGCAAAAAATTACGAGCACGGATTCTGCAAACGCCCAGGCCAAGGAGTGTCTCGTATATTCTTCGAAGCAATATCTGTAGGCTCTCATTTGGCCCTACAAGAAAGACCCGATCTTACATTGAATAAAATCAACGTATCCACATGGCTGAGCGACCGTAATTTCCATTCTGCGGTGGCAGGTAAATACCATACCCATACTCCTGAAAAGATACGACTCCGAATCGACTACGTAACAAGAAAATTGATTGGCGCATAAGCATACTGCAACAAGGCAGCTTATAGCTGCCTTTCGGAGATTTATGAAACAGATTCTAAATGACAAAAATTCGCGAGCAAGCTCATGCACAATACTTTTAAACCACATTAAAGAACTTGAAGAAAAAGCCGGAAAAATTTTAGAGTCATCAATTATTAAATCCAGCCTATTAATTATGCTCTATAACAACATAGAAGCAACCGTATACGCTGCCTTTGAAAAGATCCACGCCACCGCCAATGCTATTGAGTATGAAGATCTTTCTATTTTCACAAAGAAAATATGCACCAACTACCACTTCAACAACCCTAAGTATGCATTTGAGAACATAGAGAAGATACTCTCCAAGTCATTATCTCTACCGCTGCTAGAAGAGTATGGAAAAAGAATCAATTTATTTTCTGGGAATCTTGATGAAAAGAAAATAAATGCTATAGCTAAGGTGTATGGCATACCAATAACAAAGCCTTCAGGAACCAAAAACATGCTAGTCGTCAAGCAAAAAAGGAATAAACTAGCTCATGGCGAAGAGAGCTTTTTAGCATCTTGTCGAGGATATACCTCAAAAGACCTTTCACAAATACAGGAAAGTTGCGAAGACTTTTTATCTAGATTCATAATCAATGTGGAATTATATTTAAATAAGCGAATGTATTTAAAAAAACCAGCCGTTTGAATTGGTAGAACACAGTCGAGGCTAGCTTTGGAAAGCAATGACAATCCAAAGCCAAGCTCTCATAAATCAATGTTACTCAGACCAATCCTTCCTCCTCACCTACGGCCTCTGATAAAAACTCGATATCGTCCATCTATGAAAATCACTCTGCTCTTTCCTTGGCAGATGGAAATCTTGCTGACGCAAATCGCACAACTAAAATAGAAATAGAAAGCAGCACCACCCCACCAGTCAGGTAGAGAATCCCTTCGTCTGGAGACTTGTGATGCGAAACGTCGCTAATCAGCAGTCGAATTAAAGCGGTTACGCCTATGTAGAGCAGAAACCTGAGCGGCATATGATTTGTGCGAAAATAGATTCCGCTCATCGCCAGCAATTCGAGATAAATGAACAACAGCAGAATGTCATCGACGCTGATTTTGTCTTGATGAAGCATGTCGATGAATGTCGTAATACCTGCATATACAGTGATCGTACCGATTCCAAACAGGGCGAGGTAGTGAAACAGTTCAACCCCAAGATTCCCAAGGCTGTTCGCCCCTGCATGCAACCTTAGCCGCATCCTATCTGCCCATTTCATACTACCCCTCCCCTCGCACACCAAACCAATAAAAAATATCTGAACAGAAATTCAGAGCCTCAGAAATGCGACCTATGCCATAACCTATGATTTTTCTGGTTTTTCTAAATTTCGAAGGACCGAGAAAAATTGTTAGTAACGGGTAGCTTGGTCTTGAAATAAATCCCGACCATCGCGCCCAGTTCCAGATAGATGAACAGCAACAGAATGTCATCGATCTTGATGTGCCCGACTTCGAGCATCCCGAGAAACTCCATCACCGCCGCCCACGCCGTCACCGCACCGATGGCAAACAGCGCCAGGTAATGAAAGGTTTCGACGAACAGGTTGCCCAGGGACTCGGCCAGTTGATGCACGTTACGCCGCAGTTTCTCGGCCCAGTTTATTTTCACGATGAGTTTCCTTAGCCCGTTTCGGGCGGATGATGCGTATCGCACGTGACGGTTTTGCGCGCGCGCCTTGTTGCAATGGTTTTCATGCAGGTTCAGGGCCACGCATCATGGCGATCCGCCGCAAATCCCGCGCCGTGGCGTTTGGTCGCAGGCTCGCGGCTTTGCACAATCCCCGTGGGAGCGAGCCTGCTCGCGAATAGCAGCCACACCGTCGCCCTGACAAACGCCAAATCCGGTCTACATTGAAAAGCCACTACCCATGGCGCAGGGATTCGCTTATCCTTTTCGCTGTACATGGATACAGTAGTCGTCAAGACAACTTAACGTGAAGGCATGTGAGGTGGTGAATGGCCGTCGAAGTGGTATACCGCAGCAGCCGAGATCTGGAGCGCTTGTTCATGGATAAAGCCGAAGCTGATCGTCATGACAAAATGCTCGAACTGGCCGAATATCTGGCCGATGTGCTGCAAAAAGCCGTTCCGTCCCTGACCGAACAGCAAGTGGAAGAAGCCGGGATCTACATGGCGAAGAATCGCGATGTGTTCGCCCGGGCGTTCAAGAGCCAGCCCGATGCGCTGTCGGAGCTGATCAACGCGCCGGCCGAGCCTGTCGAAAAAGCTGAAGCGGCAGAACCTGACGAGGCGCCGGCGAAGCCCGCCAAAGCAGCGAAAGCGCCGAAGTAATTACAAAGATCGCAGCCTTCGGCAGCTCTTACATTCTGAGTGTAAGAGCTGCCGAAGGCTGCGATCTTTTGCTTTTTTAGCGATACAAAACTTTCTCCGCCAACTCATCCGCCACCCGCGCCGGCGAACGTTTTTCCGCCTGCGCGTGAGCGAAGACTTCTGTGAGCCGCGAACTGATTTTCGACAGATGCGCCGTAATCGTCGGCAACTCCTCGCCACGATGTTTAAGCGAAACGTAAATCAGCCCGCCGGCATTGATCACATAGTCAGGCGCATAAAGAATCCCGCGCCGTTCCAGTTGATCCGCCACATCCAGATGGGAAAGTTGATTGTTCGCCGAACCGGCCACAGCGGAACAGCGCAGTTGCGACACCGAGTGACTGTTGAGCACACCGCCCAACCCACAAGGCGCGAGAATGTCGCACGGCGTGCTGAGCAATGCGTCGTTGGCGATCGGGTGAGCATTGAGCTGTTCCATCGCCAGTTGCACTTTGCCGTGATCGATGTCACTGACCAGCAACTCGGCGCCCGCCGCGTGCAGTTGCTCGGCCAGTGCATAACCGACATTGCCTAGCCCCTGAATCGCGATGCGCAGGCCTTCGAGGTTGTCGCTGCCCAGACGCGCCATCGCCGTGGCGCGAATGCCGGTGAACACGCCCATGGCCGCATGCGGTGCCGGGTCGCCTGCCGAGGTGGTGCTGGTGACATGCCGCGTCTGTTGGGCAATGCAGTCCATATCCGCCACTGAAGTACCGCTGTCGATCGCGGTGATGTAGCGACCGTCGAGCTGCTCGATGCAACGGCCGAAAGCCTCGAACAACGCGGCGCGATTCTCGACATGGGCCGGGCGCACGATCACCGCCACCCCGCCGCCCTGCGCAAGGCCGGCCAGCGCGGCTTTGTAGCTCATGTTTTGCGCCAGGCGAATGGCGTCCTCGACCGCAGATTCGTCGTTGGGATAGGCAAGGTAACGGCAGCCGCCCAGGGCTGGCCCCAGGCGACTGTCATGAATGGCAATGACCGCCTTCAACCCGGTGACCGGGTCCACGCTCAGGTGCAGCGATTCCAGGCGAGTGCTTTGCATGAGAGCGAACATCGACAGGCTCCCGAATCACTTCTTGTAGAACGCCAGTATAGGCTTGCCCCTGAAAATTGCTGGCGCGCACCGGCATGAGCCGCCGAGCGGACAATGTTGCGCCGCTATAACTCGCGCTCAACGCGCCCGGTACTGGACGAACAACCCGGACGGGGCTAAAACGAGGCATTGGAGGGAGATTCAGATGAGTGCGCGCCAACGCTTTTTCGAATGCCTGCATCGTTCACCGCCAGCCCTGCTGGAAGCTGCGCTGTGGATAAGTGCCGAGCACGACAAAACCCTCGAGCCCGAGGCATGGTTGCGCACCTTCAAGGATCTGCAACTACGCGTCAGCTATGGCCTGCCGATGCTGCCGGTCAGCGAACTGGCGCAACCGTTGTTGCGGCGCATGGTCGATCTCGGTTTTGCACAGGATGATTTCCTGCCGCTGCGCCCACAGGCGGCGCTGCTGCACCGCGTGTTGCACACCCAGCGCGGTCAGCCGCTGGCATTGGCGTTGATCGCACTGGAACTGGCGCATGGCCTCGAGATTCCTTTGGTCGGGGTCAACTTCCCCGGGCATTTCCTGTTGCGGGTACCCGGCGCCGACCACTTGCTCGACCCTTGCGGCGGGCGACGCTTGTATCCCAACGACTGTCGCGAACTGTTGCAACGCCAATACGGGCCGAACATGCAGCTCAGCGCCGAACATTTGCTGAGCGCAACGCCAGTGCAGATGCTGCAGCGTCTGTCACGCAACCTGCGCCAATTGCACCTGACCCACGACGATTACATTGCCGCGCTGATCGACGCGGAACGAGTGCTCGAACTGGGCGGCGCCAAAGCCGCCGATTACATGGCCCGGGCCAGTCTGTATCAACGGCTGGACTGCCCAAACGCCGAGCGCTTCGACCTTGAGCACGCGTTGCTGCTCAGTGAAGACCCGATCCAGCGCCTGCGCCTGACCGAACGCCTCGGCCATCTGCCGCCCAACTCCGTCGTGCATTAACTACCTTCCGCGGGCTGCCCCCATCCTTGAGGCCCCACAAACCTGTGTGGGAGCGAGCCTGCTCGCGAAGCAGGCACCTCAGTCTCCGGTCAAACCACGTTATCGTTCTTCGCGAGCAGGCTCGCTCCCACGGTGGCTCGGGAGGCATCAGTGGGCGAGCGCACCTGAATGATCAGCAGTGCGGCAATCACCGCCGGGATCGCGCAGAAGAAGAAAATCTGCGCCACCGGTATGTGCATCGCCAGCAGCAGGCTGCCGAACAGCGGCCCGAGGATCGAACCGAAACGGCCCACACCCAATGCCCATCCGGTGCCGGTGGCACGCACATGGGCCGGGTAGAAGTTACTGGCAAAGGCATTCAGCGTCAGTTGCCCGCCGATGATGCAGAACCCGGCGGCAAACACACAGGCCACCAGAAAACGCGGATCGTCGTGGTTGAGCCCGAGCAGAATCGTGCACAGCGCCGCCCCTGCCAACACCCCGGACAGCAGGCGCACCTTGCGTTGCAAACGGTCGGCGAACCAGGCCATGCAAATCGCTCCGAGGGTCCCGGCGAACAGGAACATCGACGTCACCAGATTGGCTTCGTTGAGTTTCAATCCGCTTTCCAGCAGCAGCGTTGGCAGCCAGCTGATCATGAAATACAACAGAATCAGGCTGACAAAAAACGTCGCCCAGATCAGCAAGGTTGGCCGCGCGTAGCCGTTGCGAAACAACTCGACCACGGTCAGTTTGCTGCCCTGCTCACGCTCGTTCTGCTCGACGCTGGCCAGCGGTGGCTGCCAATCCGGCAACATCTGCGCGCTGACTTTGCGCAGCCGGGCATACGGCGGTGCATCACGCAGCAAACGCGGCAGCGATTCCGGCAACATCCACCAGAGAAACGGGAACAGCAGCAACGGCGTCACGCCGCCGGCGAGGAACACAGCCTGCCAGCCGAACTGATCGATGAAACCGGCGGCAACAAAACCGCCCGCCGCCCCACCGAACGAGAAACCACAGGCAGCCAGCGTCACCATCAGCGTGCGCAGACGCGGTGGTGAATATTCCGACATCAAGGCCATGGCGCTGGGCATCGCGCCGCCCATGCCGATGCCGCAAATGAATCGCGCGATCATCAGCGTGTTCAGCGAATCGGCGAAAACCATCAGCACCGTCAGCGTGGCGTAGATCAATACGCAGGCAAGCAGAATGCGACGCACACCGAAGCGGTCAGCCAGCGGCGTAACCGCGAGCGACCCGAGGGTCAGGCCGAGCAGGTTGGCACTGAAAACCGGCCCGAACGCGGATTTTTCCAGCCCCCAGTCCTGGGCCAGCGCCGGCACTACATAACCGAGCACCTGGGCGTCATAACCGTCGGTGACCAGCAGCAACGCCAGCAGAATCAACAGCAACCACTGATACCGGGACACAGGCCGGGCGTCGAGCGCCGCACGGAAACTGGCAATCTGGTTATGCATCGCAAGGTACCTGTTTTTTGTTTTTATGATTATTTCGCTATTGCCACCTCGATCCCTGTGGGAGCGGGCTTGCCCGCGATGGCGGCGGCACATTCAACACAAGGGTGTCTGGACGATCGCTATCGCGGGCAAACCGCCCCCACAGGTTTTTGGTCTTCAGTTACGGGGTGTCCGGTTGATTGGCAGGATGCGCGTTGATAAACGCCGGATGTTCAGCCGCCAACGCAGCCACACGGCAAATCTTCGGATACGCCTCCAGGCTGACGTTGAACCGCTCTGCGGCATACAACTGCGGAATCAGATACACATCCGCCACACACGGCCATTCGCCAAAACAGAAACCGCTGTCGCCGATCAACTGCTCCACCGTCGCCAGCCCTTGGCTGATCCAATGCCCGATCCACTCCATTACCTGCGTTTCATCCTGCCCGGACTGGCGCAGGCGATTGAGTACGCTGACGTTGTGCAGCGGGTGCACGTCGCAGCCGATCACCGCCGCCACACCGCGCACCCGCGCGCGGGCCAGCAGATCATCCGGCAGCAGCGGCACCTGTGGATAACGCTCCTCCAGATACTCGATGATCGCCGGCGACTGAATCAGCAGCGCGCCGTCATCGGTGCGCAAGGTCGGCACCCGCCCCTGCGGATTGAGCGCCAGATACGCCGGTTGCCGATGTTCACCACCCGACGATGCGATCAGGTTGACCGGCAGCGCCTGGTAATCGAGGCCCTTCAACGCCAGCGCGATCCGCACCCGGTACGACGAAGTGGAACGGTAATAAGTGTAGAGATCCATGAGCCGCTCCCGTCAGCGCGCAGCGATCACGGTGCCGCGACATTCGCCGAAGCCGATCGAGGCAAAACCTTCGCGGGCGCAGCGAGCGCGCAGGATGATTTCGTCACCGTCCTCAAGGAATTTGCGCACCTCGCCTGAGGCCAGTTCGATCGGCTTTTTACCGCCCTCGGTGATCTCCAGCAGGCTGCCGAACTGGCCGTTTTCCGGGCCGGACAAAGTGCCCGAACCGAACAGGTCACCGGCCTGCAATTGGCAACCGTTGACGCTGTGGTGCGCGACCATTTGCGCGACGGTCCAGTACATGTAGCGGGTGTTGCTCAAGGTCAGGCGATGGGCCGGCAGATTCTGCTCGCGCATGGCTTCGGTGCGCAGCAGCACTTCCAGTTCGATGTCGAAGGCGCCGCCGTCCTGATCTCGCTTGTCGAGCAGATACGGCAACGGCTGCGGATCACCTTCAGGACGCGCCGGCTGTGCCGTGCGGAACGGCTCAAGCGCTTCGGCCGTCACCACCCAGGGCGAAACACTGGTGATGAAACTCTTCGACAGAAACGGCCCGAGTGGCTGGTATTCCCAAGCCTGGATATCCCGTGCCGACCAGTCGTTGAGCAGGCAGAAACCGGCGATGTGCTCGGCAGCGTCACCGATGGCAATCGGCTCGCCCATCTCATTGCCCTGGCCGATCCAGATGCCCAGTTCCAGTTCGTAATCCAGACGTGCGCAGGGGCCGAATACCGGTTCGGTCTGCCCGGCTGGCAGCGTCTGGCCTTTCGGCCGACGCACGTCGGTGCCGGACGCTCGCACCGTGGAAGCGCGACCGTGGTAACCGATCGGCACGTGCTTGTAGTTCGGCAACAGCGGGTTATCCGGACGGAACAGTTTGCCGACGTTCTGCGCGTGCTCGATGCCGACGTAGAAGTCGGTGTAATCGCTGATTCGCGCCGGCAGGTGCATCTGGCAATCGGCAGCCAGTGGCAAGACTTTCGCGCCTTGCGCTTCGATGCTGCCGCGCAGGGTGCTGCCTTCACTGAACAGTTCGACCAGGCGTTCGCGCAGGGCAACCCGCGCCTCACGGCCAAGTTCGAAGAACGCGTTCAACTGCCCGCCGTGCATGGCTTCCACCGCACTGCGTGCGACACCGTCGAACAGCCCGGCCTCAAGCGCCACCTGCAAATCGAAGATGTGCTCGCCAATCGCTACGCCCGCGCGCGGCGTCGAACCGTTGAGACTGAACACGCCCAGCGGCAGATTCTGCAAGGGGAAATCGCTGTGACCGTTGGCCGAAGCGACCCAACTGCGGGGGATGGAATTCTGTGTCATGGGTTATCTCCGGGTCGGGTCGAACGTGGCGGGCAGCGAGGCCCAGCAAGCGTCATAACTGGATTGCAATTGAGGGCAGTCGAGGGCGAAACGGCTTGGGCGCAGCACCTGGCTGGTCTCGAACATGAAGGCCATGGTGTTATCGATTTTTGCAGGTGCAAGCTCGGCGTTGATCGCCCTGGTGCAGGTCTCGCCGTCGGGGCCGTGGGCGCTCATGCAGCTGTGCAACGAGGCGCCGCCGGGCACGAAACCTTCAGCCTTGGCGTCGTATTCGCCCTGGATCAGGCCCATGAATTCGTTCATCAGGTTGCGATGGAACCACGGCGGCCGGAAGGTCTTTTCGGCGACCATCCAGCGCGGCGGGAAGATCACGAAATCGAGGTTGGCCAGACCGTGCACGCTGGTCGGCGAGGTCAGTACGGTGAAGATCGAAGGATCGGGATGATCGAAACTCACTGTGCCGATGGTGTTGAAACGGCGCAGGTCGTATTTGTACGGCACGTTGTTGCCGTGCCAGGCGACCACGTTGAGCGGTGAATGATTGAGTTCGGTGGCCCACAACTGGCCAAGGAACTTCTGCACCAGAGTGGTCGGTTGCTGGAGGTTTTCGTAGGCAGCGACCGGGGCAAGGAAATCCCGTGGATTGGCCAGACCGTTGCTGCCGATCGGCCCCAGATCCGGCAGGCGCAGCGGCGCGCCATGGTTCTCGGCGAGGTAACCGCGTGCCTGCGGGTCGAGCAATTCGACGCGGAATTTCAGGCCACGCGGCAGCACGACGATTTCCAGCGGCGCCACTTCGAGTACGCCCAGTTCGGTGGCGATACGCAGGCGACCGAGTTGCGGCACCAGCAGCATTTCACCGTCAGCGTTGAAGAACACCCGCTCCATCGAACGGTTGGCGGCGTAGTTATAAATGCTGATGCCGGACGGTTTCTCGGCGCCGGCGTTTGCGGCCATGCTGACCAGGCCATCGATGAAATCCGTCGGTTCGGTCGGCAGCTCCAGTGGATTCCAGCGCAGGCGATTGGGCGTCACTTCACCCAACGGTCCGCCGGCCAGTTGCCGTTCCAGTTTGACGAACGCCGGGTGATTGGCCGATGGCTGAATCCGGTACATCCAGGTGCGGCGCGCTTCGCTGCGCGGCATGGTGAACGCGGTGCCGGAGAACAGTTCGGTATACAGGCCGTATGGGGCTTTTTGCGGGGAATTCTGGCCAACGGGCAGCGCGCCGGGCAACGCTTCAGTGCTGAATTCGTTGCCGAAGCCGGACTGGTAAACCAAGTCCTGCGCGGTTGAATCGAGGTTCATGGAGCCTCCTGAACAGGGAGTCGGCAATGGCCCATCGCTCTGGCTCAGAGGTCTCGGCACGCCGGGGTTGTTATTATCGTAATCTGATTACGCATAACGTAATTTGCTCGCTATCCAGCGTCAAGCTATAAAGACGCCCACTCGAACCGGAACCGCCAGCCCCATGGAAAAAACCAGCGACAGCAACGGCAAACAGAAAGTCCGCTCCGCCGAGGTCGGCACCGACATCCTCAAGGCTTTGGCCGAGTTGTCACCGTCGACTTCGCTGTCGCGTCTGGCCGAACACGTGCAGATGCCGGCGAGCAAGGTGCATCGCTATCTGCAGGCGTTGATTGCTTCGGGATTTGCCGAACAGAACGCCGCCACCAACCATTACGGCCTCGGTCGCGAAGCGCTGCGGGTGGGCCTGGCCGCGCTCAACAGCATGGACGTGTTGAAGGTCGCTGCCCTGCCGCTGTCCGAGTTGCGCGATGAACTCAACGAAACCTGCTTCCTCGCGGTGTGGGGCAATCAGGGCGCAACCGTGGTGCACATCGAACCAGCGGTGCGCGCGGTGACGGTGGTGACGCAATTGGGTTCGGTGCTGCCGCTGCTCAGTTCGTCCACCGGGCTGGTGTTCAGCGCTTACCTGCCGCATCGGGAAACCGACGACTTGCGTGAGCAGGAAATCGCTGTCGCGGAGCATCCGCTCAAGGATGAAACAGCCTATGCAGCGCTGTGTGAACAGATCCGCGAACGCGGTCTGCATCACGTGCATGGTTTGTTGATGCCGGGTGTGGATGCGCTTTCTGCGCCAGTGTTCAACGCGGTCGGGCAGATCGCTGCGGTGCTGACCATCGTCGGCCCGACCTCGCTGTTCCACGCCGACGAAAACGGCCCGGCGGCGCAGCGGTTGCTGGCGGCTACGCGGGCCGTGAGTTGGCGGATGGGCTACGAACGATAACGCTCTTGCCCATTGAACGAGCGGTAACTATTCACAATACGATCAATGAACGGTGGTTTTGCTCAGGCTGGCATCAGCGCCTTCCATCAACGTGTTGAACAGTTCGACGAGTATCTCTTTCAAGTCTTCCTGGCCGGTGTAATACGTGACCAGTTCCGCAACCGTCCGCGCGTCCTCGAACAGGCTGAGAAACGACCGCTGTGCATGGGTGACTTCCTTGACCGGGTTACCCGCCGCCACGGCTTTGCCCAGGGTCAACAGGCCGGTCAGTGTTTCCTGCACATGTCCCAGCGCAGCGCGGTAGTCGCCTCGTTTATGCGATTGAGAGGCGTCGTAAATGCTTTTCATCATCTGCACAGCCACCACGACAGTGCCCACAGGAGGCACCAGCAGGCTCACGATGTTTGCCGCTTTCAACAGGTTGTCGTAAACCAGACCGACGATGATTTCATTGAGACTGGTGGTGCGCTCGTCGATATCACTCAATGCACGGCGCACTCGCTCGTCATGGAAAGTGAACAGATCCGGCAGTAACGACCGCTGCTGCGTGCGAATGACCGGTTTGGCATCGACTGTTGCAACCAGCTTGTCGAAATAGTCGTTGATCACCTTTTGGTCTACCAGCAGTATCCGCTCGCTGTAGTAGCTCCTGAACGGATCGTTTCGCAGACGAATCGAGGGAATGAACTCAGCGATTGGCCGGAAGCTGACCAGGTCCGGCGCATCCGGCGTATAGAGCAAATCGGCGAACCCTGAAGACAGCTTCAGTCGGAAAATATAAACGCCGCCAACCGTACGATCCCCGGCAGTCGTCAGACCCAGCGCGCCGATATTGAATTTATACACACCGACGTCACCTTCGGAGACGCTATTGGAGATTGACTCATAGCCGCCGCTTTCTTTCAGATTATCGATGACCCGTTGGATGGCCGAGAACGACTCCGTGGATAACCTGCCGTTGGTAAAGTCGGCAAAAGCATTGCAGTACATCTCACAGCGGATTTTGCAGGCGTGCACTGCACGTTTGAATGCGTAACCGGGATGCGCCTTGTTCTGATATTGCTCTTTCAGCATCGCGGCATATCGATCACCTGGACGGAACGTTTTCGACAGCGAGGACAGGTCTCGGATATCCAGTTTTTCAACGAGGGGATGCCCATTCACCAAATAGTACTTCGGGCTGAATTTCGTTTCGTAAGCTGGGTTTACCGCGTCAAAAGCGAGCCCCTCAAGCAATAGGTCGGTAACGCTTTTACGGAAATCTTCGGTCTGAACAATAATCTGGTCAGGATTGACCGAAACGTTGCTGCCACGTGTACGCAAAATATCTTCTATCTGAGTTTTCACCGAGTCATAGGTGAACTGCTCAAATGTCGGGAAACCATTGTCTCGAGCATCAACCGTAGACAGCGCCTTGAGTTCGGTGGACAGGCGCGAATAGCGCTTGCGGCCTTCAACGCCAAGCGCTCGATAACCTACTGGTGCAATAGCCTTGTGCAGGGCAACTTCGGCTCGGTAGGCGGCATTCACGTAATCGGCAAGCGGTGCTTTGGTATCCAGATGAAGATCGGCCGGACGGCTATCGAGGGTGTAGCGATAGCTCAGTTGTGTGCGAGCGCTGCCGAGCAACTCGCCTGCTTCGTGCAGGTAGTCTGGATGGATCAGCAAGGCAGCGTATTCACGATCGGCGGACATTGCCGACTCCAGCCAACGGTTCGCCGCATAAAGATCGGAAAACTTCTGCAGCTCGAATTCACCGCCAGGCATTCTGACCAACATCAGCGAAGGTACATATTCTCTGGCCGAAATAACCAGGACGTCTTTCAATGCCGGCGCCTGCAATCTGATTCGCAAACCCTGGACGGTCACCGCAGGGTCATTGGCCATGGCGCGAGCAATGATATTCGCATCGGTGGAATCCAACTTCCCAGAATGTCGAGCAACGAAAACTGCAAACTCCATCTGGCTATACAGGCAGTTTCGATAAGCCTGCTGATAATCATCGGAAGGCGAGAATGCAAAACTTCCGGCAAACTCCAGTCGCAGGTTACGATGCTCCAGCCATTGTTCTAGCGCCTGCGTCGTCAGCCGGCTTCCGACAGGAGCGCCAATGATAGTCAGATTGGCTTTATAACCATTGTCGTGCAGACCGGAAACAATAAACTCTGTCAGCGTTCGTGTTTCTTCCTGCTCGATAGTTCGCCCGCCGATCTGCAAAGTGTAGGAACTGTGGACACGTATCACTTGCGCATCAAGATGTTCGCCCAGCACGCTGTCTGCCCATTCAGCGAACTTCCGCACCACATAATCCTTGAGTGAAAAACATGCATCGAACGCATTCGAATAAATAGCCTGGTATTGGTCCCTGGACTTTTCCAGCTGGCTATATCGCTCTTGAATGTCGCTACCAGCGGTCTGCAGCCAAAGCGGCCAGTCGGTACGTTTCAGTGCAGCCCAGAGCAGATCGAAGCGGCTATCGATACCGCGGCGCAGCACGTGCAGGCCCTGATTGTCCTGCAGCGCGGATATGAGCGGGTTATCTCGGCTATTGACCAAGGACGACACGCTTTCAAGCTGGCCTTTGAGATGAGTCTCTACACTAAAGGCATAAGGACTTTGCGTGGCTTTCGGATATCTGATCTGGTCGCTACCCAGCAACAGCCGCTTCTGAAGTTCGCGATGCAAATCAACATTCTTGTCAAAATACTCGAAGCCTTTTTCCGGCGTATGCAAGAGGTAAGAGGTGGATTCATTTACCAGCGGCATCTCTGCGCCCGCACGCTCGGCGTTGTCCAGAACGAAACAGGGCTGGCACGCCAGAAGGTAATTCTGCGGCGGTTGCAGGTTGACTTCAAACGCCGCGCGACCGCTGTCCGATCTGAGCAGAAGGGCGAATCGCTCACCCAGCCCGGCATCAAGCACATTGGCCATGACCGACAGCGACAGCTCTGCACTTGTGACCATGGCATAGGCTTGGATGAAAGCCTGCTTATTGGACAACGGCGCACTGTCAGCCAGAACGGCTTTCACGGGCGCCGCCCAGAATTTTGCGATCTCGCCGCGCAACGTTTTTTCCAGTCCGGCAGCTACGGCAGCAATCAGATCTTCGACAATAATGGTGTCGATGATCTTTACTTTGAACTGCTCACTGAACGTGTCCGGCAGATAAAAAACCCCATCGCCGCCCATAATGTAAGCAGGACTGACATTGTTATCGAGGCAGTAAACGGTGACTTCCCAAAGAGTGCCCGAAGGCCGGTCTGCACTGGCGGGAAAAGCAGGATCGGTATTGACATAGACCTTGTCGATATCGACTGTTTTGCCCAGACGTTTCAATTCACCTTGAAGCATATTGCGCAGAATATCCATAACGCTCGGCACGGCGCCGATAATCTTGAACATCTCCGTTTTGACATGGCTTGCCTTTTTCCACTCTTCAGCCCATGAAACCTGTTCACCCAGCGAATCACACATCAAACTTTTAAATAACTTGATCACAACGTTCCCTTACTTGACCATCCAGAGCCGCAAGTGCGGCCACTGCAGATAGTTGCAAGGTAGTTTCTTTTCCAAGCCACTTGAAGCTTGAACAATTTACAAAACATGCCCACAAATAAAGCAAACCATTTACATTCAAAGCAAAGCAAAATACTAAACAAGTATTCCCAGCAACTTCGCCTTGGCCACAGCCTGAGTTCTGCGCTCCACACCCAACTTCCCATTAATACGTCTCGCATGGGTTTTTACAGTATGCAGCGAGATAAAAAGTTGTTCTGCAACTTGCTGGTTCGAAGCACCTTGGGCAATCAACATCAGCACTTCGCGTTCGCGCCGACTGAGGCCTGGTGCCTGATCAACCTCGTCGCATTGCCAGTCAGGAACCTGCCTGGCAGACGTTGTGCCGATGTTGCCTCGGCGTAATTCCCACTCGCGCAGGGCTTGCTGCAACTGGCAGCGCTCCACCAGCATTGCGGCTCGCTGGAAAGCCTGCTGCGCCTGCACCGCCTCACCGCTGGATTCGGCCAACTGGGTGTAGGCCAGCAGCAACTCCGTTTCTGCCGCCAACATGCCTTTGGCCTGAACATGTTTCAACAATCGATCAATGCCTGGCAGACCGGTTTCGTCCGGATTCAATTGCGCATGCGCGCAGGCCAGCAAGTATTCGATGCGAATAATCAGTTCGAACGTCGCAGGTGGCGCCTGCAACGCAGAGGGTCCTCGGTAATGCCGTAGCAGTCGGCCCAACGCTTCCTGGACAAGATGCGGTCGCCCCTGCTGCAACCAGAACTGGCTGCTGACCTGCAACACGACACCGCGATAGACCGTATCGGGAATCTGCCGCTGCTGCATGACCCTTTCGGCCTCGCGCAGGCGCTCGAAAGCGCACGCGTAATCACCGCGATTGCCGGCCAGTTGCGCCTGCCCCAGATAACCATACAGGACCCGCTTGTCCTGGCTGCGCAAGCAGTCTTCGAGACCTTGGCTGAACAGCTGCGCAGCCTGCTCTTCAAGCCCCATGCACAGCGCCAGCCGTCCGCGTCGCAGGGCAATCCGCCCCAGCAGCGGCGTGGGCACCATAGTGCGCTGACGCAGCAATTGCTCGATGTCCACCAGCAGACTTTCAGCGCGTACAGGCGCTCCTCGCTGCTCAAGCCATTGCGCATGATCAAGCTCCAGCAACCCCTCGAACAACAGGGAGCCATGCGCGCGCGCCAGGCACAGCGCCTCGCGGTTAAGGGCGTGGGCCTGATCGAGTTCACCGCATAGCAACGCCTGCTGGGTCAGTCCCGACAGGCACATCACACGCGCCTGCCAGGCATCGTCAGCCAGCGCTGACAACGCCTCCTGAAAACAGGCGCGCGCCGGCTCCATTTGCCCTTGCAGGTGGCAAAGCCAACCCTGTTGCGCCTGCCAGCGGGCCAAGAGTTGCTGCTCCAGTTGCGCTGTCGGCTGCGGCATGAAGCGGCCGAGATGGACCATGCATTGCCCGGCCTGTTGAAATCGCCCGGCAAACAATAAGGCGCCCGTGACCAGTCCGACCAGCTGCGGTGTCATCAGGGTCAGCTCCTGACTTTGCTGCTCGTGCAAGCGCAACAGCAGGACGACCGCCTGGTCCTCGAACAAGTCTTCGAAGTTGAAATGCTGCAACAGGCTGACGGCGGTTTCGTACTCCTCGGCCAACAACGCTTGCTCGAACGCTGCTCGCCAATCCTGCGCCGCAGTGAACCACTGACAGGCGCGCCGGTGCCAGGAGCGTGCACATGGCCAGTGCGACGCCTGCATGATTCGCGACAGCGGCCGGAAGACCTGCAACCAATCGGCGGACTCCTGCCATGGCTCGATAAAGCAGCCCAGTACTTGCAGATCATGCAGCAGCCGGGCGCCTTCGCCGGGGCCGAACAAATGCTCGCACAACGACGCATTGAACCGTGGCAGGTGCGCCAGAACACGCCATGCCTCGTCCTGCTCCGGCGTCAGGTTGCTGAAGAGTTCGTGCTGCAGATAATCCAGAAGAGTGTCGACACGCTGCTGTGGTTGCGGGTTTTGCGACCAGTCACATTTTTGCAGGAGTGCCATGCGCGCCCCCGCGCACCAGCCACCGGTACGCTGAATGATGCGGCCAGCGACACGGTCCGCCTGATCTGGCGGCAAATGGCGCAACACCGATACCACCTCATCGTGAGTCAGCGCCAGGCTGGCGGGTTCGGATTCGTAGAGTTCATCATCGAGCAACAGCCGCGGCCAGTTGCACTGCGGCCGGCGGCGAGTGCTGATCCACCAGGTGAGCGCCGGGCTGCTGATTGCCAGCAAGCGATCAAACAACGCATCCAGAGCCGGATCCGGCAGACGACTGTAATCGTCAATAAACAGCGAAGTCGGCCTCGACCAATGGGCCAGCTCCGCCATCAGTTGCGTTTCGTCAAGGCCTTCGACCAGCCCGAGCGCCCGCCTCAGACGCAGGCAGAATTCTTCGGTGCTGAGCGCCGCGCCTGCCAGCGGCAGCCAGATTGCCTCGCACTCCGTACGCACCTGCAGAAGACATTCGGTGAGCAGTGCGGTTTTGCCACTGCCCGCGGGCGCGCACAACAGCTTCACCCGCGCGCTGGATGCCAGCAAAGGTGCGCTCAAACGGCTGCGAGGTTGATGATGCGAAGAAAGCCTGGGCAAAAATCCGGGTCGATCCAGGCACGGGGTCATGGCGGTCATCGGCTGAGCCTTCTTATCGTTGTGCGCTCACCCTAGCCCTCTCCCGCGCCCTTGTTGACGAGTATTCAGCACGCTGATTGATGGCCATAAAAAAAGGCGACCGTGCGGTCGCCTTTTGTCCAGCGGTGCAGCTCAAGCGTTAGCGCACACCCTCGGCGCGCAGGGCCGAGGGTGTGTAATCCGCGGCCTTGGCTTCAAAGCCGAATTCGAAGCTGTGCTTCTCTTCGTTCTTCATGCCCAACGCAATGTAGCGGCCGGCAATGATGTCGTAGAGCGCTTCCAGCGTGTAGGCCTGGGCCTGATGATCGTAGTAGTACTGCGCGTGACCTTCGGCGACGCGCCACAGTTGCCCGCGACCGTCGTAGTGATCGGCCAGTGCCACTTGCCAGCTGTCCTCGTCGATGTACATGTGGCGCTTGGCGTAGATGTGCCGCTCGTTCGGTTTCACCGTGCCGATCACTTCCCAGACGCGGTGCAGTTCGTAACGGGTCAGGTCCTGATTGATATGCCCGGCCTTGACGATGTCGTCGTACTTGAGCTTCGGCGAGTCGAGTTTGTAGCTGTTGTAGGGAATGTACATTTCCTTCTTGCCGACCAGTTTCCAGTCGTAGCGATCCGGCGCGCCGGAGAACATGTCGAAGTTGTCGGAAGTCCTCAGGCCATCGGCCGCGGTACCCGGACCGTCATAGGCCACTTGCGGTGCCCGACGTACGCGGCGTTGACCGGCGTTGTAGATCCACGCCAGACGCGGTTCCTTCACCTGATCGAGGGTTTCGTGCACCAGCAGCACGTTACCGGCCAGCCGCGCCGGAGCAGTCACCGATTGCTTGAAGAAGGTCAGCACGTTGGCGGCTTTTTCCGGGTCGATGTCTTTCATCAGTTGCGGCACGGCGATCTCTTCTTCGAAGCGGATCGGCGTGTAGCTGCCGTTGGTCTGCGGCGTGACCTGGGTGATGATCCGCCGCAGATTGCCACCGTGATAACGGGTGATGTGGTTCCACAGCACCTCGACGCCGTTCTTGGGAATCGGGAAGGCGTAGTAGCGATTGCCGGTGAAATTGGCCAGGCCGTTGCCGTCGTTGATCGCGTTGACGTTCAGCGCGCTGCGCTTGGCCGACTCATAGATTTCCGCTGGCGCGCCCACGGTGCGGTGGGTCGGGTAGACCGGAATCTTGTAGGTTTCCGGGTAGCGTTTGAACATCGCCACCTGGCCATCGGAGAGCTTGCTTTTGTACTGCTCGACGTTCGCGGCGGTGATGGTGAACAGCGGTTTTTCGTTGGCGAAAGGGTCGGCGAGGAAGCCCTTGCTGTCCACCGCGCCGGCGTTTTTCGGGATGCCCCCGGTCCATGCCGGGATCGAACCGTCCGCGTTGCCGGCTTTTTCCGCTCCGAGCGGGGTCAGGCTGGTGCCGAGTTTGTTGGCTTCATCCGGCGACACCGCCGCCATCACGTTGGCCGCCAGCAAACTCAAGGCCAGCACGCCACATTGCAGAATCGTTTTGCGCATTGCAGTCATCCTTCTCGGGCAGATCAGAAGTTCACGCCGAAGCTCAGGGCCACGAAGTCACGGTCTTCGAGGACGTTGTAGTCGCCACCGAAAAAGTCGGTGTAACTGAGGCTTGCGGTGTAGGTGTTGCGGTAGTCGGCATCGACGCCGACGCTGATGGCTTTCGCACCTTCGTTGAACAGGCCGTTGGGGCCGTAACCGGCGACGTCATGGGACCACGACAGGTTGGGCTTGAGGTTGATCCCGCCGATGACGTTGGCGTAATCGAGAATCGCCCGGGCGCGATAGCCCCACGAAGTCGAGGTGACGAAGCCGTCGGTATCGCCGCCGAAACCGTACTGGCCATAGACCGAATCACGGCCATAACGCAGCTCACTGCGGGACTCCAGACCACCGACATGCACCACCGCCGCTTCACCGACCACGGTCAGGCGTTCGGCGCCGAGCACCTGATCGAAGAAGTGCGTGAGGGTGCTCTGGACCTGTGTGACTTCCTTGCGCCGGTAGCCTTTGTTGTCGGCACCCGGCGAAGTGGCGAGTGGCGATGCGGTGCCGCCGGCAATCGGGTTGACCAGCGCCAGGGTCAGGTCGTTGGTGTTGACCTGCACCGGCGCGTTCGGCCGGTAGCTGATCTCGCCGGTCCACGCGGTGCCGGTGGGCAGCGTGGTGGAGAAACTCGCGCCGTACAGACGAATGTCTTCCGGGTATTCGAGGTAATACTGACCGCGCCCGAGCATCACGCTCTGCGCCAGCCCCGCACCGCTGCCAGGCGCGAGGCCGTTGGCAATGCCGACCATGCCTGGCAACGCCGCCAGTGTCGACAGCCCCGCCGTGGTGGTGCCGACCGTCGGTGTACGGCTGTGGTAGTTCATGAAGTAGAGGCCGTATTCGGTGTCTTCGCCGAGCCAGCGCAGCGCCGTGCCCCACTGCCCGGAATCGCGCGCATCGCGATCGCCGCCACGGGGGATCACCACGCCCTCGCGGGTGACCTGAATGCCTTGGCCGAACGCGGTGGTCAGCGGCACCAGTGGCGCCACCGCCGGACTGCCGACGGTGTAGCCGTTGTTGCAACCGTCCGCCGCGACGTCGACGCCAAAGAACGTGCCGCAGTTGTCGAGAACGGTCTGGTCCCACTCCAGTTGGTAGAAGCCTTCGACCGAAAGTTTGTCGGTCAGGCTCTGCGAGCCAAACAGCATGTTTACCGGAATCAGGCCTTCCTTGATCTCGGCACCGGGACGGCGGAATGCTGAGACGTCAACCGGGTTGATGCTGTTGATCGAGTTGCCGATGAAGGTACTTTCGCCCCAGCTCACCACCTGCTTGCCGGCCCGCACGGTGCCGGGCAAATCGGCGATGGCGTAGTTGTGATAGACGAATGCATCGAGGATCTGCGCGCCGGAAGATTTGGCGCCTTCCTTGCGGCCGCTGTCGCTGATCTGTTTGAACTCGCGGTCTTCGTCCTTGAGTTCGAAGTCGTACCAGTATTTGCCCCGCACGAACACGCCGGTATCGCCGTACTTCAGTTCGAGGTCGTGGATACCCTTGAAGATTTTCGAGAAGGTTTCGCCCTTCTTGAAATTCAGCCGCCCGTCATCACCGGTGGACGATTGTCCGCTGCCGCCATTGACCGTGCCGACCAGCGAACTGTCGGCATCGCGCAGGCCCCAGCTCGCGCCGACCGAAAGTGACGAGTCGAAGGTGCCTTCGATTTCGCCGATGTTGAAGGCGACCGCGTGCGCCTGGGCGCAGCAACCCAAAGCCACCGCAGCGGCCAGCGCCTGCGGTGTGAAGATGGCGCGCATTGTTGTTTTTGTCATGCGTCTTCCCCGGTGAGTGACAGAAGGCCCCACCCTACTGCCGGGCGCTGCGGTCGATAAGCGCACCAAGGAGGTATTTGCGTTGTCGCTCGAAAGGATGAATGGCCTTGCCCCGCGTGGGCTGGAGCGGTTCATGGACTGGCTGGATGGCGCATCATCAGCGCCATGCATGGGCACGCCACTGTTGCGCGCCCCGTAACAGTGCATGTCCGGAATCGGTATTTTTCCTACAGGCTCAAGCACTTATTCTGAGCGCGCTTTCCCGGACATTGCGGAAAGCGCTGAGCCCGCTCCGCTGCATGCGGCTGCGATTGGCTACAGGTTTCGGATAAATCGATTTTCCGGTTTATCACCCCGGTGTTCACTGACGTTGATTTGTAGCTCCTTGATCCAACGTCTTACCTTGGCCGCTGCGTTTGCAGCGGCCTTTTTTATGGGCGTTTAAAAAGGCTGGATAGCGGTTCGGCAACGCTTCCGATCAGCGCGTCGGACATTTCTTCGAAGCTCGGACGAATTCCTTCTGCATCGATGAAAACCCGCGAAAACCCTTTCGACACAAGGCCCTGTTACTGACGGGCTTCTCGGATTTGATAACCGTCACTCTGATGTAACTTGAAACACCTCAACCATTCGCTGGTGACACGGATGTCATCGCCATCCGTGCGCACTTTCAAGCGAGTGAAAACGCACATTCAAAAGGATATGAATATGCCAAAGCCTCCACCGTTGGAACTGGATCCAGTACATATCAGGGAGCTCGGCCCTGATGGCTTCGAACCATTCAAAGAACGCGACATGAATTACTCCTACAGCGGCATGTTCGGCCCTGCCGGCGCCAATCCGCAGACGCGTGAATTGATGCATGAAACGCAAGTCGCCGTGGAACAGGAATTCAACGCAAGAACCGCCTCGATTCCACAAACCATTGAGGTCGAACTGGCGGCGACCAGGCTGGAAGGACCGACGAATCCTCTGCCACCTGCCGCAGCACTGGCCGGCGAAGTGGGCGTCAGGAACACGTTGATTCAACGCAAGAGCGCCGAGTTTCAACGGCAGACTGCCATCGCCAACCGCTTTTATGGCAGCGATCCACTGGGAAAAACCTTCAAGGATTACCTGAATCAGGCATCGGCCAATCGCCGAGCCCACGGCGCAGCGGTCCGCAGCAGAGCGTTGTGGAGCGAGTCCTTTCGGGCCGCCCACGAAGCGCGGCTGCTGGGCCAGACATTGGCGCTGCTCAACCAGCAACAGGCTGGCGTACTCAATTGGCTGGCCACCGTGCAGGCCCAGGATCAGGCCCAGGCGGCAGCGGCAGAGGCGCAACGCCAAGCTGCAGAACATGCCCGCATTGCCGCGGAGCAACAGCGCCAGCGTGACATTGCCGAAGCGGCGCGCCGGGAGCAGGAAGAAATCCGCGCACGCGAACAGGCACGTCTGGCCGCGTTGGCGGAGCAACAGCGTCGCGATGCCGAACAGGCTCGACTGGCGGCTGAGACCGCGCGCCTGAATGCTGAGGCTGAAGCTCGGGAGAAAGAGCGGATGGCTGCGTTGAAAATCGCCCAGGCCGAGGCAGATGCCAAAGCTGAAGCAGCGGCGCTGGCCCATGCGGCAGAACAGGCTCGGTTACAGGATGAAAGGAAACATGTCTTTCCGGCTTCTGGAGCAGTGGCAAGCAACGGCCCGGCCGTCTCTTTCGCTTCGACAGCCGTCCCGCTCAGCCCGGCTATCTCGGCGGGAATACTCAATGCGCTACGTACGGCAAAAGCGACCCTGACAGCGACGGGCACGGCGCTGTTCGGCAGTCCGGTACTGATGGGATTCGCAGCGCTGTTGATGCCGTCACCTTTGGGCAACGGCGAACGCTTCGCCATGAGCGTTCCACTGGCCGAGTTGTCGTCCGAGCCGGCCGAGACGCTACGTGAAATCGCGGACCGGCAGGGTAGTTTGGAGATGCAGGTCGGGCTAGGCGTCAGGCGACTCGGGGCTGGCACGCAAGTGTTCGTCGCTACGAGTGATGACTTCCATATTCGCTCAAGTGTGCTGGTCCTCAATGCCGCATACGATTTGCTCAACGACGTATACAAGGTCGCACTATCGGACTCGCCCACCGATTTCCTGACCTGGACGCCGGCAATCTCGCCGGGTGACCAATCGACCGCTTTGCCAATAGTGGATACCGATTCGCCCGCCTATTCCGGCGCTTCTCTTGTTCCGGTTGAAGGGCGGCTGGATCTGAACCCGATCCTGGTTGAAGGCTGGGATCGATTCATCATTGTGTTTCCGGCTGATTCGGGGATTGAGCCGCTTTATGTGGTGTTCAGCAGTCCTTATAAAGGGGCGACCGTAGAAGGGAAGCACAGTGGGCGTAGTTTCAACCCTGACGAGATTGGAGATGAAATATCAGATTTGCAGTGGGCAACAGCCGCTGTTTCATCGGAAGGAACGGACATTGTGAAGTTACACATTTCAAAGTTTCCGCAATCAGCTGCCAATGACGTAATGCTTGATCGCCTGGAGCGAATCGCTCGTGGAGAACTCGAAGCTACCGACACTGACAGACGTTTCTACACTCACGAGATAAGAGAGTTCGAACGATTCACAGCTTTAGGCTTCGGTGATACCGAGATGCCAGAAATCGGGTCACCGATCTGGAATAACGTGCATACAGCAACGTTGGAAGATTTCCGGCTAAAAGATGATCCGGCGCTTCTTTACACGCCCGAAGCACTGGCTGCCGCAATGGAGCAGGAAGAACGTGATTATCAGAAGTTGCTGAAGGAGATGTGGCAATGAGCACCGTTGAGATGATTGTTAAAAATGAACCTCTGGATGACATTGTCACGGTGTTCGCGTTACTTCAGGCAACGCCACATCTGGACATGATGATCAGACGCCACAATCGAGACCTGATCAACGAGTATGGGACCCTGGAAGCATCGTACTCTCGGCTCTTCGCTGCAGGAATCTTGCTGGAGGGAGAAAAGGGCCTGGCTATCAAAGGACCTAACTGGAAGCCGCCCAAGTTCATGACAGAAAAAAGATACATTTGACAACTGGAGCCACCAGCCGCGAGGGCTGGTGGCTCCGTTACCTTCAAATCGAATATTTCTGCAAATTCGCCATCATTTCCTTCAACGCTTCAATATTGTCCTTGGGATGCGCCGCGCCCTCGAAATTACAAATCTGCTGCCAGTGCGCCGCCACATCCTCTGGCGAGAACCCCTCGCGCGGATCGAAGCCGGCACCGAGGCTGCGCTCCCAGCGCACCTTGCCCATCCAGCCGCCGCCGACTTCGAACAGGCCGGACGTTTCCTGGCATTGCTCGCTGGCCAGATATACGACCAATGGGCTGACCAGTTCCGGCTTCAGTTGCTCGAATACTTGCGGCGGGATCAGGCCCTCGGTCATGCGCGTGCCGCCGGTTGGGGCGATGGCGTTGACCAGAATGTTGTTCTTGCGCCCTTCGATCGCCAGCGTTCGGGTCAACCCGTACAGCCCGAGTTTGGCCATGCCGTAGTTGGACTGGCCGAAATTGCCGTAGATGCCCGAAGTTGATGCCGTGAAAATCACTCGACCGTAGTTTTGCTCGCGCAGATGCGGCCAAGCGGCACGGGTGACCTTGTAGGCGCCTTCGACGTGGACGCGATAGACCAGATCCCAGTCGGCGTCGTCCATCTTGTGAAATGACTTGTCGCGCAGGATCCCGGCATTGTTGACCACGACGTCGACGCGGCCGAAGGCATCGAGGGCGTTCTGTACCAGTTTGTCGCCGTCGGTCACCGAGTCGTGGTTGGCTTCGGCGATACCGCCGGCCTCGCGGATTTCCGCCACCACGCGGTCGGCAGCCGAGGCGTTGGCGCCCTCGCCCTGTGTCGAGCCACCGAGATCGTTCACCAGCACCTTGGCGCCCTGTCTGGCGAACAGCAGCGCATGGGCACGACCGAGGCCACCACCGGCGCCGGTGACAATCACGACTTTATCTTCGAAACGCACAGGTTCATTCATCGCGGCAACTCCAGCAGGCCAAGGGATATTGCCCCGAGTGTCAGGCACGGCGCTTTGGCTCACAACGAACACGGCTGCGGCTGAATGGTGCGCGATAAGGCTGGGGGATGATCGAGACTGTCAGGTCGCCGAGAGCTTGTGCACTCGGCGAAAATCAGGAGTACGCCACCTTGCGCTGAGGCAAAACCAGACGATCGCGAAACGCCAGATAGTGCTTGAGCACCTGTACCGGCGCCTCGGTTTGCGGATAGTGGCCGATGCCCGGCAACAGCACAGTGTCCGGATCGGGGATCAACTCGTGATAACGCTCGACCATGTGTACGCCGGAAATCGGATCGACCGCACCGTCGATGACCCGCAAAGGAATATCACCACGCTGCATGGCCGTCACCCAGCGCTCGCGCTGCACCCGGCGCTCAGGAATGTAAGTGATCAATTTGTGCATGATGCGCGGGCCATGGTTGCTGTCGACCAGGCTCCAGTAATCATCCAGCTCGCTTTCAGTCGGCTGGGTCTGCGGGCCGAAGATCTGCCGGAAACCCTTGACCAACGCCTCACGGCTGAACGCGCGGCCGAGCAACCAGCCAATCGGACTGAGCAGCAGTTTCTGCATCAGCAACGGACGATGGGTTTCCGGAAACAGACCGCCATTGAGGAACACGCAACTGGCAACTTCGATGCGTTTTTCGTAGTGCCGAGCGAGCAGCTCCTGAGCAACGCTGTCGCCGTAGTCGTGGGCGAGGATGTGCACGGCTTGTTCAACCTGCAGATGGGCAAGCAGTGCCTGTTGCAGATCGGCCTGTTCCAGCAGGCTGTAGGTGTGATTGCGCGGTTTTGCCGAATCGCCGAAACCGAGCATGTCGCAGGCGATCACCTTATAACGCTGGGCCAGTGGCTGCCACAGGTAGTGCCAATCCCAACTGGCGGTGGGAAAACCGTGAATCAGCAACAGCGGTTCACCCTGCCCGACTGTCCAGTAGCGGATCGACTGGCCACGAAAGACAAAAGTCCGGCTGCGCTTGCGCCAGACACTCAGAGGAATCTCGGCGAGTGGCATTAGAATTTATACCCCGGATCCTGTAGATCGAGTTTGCGCAGCAGCGCCGGCCACGCCAGCGCGCCGCCCATGCCCTGCGCGCTCTTGGTGACGCCGGCAATCATTGCCTTGGCGCCGGCGAGAATCTGCGGTTCGATAGCGATCAGTTCGGCACCTCCCGTCTGCGCCATGACCTGAATGTCGCAGGCTCGCTGGAAGGTGAACATCATCAGAAACGTATCGGCAATAGTGCCGCCACAAGTCAGCAGACCGTGGTTGTGCAGCATGAGGAAACTGTTGTCGCCGAGGTCGGCTTGCAGGCGCGCCTTTTCTTCATGATTCAGGGCCACGCCCTCGTAGGCGTGATAGGCCAGGCTCGACAACACAAACAGTGACTGTTGACTGATCGGCAGCACCCCCTGCCTTTGCGCCGACACCGCAACGCCTGACGCAGTGTGGGTGTGCAGCACGCAAACCACATCGTGGCGCACTTCGTGGACGGCGCTGTGAATGGTGTAGCCGGCGGGGTTGATTTCGTACGGGCTGTCCATGAGCTTGTTGCCGGCCTGATCGACTTTCACCAGGCTCGAAGCGGTGATCTCGTGGAACATCAGGCCAAACGGATTGATCAGGAAATCTTCGGTGCCGGGCACCTTGGCGGAGATATGGGTGAAGATCAGATCGTCCCAGCCGTGCAGCGCCACCAGACGATAACAGGCGGCAAGATCGACGCGGGTCTGCCACTCGGCAGCGCTGACCTGGTCTTTGACATTCGGCGACGATTGGACGGGGGCTACGCTCACTGTATGCACCTCTGCGTTCTTCTTGTTCTGCTCGTGTCAGCAGTCTAGTCAGGCGCAGGGCATCGCGTAGTTGCATTGGCAGCCAGCTTGATGACTGAACGGGTCAGCCGGGCAAACATCCTGGATCCGTTGCAATGCAACAACGCTTAGAAGGTGCAGCGATTATTGCCCGCGATCAGCCCTTGAGCGCTTCAATCAACTGCGCCAGCCACGGCTCGGCATCGGTTTCCGGCGTGACGCTTTCGCTGGCGTCGATGCGCAGCATTTCCTGAACCTCGTTCACGCCCAGTTCGGCAAACAACTCCCGCATCTGCTCGCCACCGCCGCAGAAGGTGTCGCCATAGCTGGCATCACCCAACGCAATCACCGCGCCGGGCAGACCGCGCCATGCCGCAGGCAATTGATCACGAATAGCCGAATACAACGGTTGCAGGTTGTCCGGCAGCTCGCCCATGCCAGTGGTCGAAGTCACAGCCAGAAGCGCCTCGGGGCCGAACGCCTGGATATCGGCCAGCGTGGCGCGCGAGTTGTAGAAGGTTTCAAAGCCGGCGGCTTTCAGCAGGTCCTGGGCGTGGCGGGCGACTTCTTCGGCGGTGCCGTAGACTGAACCTGAGAGGATGGCGACTTTCATCAATCTGATCCTGGAACTGAAAAAAAGAGCCGCGATAGTAACAGCCCATGCCGCGAAGTTGCGATTGGCTCTCAATGCAAGCTGCTGGCCTATAGACAGCCTGTGGCTTTCTTCTAGAATGCCTGCCACTGACATAACGGAAGGGATTCTCGGATGATCAACGCCAGCCTGCTGCAAATGGTGATCAACGCATCAAACGACGGAATCGTGGTCGCTGAAAAGGAAGGCGAGCAGGACAACATCCTGATTTACGTCAACCCCGCTTTTGAACGGCTGACCGGCTACAGCAGTGAGGAGATTCTTTATCAGGATTGTCGTTTCCTGCAGTCTGGAGACCGCGACCAACAGAGCCTGGAACTGATTCGCGATACATTGCGCGAGGGCGGCTCATGTCGTGAAATCCTGCGTAACTACCGCAAGGATGGCACCCCGTTCTGGAACGAACTGTCGCTTTCGACCGTTAAGAACGCCGATGACGGGCAGACTTATTTCATCGGCGTGCAAAAGGATGTGACGGTTCAGGTCAAGGCGCAGCAGCGGGTTGCGCAGCTGGAAGCGCAAGTGGCGGCGCTGCAAAGCGAGCTAGCGGCGTTGAAAGCGACGAACGGCGCAAACAAAACCGCGAACTGATGGTCATTAACTACAATCACCAATGACTTTGTAACTATCCACTTCGAGTTAGCCATGCAGCGCGACGCCCTCCTCACTCAGGACGAGCTGGATTTCATCCAGACCATGCAGCACAACCCGCAATTGAACGTGCGGGATGCGACGTCGAGTCTGCTGGTTAATGGCGGTTCGCAGATCCGCGATCTGCTGACGCGCCTTGCAGCACATGAGCAAGTGACGATCCAGGCCAACTTCGAAAATCAACAGATGACCTTCCCTCTGCATCTGGTTGAAGACGAGTTCCACGCGCTGCATCTGCGTCTCGGTGTGCCGAGCATCTACGAAGACGGCCCGATGGTGCGCCCATGGCGTCTGGTTCTTGAAGAGCCGGTGGCGCTGGAAAACGCCAAAGGCCAGCCCGGCACGCTGTGGGTACACGAGGTATCGCACAAAGGCGTGTTGCTGGAAGTGCGCAACAAGACCAAACCACCGAAACATTTCGCCCTGTGGTTCAGCCCTTCCGGTTATGAGCGCATCTCGTTGCGCGGCCATTTCGAGCGTGAAACCGAGCAAGGTTTCTTCGCCTACGAACTGAGCCAGACCGATGCCGACGAAACCGAGCGCTTGCGCCAGTTCATTCTGCAACAGCATCGTTTGACCCACCCCGCCCTGCACGCCTGAGTTTCAGGTATCCAGCGTGCCTGCCATGAATTGCTTCATGCGTTGACGCATTGTTGCGCCCTCATTCCCCAGACATGCCACGGATGAACCGGCCAGACTATCTTCTGCAAGTTCGGAGGCATCGCCGGCCAGCATCAACTGACAGTCGAGGCTAAGCGCGAGGCGATTCAGACGCCGTGGCAGTTCAGCGCCAGGCGCATGATTGGAAAATAGCACCAGTACGTCAGGTTTGACCTTTTCGCAGACCAGCGTCAATTCATCGAATGGCTGGCCCGTGGTCAGCACCCGCACGCCAGAGTCGTTGCCACTGAGAAACAGCGCCGCGACCAGCAACTCAAGCTCTCTGCATTGCCCCGCAAGCGCACTGACGACCACCCGGCGCGGTTGAGCCCCCCGCAGCATGACGATGCGCTGCAGCACGCGCGCCCTCAGAAATCCATCGAGAAACAACCATTCGCTGGTTTGCCCGAAAGCGTCCTGGCGCTGCAGCAATTGCCGCCACAACGGCATGATGATGGCTTCGAACACCACCGGCAGCGTGTACGACGAGAAAATCTGCCCGTAGACGCGATCCAGCTGCTGATCGTCGAACGCACTCACCGCCTGCTGAATCTGCTCCTGCCATTGCCTGTAATCGGCCTGCACATGGTCATCGGGGATGAAATTGGCCAACACCTTCAACGGCTCTGTCTTCGCCAGAATCTTGCCGACCTTGCTCACGGCCACGCCGCGATCGATCCAGTCGACGATGCTGCGAACACGCTCGATATCGTTCATGGAATACAAACGATGCCCGCTTTCGGTGCGGGTCGGCTGGATCAATCCGTAGCGACGCTCCCAGGCCCGCAGGGTCACCGGATTGACGCCGGTCAGGCGCGCCACTTCGCGGATGGGGAACAGCTCTTCGCGTTCGAGCGTGCCGGGTGCTGTTGAGGCCGGGCGAGTATCCGTGATTACAGGCATCTGGCGGTCAACTTCCATGTCGGTTTATTGGATCCCATTTTAAACATGATGGACTGGAAACCTTCAAGTAGTGATCTGCGACGAATATGGCTGGTTTAATCGACAAAATCAGGAATAATCCTTGCTTGTTGTAAAGCGCAGGCCTCTACCCCGGCCTGCGTCAGGCGAAGTTCCTACCCGGAACGACGCGCTCGAAATACGGAGATACAAAATGTCTACTTCCCCCGTTACGTTGATGGTAGCGCGTCGCGTCGCTGATGGCCGCTATCACGATCTCATTGCATGGTTGCGCGAAGGCGAACAACTGGCCACCGACTTCCCCGGCTACCTGGGTTCCGGCGTCCTTGCGCCACCGCCCGGTGACAACGAATTCCAGATCATCTTTCGCTTTGTCGATGAGCAGACCCTGCATGCTTGGGAATACTCGGCGTCGCGTACCGCCTGGCTTAACCGCGGCAGCGATTTGTTCCAACATCCCAAAGAGCACCGGGTCAGCGGCATTGAAGGCTGGTTTGGTGCTGCCGGGCAACGCCCACCGCGCTGGAAACAGGCCGTGGCGATCTGGCTTGCGTTTTTCCCGGTGTCGCTGATTTTCAACTTTATCCTCGGCCCACTGCTGGCTGAGTTGAGCCTGTTGCCGCGGATATTGATCGGCACGGCGTGCCTGACGCCGCTGATGGTGTATTTCTTCATCCCGTTGTCGACGCGCCTGCTGGCGAACTGGTTGAACAGCACGCCGACCCGGCCACTGGCGGCCACACCGTCGGCGCAAAATCGCTGATCTGCTGCGGGCGGCGAGCCTGTTATAGTTTTCGCTTCAACCGCGATGCGAGCCGCCCATGCCAGATTCCGCAGCCCCGATCCTCATCACCGGCGCCGGCCAGCGTGTCGGCTTGCACTGCGCGCAGCGCTTGATCGAGGACGGCCACCCGCTGATTTTCACTTACCGCACCGAGCGCCCGGGCGTGCAGGCACTTCGCGATCTTGGCGCGACAGCGCTGTTCGCGGACTTTTCCAGCGAGGCAGGAATACTGGCCTTCATTGATTCACTGAAAGCGCACACCGACAGCCTGCGCGCCATCGTGCACAACGCCTCCGAATGGCTGGCAGAAACCCAGGGCAGCGAAGCACAAGCCTTCAATCGCATGTTCAACATTCACATGCTCGCGCCTTACCTGATCAACCTGCACTGCGCCGAGTTGCTGCAGCGCTCGACACCTGCCGACATCATCCACATCAGCGACGATGTCACCCGCAAAGGCAGCAGCAAGCACATCGGTTATTGCGCCAGCAAGGCCGGGCTCGACAGTCTGACCCTGTCGTTTGCCGCGCGCTTTGCGCCGGCCATCAAGGTCAACGGCATCGCCCCGGCGCTGTTATTGTTCAACCCAGACGATGACGCGGCGTACCGCGCCAAGGCGCTGGCCAAGTCCGCGTTGGGTATCGAGCCCGGCAGCGAGGTGATCTATCAGAGCCTGCGCTATCTGCTCGACAATCCCTATGTCACCGGCACGACCCTCACCGTCAACGGTGGACGGCACGTCAAATAGGCCGTCCCGCTTCGGCCGCGAGTCGAGTAAGATCCACCAGAACGCCTGCAATAGACTGGACGGAGCAAATCAATGCCACAACTTCAACCGGGGATGGCGCGCATCCGGGTCAAGGATCTGCGCCTGCGCACCTTTATCGGCATCAACGAGGACGAAATCCTCAACAAGCAGGATGTGCTGATCAACCTGACCATCCTGTACGCGGCACAAGAAGCGGTGCGCGACAACGATATCGACCACGCGCTGAATTACCGCACCATCACCAAAGCGATCATCGCCCACGTCGAAGGCAACCGCTTCGCCCTGCTCGAACGCCTGACCCAGGAACTGCTCGACCTGGTGATGACCAATGCATCGGTGCTGTACGCCGAAGTCGAGGTCGACAAGCCGCACGCCCTGCGCTTCGCCGAGTCGGTATCGATTACGCTCGCGGCAAGCCGCTGAGCTTCAAGCTTCAAGCTTCAAGCTTCAAGCTTCAAGCTTCAAACGGTAAGCTAACAGCCGACCCCGATCCATCTTGCAGCTTGCAGCTTGCCGCTTGAAGCTGTCTCGAAGAGACCCCCCATGACTGATCAACAACGCCTTGAACTCGAAGCCGCCGCCTTTCGCCGACTGGTCGCCCACCTCGACAGCCGCAAGGACGTGCAGAACATCGACCTGATGAACCTCGCCGGGTTCTGCCGCAACTGCCTGTCGAAGTGGTACAAGGCCGAAGCCGACCAACGCCAGATCGAGGTCAGCCTCGATGACGCCCGCGAAGTGGTGTACGGCATGCCCTACGCCGAGTGGAAAGCTCAATACCAGCAAGAAGCCAGCGCCGAACAGCAAGCGGCGTTTGCCAAAGGAAAACCCAATGACTGATCTGAACACCCTGCGCGCCAGCCTCAAGAGTGGCGAGCATGCTTTCGCCGACACCCTGGCGTTCATCGCCGCCGGTTACGACTACCAGCCTCAAACGTTCAACAACGGCGGCGTGGAAAACGCTGCCGGCCAGAACGAAGGCTCCTGCAAGACACTGGGCCTGGCATTGCTTGAGGGTCTGAGTGATGAAGAAGCGCTGCTGGCGTTCGGCGAGCATTACCGTTCGGTACTGGCGACGCCTGAGGGCAGCGATCACGGCAATATTCGCGCGTTGATCAAGCACGGCCTGGCCGGGGTGAAATTCACCGCGCAACCGCTGAGCCGCCGCTGATCCCAATAGCCACACCTATCCCCTGTGGGAGCGAGCCTGCTCGCGAAGACGGACTGACATTCTTCGATGATGTCGACTGATACACCGCTTTCGCGAGCAGGCTCGCTCCCACACTGGATGCGTGGCGGCTGCGAATCTCGGGCACAAAAAAACCGGCCAATCTCTGGCCGGTTTTTTTGTGCCCTGCGGTCTTAGAACGTGGCGTTCTGCAGGCCGTCCAGGTAGCGCTCGGTGTCGAGTGCCGCCATGCAACCGGCGCCGGCCGAGGTGATGGCCTGACGATAAACGTGGTCGGCCACGTCACCGGCAGCGAAGATGCCTTCGACGCTGGTGGCCGTCGCATTGCCTTCGCGGCCGCCCTGCACAACCAGGTAACCGTCCTTCAGAGTCAGCTGACCTTCGAACAGCGAAGTGTTCGGGGTGTGGCCGATGGCGATGAACACGCCGTCGACTTTGATCTCGTCGAAGCTGCCATCGTTGTTGCGCAGACGCGCGCCGGTTACGCCCATGTTGTCGCCAAGGACTTCGTCCAGATTGGCGTTCAACTTCAAGATAATCTTGCCTTCGGCCACACGGGCGTTGAGCTTGTCGATCAGGATCTTCTCGGCGCGGAAGGTTTCGCGACGGTGGATCAGGGTTACGGTGCTGGCGATGTTGGCCAGGTACAGCGCCTCTTCGACAGCGGTGTTGCCCCCGCCAACCACGGCGACCGGCTTGTTGCGGTAGAAGAAACCGTCGCAGGTCGCGCAGGCCGACACGCCTTTGCCCATGAACGCTTCTTCCGACGGCAGGCCCAGGTAGCGGGCGCTGGCACCGGTGGCGATGATCAGAGCATCACAGGTGTAAACCGCGCTGTCGCCGGTCAGAGTGTACGGCTTGGCAGCGAAGTCCACGGCGTTGATGTGATCGAAGACGATCTCGGTCTCGAAACGCTCGGCGTGCTCGCGCATGCGCTCCATCAGCACCGGGCCGGTCAGACCGTGGACATCACCCGGCCAGTTGTCGACTTCGGTGGTGGTAGTCAGTTGACCGCCGGCCTGCATGCCGGTGATCAGCAGTGGCTTGAGGTTGGCGCGGGCCGCGTAGACCGCAGCGCTGTAGCCGGCGGGGCCGGAACCGAGAATGATCACTCGCGAATGACGGACTTCAGACATGAATCTGCTCCTGTTGGCCGGCCATGAAAAATCTGGCACGGACGCCGGACGGCCGGCGGAATAAAAAAGGACCGTGGACACCTTGGGGAAGGCTTGAACTCGACAGTCCTGTAAAAAGTTGGGTGCAGCGTATCGAGGGGGGCAAGATTAAGGAAATACGGTTTAACAATCCAGCTCATAGGTGGTCTCTATGCCGAGACGCTGACGAGATAGACCTCTTTGTTACAGTGAATGTCGATTGCCCTGCCGCGCTTTCGCCGCTGTGGCAAAGCCGGTAACGTCGGCGCGTTTTCCCTTGCTTCGGAGCACCTTATGCCCGCCCCTGTTCTGTCCGGCCCGCAATACCTGCGCGAAGGCCTCAAACTGGTCCTGAGCCCTGGCCTGCGCCTGTTCGTGTTGTTGCCGCTGGCGATCAACCTGGTGCTGTTCGTCGGATTGATCTATCTGGCCGGCCACCAGTTCAGCCTGTGGGTCGACACGCTGATGCCGTCGTTGCCTGAATGGCTGAGTTTCCTCAGCTATATTCTGTGGCCGTTGTTCGTGGTCCTCGTGACCTTGATGGTGTTTTTCACCTTCACCATGCTCGCCAACATCATTGCCGCACCGTTCAACGGCTTCCTTGCAGAAAAAGTCGAAGTGGTGGTGCGCGGCACCGATGATTTCCCGGCGTTCAGTTGGGGCGAACTGATCGCGATGATCCCGCGCACCCTTTCCCGGGAAATGCGCAAGCTCGGCTACTTCCTGCCGCGCGCCATCGGCCTGTTCATCCTGTCGTTCATCCCGGTGGTGAATATCGTCGCCGCGCCGTTATGGCTGCTGTTCGGCGTGTGGATGATGGCCATCCAGTACATCGACTACCCGGCGGACAACCACAAACTGGGCTGGAACGAGATGCTTGCCTGGCTGCGGCAGAAGCGCTGGCAGAGCATGAGTTTTGGCGGGATCGTCTATCTGGTGTTGCTGATTCCGGTGGTCAACATCCTGATGATGCCGGCGGCGGTAGCCGGGGCGACGTTGTTTTGGGTGCGTGAGCGTGGCGCCGAAAATCTGGTGATCCAACACTGACCGCGTCACAAATCCATCATCCGACCGTAACAAGCTCGACATGGCCTCAGCCGACACTGAGGTCATGACGACAGCTCTACATATCACTCTCATCAGCGAAACCTTCCCACCGGAAATCAACGGCGTGGCCAATACCCTTGGCCGCTTGTGCGAGGGTTTGCGCGCACGTGGGCATCAGGTGGAGCTCGTGCGCCCGCGCCAGGCCATCGATCCGCAACGCAGCGAAGACGATGCACTGTTGCTGTGTCGTGGATGGCCACTACCGGGCTATCCGGGGCTGCAATGGGGCCAGTCGTCGATGCATAAACTGCTGCGCCGCTGGAAACGCCAGCGCCCGGATGTGCTGTACATCGCCACGGAAGGCCCGCTCGGGTTGTCGGCACTGCGCGCGGCACGGCGGTTGGGGATTGCGGCAGTGAGCGGCTTCCACACCAACTTCCAGCAATACACCAGCCAGTACGGCCTCGGCCTGCTGACGCGAATGCTCACGCATTATTTGCGCTGGTTTCACAATCGTTCGGCAATGACTTTGGTGCCGAGCGCCAGTCAGCGCCTGGAGCTGGAGCGGCGGCATTTCGAACGGCTGGCGTTGTTGTCGCGGGGTGTGGACAGCCAGTTGTTCCATCCGAGCAAACGTCAGAGCGCGTTGCGTGAGCAATGGGGACTCTCTGATAAAGATATCGCGGTCATCCATGTAGGAAGGCTCGCCCCCGAGAAAAATCTGGGCCTGCTCAAACGCTGCTTCGAGACCCTGCGGGAAACTTATCCACAGCGCCATCTGAAGCTGATCGTGGTCGGAGATGGACCGCAGCGTTCGGCGCTGGAGAAAGAACTGCCGGAGGCGATCTTCTGCGGCGCGCAGCGGGGAGAAGCACTGGCGGCGCACTACGCCTCAGGAGATCTGTTCGTATTTCCCAGCCTGACCGAAACCTTCGGCAATGTGGTGCTGGAAGCCCTGGCTTCGGGACTCGGCGTCGTTGCCTATGATCAGGCAGCGGCGGCGCAGCATATTCGCCACGGCTACAACGGCGTGTCAGCCATGCCCGGTGATGAGCAGGCGTTCTGCGAAGCGGCGGCGTGGTTACTGGAGGAGGATGAGCGGTTGCGCTGTGTGCGGCTGAATGCGCGGCAGCATGGCAGTCGCCAGGGCTGGGCGGCAATTATCGAGCAGTTCGAGGGGTATTTGCGTGGGGCTTGTGTGGGGGAGCTGGTGGTGCCTGGGGCGCAGACACAACCTTAGATTTTCGGCGACATAGAAACAGCTTTCGCGAGCAGGCTCGCTCCCACATGGGTACTGCATTCTTTCAGATGGAATGCGGTCGAAGGTGGGAGCGAGCCTGCTCGCGAATGGTTCGAACTGGCGCCGCTTAGACCAAGGTCATCAACGCCTCACGACTAAACGGAAGAATGTCCTGCTCCCGCCCTTCACGGACTTTCTGCGCCCAGTCCGGATCGACCAGCAGCGCGCGGCCCACTGCTACCAGGTCAAACTCTTCTTTGTTCAGACGCTCCAGCAGGTTTTCCAGGCTGGCCGGTTGCGCGACCTTGTCGGTGTTGACCATGAACTGCAGGAACTCGCCATCCAGGCCGACGCTGCCCACGGTGATGGTCGGTTTGCCGGTCAGCTTGCGGGTCCAGCCAGCAAGGTTCAGATCCGAACCGTCGAACTCCGGCTCCCAGAAGCGTCGGGTCGAGCAGTGGAAAATGTCCACGCCGGCGTCGGACAGCGGCTTGAGAAACTCGCCCAGCGCTTCGGGGGTTTGCACCAGACGCGCAGTGTAATCCTGCTGTTTCCATTGCGAAAAACGGAAGATGATCGGGAAGCCCTCACCGACAGCCGCGCGCACTGCTTGAATCAATTCGATGGCAAAACGCGAACGATTGGCCAGGCTGCCACCGTATTCGTCGCTGCGCTGGTTGCTGCCTTCCCAGAAGAACTGGTCGATCAGATAGCCGTGGGCGCCATGGATTTCCACACCGTCCATGCCGATGCTTTGCGCATCTTTGGCAGCCTGGGCAAATGCAGCGATCACGTCCTGGATGTCCTGCTTGGTCATGCCGTGAACCACGACCTGACCATCCTTGAGTTTTTCCGACGGACCGTAGCCCGGCACGCTGGCGTCCGGCTCGGTGCCAAGGCGACGTACGCTGCCGACATGCCACAGTTGCGGGACGATCTTGCCGCCCTCGGCGTGCACGGCGTCGACAACTTTTTTCCAGCCGGCCAGCGGCGCGTCACCGAAAAACTGCGGCACGTTAGGATAGCCGTTGGACGCGATGTGGCCGACCGTGGTGCCTTCGGTGATGATCAAGCCAACCCCAGCGGCCGCGCGACGGCGATAGTACTCAATGACTTTGGAATTCGGCACGCCGCCCGGCGAGAACGAGCGGGTCATTGGCGCCATGACCACGCGGGTCGGCAGTTCGAGGGCACCGAGATGGAACGGTTTGAACAGGGCTTGAACAGGCATCGAGAGGCTCCATAGCGATCGATTTATGACGGCGATAATATGGAGGGCCGGAGCCTTTGAACAGCATTATTGATTTGGGTGATTAAGGATTAAAAGAATGAAAAGCAAAAGATCGCAGCCTTCGGCAGCTCCTACACGGGATTTGTGGTCCCCCTGTAGGAGCTGCCGAAGGCTGCGATCTTTTGATCCTGCTTTTCAGCCCAGCGCTTTTTCAATCGCATGCACGATCGTCGGATCATCCGGCGCCGTGCGCGGCGAGAACCGCGCCAGCACGCGGCCGTCCTTGCCGAGCAGAAACTTTTCGAAGTTCCAGGTGATGTCACCGGGAAACTCGGCGCCCTCGCCCGCCAGCAGGCGATACAACTGATGCCGCTCGTGGCCGTTGACTTCGAGCTTGCTCGACAACGGAAAGGTCACGCCATAGTTGAGGCTGCAGAACTCCTGGATTTCTTTCTCCGAGCCTGGCTCCTGACCGGCAAACTGGTTGCACGGCAGGCCCAGCACAGCAAAGCCTTTATCTTTGTATTGCTGGTAGAGGTTTTCCAGTGCCGCGTACTGAGGGGTCAAGCCGCATTTGGAGGCCACGTTGACCACCAGCACGACTTGGCCCTTGAACGGCGCCAGCGGTAGCTCCTGACCATCCAGGGCTGTCAACTTAAGGTCGTGAAAAGCACTCATGCCGAACTCCAGGATTCTCGTGTTCTACTCGAAACAGCCACTTGGCGAGGCCACCAAGGACAGCCGCGGACTAAAAAGGCGCCCACAGGCGCCTCTCCAGTACTCGAAGCTTAGCGCAGAAAATCAGTGGTGATGGCCACCTTCGCCATGGACGTGACCATGAGCGATTTCTTCCTGGCTGGCGTCACGGATATCAACGATCTTCACTTCGAAGTTCAGGCGCTGACCGGCCAGAGGGTGGTTGCCATCAACGGTGACGTCGTCGCCGTCCAGATCACGGATGGTGACGATCTGCATCTGGCCGTCCGGCGCCGAAGCGTGGAACTGCATGCCGACTTCCAGCTCGTCAACGCCTTCGAACATGCTGCGGCTCAGGGTGCTGACCAGTTCAGCGGCGTATTCGCCGTAAGCGTCTTCCGGCTCAACGGCCACTTTCAGCTCGTCACCGACAGCTTTGCCTTCAAGGGCTTTTTCCAGGCCCGGGATGATGTTGCCTGCGCCTTGCAGGTAAACCAGCGGAGCGCCGCCGGCGGAGCTGTCGATGACCTCACCAGAGTCGTTGGTCAGGGTATAGTCGATGGAGACAGCCTTATTGGCGGCGATCAGCATGGGGCGAGACCTTTTGCATAAGAATATAGAAAGGCCAAGTTTAGCGAAGCAATCGCGTGAAAGCGACCACAAGCCGGACAAACGGGTTTCGACCATCACCGGCTTCCATCAGGACGAAGACGGCCATTGGGTGGTCGAGCTTTCCTGTGGCCACACCCAGCACCTGCGCCACCAGCCGCCGTGGCAAACCCGCGCCTGGGTCCTGGATCCGGCGCAACGTATTGAAAAAACAGGTCAACCCTTTGCCTGCGGTTGGTGTGCACAAGGCTCGGTTAGCGCTAACCTTGGCGACTGAATTTCGGTAGTCGGCCAGACATAGGCTGACACCCTTGCATAGAGAATTCCCATGCAAACTTTTTTTATCGCCCCCACCGATTTTGGCGTGGGTCTGACCTCCATCAGCCTCGGGCTGGTGCGCACGCTTGAACGCGCCGGCCTCAAGGTCGGCTTCTTCAAACCGATCGCCCAGCCGCACCCGGGCGACACCGGCCCTGAACGATCCACCGAACTGGTGGCGCGCACCCACGGCCTGAAACCGCCGCAGCCGTTAGGCCTGGCGCACGTCGAACGCATGCTCGGCGACGGTCAGCTCGACGAACTGCTCGAAGAAATCATCGCCCTGTATCAGCAAGCGGCGGTCGGCAAAGACGTGCTGGTGGTCGAAGGCATGGTGCCGACCCGCAGCGCCAGTTACGCGGCGCGGGTCAACCTGCACTTGGCCAAGAGCATCGATGCCGAGGTCATTCTGGTCTCTGCGCCGGAAAACGAAGTGCTCGCCGAGCTGTCCGGCCGCGTCGAGTTGCAGGCGCAAATGTTCGGCGGCCCGAAGGATCCGAAGGTCCTCGGGGTGATCCTCAACAAGGTCAAGACCGACGAGAGCATGGACGCCTTCGCCACGCGTCTGAAGGAGCATTCGCCGTTGCTGCGCAGCGGTGATTTCCGCCTGCTCGGCTGCATCCCGTTTCAGCCGGAACTCAACGCGCCGCGCACCCGCGACGTCGCCGACCTGATGGGCGCACAAGTGCTCAACGCGGGCGACTACGAAACCCGGCGCATGAGCAAAATCATCATTTGCGCACGGACCATGCGCAACACTGTCGAGCTGCTCAAGCCCGGCGTGCTGGTGGTAACGCCGGGCGATCGCGACGACATCATCCTCGCCGTCAGCCTCGCAGCGATCAACGGCGTGCCGCTGGCCGGCCTGTTGCTGACCAGCGACACCCTGCCCGACCCGCGCATCATGGACCTGTGCCGGGGCGCGTTGCAGGCCGGTCTGCCGGTGTTGTCGGTAAGCACCGGCTCGTACGACACCGCCAATCTGCTCAATGGCCTGAACAAGGAAATTCCGATCGATGACCGCGAGCGCGCGGAGATCATCACCGATTTCGTCGCCAGCCACCTCGACGCCAACTGGCTGCACCAGCGCTGCGGCACGCCTCGGGAGATGCGCCTGTCGCCGGCGGTGTTCCGCTACCAATTGATCCAGCGCGCGCAAGCGGCGAACAAGCGCATCGTGTTGCCCGAAGGCAGCGAGCCGTTCACCGTGCAAGCGGCGGCGATCTGTCAGGAACGCGGGATCGCTCGCTGCGTATTGCTGGCCAAACCCGAAGACGTCGAAGCCGTCGCCCGCGCGCAAGGTATCGTGCTGCCGCCGGGTCTGGAAATTCTTGACCCGGACCATATCCGCGAGCGCTACGTCGAACCGATGGTCGCCCTGCGCAAGAGCAAAAGCCTCAACGCACCGATGGCCGAGCAGCAACTGGAAGACACTGTGGTGATCGGCACCATGATGCTTGCGCTGGACGAGGTCGACGGCCTGGTCTCAGGCGTGATCAACACCACCGCCAACACCATCCGCCCGGCCCTGCAACTGATCAAGACCGCACCGGGCTGCACGCTGGTGTCGTCGGTGTTCTTCATGCTCTTCCCGGAAGAAGTGCTGGTCTACGGCGACTGCGTGATGAACCCGCACCCGAGCGCTGCCGAACTCGCCGAGATCGCCCTGCAAAGCGCTGACTCGGCGGCCTCATTCGGTATCACTCCACGGGTGGCGATGATCAGCTATTCCAGCGGGGAATCGGCGCGCGGTGAAGAAGTCGAGAAAGTCCGCGAGGCGACCCTGCTCGCCCATGAGCAACAAAATTCGCTGTTGATCGACGGCCCGTTGCAATACGACGCTGCCGCCAACGCCGACGTGGCGCGGCAACTGGCGCCGAACAGTCAGGTCGCCGGGCGCGCCACGGTGTTTGTGTTCCCCGATCTGAACACCGGCAACACTACGCACAAAGCCGTGCAGCGCAGCGCTGATTGCGTCAGCCTCGGGCCGATGCTGCAAGGCCTGCGCAAACCGGTGAACGACCTGCCGCGCGGCGCGCAAGTCGATGACATCGTCTACACCATCGCGCTCACCGCGATTCAAGCCGCCAACCGACCTATGGATGTGTAAATGCTGGATTTTCTCCCTGCACCGTTGCGCGGCGTGATCGCCTCGCTGCTGTTGGCGCTCAACACGATTCTGCTCTGCTCGTTCCTGTTCTGCGTGGCGTTGGTCAAGGCCCTGCCGTTTGCCTTTACCCAGCGCATCGCCGGTTGGCTGATGAGCCACACCCATGAAGCGTGGATCAGCAATAACAAGGGCTGGATGAATCTGGTACGGCGCACCCGCTGGCACGTCAGCGGCCTGCAAGGCCTCGACTATCAGCACTCGTACCTGATCACCAGCAACCACCAGAGCTGGGTGGATATTCTGGTGCTGCAATACGTGCTCAACCGCAAGATTCAACCGCTGAAGTTTTTCCTCAAGCAGGAGCTGATCTGGGTTCCGGTGATTGGCCTGGCCTGGTGGGCGCTGGGCTTTCCGTTCATGAAGCGCTACTCCAAGGCGTACCTGGAAAAACACCCGGAGAAGAAAGGCAAGGACCTGGAAACCACGCGCAAGACCTGCGCGAAATTCCGGCATAACCCGGTGGGAATTTTCAACTTCGTCGAAGGCACACGCTTCACCGAAGGCAAGCATGCGCAGCAGCAGTCACCGTTCAAGTACCTGCTCAAGCCCAAGGCCGGCGGGATCGCCTTTGTGCTGGATGCGATGGGCGAACAGCTGGAGTCGATCGTCAACGTGACCATCCACTACCCGGCCGGACGTCCGGGGTTCTGGGACTTGCTCTGCGGCAATGTGCGCGATGTGGTGGTGCATTTTGAAGAAATCAAAATCCCGCCGGCCTTCATCGGCAAGAACTACGACCAGGACGGCGAGTATCGATTGCAGTTCCAGGGCTGGATCAACCAGCTGTGGCTGGACAAGGATGCGTTGCTGGAGCAGATGCACCGCGAATATCCAACCAAACACTAACCCCCTGTGGGAGCGAGCCTGCTCGCGAAAGCGGTGGATCAGCTTGCAAAGATGTTGAATGAGATAACGCTTTCGCGAGCAGGCTCGCTCCCACAGTTTTGATCGCCGTATGCCCGAATAAAAAAGCCCGCCGATGATTGCTCATCGGCGGGCTTTTTGGTTTGCAGCCAACGCTTAAATCGCGCCACGCTTGCGCAGCAGATCCAGCACTTGCTTGACGCTTTCTTCCAGCGTCAGCGACTGGGTATCAATCACCAGATCAGCATTCAGCGGCACGTCATACGGGAAAGACTCACCCGGAATGTTATCGCCACCCGCCGCATACAACCCTTGCGGATCACGCTCGGCGCACACGGTCGGCGAGGCCTGCACATAGACCGTCAGCAAGCGATCCTTGCCGATCAGTTCCTTGGCCTGCTCGCGACCTTCGGCACTCGGCGCAACGAACGCGGCCAGGGTCAGCAGCCCCGCTTCGTTGAACTGACGCGCCACGTGGGCGGCTCGACGCCAGTTCTCGGTACGCCCGGCGCGATCCTGTGGCAGACCTTTGTTCAAGTCATGACGCAGGTTCTGGCCATCCAGTACAAACACCGCGCGGCCCATGTCGAACAGCTTGCGCTCGACCGCGTATGCCAGGGTGCTTTTACCCGCGCCCGACAGGCCGCTGAACAGCACGGTGGCCGGTTGCTGGCCGAAGCGCTGGGCACGCTCTTCGGTCGCCACGTGCGCCAGTTTGCCGTGATGCGTGGCAGTGCCGTGCGCTACAGGCTGAGCGACGATCATGCCAGCGCCAACGGTGCCATTGGTCAGGCGATCGATAACGATGAACGCGCCGGTGGTGCGGTTGCTTTCGTAACCGTCGAGGGCGATCGGCGCATCAAGTGCGATCTTCACCTTGCCGATTTCATTGAGCTGCAACGCGCTCGCCGGGCCTTCTTCCAGAGTGTTGACGTCGACCTTGTTGACGATGCTGGCGATCGAGCCCGGCACGTAACTGGTGGCGCGTTTGATGTCGTATTTCTTGCCCGGCAGCATCGGCTCTTCAGCCATCCACACCAGCATCGCTTCAAAGCTGTCGGTGACCGGCGGCACGTTGTCGGCATGCACCAACAGGTCGCCACGGGAGATGTCGATTTCGTCTTCCATGGTCAGCGTTACCGCCTGACCTGGGCCTGCGTGTTCCAGTTCACCTTCAAAAGTGACGATGGACTTCACGCGGCTGCTCTTGCCCGACGGCAGCACCACGACTTCGTCGCCCTTGTGCACGATGCCGCTGGCCAGGGTGCCGGCGAAACCACGGAAGTTCAGGTTCGGACGGTTGACGTACTGCACCGGGAAACGCAGATCGGTGAAGTTGCGGTCGCCCGCCACTTCCACAGTCTCGAGGATTTCCATCAGCGACTGGCCTTTGTACCACGGCGAGCGCTCGGACTTGTTCACCACGTTGTCGCCTTTAAGGGCAGACATCGGCACGAAGTGCATGCTGGTCGGCTTCATCTTCAAGCCTTCGGCGAACTTCAGGTAGTCGGCCTTGATCGACTCGAACACGCCTTCGTCGAAGTCCTTCAAGTCCATCTTGTTGATGGCGACGACGATGTGTTTGATACCCAGCAGGGAAGCGATGAAGCTGTGGCGACGGGTCTGGGTCTGCACGCCGTAACGGGCGTCGACCAGAATGATCGCCAGGTCACAGGTGGACGCACCGGTGGCCATGTTGCGGGTGTACTGCTCATGGCCGGGGGTGTCGGCGATGATGAATTTGCGCTTGGCGGTGGAGAAATATCGGTAAGCGACATCAATGGTGATGCCCTGCTCACGCTCGGCCTGCAGACCGTCGACCAGCAATGCCAGGTCGATGTCGTCACCGGTGGTGCCGACTTTCTTCGAATCGCGGGTGATCGCTTCGAGGTGATCTTCGTAGATCATTTTCGAGTCGTGCAGCAGGCGCCCGATCAGGGTGCTCTTGCCGTCATCGACGTTACCGCAGGTCAAAAAGCGCAGCAGCTCTTTACGTTCGTGCTGGCCCAGGTAGGCGAGGATGTCCTCGCTGATCAAATCAGAAACATGCGACATGACAGCCCCTTAGAAATAGCCTTGACGTTTTTTGTCTTCCATCGAGCCTGCGCCATCGTGGTCGATGACCCGGCCCTGGCGCTCGGAAGTTCGCGTCAGGAGCATTTCCTGAATGATGTCCGTCAGGCTTTCGGCCTCGGACTCCACCGCGCCCGTCAACGGGTAGCAGCCAAGGGTGCGGAACCGCACTTTCTTTTTCACGATGCGCGCTTTGTCTTCATCGGACAGGTGCTCGAGGATGCGCTCGTCGTCGATCATGATCAGCGTGCCGTTCTTCTCGATCACTTCGCGTTCGGCGGCGAAGTACAGCGGCACAATCGGGATGCCTTCGAGGTAGATGTACTGCCAGATGTCCAGTTCGGTCCAGTTCGACAACGGGAACACACGAATGGATTCGCCCTTGTTGACCTTGCCGTTGTAGACGTTCCACAGCTCCGGACGCTGGTTTTTCGGGTCCCAGCGGTGCTTGCTGTCGCGGAACGAGTACACGCGCTCTTTGGCGCGGGATTTCTCTTCATCGCGACGGGCGCCGCCGAACGCTGCGTCGAAACCATGCTTGTCGAGTGCCTGTTTCAGGCCTTCGGTTTTCATGATGTCGGTGTGTTTGGCACTGCCGTGGGTGAACGGGTTGATGTTCTGCGCCACGCCATCGGGGTTGATGTGGGTGATCAGGTCCAGGCCCAAGTCTTCGACCATCTTGTCGCGGAACTTGTACATTTCCTGGAATTTCCAGCGGGTGTCGACGTGCATCACCGGAAACGGCAGTTTGCCCGGGAAGAACGCCTTGCGTGCCAGGTGCAGCATCACGGCGGAGTCTTTACCGATGGAGTACAGCATCACCGGGTTATCGAACTCGGCGGCCACCTCGCGGATGATGTGGATGCTTTCCGCCTCCAGCTGTTTCAGATGCGTCAGTTTGTCGACCATGGCTACTCACGAAAGCTTTCTTATGAACGGCCAGCGGGCCGTGTTCGAGCGAGGAATCCTAGCACAGCGACCTCTTCTAATCAGGACGCCAACTAGATCGAAAGGGTATATGAATATGCCCACCAGTTCGGCCCGTCAGGGCCGAATGTGGGAGCGAGCCTGCTCGCGAAAGCGGATTGTCAGGCACCTTTGTATTGAAGGTCTGAGGCGTTCGCGAGCAGGCTCGCTCCCACAGGAGTTTGCGGCGAGCTCAGATCGGATTCGGGCAATCGATGAAGATGTGCTCAAGGGCAAAGCGCTTCGCCAGATACTCGCCCAGCGCCTGCACGCCATAGCGTTCGGTGGCGTGATGGCCAGCGGCGATGAAGCTGATGTCGTTTTCCCGGGCGCTGTGGAAAGTCTGCTCGGAGGCCTCGCCACTGATGAACAGGTCGACCCCCGCCGCCACGCCCTGATCGATATAACCCTGGCCACCGCCGGTGCACCAGCCGACGCGGCGGATCATGCCGCTGCCTTCGATCAGCAGCGGCTCGCGCCCCATGACTTCCTGCACCTTGCGCGCGAAATCCCGCGAAGTCATTGGCTCATTCAGCGAGCCGACCAGCCCGACGACTTTCGGATTGCTCGGGTCGAGCGAACCTTCGACAGTGATGTCGAGCTGACGCGCCAGTTGCACGTTGTTGCCGACGTCCGGGTGCAGATCCAGCGGCAGGTGATAGGCGAGCAGACTGATGTCGTGCTTGAGCAAAGTCTTCAAGCGGCGCTGTTTCATGCCGGTGACGCAAGGATTTTCGCCTTTCCAGAAATAACCGTGGTGGACCAGGATCAGGTCGGCCTCGGCTTCGACGGCGGCATCGAGCAACGCCTGGCTGGCGGTGACGCCACTGACGATGCGCATCACCTGCGGGCGGCCTTCGACCTGTAATCCGTTGGGGCAATAATCGGCAATTTTCGCACTGCCCAGGTAACGGTCGGCTTCTTCGACGAGGGTGCTGAGGGCAACGGCCATGAAAGACTCCTAAATATCCCGTTCAGAGGCGCGCGCGGCCTCGTATAATGCGCGACATTATGGGCGGTCTGACCTCGCCTGCAACCTTTCCAGGAACGTGCTTAATGCTCAAGGCGCTGCGTTTTTTTGGCTGGCCGCTGTTGGCCGGTGTGCTTATCGCTCTGTTGATTATTCAGCGTTACCCCGAGTGGGTCGGGCTGCCGAGCCTCGACGTCAATCTGCAACAGGCCCCTCAGACCACGATCGTGCAACAGGGGCCGGTGTCCTATGCGGATGCGGTGGGCATCGCCGCGCCGTCGGTGGTCAACCTGTACACCACCAAGGTCATCAACAAACCGGCGCATCCCTTGTTCGAGGATCCGCAGTTCCGCCGCTTCTTCGGTGACAACTCGCCGAAACAGAAGCGCATGGAATCGAGCCTCGGTTCCGGGGTGATCATGAGCCCGGAAGGCTACATCCTCACCAACAACCACGTCACCAGCGGCGCCGACCAGATCGTCGTGGCGCTCAAGGATGGTCGCGAGACGCTGGCACGGGTGATCGGCAGCGATCCGGAAACCGACCTTGCTGTCCTGAAAATCGATCTGAAAAACCTGCCCGCAATCACCGTCGGCCGCTCCGACAGCATTCGCATCGGCGACGTTGCGCTGGCCATCGGCAACCCGTTCGGCGTCGGCCAGACCGTGACCATGGGCATCATCAGCGCCACCGGCCGCAATCAGTTGGGCCTGAACAACTACGAAGACTTCATCCAGACCGATGCGGCGATCAACCCGGGCAACTCCGGCGGTGCGCTAGTCGACGCCAACGGCAACCTCACCGGTATCAACACGGCGATCTTTTCCAAGTCTGGCGGCTCGCAAGGCATCGGCTTTGCCATTCCGGTGAAACTGGCGATGGAAGTGATGAAATCGATCATCGAGCACGGTCAGGTGATTCGTGGCTGGCTGGGCATTGAAGTGCAACCGCTGACCCAGGAACTGGCGGAGTCGTTTGGCTTGTCCGGGCGTCCGGGGATTGTCGTCGCGGGGATCTTCCGTGACGGCCCGGCGCAGAAAGCCGGCCTGCAACTGGGCGATGTGATTCTGAGCATCGATGGCGAGCCCGCCGGCGATGGTCGCCGCTCGATGAACCAGGTGGCGCGGATCAAACCGACCGACAAGGTGACGATTCAGGTCATGCGCAACGGCAAGGAGCTGAAGTTGACCGCTGAAATCGGCCTGCGTCCCCCACCGGCACCGGTGAAAGAAAAAGAAGAGTAAAAATGTTTTCGCGCCAGCGGCGCGAATAACAGACATTCTCAACGGGCATGTTATATTGTTTCAATTCTAGCAATTGGAACAACATAACATGTCGTCTCGCAAAAAGGCCTCGCTGTTGGGCCTGACTCTGGGTTTGCTCTGCGATCCCGCCTTCGCCGATGAGCCGCAGCCCGTTGAGCTCGAAGCCATCAGCGTCACTTCCGACTACGAATCACCCACCGGCCCGGTCAGCGGATATCGCGCGACTCGCTCGGCCAGTGCGACCAAAACCGACACGGCGATTCGCGATATCCCACAAGCCATCAGCGTCGTGCCGGCCAGTGTGCTCTCGGATCTGGGCAGCACCAGCGTTGAACGCGCGCTGGATTTTGCCGGCGGCGTGTCGAAGCAAAACAACTTCGGCGGCCTGACCCTGTACGAATACAGCGTGCGCGGCTTCACCACCTCGGAGTTCTACAAGGATGGTTTCAGCGCCAATCGCGGTTACCCGAGCACGCCAGATGCGGCCAATATAGAACGCATCGAAGTGCTCAAAGGCCCGGCCGCCAGCCTGTACGGCCGGGGTGATCCCGGCGGCACGGTGAACATCGTCACCAAGAAACCGCAGCCTGAAGCGTTCACCACTCTGCAGACCAGCGCCGGCAGTTGGGACCGCTACCGCACCGCGCTGGACGTCAACACGCCCCTTGATGATCAGGGCAATGTGCTCTCGCGCATCAACCTCGCCGTGGAAGACAACAAAAGCTTTCGCGACCACGTCGACAGCCAGCGGGTATTCGTCGCGCCTTCGATCAGTTGGCAGTTGAACCCGGACACCTCGCTGCTGGTGGAAAGCGAAATCGTCCGTCACAACTCGACGTTCGATCGTGGCGTGGTGGCGCCGAACAACAAGTGGAGCGGCGTATCGCGCTCGACGTTCTTGGGCGAGCCCAACGACGGCAACATCGACAACCACAACAACCTGCTCCAGGCCACCCTTGAGCACCATCTGAACGACAGCTGGAAACTGCGTCTGGCCAGTCACTACAAGGAAGGCAAACTCTGGGGCGACGCCACGGAACAACGCGCGCTGAACGCCGACGGCCACACGGTCAATCGCCGCTTGCGCGAACGCGATACGAGTTGGCACGACAGCATCACCCAACTGGAACTGCGCGGTCTGTTCGACCTCGGCCCGTGGCAGCACGAATTGCTGATCGGCACCGAGTACGAGAATTACCGCAAGGACGAACGCGTCACCACCATTGCTGGCGGCCCCTACGCCATCGACATCTATAAGCCGGTTTACGGTCAGCCTAAGCCCAACGACGCACGCTCGGGCACCGACTTCTTTGAACACGTCGAAAGTCATGCGCTGAATCTGCAGGACCAGATCATCATCACCGACAAGCTGCGCGGCATGGTCGGCGCGCGCTTCGAGCATTTCGATCAGCGCATCGACGATCACAGCCGCAACGCCAAAAGCCAGCAGCGCCACGACGCACTGACTCAACGCGCCGGCCTGCTCTATCAGCTCACGCCGAACACCGGCCTGTTCGCCAACGCCTCGACCTCGTTCAAACCGAACAACGGCCTGGATGCATCGGGCAAATCCTTCGACCCGGAAGAAGGCGTCGGTTACGAAGTGGGGATCAAGAACGAGCTGTTCGATGAGCGGGTGAGCAACACCCTCTCCTTCTTCCACATTGACAAGGAAAACGTTCTCGCCCTCGATCCGGGCACCGACACCAGCCGCGCCATGGGCAAGGCGCGCAGTCAGGGTTTCGATTGGCAAGTGAGCGGTCAGGTGACCGACGCAGTGCGGGTGATCGGCGCCTTCGCCTACATCGACGCCGAGGTGACCAAGGGCGACGCGACCATTCCTACCGGCAGCCGCATCCTCGGCGTGGCTAAACGCAGCGGCAGTCTGCTGGGTGTTTATGAATTTCAGGATGGCCATCTGCGCGGTTCAGACGTCGGTGCAGCGTTCACCTACGTCGGTGATCGTTCGGGCGAATCCGGCAGCGACTTCGAATTGCCGGCCTACCAGACCGTCGACTTGCTCGCGCATTACAAGGCAAGCGACAACGTCACGCTCGGCCTGAATCTGAACAACATCTTCGACGAGAAATACTACGAGCGCTCCTACAGCAACTACTGGGTCAACCCCGGCGAGCCACGCAATTTCACTGTCAGCCTGACACTCAACCTGTAAAAGGACGTCACCATGCACTACGGCAAATCCCTTCTGCTCATCGCTGCGCTGTTCACCGGTCAGGTGTCAGCCCACGGCCTGTGGACAGAGGAACGACGCGGCAACATCGAAGTGATCTACGGCCACGGCGCCGAAGACAACGCCTTCAAGGCGCAGAAAATCAGCGGTGCCTGGGCTTATGACGCAAGCGGCAAAATGATCCCGGTCAGCGTCGAGCGCCTGGCCGATCATGCCCGTTTGAAACCATTGAAGCCGCCGGCGCTGATGGCCGTGGCGCTGAACAACGGCATGTGGTCGCAGACGGCGGACAAGAAGTGGATCAACGAAGGACGCAGCAAAGTACCCGGCGCCACCGAGGCCACGCAGACGTTCAAGTACAGCCTGGCGATTTATCAGCCAGGGGCGAAGTTGCCGAAACTCGATCAGATCAAACTGCTGATCCTGCCGGAGGTCGATCCGTTGACGGTCGGGCCGGGTAAATCGTTACCGGTGCGGGTGCTGCTCGATGGCAAACCGGCGGCGGGGGTGAAGTTGTATGGCGACTATCGCAGCGCGCCAAACACCCTGAGCACCGAGACCGACAAGGATGGGCGTGCGCAGGTGCTGGTGCGTAATGAAGGGTTGAATGTGATTGCGGCGCAGGTTGAAGTGCCGGTGAAGGACAGTGTGGATGTGGAAAGTAGAGGTTTGTTTACCTCACTGACCTTCCTTGGCGAGCCGCATCACGAGTGAGCAAGGGTCGTTTTCAAAATCCATGTTCGATCTGAATACCATCCCCCTCACCCCAGCCCTCTCCCCCAAGGGGGCGAGGGGGAAAGGGAGCCGATCTGTTTGCTTTTCAACACTGGAGTTCGACTCGGTATCTCACGTCGGTGCAACTCTAAAGTGCGCCTCGGTCAGTCCCCTCTCCCTCTGGGAGAGGGCTAGGGTGAGGGGCTTTTGCTTTTAGAGGTCGCCAAGGCCGTTGATCAACGCCTGATTCTGCTCAGGCGTCCCCACCGATATCCGCAGGAACTGCGCAATCCGCTCCTGCTTGAAGTGCCGCACGATCACGCCCTGCTCGCGCAGCTTGGCCGCCAGGCCCGCCGCATCATGCTGCGGGTGGCGAGCGAAGATGAAGTTGGCCGCCGACGGCAGCACTTCAAAGCCCTTGGCCTGCAACTGCGCCACCACCCATTCGCGGCTCTCGATCACCTGACGACAGGTCTTGTCGAAATACTCGCGATCGGCAAAAGCCGCCGCCGCGCCGACAATCGCCAGACGATCCAGTGGATAGGAGTTGAAGCTGTTCTTGATCCGCTCCAGCGCTTCGATCAGGTCCGGATGCCCTACCGCCAGACCGACACGCAGGCCGGCCAGCGAGCGTGACTTGGACAGCGTCTGCGTCACCAGCAGATTCGGATAGCGGTCCACCAGAATGATCGCCGTCTCGCCGCCGAAGTCGATGTACGCCTCATCCACGACTACGACCGAATCAGGACTGGCCTTGAGGATTTGCTCGACCGCGTCCAGCGCCAGCAGGCATCCGGTCGGGGCGTTCGGGTTGGGGAAAATGATCCCGCCATTCGGTTTGGCGTAATCGGCCGGGTTGATCTGGAACTGCGCATCCAGCGGCACCGCGTCGAATTCAATGCCGTACAGACCGCAGTAAACCGGATAGAAGCTGTAGCTGATGTCCGGGAACAGCAGCGGCTGATCGTGTTGCAGCAAGCCGTGAAAGATGTGCGCGAGCACTTCGTCCGAACCGTTGCCGAGGAACACCTGACTGGTTTGCACGCCGTAATATTCGGCAACGGCGTTTTTCAGCAGATCACTGTTCGGGTCCGGATACAGGCGCAGGTTGTCGTTGAGCTCGGCTTGCATCGCCGCCAGCGCTTTTGGCGACGGGCCATACGGATTTTCGTTGGTATTGAGCTTGACCAGTCTGGTCAGCTTCGGCTGTTCGCCCGGCACGTAGGGCACCAGATCCTTGACGAACGGGCTCCAGAATTTACTCATCGCTCAGTTCCCCTGCCCTTTCAGAAAGTCTTGGTCTTTGATGCGGTATTCGGCGCTGCGTGCGTGGGCGCTCAGCGATTCACCACGGGCCAGTACCGATGCAGTTTTGCCCAGCTCGGAAGCGCCGGCCTCGGAGCAGAAGATGATCGACGAGCGCTTCTGGAAGTCGTAGACGCCCAGCGGCGAGGAGAAACGCGCGGTGCCGGAAGTCGGCAACACGTGGTTCGGGCCGGCGCAGTAGTCGCCCAACGCTTCGGAAGTGTGGCGGCCCATGAAGATCGCACCGGCGTGGCGGATCTGCGGCAGCCAGGCTTGTGGATCAGCGACCGACAATTCCAGGTGTTCCGGGGCGATGCGGTTGGCGACTTCGATGGCCTGGGCCATGTCGCTCACCTGAATCAGCGCACCTCGGCCATTGATCGAAGTTTCGATGATGGTCGCGCGGTCCATGGTCGGCAGCAGTTTGTCGATGCTCGCGGCCACCTTGTCGAGGAACTCGGCGTCGGGGCTGACCAGAATCGCTTGCGCGTCTTCGTCGTGCTCGGCCTGGGAGAACAGGTCCATGGCAATCCAGTCCGGATCGGTCTGGCCGTCGCACACCACAAGAATTTCCGAAGGGCCGGCGATCATGTCGATGCCGACCTGGCCGAACACATGGCGCTTGGCCGTGGCCACATAGATGTTGCCCGGGCCGACCACTTTATCGACGCGCGGCACGCTTTCGGTGCCGTACGCCAGGGCGGCAACCGCTTGCGCGCCGCCGATGGTGAACACGCGGTCGACACCGGCGATGCAGGCAGCGGCCAGCACCAGCTCGTTGATTTCACCGCGCGGGGTCGGCACGACCATGACCACTTCGGTCACGCCGGCCACCTTGGCCGGAATCGCGTTCATCAATACCGACGACGGATACGAGGCCTTGCCGCCCGGCACGTAAAGGCCTGCGCGATCCAGTGGCGTGACCTTCTGGCCCAGCACTGTGCCGTCAGCCTCGGTGTAGCTCCAGGAATCCTGCTTCTGTTTTTCGTGATAGCTGCGCACGCGGGCGGCGGCTTTTTCCAGAGCCTCGCGTTGCGGCACAGTGATGCGGGTCAGGGCCAGTTCAAGGCGCTCGCGCGGCAGGATCAGGTCGGCCATCGAGGCGACTTCAAGACCGTCGAACTTCTGGGTGAATTCGACCAGCGCCGCGTCACCGCGCTCGCGCACAGCCTTGATGATGTCGAGCACGCGCTGATTGACCGAGTCGTCAGACACACTTTCCCAGCTCAGCAGATGATCCAGATGATGCGCGAAATCCGGGTCAGCAGCGTTGAGTCGGCGAATTGCAGTCGGTGCGGTCATAGCGAGAGCCTCATAGGAATTGGCAAAAAAACTCAGGCGCCCGAAACTAGCATTCGATCCGCTTGGGCACCTGAGAATTCTGGCTATGAGGCGGATAGACGGCGCGGCCTCGGGCCGCGCTGGTAGATCAGCCGCGGTGTCGCGATTCCACTGCGTTGCGCAGGGTGTCGATCAACGCCTGGATTCGGGCGTGCTGCATTTTCATCGAAGCCTTGTTGACCACCAGACGCGAGCTGATCGTGGCGATCAGTTCCTGTGGCTCCAGGCCGTTGGCGCGCAGGGTGTTGCCGGTGTCGACCACGTCGATGATCTTGTCGGCCAGGCCGATCAGCGGCGCCAGCTCCATCGAGCCGTACAGCTTGATGATGTCGACCTGACGGCCCTGCTCGGCGTAATAACGCTTGGCAACGTTGACGAACTTGGTCGCCACGCGCAGACGGCCCTTGGGCTCGGCCGCGCCGATCTTGCCGGCGGTCATCAGCTTGCACTGGGCGATCTGCAGGTCCAGCGGCTCGTACAGGCCCTGGCCGCTGTATTCCATCAGCACGTCCTTACCGGCGACGCCGAGGTCGGCCGCGCCATGCTCGACATAGGTCGGCACGTCGGTGGCACGCACGATCAGCAGACGCACGTCGTCCTGGGTCGTGGGAATGATCAGCTTGCGGCTCTTGTCCGGATTCTCGGTCGGCACGATGCCCGCTTCAGCGAGAAGCGGCAGGGTGTCGTCAAGGATGCGGCCCTTGGACAGTGCGATGGTCAACATGGGAAACGTCAGTCCTTATCAAGGTACTCATGCCCGGTCGCAATCGGCGCCGGACACACATCGAGGGTGCGTACACCCTCGACTCGAAACGAATTCAGTGGACACGTCCTTGTGTCCCGATGCAGCGGTCAGCCCGGAACGCGGCGGATCTTGGCACCCAGCATTTGCAGTTTTTCTTCGATGCACTCGTAACCACGGTCTATGTGGTAGATGCGGTCGATCAGCGTGTCGCCTTCGGCAACCAGCGCCGAAATCACCAGGCTGGCCGATGCGCGCAGGTCGGTGGCCATGACTGGCGCGCCCTTGAGCTTCTCGATACCGGTGACGATGGCAGTGTTGCCTTCAACCTGGATGTGCGCGCCCATGCGGTGCAGTTCGTACACGTGCATGAAACGGTTTTCGAAGATCGTCTCGATCACCGCACCGGTGCCTTCGGCAATGGCGTTGAGCGAGATGAACTGGGCCTGCATGTCGGTCGGGAACGCCGGGTACGGCGCGGTGCGCACGTTGACCGCTTTCGGGCGCTTGCCGTGCATGTTCAGCTCGATCCAGTCTTCACCGCAGGTGATTTCCGCACCGGCTTCACGCAGCTTTTCCAGCACCGCTTCGAGGATGGTCGGATCGGTGTCCTTGACCTTGACGCGACCACCGGTGACGGCAGCGGCGACCAGGTAGGTGCCGGTTTCGATACGGTCAGGCATGACCTTGTAGAACGCCGAACCCAGACGCTCGACGCCATCAATGGTGATGGTGTCGGTGCCAGCACCGGAAACCTTGGCGCCCATGGCATTGAGGAAGTTCGCCAGGTCGACCACTTCAGGTTCGCGAGCGGCGTTCTGCAACACGCTGCGGCCTTTGGCCAGTGCAGCGGCCATCATGATGTTCTCGGTACCGGTCACGCTGACGGTGTCGAAGAAGAAGTGTGCGCCGCGCAGGCCGCCTTCAGGCGCCTTGGCCTTGATGTAGCCGCCTTCGACGTCGATGACCGCGCCCATGGCTTCCAGACCGCGGATGTGCAGGTCGACCGGACGCGAACCAATGGCGCAACCGCCAGGCAGTGCGACTTCGGCTTCACCGAAACGCGCGACCATCGGGCCGAGCACAAGGATCGACGCGCGCATGGTTTTCACCAGTTCGTACGGCGCGATCAGGGTCTTGATGGTACGTGGGTCGATTTCGACGCTGAGCTTCTCGTCGATCACCGGCTCAATGCCCATGCGCCCGAACAGCTCGATCATGGTGGTGATGTCGTGCAGGTGCGGCAGGTTGCCAACGGTAACCGGGCCATCGCACAGCAACGTCGCGGCCAGAATCGGCAGGGCGGAGTTCTTCGCGCCGGAAATGCGGATCTCGCCATCGAGACGAGCGCCACCGGTAATAATCAATTTATCCATTAGTATCTCGACGCCCTAGGGCTCAGGTGCGCTCGGCCCAGGCCGTGCTGCTGAAAAATTTCATAGTGACCGCATGGATGCTGCCATCGACGATCCATGGGTTCAAATGGGCATAGACCTGCTGCTGACGCTTCACCGGGCTCAACGCCGCCAGTTCATCGCTGATCACGTTCAGCTGGAAGTTGCAGCCTTCGCCTTCAACTTCTACCAGCGTTCCTGGCAGCTTTCCTTCAAGGAAGCTCTTCACTTCTACGGCCTGCATGCTCAACCTCAATCGGCGCCCTGTGCGCACGGGTCGGACATCATACAAAAAAGCCCCGCGCCTGCGAACCCCGCAACGCAGGACTCTGACGGGGGGCTTCTTTATAGATGCTGGTTCAGGGATGCGCCAACAGCTCGGTCAGTTCACTGACCTGAGCGATTTCGCGCATGTCTTCGGGCATCGCGCGGATGCTGACGGCCTTGCCGGCCGCCTGTGCATCACGCATGAAGCACAGCAGCAACGACAGGCCGACGCTGCTGGACTTCTGCACCGCCGAACAATCGATGACCAGCGCCGACGCCTTGCTCGACTTGATCAGCGCCTGTCCTTCCTTGCGCAGCTCAGGCGCGGTGCGGTAATCCAACACGCCGCTGAGCACCAGCTCGTCGACATCACTCATACGAACTGCCGCCTCACTCATTGCGCTGGCTTCGCGGCGGCTTTGTCGGTTTCCTGCTTGGCCTTGGCCACTTCACCGGCCCAGCCATCGATGGTCTTGTCCAGATCGTTGCCATTGCGCTGCATGGCGTCGGCGAACTGGTCACGGAACAGCTTGCCGATGTTGATGCCGTTGATGATCACGTTACGCAGCTTCCACTCGCCGCTGATCTTCTCAAGCGTGTACTGCACCGGATAGATCGCGCCGTTGCTGCCCTTGACGGTCATGTTGACGCTGGTGCGCTCGCCCGATTCGTCTTTGGCCGGGTCAACGGTGATGCCCTGGTTGTTGTATTCCAGCAGAGCGTTACCGTAGAACTGGAACAGACCACGCTTGAAGTTTTCCTGAAAGCGCTGCATCTGCTCAGGCGTGGCCTTGCGCGAATACTTCACGGTCATGATGCTTTTGGAGATGCCCTCGGCATCCACCACCGGGCCGACAATGTTGTTCAGCGCCGCATAGAAATCCTGCGGATCCTGCTTGTACTTCTCTTTGTTTGCCTGCAAGTCGGCAAGCATCCGGTTCGTGGTGTCCTGAATCAGGTCATGAGCCGATTGCCCCGGTGCAGCGTTAGCCATCAACGGCAGGGCCGCGAGCAACACCAACAGGCCACGTCGCAAGATAGAGATCATTCAAAAGCTCCTCATTTGGCGTCTTTGCTAACGGTATTGAGCAGGAATTTACCGATCAGGTCTTCCAGTACCAGTGACGACTGCGTGTCGTGGATGGTTCCACCGTCTTTCAACTGGGTGTCTTCACCGCCGACGCTGATACCGATGTATTTCTCGCCCAGCAGACCCGCGGTGAGGATAGACGCTGTGGAATCGACCGGCAGGTTGTCGACCTTCTTATCCACTTGCAGCGTGACCCGACCGGTGAAGCTGTCGCGATCCAGATCGATAGCGGTGACCTTGCCGATGGTCACACCGGCCATGGTCACTTTGGCTCTGACCGTCAGACCGGCGATATTGTCGAAATACGCATACAACTTGTAAGTGTCGGTGGACGAAGTCGGAGACAGGCCGCTGACGCGCAAGGCGAGCAGCAGCAAAGCCAGGATCCCTGCCAGCAGGAACAGGCCGACACCGATTTCCAGGGTGCGGTTTTGCATCAGAAATCTCCAAACATCAAAGCGGTCAGAATAAAGTCCAGGCCGAGCACTGCCAGCGAGGCAAACACCACGGTCTTGGTGGTGGCACGACTGATCCCCTCGGAAGTGGGCTCACAGTCATAGCCTTGGAATACGGCGATCCAGGTCACCACAAAGGCGAAAACGACACTCTTGATCACGCCATTGAGCACGTCACTGGTGAAATTCACGCTGTTCTGCATGTTCGCCCAGTACGAGCCTTCATAAACGCCCAGCCAGTCGACTGCGACCCACGAACCGCCCCAGATGCCGACGACGCTGAAGATCATCGCCAGCACCGGCAGGGAAATGAAGCCGGCCCACAGGCGCGGGGCAATGATGTACTTGAGCGGATCGACACCGATCATTTCCAGGCTGGACAACTGCTCGGTGGATTTCATGTTGCCGATCTCGGCGGTCAACGCCGAACCGGCGCGCCCGGCAAACAGCAACGCGGTGACAACCGGCCCCAGTTCACGCAGCAGCGTCAGGGCGACCATCTGCCCCACCGCCTGCTCTGAACCATAGCTGGAAAGAATGCTGAAGCCCTGCAACGCCAGGACCATGCCGATGAAAATGCCGGAGACCACGATGATCACCAGCGACATGACGCCGACCGAATGCAGCTGCTTGACCAGCAGGCCGAAACCACCGCTGATACCGCCACGGCCCAGCAGGGCGTGAAACAGGAACAGGGTCGCCCGACCAAACACCGCGACCGCGTCGATCGCCGATTCGCCGAACCGACGCACGCGTTCCATCAATGAAATTCTGCGCATCAGCGCTTCCCCAGAAGATCTGCGCGGTAATCCGTCGCTGGAAAGTGATACGGCACCGGGCCATCGGGATCACCGGTCATGAACTGGCGGATACGCGGGTCATCGGATTTCATCAGCTCATCCGGTGTGCCTTGGCCCAGCACCTGACCATCGCCCACTACATAGATGTAGTCGGCAATGCTCGCGGTTTCTGCAAGATCGTGCGAGACCACGATGCTGGTGATGCCCAGGGCATCGTTGAGCAGGCGGATCAGGCGCACCAGCACGCCCATGGCGATCGGGTCCTGGCCCACGAAGGGCTCGTCGTACATGAGAATCTGCGGATCGAGGGCAATCGCCCGGGCCAGCGCCACGCGGCGCTTCATGCCGCCGGACAGTTCGTCCGGCATCAGATCGATGGCGCCACGCAGACCCACTGCCTGCAATTTGAGCAGGACGATGTCGCGGATCATGTCTTCCGGCAGTTGCGTGTGCACCCGCAGCGGGAAGGCCACGTTCTCGAACACATCAAGGTCAGTGAACAGCGCACCGCTCTGAAACAGCACGCCCATGTGCTTCCGCGCATCGAACAGATCACTGCGCGACAGCGTCGGCAGATTCTGCCCGTTGACCCAGACTTCACCGCTGGACGGCCGCAACTGTGCGCCCATCAGGCGCAGCAGCGTGGTCTTGCCGCAGCCGGAAGGCCCCATGATGCCGGTGACCTTGCCGCGGGGGATGCGGATATCGACGTTATTGAAAATGCTCCGCGCACCGCGCTTGAAGGAGACTCCCTTCAGCTCGACCGCGTAGGCGTTATCGGCACTCATCTAAACTCCTTGCGATGCAGCCTCTCACTGGGATGCCAGACTTTCCTCGGAAACACCTGCATCCCGGGCAGGCCGAACTGGCGGCGAACTATATCACTGCAAAGGCTGAGCGCCCAAGCGAGAACCCGGCCAGAATCGCCGACACATGAGGGTCGCAGCGACTTTCAGAGTGTTTTGGTAACCAGTAATGACAAAGCACGACGAACTTGCGTGAGGCTTTGCCACATAACCGCTATAATCGCCGCCTTTTCATCGGCCCATACGATTCTGACATGAGCAAAACCCGCGACCTGATTCAGTCGGCACAACGCACCATCCGCCTCGAAGTGGAAGCCGTCCAAGGCTTGATGGCCCATATCGACGCCGATTTCGTACGCGCTTGCGAGATGATTCTGGCCAGCAAGGGCCGCGTCGTCGTGGTCGGCATGGGCAAATCCGGGCACGTCGGCAACAAGATCGCCGCCACCCTGGCCAGCACCGGCACCCCGGCGTTTTTCGTGCATCCGGCCGAAGCCAGCCATGGCGACATGGGCATGATCACCCGCGACGACGTGATTCTGGCACTGTCGAACTCCGGCTCGACCAACGAAATCGTAACGCTGCTGCCATTGATCAAACGCCTGGGCATCCAGTTGATCAGCGTTACCGGCAACCCGCAGTCGCCCTTGGCGAAGGCCGCCGAGGTCAATCTCAATGTGCATGTCGAGCACGAAGCCTGCCCGTTGAATCTGGCGCCGACTTCTTCTACTACTGCAGCACTGGTCATGGGCGATGCCCTCGCCGTGGCCTTGCTGGAAGCGCGTGGTTTCACCGCTGAAGACTTTGCCTTCTCGCATCCGGGTGGCGCCCTTGGCCGTCGCCTGCTGCTGAAAGTGGAAAACGTCATGCACGCCGGGCAGGAGCTGCCGCAAGTACAACGCGGCACCCTGCTCAAAGACGCGCTGATGGAAATGACCCGCAAGGGTCTGGGCATGACCGCTATTATTGAAGCCGATGGCAAGCTCGCCGGGATCTTCACTGACGGCGATCTGCGCCGCACCCTGGATCGTGCCATCGACATTCGCAGCGCCACCATCGATCAGGTGATGACCGCCCACGGCAAGACCGCCCGGCCCGACATGCTCGCCGCCGAAGCCCTGAAAATCATGGAAGACCATCGAATCAACGCCCTGGTAGTCGTCGACGAGGAGGATCGCCCGATCGGCGCCTTCAACCTCTCCGATCTGCTGCGCGCAGGAGTCATGTAATGAGCAACGATCTGCTGCAACGCGGCAAAGCAATCAAACTGGCAGTGTTCGACGTCGACGGTGTGCTCACCGACGGCCGCCTGTACTTCCTCGAAGACGGCAGCGAGTTCAAGACCTTCAACACCCTCGACGGCCAGGGCATCAAAATGCTGATGAATGCCGGCGTGCAAACGGCGATCATCAGTGGCCGCAAAACCCCGGTGGTCGAGCGCCGCGCGAAAAACCTCGGCATCCCGCACCTGTTTCAGGGGCGCGAAGACAAACTGGTGGTGCTCGACGGCCTGCTCGGACAACTGGGCCTGAGCTATGAAGAAGTCGCCTATCTCGGTGACGATCTGCCAGACTTGCCGGTAATCCGCCGTGTAGGGCTGGGCATGGCGGTGGCCAACGCTGCCGACTTTGTCCGCGAACACGCCCACGGGGTTACCCGCGCCCGCGGCGGCGAAGGTGCCGCCCGCGAATTCTGCGAATTGATCCTGCGCGCCCAGGGCCGCCTTGAAGCGGCCAACGCCGCGTACCTGTGAGCCTGACCATGTTTAGCAAAAAGTTTCGCAACTTCCTGCTGTTCGGCTGCATCGCGGCGATTTTCGCTGCGGTCGGCTATTGGAACATCAGCCCGGAACGCTTCCTCGACAAGCCACCGCTTTCGGCGGCCGAGAATCCGATCGACTGGTACGCGACCAACACGCATACCATTCAGTACCTGCCCGACGGTAAGGTGCAGTACGAGATGACTTCCGACAAGGCCGAGCACGTCAAGGCTACCGATATCACCCTGGTGACCAAGCCTGATTTGAACATGTACCGCGGCACCGACTTCCCATGGCACGTGACCAGTGAGCGCGGCGAAGTGAATTCGGGCGGTACCGAAGTGGAATTGATCGACTCGGTACGCGTACAGCGCACCGACGAGAAACAGCGCGGCACCCTGATCACCAGCACCCGCATGACCGTGTTCCCGCAGCAGGAATATGCGCAGACTGCGCAACCCGTTAGAATCGAGGGCGCTGGCGGTGTATCGACTGGCGTCGGAATGAAAGCGTACCTGAAGGAAAGCAGGATACACCTGCAATCGAACGTAAGAGGACAGTATGAGGCTCGTTAAAACCCTCCCTATTTTGCTCAGTCTGGGCGCAGCACTGGGAAGCGCGAGCGCCTGGTCCCTGCCGAACGATCAGCAGCAGCCTATCCGCATTCAGGCCGACGACGCGCAACTGGACGACAAGAATGGCATCGCCACCTATAAAGGTGACGTGATCATTACCCAGGGTTCGATGATCGTCAAAGGCAACACAGTGACCATGACTCGCGCGCCCAATGGCGACATCGACGTGGTGACCTCGGTGGGCAACCTGGCTTACTTCGAGCAGCTGCAGACCCAGGGCGACGCCAACCCAGTCAAGGGCTACGGCGTGACGATTCAATACCACGCCCAGCAGAACCGGGTGGTGCTGATCGACAAGGCCAAGGTTATCGACAAGGATAACAACGTCACCCAGGGCGAAAAAATCGTCTACGACACCGTGAAGAAACTGGCCAGCGCCGGTCGCGCCACGGGCAGCAAGGTCACCGAATCGCGTCCGCGCATCGACATGGTGATCCAGCCGAAGAAGAAAACCGAAGAGAAATCCCAGTAATGGCAACTCTGAAAGCTCAGCACCTGGCCAAGGCCTATAAAAGCCGCCAGGTCGTGCGTGACGTCAGCCTGTCGATCGACAGCGGGCAGATCGTCGGCCTGCTCGGTCCGAACGGCGCCGGCAAGACGACCTGTTTCTACATGATCGTCGGCCTGGTGCAGGCGGATCAGGGCCGCGTGCTGATCGATGATCTGGACGTCAGCCATCAGCCGATGCACGGCCGCGCCAAGGCCGGTATCGGCTATCTGCCGCAAGAAGCGTCGATCTTCCGCAAACTGTCGGTCGCCGACAACATCATGGCGATCCTCGAGACCCGCCCGGAACTCGACAAGGCCGGCCGTCGCAAGGAGCTGGAAAGCCTGCTGCAGGAATTCCACATCAGCCACATCCGCGACAACCTCGGCATGAGCCTGTCCGGTGGTGAACGCCGCCGAGTGGAAATTGCTCGCGCGTTGGCCACTGCGCCGAAGTTCATCCTGCTCGACGAACCGTTCGCCGGTGTCGACCCGATCTCGGTCGGCGACATCAAGCAGATCATCCATCACCTCAAGGCCAAGGGCATCGGTGTGCTGATCACCGACCACAACGTCCGTGAGACGCTGGACATCTGCGAAACCGCTTACATCGTCAACGACGGTCAACTGATCGCTGAAGGCGATGCCGAAACCATCCTGGCCAACGATCTGGTCAAGGAAGTGTATCTGGGTCACGAGTTCCGCCTGTAAGCGCGACAGCGCTGTATCGATTCAAGGCGCATTTATCCGCTTTAATTGTTACAGCGCTCTAGGCAAACACTTCAGTTTCAGGCATATAATTTGCTTAAGTTTGGCGCTTCGGCGCCCTGTAGTGGATGGCGCAAAGCGCCGGCGAATAAGGTGTTAAGCCCCTGCCATGAAACCATCGCTAGTCTTGAGAATGGGCCAGCAGCTGACGATGACACCGCAGCTGCAACAGGCCATCCGCCTGCTCCAATTGTCGACCCTGGACCTGCAACAGGAGATCCAGGAGGCTCTGGAATCCAATCCGATGCTCGAACGCCAGGAAGAAGGCGACGACTTCGACAACGCCGATCCTCTGGCCGACAACGCCGAACAGAAGCCCGCCGAAATCCAGGAACCCTCCTACCAGGAAACCGCCCCGACGGTGGACAACCTCGAGGATGGCGAATGGAACGAGCGCATCCCCAACGAACTGCCGGTGGATACCGCCTGGGAAGACGTCTACCAGACCAGCGCGAGCAGCCTGCCCAGCAGCGATGACGACGAGTGGGATTTCACCACCCGCACCTCGGCCGGCGAGAGCCTGCAAAGCCATCTGCTCTGGCAACTGAACCTGGCGCCGATGTCCGACACCGATCGCCTGATCGCCGTGACCCTGATCGACTGCATCAACAATCAGGGCTATCTGGACGAAACACTCGAAGAAATTCTTGAGGCGTTCGATCCTGAACTGGACATCGAGCTCGACGAGATCGAAGCCGTCCTGCATCGCATCCAGCAATTCGAGCCCGCCGGTATCGGCGCCCGCAACCTCAGCGAATGCCTGCTCCTGCAACTGCGCCAGCTGCCCGCGAAGACGCCGTGGCTGACCGAGGCCAAGCGGCTGGTCGCCGATTACATCGACCTGCTGGGCAGCCGCGATTACAGCCAGCTAATGCGCCGGATGAAGCTCAAGGAAGACGAGCTGCGCCAGGTCATCGAGCTGGTACAGAGCCTCAATCCGCGTCCGGGCTCGCAGATCGAATCAACCGAAGCCGAATACGTCATTCCCGATGTGATCGTGCGCAAGGACAACGAGCGCTGGCTGGTCGAGCTGAACCAGGAATCGGTGCCACGCCTGCGCGTCAATGCCCAGTACGCCGGGTTTGTTAAGCGTGCCGACACCAGCGCCGACAACACCTTCATGCGCAACCAGTTGCAGGAAGCCCGCTGGTTCATCAAGAGCCTGCAGAGCCGCAACGAAACCCTGATGAAAGTGGCCACGCAGATCGTCGAACATCAGCGCGGCTTCCTCGAATACGGCGACGAAGCGATGAAGCCGTTGGTATTGCATGACATCGCCGAAGCGGTCGGCATGCACGAATCGACGATTTCCCGGGTGACCACACAGAAATTCATGCATACCCCGCGCGGTATTTATGAGCTGAAATACTTTTTCTCCAGCCACGTCAGCACCTCCGAAGGCGGCGAATGCTCGTCCACGGCGATCCGCGCGATCATCAAAAAACTGGTCGCAGCGGAAAATCAGAAAAAGCCGTTGAGTGACAGCAAGATCGCTGGTTTACTGGAGGCACAAGGCATTCAGGTGGCTCGCCGCACCGTCGCCAAGTACCGCGAATCCCTCGGAATCGCGCCTTCGAGCGAACGCAAGCGGTTGATGTAAGCCACGTTACAGCGTTCCAGTGGCAGGCTTTTCGGCCTGCCGCTTTATGCACTGGCAACGAAGGAGAAGCTGTATGCAAGTCAACATCAGTGGACACCAACTGGAAGTGACCCAACCTCTGCGTTCCTACATCGAGGAAAAACTCCAACGACTGGAGCGACATTTCGACAAGATCACCAACGTGCAAGTCACGATGTGCGTCGAAAAGCTGAAGCAGAAGATCGAAGCCACCTTGCATATCCCCGGCAGCGAAGTGGTCGCCAACGCAGAAGATACCGACATGTATGCTGCGATCGACTCACTCACCGACAAGCTGGATCGCCAACTCAAAAAGCATAAGGAAAAGACCCAGAGCCTCCTCCAGGGCGCGACCGGTCGTTAACCCCCCTATCCCATGATCCGACTTGAAACCATCCTGACCCCCGGCCGTTCCCAAGTGAACGCGCCGGGCGGCAGCAAGAAAAAAGCCCTCGAACATATTGCCAACCTGATCCACCGCGAAGTGCCGGATCTGGCGATGCAGGATGTCTTTGAGGCGTTGATCGCCCGTGAAAAACTCGGTTCTACCGGTTTTGGCAACGGCATCGCCATTCCTCACTGCCGCCTCAAGGGCTGCACGGCGCCTGTCAGTGCCCTGCTGCATCTTGAAGCGCCAATCGATTTCGACGCCATCGACGGCGCTCCGGTCGACCTGCTGTTCGTGCTGCTGGTCCCGGAAGCCGCGACCGATGCGCATCTGGAGTTGCTGCGCCAGATCGCCAGCATGCTCGACCGCAAGGAAGTTCGTGAAAAACTGCGCAGCGCCGCGAGCAACGAAGCCTTGTACCAGGTTGTACTGGACGAGCAGAACGGGCACTAATCATGCGTTTGATCATTGTCAGTGGCCGTTCGGGCTCGGGTAAAAGTACCGCCCTGAATGTCCTTGAGGACAACGGCTACTACTGCATCGACAATCTGCCGGCCGGTTTGCTGCCGGAACTGGCCGAGCGGGCGCTGATTCACACGGAACTGGCGCAGCCGCTGGTCGCCGTGTCGATCGATGCGCGCAACCTGCCCAGCCATCTGTCACGCTTCCCTGAACTGCTTGAAGACGTGCGTGCCAAGCATATCAAGTGCGATGTGCTGTACCTGGACGCCGACGAGGAAACCCTGCTCAAGCGTTTTTCCGAGACCCGTCGTCGTCACCCGCTGAGCAACGCCAATCGCTCACTGGCCGAGGCAATTCACGATGAAACCGCCCTGCTCGGCCCGATCGCCGATCTGGCTGACCTGAAAATCAACACCACCAACCTCAATCTGTATCAACTGCGCGATACCCTGAAGTTGCGCCTGTTGAATCAGCCGGAGCCCGGCACGGCGTTTCTGGTTGAATCATTTGGCTTCAAGCGCGGCATGCCGGTCGATGCCGATCTGGTCTTCGATGTGCGCTGCCTGCCCAATCCGTACTGGAAACCGGAGCTTCGTGCGCAGTCGGGCCTTGATGCACCGGTGGCGGAGTACCTGGCGCAGCAGCCGGATGTCGAAGAAATGTATCAGGACATCTACGCCTACCTGAACAAGTGGCTGCCACGTTTCGCCGCCAGCAACCGCGCTTACGTGACCATTGCCATCGGCTGCACCGGCGGGCACCACCGCTCCGTCTACCTGACCGAACGTCTGGGTCAGGCCCTGCAGAAAACCCTGAAGAACGTCCAGGTTCGCCACCGCGACCTCACCTAAAGGATTCACACCGCGATGCCTGCTCGTGAAATCGAAATCATCAATAAGCTGGGCCTGCATGCTCGGGCATCGGCCAAATTCGTCGGCGTGGCGGGTCAGTATCCAGACTGCACGATCAGAGTGGGACGCACACCTGAAACGACTGTCGACGGCAAGAGCATCATGGCAATGATGATGCTCGCGGCGGGTAAAGGCACCAAAATCCATTTGAGCACCGAAGGCGAACAGGCTCAGGAAGCCATGGACGCATTGGTCGATCTGATCGAAAGGTATTTCGACGAAGGTGAATAATCCTCGAGGCGGGGACACTGTTCCTCGCCTCCATTCACCCCAACGCCGTATCCATCACCATCATCAGACAAAACCCGACCAACAGGCCCAGACTGGCCAGCTTGTCATGCCCATGACGACGCGACTCCGGAATCACTTCGTGGGTCACCACCAGCAACATCGCCCCGGCCGCCAACGCCAGCCCCAGCGGCAACAGCACTTGAGCCAGACTCACCAGCCACGCGCATAACAGTGCAAATACCGGTTCGACCAGCCCAGACGCCGCGCCAATCAAAAATGCCCTGACCCGCGACATCCCTGCCCCGGCCAGCACCAACGCAATCACCAGCCCTTCCGGCACATCCTGCAGAGCGATGCCCATCGCCAGGCTGTCGGCGTCCGTCATCCCGCCGCCGGCAGATACGCCAACCGCCATGCCTTCCGGAATGTTGTGCGCGATGATGGCGAACACGAACAGCCAGATTCGCGGTGGAATCACCGGATGCTCCAGCGTGCCGACGAGCATCTCCGGCGAGGCACCCGAAACGCGCCGATCCACCAGATACAGACCGAACGCGCCGAGCAGGATGCCGAAGCAGGTCAGGCTACTGGCGGCCCACGGCGTCAGACCAAGACTTTCGGCCGCAGCGATCCCCGGCACGATCAACGAAAACGCCGTCGCCGCCAGCATCACCCCGGCACCAAACCCAAGCAAGGTATCGCTGAGTGCCTGCGGCATGCGCCGGATCACCAGCACCGGCACGGCGCCAAGCGCCGTGCCCAACGCGCAGATGGCACCGCCCTGCAAGGCGCGCAACAGCCGCGGTTCCAGATTCAGCCACTGCAAACCGTGGGCGACCAGCAAAGCCATCCCCGCCAGCAGCAACAGCGAGCCCACCGCGTAACGAAACATGCGCCCGCTGGCAATCGCCAGTGTTTCCGTGCCCATAGTCAGCCCTGATTGTTTTTATGGAAGGCTTAAACCAGTGCGGCCTGATAGCGCGCAGCAACTTCCGGCCAGTTGATCACGTTGTAGAACGCGTTGATGTATTCCGGGCGACGGTTCTGGTAACGCAGGTAGTAGGCGTGTTCCCAGACGTCGAGACCGAGGATTGGGGTATTGCCGTTCATCAACGGGCTGTCCTGATTGCCGCTGCTTTCCACGACCAGTTTTTTCTCCGGGGTCACGCTGAGCCAGGCCCAGCCGCTGCCGAAACGGGTCAGCGCGGCTTTGGTGAACGCGTCCTTGAAACTGTCGAGTCCGCCCAGTTGCTCATCGATGGCCTTGGCCAGCTCGCCGTCAGGTTTGCCGCCACCGTTGGGCACCATCACTTCCCAGAACAGCGAATGATTGGCGTGACCGCCGCCCTGATTGATCACCGCCGCGCGAAGCTTTTCCGGCAGTTGCTGAACGCTGGCGACGAGTTTTTCCACCGGCCACTCGGCGAACTCGGTGCCTTCCACGGCTGCGTTGAGGTTGTTGATGTAGGTCTGGTGATGCTTGGTGTAATGGATTTCCATGGTCTGCGCATCGATGTGCGGCTCGAGGGCATCGTAGGCGTAGGGCAAGGCAGGCAAGGTAAAAGCCATTTCAGTGGACTCCATACTGATGGGGATTTGAGGCGCGGCGAGCATTGCCGGTGTCTGGATGCAGCAGACGCTGGGTGCGCGGGTATTCGCCGTGCTCGCTGATGAAATTCAGCAGCTCGACGTAGGTCTTGCTGCTCTGGCGTAACGCCGCTTCACGCAGGGCCGGGCGCAGGCGTTCGTCCTGCATGGTCTGCAACAAACGTTGATGGATAGCGCACAGGTATTCGGCGCTCTCCTCCGGTTGGTTCAGGCGCAAATGCAGGTCGGCGAGGTTGTGATGAGAGACGACGCAGGCCGCCACCGCTTCGTCGGCATCCGCCCAGCGTTCGAACAACACTTGCGCCAGGGCCAGGGCTTGCAGGTAAGCCTCACGGGCGTCGATCAGTTCGCCCAGCATGAAGCAGCGATTGGCCCGTTCGATCGTGCGTTTCCAGTGCTCCATGGTGAGCCTCCAAAGCGGTTGCGGGGTTTACACGCCGCCGGCGGTGAGTTTCTCGGGGTTGAGCAACTCTTCCAGTTGGCTGCGCGACAGGTCGGTGTGTTCCAGAGCGACGTCGATCACCGCGCGGCCTTCCTTGTAGGCCTGCTTGGCGATTTCGGCGGCTTTCTGGTAACCGATGATGGGGTTGAGCGCGGTGACCAGAATCGGGTTGCGCGACAACGCTTCTTGCAAGCGCGATTCGTTGACCTTGAAAGTAGCGATTGCCTTGTCACCGAGCAGGCGACTGGAATTGGCCAGCAGTTCGATGCTGCTCAGCAGGTTGTGCGCGATGATCGGCAGCATCACGTTCAGTTCGAAGTTGCCGGATTGACCGGCCACGGTGATCACCGAGTCGTTGCCGATCACTTGCGCAGCGACCATCGCAGTGGCTTCCGGGATCACCGGGTTGACCTTGCCGGGCATGATCGATGAACCCGGTTGCAGCGCTTCGAGTTCGATTTCGCCGAGACCGGCCAGCGGACCAGAGTTCATCCAGCGCAGGTCATTGGCGATTTTCATCAGCGACACGGCGGTGGCCTTGAGCTGGCCGGAAACGGCGACGGCGGTGTCCTGCGAGCCGATCAGCGCGAACAGATCCTTGCCTGGGGTGAACTGCACGTCGGTGAGTTGGCTCAGATGCCGACTGAATCGGGCGGCGAACTCCGGATGCGCATTGATCCCGGTGCCGACCGCGGTGCCGCCCTGCGCCAGCGCTTGCAGGCTTGGCAGCAAATCCTGCAGATGGCCGATATTGGCCTTGAGCTGCTGTGCCCAGCCGTTGAGCACCTGGCTCATGCGCACCGGCATCGCGTCCATCAGGTGGGTGCGCCCGGTCTTCACATGATGATGCACCTGCCCGGCCTTGCGCTCGATGGCCTGGACCAGATGCAACAGCGCCGGCAGCAATTGTTCATGCAGGGCCAGCGCGGCGCTGACGTGGATGGTGGTCGGGATGATGTCGTTGCTGCTTTGCCCGCAGTTGACATGATCGTTGGCGTTGACCGGCTCGCCGAGCATGCGACTGGCCAGCGTGGCGATCACTTCGTTGGCGTTCATGTTCGAGCTGGTGCCGGAACCGGTCTGGAAGATATCCACCGGGAAGTGCTGCATGAAATCGCCTTCGAGCAGACCTTGCGCGGCATCGCTGATGGCTTTGCCTTGCGCAGCGCTGATCTGGTTCAGCTCAACGTTGGCCCGGGCAGCGGCGGCTTTGGCGAGGATCAGCGCGCGGATGAACTGCGTCGGCATCGGTATGCCGCTGATCGGGAAGTTGTCCACGGCGCGCTGGGTCTGCGCGCCATAGAGCGCATCGACCGGCACCTGCAGTTCGCCCATGCTGTCGCGCTCAATACGTGTCTTGGTCATGCGAATGTCCTTGCAGCAAATCAATGAGAGGAATCGACGGTTGCAACTCGCAAGTGGCGAGCTGCCAGGTGTAGCGTTGCCAGCGCCGCAAGCGGCATTGGCATAGCGACAGGCGCTCCATTTCACGCAAGGGGCGCCAGGCTTGATCGAGACAGACGCTGCGCCAGTGCCACGGCAACGCAATGTCGGTGGCGGTATCGAGCAGCAGACGGAAAGACGTTTCGGCGACAGTCCAGGGCGAAGTGGCTGTGCAACAGGGGAGATAGCGCCCTTCGGCGAGGTAGTGTTCGATCAGGCGCGGTTCGTCAGGATCCAATGCGCAACGGATCTGGCGGCTCATCCAGCGCCAGCTTTCGAGGTAGGGCTGCTCGTGCAAGGCAGAACTCATGATCCGGGACTCGTTCGGAGATGAGATTTATTATTAGATGATAATGAGAACCAACACAAGCACTCGAGTTTGCGCTGCTCACTTGTGGGAGCGAGCCTGCTCGCGAATGCGCTGTGTCAGTCAGCACATTTACAACTGATCCACCGCTTTCGCGAGCAGGCTCGCTCCCACAGGGGATTTGTGCGAAGCGAATAAAAAAGGCGCGCCTTCCAGAACGGAGGGCACGCCTTTTTTTGTTGGCGAATTCGCGGCTTAGCTGCCGGCGACAGTCATCCGCTCGATCAACACCGAGCCGGTGCGGATGTTGCTGCGCAGCTCCAGATCATTACCCACCGCGACAATCTGCTTGAACATGTCGCGCATGTTGCCGGCGATGGTCACTTCCTGCACAGCGAACTGGATCTCGCCGTTCTCGACCCAGAAGCCCGCCGCACCGCGCGAATAGTCGCCGGTGACCATGTTCAGGCCGTGGCCCATCAATTCGGTGACCAGCAGTCCTCGGCCCATGCGCTTCAACAGCGCTGCCTGATCCTCATCACCGTGGGTGACGAACAGGTTGTGCACCCCGCCCGCGTTGGCGGTGCTCGGCATGCCCAGTTTCCGTCCGGAGTAAGTGCCGAGGATGTAGGAGACCAATTCGCCCTTTTCGACGAACGGTTTGGCGTAGGTCGCCAAGCCGTCACCATCGTAGGAAGCACTGCCCATGGCGCGCATCAGATGCGGACGCTCATCGATGGTCAGCCATTCCGGGAACAGCTTTTGCCCGAGTGTGCCTTCGAGAAACGACGATTTGCGATACAGGCTGCCGCCGGATACTGCCGAGAGGAAGCTGCCGAACAGACCGCCCGCCAGTTCGGCGGAAAACAGCACCGGCACTTCGCAGGTCGGCACCGGCCGCGCGCCCAGACGGCTCGCCGCCCGTTGCGCGGCACGCTGGCCGATGCTCACCGGATCGGCGAGCAAACTGCCCTGGCGATTGACGTCGTACCAGTAATCGCGCTGCATCTGGCCGTCAGCTTCGGCGATCATCACGCAGCTCAGGCTGTGCCGGGTCGACGCGTAGCCGCCGATGAAACCGTGGCTGTTGCCATACACCCGGCAGCCCTGATGGGTGCTGAGGGTGGTGCCGTCGGCGTTCTTGATCCGCGCATCAGCATCGAACGCCGCCGCCTCGCAGAGCAAAGCCTTCTCGATGGCCTGCTCCGGGGTAATGTCCCACTCGTGGAACAGGTCGAAATCCTGCACATCCCTGGCCATCAGTGCGGCGTCGGCGAGGCCCGAGGCTTCATCTTCGGAAGTGTGCTTGGCGATGGCCAGTGCTGCTGCGACGGTTTCACGAATCGCCTCCGGCCCGGTGGCCGAGGTGCTGGCCGAGCCTTTGCGCTGGCCGACATACAAGGTAATGCCAAAACCCTGATCACGATTGAATTCAACGGTTTCGACCTCGCGCTGACGCACCGAAGTCGACAGCCCCTGCTCCAGCGACACCGCGACTTCACAGGCGCTGGCGCCCTGGCGCTTGGCTTCGGCGATGATCTGCTCGACCTGTTCTTGCAGTGCCGGCAATGCCTGCGGGCCGACGCTTTGAACTGCACTCATGCTCATCTCCACTCAAATTCTGCTTTCGGCTGGGGTCATCGAGCGACCGGGCCGGACAAGCGGCCCCCGACTGGTTATCATGGCGGCGTTTCTTTGCGGACTGCCACCATGGTTGATTCTTACGACGACTCCCTCGATACGGGAGAAAAAAGCAAATCTCAGGTCAAACGCGAGTTGCATGCGCTGGTTGACCTCGGCGAGCGCCTGACCACACTCAAGCCTGATCTGGTCGCCAAACTGCCGTTGACCGACGCTTTGCGCCGGGCATTGGCCGATGCGCCCAAGCACACCGCGAACATCGCGCGTAAACGGCATTTGCAGTTCATCGGCAAACTGATGCGCGACCAGGACACTGACGCGATTCTGACTCTGCTCGATCAACTCGATGCCTCCACTCGCCAGTACAACGAGCGCTTCCATAATCTGGAACGCTGGCGTGACCGCCTGATCGCGGGCGATGACGCCGTGCTGGAGAAATTCGTCATCGAGTACCCGGACGCCGATCGCCAGCAATTGCGTTCCCTGATCCGTCAGGCCCAGCATGAGGTTGCGCAAAACAAACCGCCTGCTTCGAGCCGCAAGATCTTCAAATACATTCGGGAGCTGGACGAGACTCAACGCGGCCTGCGTTGAAAATCGCCACCGGGTGGCCGTCCTGCGCGCCACCCGAAAGCCCCACCGTTCTTATGCGCCCGTGCCACCCACGGTGATCGCATCGATTTTCAGCGTTGGCTGGCCGACACCCACCGGCACCGACTGCCCATCCTTGCCACACGTACCCACACCGCTGTCCAGCGCCAGATCGTTACCGACCATCGACACCCGGCTCATCGCCTCGGGACCATTGCCGATCAATGTCGCGCCTTTGACCGGTGCAGTAATCTTGCCGTCCTCGATCAGATAAGCCTCGCTGGTGGAGAACACGAACTTGCCGCTGGTGATGTCGACCTGACCGCCGCCGAGGTTGGCGCAGTAGATGCCCTTCTTCACCGAAGCGATGATTTCTGCCGGATCGCTTTCACCGCCGAGCATGTAGGTGTTGGTCATCCGAGGCATCGGCAGGTGCGCATAGGATTCGCGGCGACCGTTACCGGTGCGCGCCACGCCCATCAGCCGCGCGTTGAGCTTGTCTTGCATATAGCCCTTGAGTACGCCGTTTTCGATCAGCGTGGTGCACTCGGTCGGCGTGCCTTCGTCATCGACGCTGAGCGAACCGCGACGGCCGCTCAAGGTGCCGTCATCGACGATGGTGCATAACTTGGAGGCAACCATTTCGCCCATGCGCCCGCTGTAGGCCGAGCTGCCCTTGCGGTTGAAATCGCCTTCCAGGCCATGGCCGACCGCTTCGTGCAACAGCACCCCGGACCAGCCGGAACCCAGCACCACCGGCAAGGTACCGGCCGGCGCCGGAATCGCTTCCAGATTGACCAGCGCCTGACGCAACGCTTCACGGGCATAACCCATGGCGCGGTCTTCGGCGAGGAAGTAGCGGTAATCGGTACGCCCACCGCCGCCGTGCCCGCCGCGTTCGCGGCGGCCATTCTGTTCGACGATGACGCTGACATTGAAACGCACCAGCGGACGCACATCGGCAGCCAGGCCACCGTCCGTCGAGGCCACCAGAATTCGCTCCCAAACCCCGGCCATGCTCACGCTGACTTGCTGAATCCGTGGGTCGAGCGCGCGGGTAGCAACGTCGATACGCTTGAGCAGCTCGACTTTTTCCGCGCGGCTGAGCACTTCCAGCGGATTATCCGGCGCGTACAGTTGCGCGACGTCCTGGGTGCTGAACGCCTGCACCGTGCCGTTCTGCCCGGCGCGGGAAATCGAGCGCGCAGCACGGGCAGCAGCACCGAGGGCTTCGAGGGTGATCGCGTTGCTGTAGGCAAAACCGGTCTTCTCCCCGGACTGCGCGCGCACGCCGACACCCTGATCGAGGTTGAAGCTGCCTTCCTTGACGATGCCGTCTTCCAGCGCCCATGACTCGGAAATCTGGCCCTGGAAATACAGGTCGGCGGCATCGATGCCCGGCCCGGCCAGATCGCCGAGCACGCCTTGCAGGCTCTCGATCGTGACACCGCCGGGTGCCAACAGGTGATCACTGACTGAGGACAACAACTCGCTCATAGGTTTACGCCTTAAATTCGTGTTCTGAAGCAGGCCGCTGGGCGCCCTGCGAGAAAAACCGCCGATGACGCGTCACCGGCATGCGCGCCCGGATGGACGCTTGTTCATCGCTGTCGCGGGCGGCCAGCAACACCGCCTCGCCTTGATCCTGCTGGGCCAGCACACGCCCCCACGGGTCGACAATCGCCGCATGCCCGAAGGTCTCGCGTGGCCCTGGATGACTGCCGCCCTGTGCGGCCGCGAGGATATAACACTGTGTTTCGATGGCCCGCGCGCGGATCAGTACATCCCAGTGCGCGGCGCCGGTTACGGCCGTAAAGGCCGACGGTGCAGTAATCAATTCGGCACCGGCGGCACGCAATTCACTGTACAGCTCCGGGAAACGCAAGTCGTAACACACGCTCAGACCGACGCGCCCCACCGGCGTATCCGCCACCACTACATTACCGCCATAAGCATAGTCATCGGATTCACGGTATTGGCCGCGATTGTCGGCGACATCGACATCGAACAGATGCAGCTTGTCATAGCGCGCGACGATCTCGCCGTATTCATTGATCAACAACGAGCAGGCATTGGCTTTGGCCGTGGGTTGACCCAACGGTGGCAACGGCAATGTGCCGGCGACTATCCATAAGGTGAGGTCACGGGCGGTCTGTTTCAACCAGGGCAGGATCGGCCCTTCGCCCAAGGCCTCGGCGCGGCCGATATCGGCGACGTCACGACGGCCCATGGCGGCGAAGTTTTCCGGCAACACCGCAAGTTTCGCCCCGCCGGCGGCGGCCTGTTCAAGCAGGCGTCGGGCCTGGGCCAGATTGGCCGGCACGTCGCTCTGGCTGACCATTTGAATCACCGCTAAAGACATGGCCGCTCCTCGGAATTTGCATATGACTGTGTAGGAGCTGCCGAAGGCTGCGATCTTTTGATTTTTTTTTAAGAGCCAGATCAAAAGATCGCAGCCTTCGGCAGCTCCTACAGGGGTAGTGTCTGCTAGTTAAAAAGGCTTGTCGAAGGTGATTTTAGGCTCTTTCCATGGGCCTTTGACGGTGTACTTGACGCTGGCGAAGCGCGCCACGCGGTCGCCGATCAGCTTGTCGATGAGGAACAGCGCGCCGCCGACCGCCGGTGCGCCGACGAGCAGCGCGGCAATCGGCAGGTTGTTGGTCACCGGCAAGGTCACCAGCAATTTCGCATCGACCTTGTCACCGACCAGATCCAGCGTGCCGTCCAGCTCAAGATTGCTCGAAGGCCCGGTCAGGCGAATCGGCTCACGGGTGACGTAGACACCGTTGTTCGCCACCAGCAAACCTTTGACCCGGTCGTAGCTCAGGCCTTTGCCGAACAGGTCGGAGAAGTCCAGACGCAGACGCCGGCCGATGGAGTTGAAGTTGAGCAGGCCGAACACCCGCAGCGCCTGAGCACCGCCTTCCACTTCAACGAACTGGCCCTTGTTCAGCGAGGCATCGAGCGTGCCGGAGAAGCGCTTGGTCGCCAGCCATGCTGGCGATCCTGGCCAGCGGCCATCGACGTCCATGTGGAATTCTTCGCTGGTCACGCTCGGGGCGAAGCCCCAGCCTTTGAGCACGTCAGCAAGGTTCTTGCCGCCGACCCTTCCCTTGTACCAACTGCTGGTCGCCCCTGGCGCGCCTTCCCAGCCACCGTTGCCTTGCAGCAGGATGCCTTTGAGGCCCATGTCGAGGTTGTTCAGGGCGATGCCCTTGGCGGTCGGCCGCACTTTCAGCGACCAGCCACCGACCAGATCAGGGCCGAGAAACAATTGGTTGAGGGTAATATCGAGTGCCGGGATTTTCGTCGGGTCGACCGATGCCAATGGATCAGGCGCATTCTCGTCTGCCTGCACTGCCGGGTCCGGCGCCGGCAGTTTCACGTATTGCAGATTCACCGCAATGGGCACGCCTTTGGCGTCCGGCAGGCTGGCACTGCCCTTGGCCTGTTGGCTGTCGAGCGCCAGATTCCACGCGCCGGGCTTGCGATTGATTTGCACCGAGGCCTGATCCAGCGTGGTGCCGAACGCTGTCAACTTGCCGACTTTGACGTCAGCGCTGCTGAGCAATTGTTTGGCGCTGCCGCCCGGATCCTGGCCGGCGTACTTGCTGGCCAGATCCTGCCACGGCGCGACATCGAGTTCCGACAGCACCCCGCGAATGCGCAGGCCCTTGGCGCCCGGCAACACCGCTTCGCCAGCGCCGAGAAACAGTTCGCCACGGCCATCGGCGAAATTGCTCGGCGGCGCGGCAAAGGTGAAATTGGCCAGTTGATCGTAATTGAACCAGTACCGCCGCTCCTGCCCTTGCAAGGTCATCCGGAACACCGTGTCGCGCCCGACATCGGCGGCCATGCCGAACGGCGCCGGCAGATCCACTGCAACGCCTTTGAGGCTGGAACTGACTATCAACTGACTGTCGGCCCCTGAGAGGTTCAGCTGCAATTGATAAGGAACAGTCCCGGACACAGGCAACGGCTGGGTCACGCCGAGCCAGTCAGTGAGCTTTTTCACTTCGACCTGCCCCGAGGCAGCCACCCGAGTCTTGATCTGGTTGGGGCTGCCGTCGGCGAATATCTGCGCAGTGACCGGTTTGTCGAAGGCCCGTGCAGAGATGTTCTGGCCGCTGAGGCCTTTATTGCTGTCGAAGCGGAAATCGCCCTTGAGCTGGCTAAGTTCCAGTTTCGGTTCGGCCAGTTTCAAACGCGCATTGGCGGTCTTGAAATCGACGAGGATTTTCGGTTGTTCGCCCTTGGCCAGCGGAATATCCAGCTTGAGCTTGCCGTTCAGATCACCCGCGCCCTCCCAACCGGCAAAGGTTTCGCCGGTGCCGATCGGCGCGTCCTGAAGAATCTTCAAGCCATCGCCCAGGCCACCAGCAAACGCGCCGTCGAGGAACAGATGGCTATTCTGCCCGGCCGGTACGTGCGGAATATTGACGAAGACATCGCTGACTTGGGTATCGAGCAACTGGCCCTTGCTGGCCCAGATGCGCACGCCGCTGTCCTCGATGAACACGTCGCCGCTGACCTTGCTCACATGCGGCCAGCCCGGCTGAAAGGCCAGTTCGGCGTCATGGACCTTGAAGAACAGGCTGATGCTGCGATCAGCCTCGCCGGCGTTCTTGCTCAGTGAGCCCTGATACTGGAAGAAGCCCTGGTCCACCGCGCCTTTGAGGATCGCCGTGCGCAGCCACTCATCGAGCGCCGGGCTCAACACAGCCGGCAGGTATTTGGCGGTGTAGCGACCGTCGCCATCGACCAGGCCGACGCGCAGGTCCATGTAGTCTTCCTGGCTATGGTCGAAGTGCAGGCGGATGAGGAAGTCGCCGGCAATCTTGCCCTCCTCGCCCAGCACCTTCAGGTACGGCGCAATCAGCGTGAAGCCGTCCTTGTCGAGCTTCCAGGTCAGCCGCGCATTGGCCTGCAAGTATTGCCATGGCTTGGCGAAAATCGGATCGAGGTGCAGGACGAAGTCCTTGCTGTCGAGGCGCAACTCACCGCCGTCCAGATTGCCACTCAGGCTGCCACTGACATTCCGCGCCGCCGGAGCGCCGTGGTAGGCATTGAAACCGACGTTGTCGAGATTGGCGGCAAAGCCGAATTTGCTGCCATCGGTGGCGGTCGGGCGGAAGTCCAGCATCACATTACGCAGGCCGCCGGTTACCTTCAAACGCTCGACCACAGTGGCGAAGCTTTGCGGTAACGGCCCCAGCGCATTGAGCAGCGGCGTGATCGGGGTCAGATCGAGGCGATCGGCCTGCAAATGCCAGAGCTCTTCAGCGTTGGCGCTGGCGCGAGTCTGCTGCACCTGCACATGGGATTCCCAACGGGTGTCGCCGAAGCTCATCGCCAGTGAATCAAGAGTGACCTTTGCGCCCTCGGCGGTGTTGCGGTAATAGGCGTTGAGCGCCAGATTGTTGATCTGGATCGGCTTGCGCTCGGCGTAGGCACCGGTCACTTGCGGCGCATTCAGGCGCAACGCGGCGCTTTGCAACGCGCCTTCGGCCCAATCGACCCAGAGTTCACCGCCGGCCTTGATCTCGGAAAAATTCCATTGCTGGGTCAGGCGCTCGGGCAGCCATTTCGACCAGTCGCTTTGCGGCAGGCTGGCATAACCCTCGATGACGCTGTTCTGCCACTGATCAGGACGCAATTGGCTGCGCAGGCTCAGCGCCACAGGCTGGCCGTCGGGCAAGGTCAGACGCGCATCGAGACGCTGGCGACTGGCGCCGGTACGCACATTGAGGCCGACATAGGTGAGCGTCATGGGCGGGTGATCGAGCGGTTGCAGGGTCACCTGGCTGTCTAGTACCGACAGTTGCTTGATCATCTGCGAGCGCTGGAACAGTTGTGCCGCATCGAACGGTTGATCCTTCTGCACCGGCAGGCCTTCCAGCGCCCAGGTGCCGTCTTCGGCTTCCTTGAGGCTGATCTTCAAACCGTTGAGTTCGATATGCGCGAGGCGCACTTCGCGGGCGAGCACGCTGCCCCACATATCCGGCACCACCCGCACGCGGTCGAGGCGCAGAGCGTTGGCACCGTCGCCGACCATCACGTCGTGGGCCAGCAGGATCGGCGCGAAACCGCTCCAGTTGCCTTCCAGCTCACCGATCTGCAAGGGCATGCCGAGGGCGGCGCTGGCCTTGTCTTCGATGTCGGCGCGGTATTCCGCCACCAGAGGGGTCAGCTCGCGGCCGAGGCTGACGTACAACGCCATCAACACCAGAACCAACGCGCACAGGCCCAGCCCCCAGCGGGTGAGTGCGGCCAGAATGCGTGTCAGACGCTCCATGTCAGTTGGCTCCCATGGCAAAAATACTGCGAAAAGCTGAGGCCAGCCGCGTTGAATGAGTGGTGATGCAGGGCTTCAGAGCAGCACCACGTCATATTGTTCCTGGGAATACATGGTTTCCACCTGGAAGCGTATGGTGCGGCCGATAAAGCCTTCAAGCTCGGCGACGTTACCGGACTCTTCATCGAGCAGACGATCGACTACTTTCTGGTTGGCCAGCACCCGATAACCCTCGGCCTGATAGGCCCGCGCCTCGCGCAGAATCTCGCGGAAGATCTCGTAACAGATGGTTTCAGCGGTTTTCAGCTTGCCGCGTCCCTGGCAACTGCTGCACGGTTCGCACAGCACCTGTTCGAGACTTTCACGGGTGCGCTTGCGGGTCATCTGCACCAGGCCCAGCTCGGTAATGCCGATGATGTTGGTCTTGGCGTGATCGCGCTCCAGCTGTTTCTCCAGAGTGCGCAGGACCTGACGCTGGTGCTCTTCATCTTCCATGTCGATGAAGTCGATGATGATGATCCCGCCGAGATTGCGCAGGCGCATCTGCCGGGCGATCGCCGTGGCCGCTTCGAGATTGGTCTTGAAAATGGTTTCTTCGAGATTGCGATGACCGACGAACGCCCCGGTGTTGACGTCAATGGTGGTCATGGCTTCCGCCGGATCGATCACCAGATACCCCCCGGACTTCAGCGGCACCTTGCGCTCCAGCGCGCGCTGGATTTCGTCTTCGACGCCGTACAGATCGAAGATCGGCCGCTCGCCCGGATAGTGTTCCAGACGATCGGCGATTTCCGGCATCAGTTCGGCGACGAATTGCGTGGTTTTCTGGAAGGTTTCCCGCGAGTCGATGCGGATCTTCTCGATCTTCGGATTGACCAGATCACGCAGGGTGCGCAGGGCCAGGCCGAGGTCTTCGTAGATCACGCTGGGCGCGGCGATGGTCTTGATTTGCTCGTTGATCTGGTCCCATAGGCGCCGCAGGTAGCGGATGTCCATCAAGATTTCATCAGCGCCCGCGCCTTCAGCGGCTGTACGCAGAATGAAACCGCCGGCCTCCTTGATGCCTTCTTTGGCCACGCAATCGCTGACCACCTGCTTGAGACGCTCGCGCTCGGCTTCGTCTTCGATCTTCAGGGAAATTCCAACGTGGGCAGTGCGCGGCATGTACACCAGATAACGCGAAGGAATCGACAGTTGCGTGGTCAGGCGTGCGCCTTTGGAGCCGATCGGGTCTTTGGTGACTTGCACCACCAGGCTCTGACCCTCGTGCACCAGCGAACTGATGCTTTCCACTGCCGGGCCTTCGCGCAGGGAGATTTCGGCGGCGTGAATGAAAGCCGCACGATCGAGGCCGATGTCGACAAATGCCGCCTGCATGCCCGGCAGGACGCGGACGATCTTGCCTTTATAGATGTTGCCGACGATCCCGCGTTTCTGCGTGCGCTCGACGTGGACTTCTTGCAGCACACCGTTTTCGACCACCGCCACGCGCGATTCCATCGGCGTGATGTTGATCAGAATCTCTTCACTCATGGCAGGATCTCGTTCAGGCATGTTCACGATAGTGGCCGCATCTGGATTCGTACGACGCTCAGGGCGTGTTCAGGTTTTGCCAACAGGGTATGCCGAAATGGCCCAACACCTCGCAGGTTTCGCACAACGGCAGGCCGACCACCGCCGAATAGCTGCCGTCGAGCCCGGCGACAAACACCGCCCCCAGGCCCTGAATGCCATAGCCGCCGGCCTTGTCGCGCGGTTCGCCACTGGCCCAGTAGGCGCCGGCCTCTTCGCGGCTGATGCTGCGAAAACGCACGCGACTGCGCACCACCCGCGACTCGCAGCGCTCACCTTCAAGCACGGCGATGGCGGTCAGCACTTCGTGTTCGTTGCCGGACAACATCATCAGCATGGCGCATGCATCGGCTTCGTCCACCGGTTTGCCAAGTATTTTGCCGTCGAGTACCACAGCGGTGTCGGCGCCAAGCACGCAGAACGGCTGGTCAGAGACGACCGAGCGGCGCCCGGCCTCAGCCTTGCCACGCGCGAGGCGCTCGACATAGGCCGATGGGGATTCTTCAGAAAGCGGGGTTTCGTCGATGTCCGCGCTGATGGCAGAGAAATGCACGCCGATCTGCGTGAGCAATTCACGGCGGCGCGGTGAGCCGGAGGCGAGGTAAAGCAGTTTCATCAAAACATCTCCCTGTTCAGTGCCCTGCTTCACCGGCTCAATAAATTCTGTAGCGTCGGCACATCCCGCGTAGGGCGAAGCTGACCCACGGCCAGAGCAAGGCGCTGACCAGCGCCGGCAAGACCAGCGCCAGGGTTGGCTGACGGTTGCCGGTCAGAGCGCTGAGCCACAGTTGCGCCAATTGTGCGAGGCCGAAGATCACCAGGATCACCAGACACTGCTGCCACATCGGGAACATGCGCAGACGCTGCTGCAACGACAACACGAGGAAGGTAATCAGGGTCAGGATCAGCGCGTTCTGCCCGAGCAGGTCCCCCTGCAGAACATCTTCGGCCAGCCCCAGACAGAACGCCGTGACCATGCCGACCGTGTGCGGCATGTACAGCGCCCAAAACGTCACGAGCAAGGCCAGCCACAGCGGGCGCAGGATTTCCATAAAGATCGGCAACGGTGAAACGCTGAGCAGGATGCCGACGAAGAACGTCAGCCAGATCATCCAGCCGTTTGCAGATTTTTTCGCGCCGACCATTACTCTCGTCCCCCGGTAGTCGCTGGCGGTTTCGCCGGTGGTTTGCTCGCGGCCGGCGGTTTGGCAGCGGCCGGAGCGGCAGCGGGCGGCTTGCTCGCGGCGGGCTTGGCAGGCGTGGTGGCAGGCGTGGTGGCAGGCGCCGCTGCTTCAGCGGCCGGCGCTGCGGCAGCGGTCGACGGCGTGGCAGGCATGATCAACGGTTTCGGCACGCTGGCCGGCAACATCGGGCCGCCGCCGTGGGCATCGAGCTGTTCCTGGGCCTGGGCGGCGTCATTGGCGCGTTCCTCGGCGGTGCGGCTATCGCTGAACACCAGCAGCAGGTAGCGGCTGCGGTTCAGGGCGGCGGTAGGTACCGCACGGACAATGGCGAACGGTTGGCCGGAGTCGTGGATGACTTCTTTTACCGTCGCCACCGGATAACCGGCCGGGAATCGCTGGCCAAGACCGGAGCTGACCAGCAGATCGCCTTCCTTGATGTCCGCCGTGTCGGCGACATGACGCAATTCCAGGCGTTCCGGGTTGCCGGTGCCGCTGGCAATCGCGCGCAGACCGTTACGGTTCACCTGCACGGGAATGCTGTGAGTGGTGTCGGTCAGCAGCAGGACACGCGAGGTGTAAGGCATCAATTCGACCACCTGGCCCATCAGCCCGCGCGCATCAAGCACCGGTTGGCCGAGCACCACGCCGTCGCGCTCACCTTTGTTGATGATGATGCGATGGGTGAAGGGGTTGGGGTCCATGCCGATCAACTCGGCCACTTCGACCTTTTCATTGACCAATGCGGAGGAATTGAGCAACTCGCGCAGCCGAACGTTCTGCTCTGTCAGGGCCGCGAGCTTTTGCATGCGTCCCTGCAACAGCAGGTTTTCGGTCTTGAGTTTTTCGTTTTCGGCGACGAGCTCGGTGCGGCTGCCGAACTGACTGGCGACCCCTTCCCACAAGCGGCCGGGCAGGTCCGTGATCCAGTAGGCATCCATGAGCACCAGCGACGCTTGCTTGCGCGCGGGCTTGAGCAGGTCGAAACGTGCATCGACCACCATCAGTGCGACCGCAAGCACGGCCAGCACCAACAGGCGCACGCCCAACGAAGGGCCTTTGGTGAAAAGCGGTTTAATAAGCCGCTCCTCCCAGGCAAATGTTCTGTTTATTCATACGGCATCAAACCGGCCTGGATGAAGACTGACAGAAGATAAACGCCAACAGGCAGCACTGCAAAGTGCTGCCTGTGCGTTCACCCACGTATTGCATTCGAAGCTTATTCGCTCGAAAGCAGATCCATGGTGTGCTTATCCATCATTTCCAGCGCACGGCCCCCGCCGCGAGCGACACAGGTCAGCGGGTCTTCGGCAACGATCACCGGCAGACCGGTTTCCTGGGCCAGCAACTTGTCGAGGTCACGCAGCAGCGCGCCACCACCGGTCAGCACCAGGCCACGCTCGGCGATGTCGGAAGCCAGTTCCGGCGGCGATTGCTCCAGCGCGCTTTTCACCGCCTGAACGATGGTGGCCAGCGACTCTTGCAGAGCCTCGAGCACTTCGTTGGAGTTCAGGGTGAATGCGCGTGGAACGCCTTCGGCCAAGTTGCGACCGCGAACATCGACTTCGCGCACTTCGCCGCCCGGGTAGGCAGTACCGATTTCCTGCTTGATGCGCTCGGCGGTGGATTCACCGATCAGGCTGCCGTAGTTGCGGCGCACGTAGGTGATGATCGCTTCGTCGAAACGGTCGCCGCCGACACGTACGGATTCGGCGTAAACCACACCGTTGAGGGAGATCAGGGCGATTTCAGTGGTACCACCGCCGATGTCCACGACCATCGAACCGCGCGCTTCTTCAACCGGCAGGCCGGCACCGATCGCAGCAGCCATCGGCTCTTCGATCAGAAACACTTCGCGGGCACCGGCGCCAAGGGCCGATTCACGGATGGCGCGACGCTCAACCTGGGTGGACTTGCATGGAACGCAGATCAGCACACGAGGGCTGGGCTGCAGGAAACTGTTTTCGTGAACCTTGTTGATAAAGTACTGCAGCATCTTTTCGCAGACGCTGAAGTCGGCGATCACGCCGTCCTTCATCGGACGAATGGCGGCAATGTTGCCCGGCGTACGGCCGAGCATGCGCTTGGCCTCGGTGCCGACAGCGACGACACTTTTCTGGTTACCGTGTGTCCGAATGGCCACAACCGATGGCTCATTCAGGACGATACCGCGCTCGCGCACGTAAATAAGGGTGTTGGCAGTGCCCAGGTCAATGGAAAGATCGCTGGAAAACATGCCACGCAGTTTCTTGAACATGGGAAAGGGACCCTAGGCAACGCGTGGGTAAAAAAGTGCGGCAAACTCTAACAACGACAGGGATTTTGGGCAAGGCGCCAATATGTTAAATTGGCCGCTTTTCTGTGCACCAAGCCCCACAATCGCGGCCTTATGACCGTAGAAGTGCGGTAGTGTTCCGACAATCTAACACACGGACGCCGTCCGTTCTGTTTTCCACTGGAGAATCCCGATGGCGCTAGAACGCTCCGACGTGGAAAAAATCGCGCATCTGGCCTGCCTTGGCCTCAACGATGCCGATCTTCCGCACATTACTTCCGCCCTCAACAGCATTCTCGGGCTGGTCGACGAAATGCAGGCCGTTGATACCGACGGTATCGAGCCGCTGGCCCACCCCCTGGAAGCCAGTCAGCGCCTGCGCGCCGACGTGGTGACCGAGACGAATAATCGCGAGGCCTACCAGTCCATCGCACCAGCGGTCGAAAACGGCCTGTATCTGGTTCCGAAAGTCATCGACTAAAGGGAAAGAGCCTGCAATGCATCAAATGACTCTGGCCGAGATCGCCCGCGGTCTCGCCGATAAAAAGTTTTCCTCCGAAGAGCTGACCAAAGTCCTGCTGGCGCGTATTACCCAGCTCGATCCGCAGCTCAACAGTTTCATCAGCCTCACCGAGGATCTGGCCGTCGAGCAGGCGAAAGCCGCCGATGCACGCCGGGCCAATGGTGAGAGCAGCGCCCTGCTCGGCGCGCCGATCGCCCACAAGGATCTGTTCTGCACCCAGGGCATCCGCACCAGTTGCGGCTCGAGGATGCTCGACAACTTCAAGGCTCCCTACGACGCCACCGTGGTCGCGAAACTGGCCGCTGCCGGCGCTGTGACTCTGGGCAAGACCAACATGGACGAATTCGCCATGGGTTCGGCCAACGAGTCGAGCTGGTACGGCGCAGTGAAAAACCCGTGGAATCTGGAACACGTACCGGGCGGTTCGTCCGGCGGCTCGGCGGCGGCGGTTGCTGCTCGTTTGTTGCCAGCGGCCACGGCCACCGACACCGGCGGTTCGATCCGTCAGCCGGCGGCGTTCACCAACCTCACCGGCCTGAAGCCGACCTACGGTCGCGTTTCGCGCTGGGGCATGATTGCCTACGCTTCCAGCCTCGATCAGGGCGGCCCGTTGGCGCGCACGGCCGAAGACTGCGCGATCCTGCTGCAAGGCATGGCCGGCTTCGACCCGAACGACTCCACCAGCATCGATGAGCCGGTTCCGGATTACTCCGCCAGCCTCGGCGAGTCGCTGCAAGGCCTGCGCATCGGCGTGCCGAAGGAATACTTCAGCGCCGGTCTCGACCCGCGCATTGCCGAGCTGATCCAGAACAGCATCCAGCAGTTGCAGAAGCTCGGTGCGGTGATCAAGGAAATCAGCCTGCCGAACATGCAGCACGCGATCCCGGCTTATTACGTGATCGCCCCGGCAGAGGCCTCCTCGAACCTGTCGCGTTTCGACGGCGTGCGTTTCGGCCATCGCTGCGAAAACCCGGAAAACCTCATCGACCTGTACAAGCGTTCCCGTGGCGAAGGCTTCGGCGCGGAAGTGCAGCGCCGGATCATGGTCGGTGCCTACGCGTTGTCCGCCGGTTACTACGACGCCTACTACCTGAAAGCGCAGAAGATTCGTCGCCTGGTGAAGAACGATTTCATGGCTGCCTTCAATGAAGTCGACATCATCCTCGGCCCGACCACGCCGAACCCGGCCTGGAAGCTTGGCGCGAAGAACAGCGACCCGGTCGCTGCCTATCTGGAAGACGTCTACACCATCACCGCCAACCTCGCCGGCCTGCCGGGCCTGTCGATGCCGGCCGGTTTTGTCGATGGTCTGCCGGTGGGCGTGCAGTTGCTCGCGCCGTATTTCCAGGAAGGCCGTTTGCTCAACGTTGCGCACCAGTATCAGCTCAACACTGACTGGCACACCCGCACCCCAACCGGCTTCTGAGGAGACACACATGCAATGGGAAGTCGTGATCGGGCTGGAGATTCACACTCAGCTCACCACCCGGTCGAAAATCTTTTCCGGTAGTTCCACCACCTTCGGTTCCGAGCCGAACACCCAGGCCAGCCTGATCGACCTGGGCATGCCCGGTGTGCTGCCGGTGCTCAACCAGGAAGCGGTGCGCATGGCGGTGATGTTCGGTCTGGCGATTGACGCCGAGATCGGCCAGCACAACGTGTTCGCCCGCAAGAACTACTTCTACCCGGACCTGCCGAAGGGCTACCAGATCAGCCAGATGGAGTTGCCGATCGTTGGCAAGGGCCACCTGGACATCGCCCTGGAAGACGGCACGGTCAAACGCGTCGGCATCACCCGCGCGCACCTGGAAGAAGACGCCGGCAAGAGCCTGCACGAAGAATTCAACGGTGCCACCGGCATCGACCTGAACCGTGCCGGCACGCCGCTGCTGGAAATCGTGTCCGAGCCGGACATGCGCAGCGCCAAGGAAGCCGTGGCTTACGTCAAGGCCATCCACGCGCTGGTGCGCTACCTGGGTATCTGCGACGGCAACATGGCCGAAGGCTCGCTGCGTTGCGACTGCAACGTCTCGGTGCGCCCGAAAGGCCAGGTTGAGTTCGGCACTCGCTGCGAGATCAAGAACGTCAACTCGTTCCGCTTCATCGAGAAGGCAATCAACTCCGAGATCCAGCGTCAGATCGAGCTGATCGAGGACGGCGGCAAAGTGATCCAGCAGACTCGCCTGTACGACCCAAACAAGGATGAGACCCGTCCGATGCGTTCGAAAGAGGAAGCCAACGACTACCGTTACTTCCCTGATCCGGACCTGCTACCGGTGGTCATCGAAGAGTCGTTCCTCGGTGAAGTGCGTTCCACCCTGCCGGAACTGCCACCGCAAAAGCGCGAGCGCTTCCAGAGCCAGTTCGGTCTGTCGGCCTACGACGCCAACGTGCTGGCCACCAGCCGTGAACAGGCGGATTACTTCGAGAAAGTCGCAGCCATCGGTGGCGACGCGAAACTGGCGGCGAACTGGGTGATGGTCGAGTTGGGCAGCCTGCTCAACAAGCAGGGCCTGGACATCGAGGATTCGCCGGTTTCCGCCGAGCAACTGGGCGGCATGCTGCAGCGCATCAAGGACAACACCATCTCCGGCAAGATCGCCAAGGTGGTGTTCGAAGCGATGGCCAACGGCGAAGGCAGTGCTGACGAGATCATCGAGAAGCGCGGCCTCAAGCAAGTCACCGACACCGGCGCGATCTCCGCCGTGCTCGATGAAATGCTCGCGGCCAACGCCGAACAGGTCGAACAGTACCGCGCGGCAGACGAAGCCAAACGCGGCAAGATGTTCGGCTTCTTCGTCGGCCAGGCCATGAAAGCCTCGAAAGGCAAGGCCAACCCGCAGCAGGTGAACGAACTGCTGAAAAGCAAGCTCGAAGGCTGACCACCAATGGAGCCGGATGCAAAGCCTGGCTCCATCCCCTGTGGGATTGATCTTCTGTGGCAGAAGATCAGTCCCACATTTGTATTCGGGAAACCTTGAATGAAGCGTCTGTTGCTGAGCAGCGCCCTGCTCTCTCTGCTGGCCGGTTGCGCCAGTACCGACACCATCGACCCGCACGGTTACGACCAGACCGGCGTCGCCTCCTACTATGGAGCCAAACATCACGGTAAGCGCACCGCCAGCGGCGAAGCGTTCAACCAGCATTCCCTGACCGCCGCCCACCGCCAGTTGCCGTTCGGCACGCGGGTGAAGGTCACCAACCTGAAAAACGATGAATCAGTCGTGGTCCGCATCAATGACCGTGGCCCGCACACCCGTGGCCGGCTGATCGATCTGTCACGCGAGGCCGCCGATGAGATCGGCATGCTGCGCAGCGGCACCGCACGGGTTCGCGTGCAGGCCCTCGACTGATGGAGCGCCGACCATTTTCGGACTAGCCGATCTGCCGCTGATCAACGTCATCGAATTGCTCAGCGGCCTGGTTCTTTTGCTCATCGGCGCCGAGCTGATGGTGCGCGCCGCCGTGCGTCTGGCCGAGCGCCTGCATGTGCGTCCGTTGATCATCGGCCTGACCATCGTCGCCCTCGGCAGCAGCGCGCCGCAAATGACCGTGAGCCTGCAAGCGGCGTTGACCGACAACCCGGACATCGCCGTCGGCAGCGTGGTCGGCAGCGGCATATTCAATATCCTCGTAACCCTTGGCCTGTCGGCACTGATCATTCCGCTGCGCGTGTCGCGGCAGTTGGTGCGTCTGGATATCCCGCTGATGATCGGCGCCAGCCTGCTGGTATTCATCCTCGCCTGGAATAAAGACCTCGGGCGTTTCGACGGCGTCCTGCTGCTCGGGGCCTTGGCGCTGTACCTCGGCTTGCTGTTGCGTCAGTCGCGACATTCGACTCGCCCCCATACCGAACGCTCGCAGGATACGCAGCAATCCTGGCTGATCAGTGTGCTGATGATTCTCGCTGGCCTGGCCATGCTGGTGTTCGCCGGGCGTCTGCTGCTCGGCGCCGCCGTGGTCGTGGCCACCGACTTGGGCCTGTCCGAACGGGTCATCGGCCTGACCGTGGTCGCGGTCGGCACTTCGCTGCCGGAACTGGCGACTTCGCTGATCGCTGCGTTGCGCGGCCAGCGCGACATTGCCGTGGGCAATGTGATTGGCGCCAACCTGTTCAACCTGCTCGGGGTGCTGGGGCTGACCGCGCTACTCGCACCGACGCCGCTTTCCGTTTCCCCGAATGCGCTGGATTTCGACTTGCCGGTGATGCTCGGCGTCGCGGCGCTGTGCTTGCCGGTGTTCTATTCCGGCTATCGCGTGACCCGGGCCGAAGGCTTGCTGCTGCTTGGTTTGTATCTGGTCTACGGGCTGCATGTGGTGTCGTTCACCACTGGTATGCCGCTGGCCGGCAAACTCGAGCGCTTGATGCTGTTTTATGTCCTGCCAGCGCTGCTGACGTTTCTGCTGTTCACGTCGATCCGCGCCTGGCGTCGCCAACACCACAAGAGAGATGTGCCATGAGCGAGTCGAAGCAGTCCGGGGTTGAAATCCGTCGTCAGGTCATGGGCGATGCGTTCGTTGATCGCGCCCTGGGCAACGCCACCGAGTTCACCCAGCCGTTGCAGGATTTCGTCAATGAACACGCCTGGGGCGGGGTGTGGAATCGTGAGGGGCTGCCGCTGAAAACCCGCAGCCTGATCACCCTCGCCGCGCTGACCGCGTTGAAGTGCCCGCAGGAGTTGAAAGGCCATGTGCGCGGTGCGCTGAACAACGGCTGCACGGTGGAAGAGATTCGCGAGGCGCTGCTGCATTGCGCGGTGTATGCCGGCGTACCGGCGGCGATCGATGCGTTTCGCGCGGCGCAGGAAGTGATCGATACCTACCAGAAAAGCTAAAAGATCGCAGCCTTCGGCAGCTCCTACAGGAGACCGCATTTCCATGTAGGAGCTGCCGAAGGCTGCGATCTTTTGATCTTGCCTTTAGATCCACCCACCCCACTGCAACACAAAGATCCCGACATTGGTGGTAATCGCCGCCATCAACGTGGTCATCACGATGATCGCCGCTGCCAGCTCATGATTGCCCTGCGCTGCCCGGGCCATGACGAAACTTGCCGCCGCCGTCGGGCTGCCAAAGTAGAGAAACAGAATCCCCAGCTCCGCCCCGCGAAAGCCCCACAGCCAAGCGCCCACGGTTGCCAGTAACGGCAGACCGACCATCTTCACCAGGCTGGAACTGAGCGCCATCTTGCCGCTCTTGCGCAACGCCGCCAGCGACAGCGTGCCGCCGATACAGATCAGCGCCAGCGGCAAAGTGGTCTGCGCCAGATACTGGCCGGAGGTTTCCAGCCAGCCCGGCAAACCGATCTTGAAATAAGCGAATGGCGCCGCCGAAATCACGCTGATGATCAGCGGGTTGCTGAACACGCTTTTGCAGATGCTCCACGGATCGGACTTGATCACCGGGCTGTACACCGCCAACACGATGGTCGACAGCGTGTTGTAGAACAGGATCACCAGCGCCGCGAGAATTGCCCCGAGGGAAATGCCGTAATCGCCGTACATGCTCGCCGCGAGCGCCAGACCGATCACGCCGTTGTTGCCACGAAACGCGCCCTGGGTGTAGATGCCGCGATCTTCCCGCGGACATTTGAAAATCGCCCAGCCCCAGGCCACGGCGAAACTCACCAGGGTGGCAAGGGAGAAGTAGATAAGCAGCGAAGGTTGCAGGGCGGCGTGCAGGTCGGCGTGGAGAATGCCGAGGAACAGCAGCGCCGGCATGGTCACGTTGAACACCAGCGACGAGGCGGTGTGGATGAAGTTGTCGTTGATCCAGTCGATGCGCTTGAGCAGCACACCGAGAAACAGCATGGCAAACACCGGCGCGGTGATGTTCAGGGTTTCAAGAAAGATTGCCAGCATGCCGGAGAGCCTTGGGTGAGCGTCGATAGGGGGCTAATGATAAGCCACTTTCACCCTGATCGTTCCCACGCTCTGCGTGGGAATGCAGCCCCGGGACGCTCTGCGTCCCAAAGCGTGACGCGGAGCGTCACATGAGGCATTCCCACGCAGAGCGTGGGAACGATCACAGGCACCGCAAGTCCTTCGGCGTCTGGCAGATCGCATTCGCGAGCAGGCTCGCTCCCACATTTGCAATGCATATCCCTGTGGGAGCGAGCCTGCTCGCGAAGAACGATGACGCGGTCTCAGGTAATCGGCGCCGGGTTGAACAGGGTGATGTCGTTATGCAGCTTGTGCTTTTCCGCCCAGGTCTGTTGCTTGCCACTGGCAACATCCAGGTAATAGTGAAACAACTCCCAGCCGAGTTCTTCGATGGTCGCGCGTCCGGTAGCGATACGCCCGGCATCAATGTCGATCAGATCTGGCCAGCGCTGCGCCAGTTCGGTCCGCGTCGACACCTTGACCACTGGCGCCATGGCCAACCCATAAGGCGTGCCGCGACCGGTGGTGAACACGTGCAGGTTCATCCCCGCCGCCAGTTGCAACGTACCGCAGACAAAATCGCTGGCCGGCGTCGCGCAGAAAATCAGGCCCTTGTGCTTGAAACGCTCGCCCGGGCCAAGCACGCCGTTGATCGCGCTGCTGCCCGATTTGACGATCGAACCCAGCGACTTCTCGACAATGTTCGACAACCCGCCCTTCTTGTTGCCCGGCGTGGTGTTGGCGCTGCGATCGGCTTCGCCCTTGGCCAGGTAACGATCGTACCAGTCCATCTCGCGCACCAGCTCTTCGGCGACGGTTTGCGTTTGCGCCCGCGACGTCAGCAGATAGATCGCATCGCGCACTTCGGTGACTTCGGAAAACATCACCGTCGCCCCCGCACGCAACAGCAAGTCCGAGGCATAACCCAGCGCCGGGTTGGCGGTGATGCCGGAGAACGCGTCGCTGCCGCCGCACTGCATACCGAGAATCAGCTCGGAGGCCGGCACGGTTTCGCGGCGGCGCTGGTCGAGTTTCTTCAAACGCACTTCGGCCAGTTCCATGATCTGTTCGATCATTTCGGTAAAACCGTGACTGGAATCCTGCAAGCGGTACAGCCACGGATCGCTGAGATCCACCGAGGCATCGTCCTCGTGCATCACCTGCCCGGCCTGCAATTTCTCGCAGCCCAGACCGATCACCAGCGCCTCGCCACCCAGGTTCGGGTTGCGCGCAAGATTGCGCACGGTACGAATCGGGATATAGGCGTCGGTGGCGGTGATCGCCACACCGCAGCCATAGCTGTGGGTCAGCGCCACCACGTCATCGACGTGCGGGTACTTCGGCAGCAGCTCTTCCTTGATGCGCTTGACCGCGTGATCGAGCACGCCGGTGACGCACTGCACGGTCGTAGTGATGCCGAGAATGTTGCGCGTGCCGACGGTGCCGTCGGCGTTGCGATAGCCCTCGAACGTGAAGCCTTCCAGCGGTGCCTGCGCGTCCGGCACCTCGGTGGACAGCGGCAGGCTGTCCAGCGGCGGCGCGGTGGGCATGCGCAGTTGATCTTCCTTGACCCAACTGCCGCGACGGATCGGCTGCAAGGCGTAGCCGATGATCTGCCCGTAACGAATCACCGGGCCGCCTTCGGGAATATCCTCCAGAGTGACCTTGTGGCTCTGCGGCACGAAATCCAGCGTGACCAGGCCGTCGGCGAACTCGGTACCGGCCGGTACGCCCTGATCGTTGACCACCACTACAACGTTGTCCCGCTCGTGCAGGCGGATGTAGCGCGGCGAGTCGGAATGTTCAATCAACTGCATGACGCCGCTCCTCAGGAATGCGCTTGAGACAAATTGCCGGTGGCTTCATTGCCGCCCTTGGCTGGCGGCTCTTTCAAGACCACACGCTTGATCGGGCCGACGATCACCAGATAGCTGAACACCGCGACCAGTGCGTTGGCGCCGACAAACACCAGCGCCCACTTGAACGAGCCAGTGGAGCTGATGATGTAGCCAATGACGATCGGCGTGGTGATCGAAGCGATGTTGCCAAAGGTGTTGAACAGGCCACCGCTCAGACCGGCGATCTGTTTCGGCGAAGTGTCGGAGACCACCGCCCAGCCCAGTGCGCCAACGCCTTTGCCGAAGAATGCCAGAGCCATGAAGCCCACGACCATCCATTCCACTTCAACATAGTTGCACGCGACGATGCTGCTCGACACCAGCAGGCCGGCGATGATCGGCGCCTTGCGGGCGAAGGTCAGCGAGTGGCCCTTGCGCAGCAGGTAGTCGGAAATCACCCCGCCAAGCACGCCGCCGATAAAGCCGCAGATCGCCGGCAACGAAGCGATGAAACCGGCCTTGAGAATGGTCATGCCACGCTCTTGCACCAGATACACCGGGAACCAGGTCAGGAAGAAATAGGTGATGCCGTTGATGCAGTACTGGCCCAGATACACGCCAAGCATCATGCGGTTGGTCAGCAGTTGACGGATGTAATCCCACTTCGGACCGTCGGACTTCTTGCCCTTCTGATCCATGTCGACCATGCCGCCGTTTTCAGCGATGTGCTTGAACTCGGCCTCGTTGACCCGTGGGTGCTCGCGCGGGCTGTAGATGACTTTCAGCCACACCAGCGAGAACACGATACCGAGAATACCCATGACGATGAACACGTGCTCCCAGCCGAAGCTGTAGACGATCCAGCCCATCAGCGGCGCGAACAACACGGTGGCAAAGTACTGCGCCGAGTTGAAGATCGCCGAAGCGGTGCCGCGTTCAGCGGTCGGGAACCACGCCGCCACGATGCGAGCGTTGCCGGGGAACGATGGCGCTTCGGCCAGGCCCACCAGAAAGCGCAACATGAACAGCGCAACCACTGCCGTGGACATGCCGAATTCACCGACAAAGCCTTGCAGCACGGTGAACAGCGACCAGGTGAAAATGCTCAGGGCATAGACTTTTTTCGAGCCGAAACGATCGAGCAGCCAGCCACCGGGAATTTGCCCGGCGACGTAGGCCCAACCGAATGCGGAGAAGATGTAGCCGAGGGTAACGGCGTCGATGCCAAGATCCTTTTGCAGGCTGGAGCCGGCAATGGCGATCGTGGCACGGTCGGCGTAGTTGATCGTGGTCACCAGAAACAGCATGAGCAGGATCAAATAGCGGACGTGAGTCGGCTTGGAGGATTGCATGCAGATGTACTCCCACTGATTATTTTTATGCGGGGTGAAGCTTCTTTGGTCTTGCATCTATTCCCTGTAGGAGCTGCCGAAGGCTCGGGCCGCGATCGGACGATCTTTTGATCCTGATCTTAAAAACAGGATCAAAAGATCGCAGCCTTCGGCAGCTCCTACAGGGGTATTGCGTGTATCAGGAGCCTACGTAGGCGGTTTTCACCACGGTGTAGAACTCTTGTGCATATCGGCCTTGCTCGCGGGAGCCGTAGGACGAGCCTTTACGCCCGCCGAACGGTACGTGGTAATCCACACCGGCGGTCGGCAGATTGACCATCACCATCCCGGCCTGGGAGTGGCGCTTGAAGTGGTTGGCGTACTTCAGCGACGTGGTGGCGATGCCGGCCGACAAGCCGAATTCGGTGTCGTTGGCCATTGCCAGCGCGGCTTCGTAATCGGCCACACGAACAATGTTGGCCACCGGGCCGAAGATCTCTTCGCGGCTGATGCGCATCGACGCTTCGCTGTCGGCGAACAGGGTTGGCGCGAGGAAGTAGCCCTCGGTGTCGCAAGTCACCACACCGCCGCCGCTGACCAGACGCGCACCTTCGGACTGACCGATGTCGATGTACTTCATGTCCTGTTCAAGCTGCGCCTGGGAAACCACCGGACCGATGTCGGTGCCGGCCTTCAGCGCGTGGCCGACCTTGATCGACTTCATGCGCTCGGCCATCGCTTCAACGAACTTGTCGTGGATGCCAGCGGTGACGATCAGACGGCTCGACGCTGTGCAGCGCTGGCCGGTGGAGTAGAACGCGCTCTGCACCGACAGCTCGACCGCTTGCTTGAGGTCGGCGTCGTCGAGAATGATCTGCGGGTTCTTGCCGCCCATTTCCAGCTGCACCTTGGCCTGGCGCGAAACGCAGTTGACCGCGATCTGACGACCCACGCCCACCGAACCGGTGAAGCTGATGCCGTCGACTTTCGGGCTGTTGACCAACGCCTCGCCAACCACGCGACCGCTGCCCATTACCAAGTTGAACACACCGGCCGGGAAGCCCGCGCGGGAGATGATTTCCGCCAGCGCCCAGGCGCAGCCCGGCACCAGATCGGCAGGCTTGAGCACGACGCAGTTGCCGTAGGCCAGGGCCGGGGCGATTTTCCACGCCGGGATGGCGATCGGGAAGTTCCACGGGGTGATCAGACCGACCACGCCCAGCGCTTCGCGAGTGACTTCGACGTTGACGCCCGGGCGTACCGACGGCACGTAGTCACCGGACAGGCGAAGGCATTCACCGGCGAAGAACTTGAAAATGTTGCCGGCGCGGGTCACTTCACCGATCGCTTCCGGCAGGGTCTTGCCCTCTTCACGGGCCAACAGCGTGCCGAGCTCTTCGCGACGGGCGAGGATCTCGCTGCCGACTTTATCCAGCGAATCGTGACGGGCCTGAATGCCCGAAGTGGAGTACGCCGGGAACGCAGCGCGAGCAGCGTCGATGGCGGCGTTGACCTGGGTCAGGTCAGCCTTGGCGTAGTCGCCGATGGTGTCGCTGAGTTCGGACGGGTTGATGTTGGCCGAGTAATCGGCACCGGCGACCCATTCGCCATTGATGTAGTTGTCGTAGCGTTTTGCAGTTGTCACAGGGCAGCCCTCAACTCTAAAAGCCTTCACGCAAAAAGCCGCTGATTGCTCAGCGGCCTCGCTTTTCTCGTTTATTGCGCGCCTTGCTTGTCGATCAGCGCGGCGAGCATTTCGTACTCTTCGCCGGTCAGGTCGGTCAGCGGCGCACGCACCGGACCTGCGTCATAGCCGGCGATTTTTGCACCTGCCTTGACGATGCTCACGGCGTAACCGGCCTTGCGGTTGCGGATGTCCAGGTACGGCAGGAAGAAGTCGTCGATGATCTTGCCGACGGTGGCGTGATCTTCGCGAGCGATCGCGTGGTAGAAGTCCATCGCGGTTTTCGGGATGAAGTTGAACACCGCCGAGGAGTAGACCGGCACGCCCAACGCCTTGTAGGCAGCGGCGTAGACTTCAGCGGTCGGCAGACCACCGAGGTAGCTGAAGCGATCACCGAGGCGGCGACGGATCGACACCATCAACTCGATATCGCCCAGGCCATCCTTGTAGCCGATCAGGTTCGGGCAGCGCTCGGCCAGACGTTCCAGCAGCGGCGCGTTGAGGCGGCAAACGTTGCGGTTGTAGACGACCACGCCGATCTTCACCGATTTACACACGGCTTCAACGTGAGCGGCAACGCCGTCCTGGCTCGCTTCAGTCAGGTAGTGCGGCAGCAGCAACAGGCCCTTGGCGCCCAGACGCTCGGCTTCCTGAGCGTATTCGATGGCCTGGCGGGTCGAACCACCGACGCCAGCGAGGATCGGCACGCTGGTTGCGCAGGTGTCGACGGCAGTCTTGATGATTTCCGAATACTCGCTGGCGGCCAGGGAGAAGAACTCACCGGTGCCGCCGGCGGCGAACAGAGCCGAAGCGCCATACGGAGCCAGCCATTCCAGGCGTTTGATGTAGCCCGCGCGGTTGAAATCGCCCTGCGCGTTGAAATCGGTCACCGGGAAAGACAGCAGGCCGGCAGAGAGGATGGACTTCAGTTCTTGTGGATTCATTATTCGAACACCCTGGTAGCAACGTTTTATTGTGAGTGGACCGTTCAGCCTTCGCCGAAGTTGTAGGTCATCGTACAACTTAAAAAATAACCGTCAACTGCATTTCATCGTTGGCAGCGCTTTTTTGTCGGACAAGATTGGCTTTCGCGCTTAACGAAATGGCTACGAGGCGCGTGCTTGACGTCTTCGATGGCTGAAATATCCGGTCTGGATTCGTTTAATTCTGAGGGGACCAGCGGCTCGTAAAGTACGTCGACTGCCACGAAGGATCGTGGCGAACCACTCAAAGGAAGCCGTTATGTCGATGCACTTTGCTGCCCCTACCCTCACCCACATCGCCCCCGCACAGGACGACTGCGTCACGCTTCAGCTCTCGCAATTGCCGGACATCCTCACCGTGCAGGTCCCGGATTCCAGCGATTTCGCAGCAAACTGGAGCGTCTATGCGATTCTCGGCAGCGATGGAGAAGAACCTGAATGGGAAGGTGATGAAGTGGACACTGGCGCCTGGGATGACGCCGAGGATGAAATGGAAAAGCTCTTCGACATCGAGGTGCAGCTGCCGAAAGAAGCATTGCAACCGTACCTGAACCGCGAGGTGGAACTGCGCTACAAGTTTCGGGATGAGTCGAGTATGGAGCCGTATTCGCAGGGGTTGAGGTTGCGGATCGAGGCGTGAACACGGCGTTTCTCATCACCATTTCACGTTTCCAGGCGCAGCCGCTTTGCGTGACGACCGTTGGTCGGGACTGGTATTTCTAACAGGTGCGCAAGAAGGGGCCTAACTGAGCTAATGACCGCAGGGGATAGCGAACCGGCTCCTATCGTAGCGCGTCATTACTACGGAATTAAAAGGTTTGATTAGGTATAAAAGGAATTTCAATCATGACTGCAAACCCAACAAACCTCGCCCCGCCTCAACTTCTCGAAGCCACCGTGCATGACGGGAAACTCACGCTTTACATCCATAATTTGGTTGACCCTGCTCACGGCAGCGTCGAGTCGTACCCAAATGTTATGGAGGGAGACAAGGTGATCTTCGAGGTGAGCACTTCCACAGGGAACCAAGATAAGCAGGAGCTCGAAGTAAAATCACCCACCGACGCCTCATTTGTATTCGTTATTGCGAAAAAAATCTTTGCAGAAAAATTTGAGCCGGGTGCCATCGCTACATTGAGCTATAGCGTGCAGAGATCATCTGGTAATACTGCACAGTCTGAAGAGCAGAAGGTTTATCTCGAACTCTGACAACATCACCCCTGCGCCTGCGCCTCTTCATGGGCCTGGCGCAGTCTTTCGCGGCTGTTCGTCAGGTGCAGACGCATCGCCGCACGCGCTGCATCGGAATCCTGGCGGGCAATCGCGTCGTAGATTTCTTCGTGCTCGCGGCTCAGGCGGCCCATGTAGTGCTGCTGATCATCATGGGCCAGGCGCGCCGAGTTCAGCCGCGTACGCGGAATGATGCTGGTGCCCAGGTGCGTCATGATGTCGGTGAAATAACGGTTGCCAGTGGACAGGGCAATTTCCAGGTGGAAAGCGAAGTCCGACGACACCGCATCGCTGGCATGCGAGGCGCTTTCGTTCAAAGCGTCGAGGGCGGCGCGCATGGTTGCCAGCTGTTCGGGGCTGCGGCGTTGCGCGGCGAGGCCGGCGGATTCGACTTCGAGGCTGATGCGCAATTCGAGAATCGCCAGCACATCACGCAGAGTGACAACGGTGGCCGGGTCGATGCGGAAACCGCTCGGGCTTGGCGTGTCGAGGACGAACGTGCCGATGCCGTGGCGGGTCTCCACCTGGCCGGCGGCCTGCAGACGGGAAATCGCCTCGCGCACCACGGTGCGGCTGACACCATGGGCTTCCATGATCGCGGACTCGGTGGGCAACTTGTCGCCACGCTTGAGCAGGCCATCGCGGATCTGCTCGCTCAACACCGTCACCAATTCCTGGGCGAGGCTGCGGCGCTTGCGGGGGAGGCGCGGGGTGTCGATCAGCTTTTCCATGGTCTGCATCTTGTCTCGAAAGTTCGGCTTGGCGCCATCATAGCTCAAGCGAGTTGTACGATCACCGGGCAGATCACATTACCCCACTGTGGGAGCGAGCCTGCTCGCGAAAGCGGTGGTTCAGACGACAGATTCGTCGACCGATATGGCCCCTTCGCGAGCAGGCTCGCTCCCACAGGTGAGTGTTCAGACAGTTATGGCCTGTTCGACCAGACGCCCACTATCGATCCGCACATGCCGTGGATGGAATCGTTTCAAACTGCTTCGGTGACCGACGCTGACGATGCTCAGACCCGGAATCTCGTCGATCAACGCCTGATACAACGTGGCCTCGTCTTCTTCATCCATCGCCGAAGTGGCTTCGTCCATGTACAGCCATTGCGGTGCATAAAGGAGCGCGCGGGCGAAGGCCAGGCGTTGCTGTTCACCGGGCGAGAGCATGCGCTGCCAATGATTGGCTTCATCCAGCCGCCCAACCAAGTGCGGCAGACGACAGGTTTCCAGCACCTGTGCATAACGCTCCGGCGTGTAAGTGTCGCCCGGTTGTGGATAACTCAACGCTTCACGCAATGTGCCGATCGGCAGATAAGGCTTCTGCGGCAGGAACAGATAACGCGCCGCCGGCAAACGAATATTGCCGTGCCCCGCCGGCCACAAATGCCCCATCGCCCGCAACAACGTGGATTTGCCGCTGCCGGAACGGCCGCTGAGCATCACTCGCTCGCCCGGTTCAACAGTCATGCCGGCGTTGGTCAGCAGGTGACGACCATCGGCCAGATCGAGGCCGAGGTTGTGCACCTGCAACTCACTGCCCTGGTTCTGCACATTGATGGCGGGCACCCGCTCTTCGTTGTTGCTCATGGCATTGCGGAAACTCAGCAGACGATCGCAAGTGGCGCGCCACTCGGCCAGATCCTGGTAAGCACTGATGAACCAACTGAAATTCTCTTGCACATTGCCGAACGCCGAGTTGATTTGCATCAGCTCGCCCAGCTCGATCTTGCCGCTGAAATACCGTGGCGCCGCAACGATGAACGGGAAAATAATCGCGATCTGCCCATAGCCCGAAGTGAAGAATGTCAGACGCTTGGACACCCGCATGATGTCCCAGAAGTTATGCCAGACCAGGCCGAAACGATTGCTCAAGCGGCGGTTCTCATTCGGCTCGCCGTTGTAGAGGGCGATGCTTTCTGCATTTTCACGAACCCGCACCATCGAAAAACGCAGGTCAGCTTCGAAACGCTGCTGGTTGTTGTTCAAGCCGATAAGGCGTCTGCCGATCAGATGGGTCAGCCAACTGCCGACCGCCGCATAGACCAGTGCACACCAGAACATGTAGCCGGGAACAGTGAAACCGAACACCTCGATGCTCCCGGAGACGCCCCACAGGATGATCGAAAAGGACACCAGACTGACGATCGTGCGGATCAACCCCAAGCCAAGGGCCAAGGTGTTCGCGGTGAATTTATTGAGGTCTTCGGAGATGCGCTGGTCCGGGTTATCGGTATAACCGCCCTGCTCCAGCTGGAAGTAATTCTTGTGTTCAAGCCAACGGGTGAAGTGTTTTTCGGTCAGCCACGCCCGCCAGCGGATGGTCAGCATCTGCGTCAGATACTGCCGGTAAACCGCGGCGAGAATCGCCACAGCGGCAATACCGCAGAAGTACAGGATCAACTGCCAGAACGCCGCCTCATCCTTTTTCTGCAAGGCGTTGTAGAAATCCTTGTACCAACTGTTCAACCACACGGCGATCCATACGCTGAACAGCGTCAGCGCGATCACGGCAATCAGCAACGTCCAGGCTTTGCCCTTCTCTTCGCTGCGCCAGTAAGGCGTGGTCATCGCCCAGACCTTGCGAAAAAACTGCCCGCGCACAGCATCGTTGACCGCGGAATATTCAGCGTTCTGATTCATGGATAAGGCTCGATAGTAAAAAGAACGGACACGCGCCGATCATAGATGATCGGCGCGATTTATCGCGAGGGCTGGCGATAGTCGTTCAGCGCAGGTTCAGCGACGCACCGGGCGCTTCTGCAGTTTGCGCTGCAAGGTGCGGCGGTGCATGCCCAGCGCGCGGGCCGTGGCGGAAATGTTGCCTTCGTGCTCGGTGAGCACGCGCTGGATGTGCTCCCATTGCAGGCGGTCGACCGACATCGGGTTTTCCGGCACCAGACTGTCGAGGTCGGCGTGCTCGGACAGCAACGCGGCCAGCACGTCGTCGGCATCGGCTGGTTTGCACAGGTAGTTGCAGGCGCCACGCTTGATCGCCTCGACCGCCGTGGCAATGCTCGAATAACCGGTGAGGATCACCACGCGCATTTCCGGATCGAGTTCCAGCAGCTTGGGCAGCAGGACCAGACCGGAATCGCCGTCCATTTTCAGGTCCAGCGCGGCATAGTCAGGCAGATCGGCCTGGGCGATGGTCAGGCCTTCTTCCGCAGAACCGGCAGTGCTGACGCGAAAGCCGCGGCGGGCCATGGCGCGGGCCATGACGCGGGTGAAGGTCGCGTCGTCGTCGACCAGCAGCAGATGCGGCAGTTCTTCGCCTTCGACTTGGATTTCGTCACTCATGTTGGTCTCCTCGGGCGCCGTGGGGCAGGCGCAGCTCGGTGAGCGTGCCGCCTTCCTCATGACTATAGAGTTTCACTGAGCCGCCGGCGCGTGTCACGCTGGCCTTGCTCAAAAACAGGCCCAGGCCGAAACCTTTGCCCTTGGTGGTAAAAAACGGCTTGCCAATCTGCTCGGCGATGGCCAGCGGCACACCGGCGCCGTGATCGCGAATGCTGATGGTCAAAGTCTCTGCGTCCCAGTCCAGCGTCACCTGGAGGTTTTCCGGGCAGGCGTCAGCGGCGTTATTGAGCAGATTCAGCAAAGCCTGGGTCAGATCCGGCGGCGGCGCCATGCGCGGCACCGCCCCCTGGCCGAGACGCTGGAAGCGGTAACTGGCCTCCGGGCGCATCAGGTGCCAACGGTTCAACGCCTCGTCGAGCCAGTCGGTAACGTCCTGCATCTCCACCGCCAGGCGCCGATTGGCCTCAGCGGCGCGGACCAGTTGCTGCAAGGTTTCCTTGCACAGCTTGACTTGATCCTGCAGCACTTTCAGATCGTCCTGCAGCAGCGCATCGGGATGGTCCTGCTGCATTTCCTTGAGCAACACGCTCATGGTCGCCAGCGGCGTACCCAGCTCATGCGCCGCACCGGCGGCCTGGGTGGCAACGGCGAGCAACTGCTGATCGCGCAGCCCCTCCTCCCGACGGATCGCGCGCAGTTCTTCCTGCCGGCGCAGCTCTTCAGCCATGCGCGCGGCGAAGAAGGTAATCACCGCAGCGGCCAGGGCAAAGCTCAGCCACATGCCGTAGATCTGCAGATTCTCACGGGCGACCGGCAGGGTTTCCAGCGGATAGAAACGCGTCAACATTACCGTGTAAAGCGCCAGCGCGATGCCCGACAGAATCACCGAATAACGCCACGGCAGCGTCACCGCCGCGATGGTCAGCGGCACCAGATAATAAGAAACGAAGGGGTTGGTCGAGCCGCCGGAGAAATACAGCAGCGCACTGTGAATCACCAGATCGCAGGCCAGTTGCAGCGCGTATTCGAGCTCGGTCACCGGCCACGATGTGCGCAGGCGCACGGCAGTGAACACGCAGAGCAGAATCGAGCAGCCCAGGGTCATCGCCAATTGCACCCACGGCAACGGCAACAATTGCAGCCAGTAGGCCAGCCCCACGGACCCGGCCTGCGCGGCGAGCACCAGGGTGCGGATGAAAGTCAGCCGCCAGAGGTTCTGGCGAGTGGCGGAAGTCAGTTGTACGGGGGCGAGCATGAGCTCTCCTGATGAGCGCTCCAGGCGGATCGCACGGAGTATAACCAACGTGCGGGGTTCAGAGGCGAAAGTGCGGCAAACGACCACATGGCGGCGATGGAGAATTCATCTGAGTTGAAGAAGATGCCGAGGGCTATTGGAGATCAATTGTGGCGAGGGGATTTATCCCCGCTGGGTGGCGGAGCCGCCCCAAGTCATGCGACCTCATTTAACCCGACATACCGCATCAGCCGGATTTGCGACTGCTGCGCAGCCGAACGGGGATAAATCCCCTCGCCACAGAAGCACTTCCCACTGCGCGCAGGTATCTGTATAGAAGTTGTAACTGGGCGAACCGGATCATAGAAGTTAGGGTCTGATGGTTCACGCAGGCCGCGACCCATCACCTGCGCCTCACTCAAGGAGCCTTCATGCACACATTTCGCCGCAGCGCCGCCCTCCTCGCTTTGACCGTCGGCAGCGTCGCCAGCCTCCCGGCGCTGGCCGCCGATGAGCTGCACTACAACCAGATTTCCCTGCGCGCCGAAGTCAGCCAGGAAGTGGCCCGCGACCAGATGATCGTGACGCTCTACACCGAAGAGCAGAACACCGACCCGGCCAAACTCGCCGCCGCCATCAGCACCACCATGAACAAGGCCACCGCCCAGGCCAAACAAGTCAAAGACATCACCCTGCGCACGGGCAGCCGCAACAGTTATCCGATCTACGACACCAAAGGCCAGAAGATCACCGGCTGGCGCGAACGCGCCGAACTGCGCCTGGAAAGCACCGACTTCGCCGCCCTGTCCAAACTCACCGGCGAGTTGCTGACCGAGCTGAAAATGGGTGGCATGGACTTCGCCATCGCCGATCCAACGCGCAAGGCCAGCGAAGACCAGTTGCTCAAAGAAGCCGTCACCGCCTTCAAGACCCGCGCGCAACTGGCCACCGATGCACTGGGCGGCAAGGGCTACAAAATCGTCAACCTGAACCTCAACAGCAACGGTTACCCACAACCGTACCTGCGCGCGCCGATGATGATGAAAGCCGCGGCCATGGATTCCGCGCCGGTGACCCCGGAAGTTGAAGCCGGCACCAGCCAGGTCAGCATGACCGCTGATGGCTCGATTGAAGTGCTGATGCAGTGATTTGAGCTTGGCTGAATGAAAGACCGGCAATCAGTAAATGGTTGCCGGTTGTGTCCGGGTTTTGTAGTGAATGATCCACCGCTTCGCGAGCAGGCTCGCTCCCACAGGTTGAACGCATTTGAATGTGGGAGCGAGCCTGCTCGCGAAGAACGATGACGCGATCTCAAGCGTGCGGATCAACCCGATCCAGCGCCCGATTCACCGCCAGCTCCGCCAGCATAATGATCTGCTGAATCGCCAGCGCCGTATTGCGCTGCGGACGACCAAGCTGATCGGCGAAATCGCTGGCCAGCGTATTGGCTGAAGCAAGGGACTCACAGGCGTGAGCCAGCAGGCTTTCGGTGTCGATGTCGGGCCGGATCTGAAACATCGTGCCGGGTGGATGGGGTTTGCCGGGGGGCGGGCAGAGATAGAAATCGAGGGCACGCTTGATGGCTTCGCGGTTTTTTGCGAGATCGTCGGCGCGCAGCGCGGCTTCGAGGGGGGTTGAGGTTTCTTCGGGTGGGTCGGGGACTGGTTTGGTCATTAAATAGCCCTACTTTGCTAAATGAACGCCATCACCTGCCGTTTCTCACGCGGCGAAGTGGGTGGCAACTATGTGCGGGGTGAGAAACCGGAAAAATAGGAAAACCGGCCAGACCGAAGTCTGCCCGCACACAGTCGCCATATCGCTATTGCAGACAACTGAAGAGCTGGCGGCAATTATGCGGACATGCGCACTGAATCACTAATTTTCCGGGTTCTCACACCCGATCGCTGAACAACCAGCGACGACCCAAGCCTAGAGAGCGGACGTCCGACGGACAACCTGAAAACCTTGTGGGAAGGTTCTGGCTGTTTCGCATCGAATTTAAACAGCCAAAAAGCAAACCCTCACCCTAACCCTCTCCCAGAGGGAGAGGGGACTGAACGAGGTGTTTGGGGGAGATACGCCAACGTGAAATTCCGAGTTGAACTCAGGATTTGAAAAGCACACAAATCAGCCCCCTCTCCTCGGGGAGAGGGCTGGGGTGAGGGGCAAATCCACAACAAAAATAACGCCGAACACCCGCTCTTCACCACTCAATAGGCCGAGTGCCAGCTCGCCTGCTCTTGATCTTGATCCACCGGCGACGTCGGAAGGCTGAGTGGAGGGATTGATCCGGGCGTGGGAGCGCAGCGACCGTTCGACGAAGTCGAACACAGCGGAAGGAGGTGCAGCGAAGCAAACCGGAGCCGCTGCGCCCGGATCAGTCCCGGAGCGAAGGAACCCGAGCCTGCGAGGGCCGAACGCAGGAGCAAGCCTTTTCGGTTACCTTTTTGGCGTTTGAAAAAGGTGACTCGCCGTAAGGGCGAAACCGCCAGCAGCCGCTACCGAAGCAACGGATATTCACCCAAACCAACCAACACCCTGATCGGCCCAAAGCCCGCCAAGGTGCCACCAATCGAAACACCCAGTTGCACCAAGTAAAACTCCCCAATCCCTGCCCCAATCCACCCCACCCTAAGCCACCCCAAAAACCCCTCAACCCCGCCCATCCCCAAGGGTATAAATAAGTAACACCAAGCCCCACCCAAGCGCACCCGACACCTCCAGCGCACCAATTCAGTGCCCCGAATGCACCGCAAAAACCACCCGCAAACGGTCAAATGCGTCAAAAGTTATACGGATGCGACATTAAGGTACGTTCGTGCCACCGTTTAACGCCGCCGACCGCTCTGGATCTTGCATTGGGTATGGGGCCTGCATAAGTATCCGCAGGCACGACTCACGAGGTCGTACCTCACAACTAAAAAATGACAACAAATCATGAGGCCAACATGCTTAAACACGCGGTCATTCCGTTTCTAGTCGGCGCAGGCTTGTTAGCCTCCGCACCTTTCGCCACCGCTGCGACTAACCTGGTGTTCTGCTCCGAAGGGAGCCCGGCCGGTTTTGATCCAGGCCAGTACACCACCGGAACCGACTTCGACGCCTCAGCCGAAACCATGTTCAACCGCCTGACCCAGTTCGAGCGCGGCGGCACCGCCGTGATTCCTGGCCTGGCGACCAAGTGGGACATTTCCGATGATGGCCTGACCTACACCTTCCACCTGCGTGAAGGCGTCAAGTTCCACACCACCCCGTATTTCAAGCCGACTCGTGAATTCAACGCCGACGACGTGCTGTTTACGTTCAACCGCATGATCAACAAGGACGACCCGTTCCGTAAGGCCTACCCGACCGAATTCCCGTACTTCACCGACATGGGGATGGACACCAACATCACCAAGATCGATAAAGTCGACGACCACACCGTCAAGTTCACCCTGAAAGAAGTCGACGCCGCGTTCATCCAGAACATGGCCATGAGCTTCGCGTCCGTGCAGTCCGCCGAATACGCGGCCCAACTGCTCAAGGATGGCAAAGCCGCCGACATCAACCAGAAGCCGATCGGCACCGGCCCGTTTGTGTTCAAGAGCTACCAGAAAGACTCGAACATCCGTTACACCGGCAACAAGGATTACTGGAAACCTGAAGACGTGAAGATCGACAACCTGATCTTCGCCATCACTACCGACCCGTCGGTGCGTATTCAGAAGCTGAAAAAGAACGAGTGCCAGGTCACCCTGTTCCCGCGTCCGGCCGATCTGAAAGCGCTGAAAGAAGACAAGTCGCTGAAGATGCCGGATCAGGCCGGCTTTAACCTCGGCTACATCGCTTACAACGTGATGGACAAGGTCAAGGGCAGCAACGAGGCCAACCCACTGGCTGACCTGCGCGTGCGTCAGGCGCTGGACATGGCCGTGAACAAGCCGCAGATCATCGATTCGGTTTACCAGGGCGCCGGCCAACTGGCCGTCAACGCCATGCCGCCGACCCAGTGGTCCTACGACACCACCATCAAGGATGCCAAGTACGACCCTGAGAAAGCCAAACAGCTGCTCAAGGAAGCCGGCGTCAAGGAAGGTACCGAGATCGTCCTGTGGGCGATGCCGGTGCAGCGTCCATACAACCCGAACGCCAAACTGATGGCTGAAATGCTCCAGTCCGACTGGGCCAAGATCGGCTTGAAAGTGAAGATCACCAGCTACGAGTGGGGCGAGTACATCAAGCGTTCCAAAGGTGGCGAGAACCAGGCCATGATCATTGGCTGGAGCGGTGACAATGGTGATCCGGACAACTGGCTCAACGTTCTGTTCGGCTGCGACTCGCTGAGCGGCAACAACTTCTCCAAGTGGTGCGACAAGAAGTTCGACGGCCTGGTGAAAGAAGCCAAACGCACTACCGACCAGGGCAAGCGCACCGAGCTGTACAAACAGGCGCAACACGTCCTCAAAGATGCAGTTCCAATGACACCTATCGCTCACTCGACGGTGTATCAACCCATGCGCGCCAACGTGCAGGATTTCAAGATCAGCCCATTTGGCCTGAATTCCTTCTACGGCGTCAGCGTCAGCAAGTAAGACATTGCAACGGCGGCGTTTCTGACGTCGCCGTTGCTTTATCTACCGGGAAAAAAGGAAAAGGCCTACACCCAAATCCGCCGCAGATGATTGCTTCGGTATAGGCGCGTCGACTTTTCCTACGAGCATTAAGGCAATTACGTATTTACTGCCAGAGGCACGGTGCCTACCGTCGCGTACTGACCAGTGTCTGCGTGGGCCACCGGTTTTGCCGTACGTATTGGATTGAGCTCAATGCGACCAGAAAGTCCCGGGATAGGGACCCTGACGCATTGCACAACACTAAAAAGAGGGAGCGTCATGCGCCATACCTTGATTTTTTCCGCACTGTTGGGCGCCGGCCTGTTGGCCGCCACGTCTGCAAGCTACGCCGCCAGCGACAGCCTGGTGTTTTGCTCGGAAGGCAGCCCGGCGGGTTTCGATACCGCGCAGTACACGACGGCCACCGACAACGACGCCGCCGAGCCGCTGTACAACCGCCTCGTCGAGTTTGAAAAAGGCGCGACCAATGTCGTACCGGGCCTGGCGACCAAGTGGGACATTTCCGAAGATGGCCTGAAATACACCTTTCACCTGCGTGAAGGCGTGAAATTTCATACAACCCCTTACTTCAAGCCGAGCCGCGATTTCAACGCTGACGATGTCGTGTTCACGTTCACTCGCATGCTCGATGCGCAACAGCCGTTCCGCAAGGCGTATCCCACCGAGTTTCCGTACTTCAACGGGATGAGCCTGAACAAGAACATCGCCAAGGTCGAGAAGACCGGGCCGCTGACCGTAGAGTTCACGCTCAACAGCGTCGATGCCGCGTTCATCCAGAACATCGCGATGAGCTTCGCTTCGATTCTGTCTGCCGAATACGCCGACAAGCTGCTGGCCGACGGCAAGCCGAGCGACATCAACCAGAAGCCGATCGGCACCGGGCCGTTCGTATTCAAGAGCTACCAGAAAGACTCGAACATCCGCTATACCGGCAACCCGCAGTACTGGGATCCGAGCCGGGTCAAGCTGAAGAACCTGATTTTTGCGATCAACACCGACGCTTCGGTACGCGTGCAGAAGCTCAAGGCCAACGAGTGCCAGATCACCCTGCACCCGCGGCCTGCCGATGTTGAAGCACTGAAGGCCGACCCGAAACTGCAACTGATTTCCAAGCCGGGCTTCAACCTCGGCTACATCGCCTACAACGTGCGCCACAAGCCGTTCGATCAACTGGAAGTGCGTCAGGCACTGGACATGGCGGTGAATAAACAGGGAATTCTCAACGCTGTTTATCAAGGCGCCGGCCAACTGGCCGTCAACGCCATGCCACCGACCCAGTGGTCCTACGACGACACCATCAAGGACGCCGCCTACAACCCGGAAAAAGCCAAGGAACTGCTCAAGGCCGCCGGCGTGAAAGAAGGCACCGAGATCACCCTGTGGGCAATGCCGGTGCAGCGTCCATACAACCCGAACGCCAAGCTGATGGCCGAAATGCTCCAGTCCGACTGGGCCAAGATCGGTCTGAAAGTGAAGATCGTCAGCTACGAATGGGGCGAGTACATCAAGCGCACCAAGAACGGCGAGCACGACGTCAGCCTGATCGGCTGGACCGGTGACAACGGGGACCCGGACAACTGGCTGGGCACGCTGTACAGCTGTGACGCCATCGGCGGCAACAACTATTCGATGTGGTGCGACCCGGCGTACGACAAGCTGATCAAACAGGCCAAGGTCGTCACCGACCGCGACCAGCGCACCGTGCTTTATAAACAGGCCCAGCAATTGCTTAAACAGCAAGTGCCGATCACGCCTGTCGCCCACTCGACGGTCAACCAGCCGTTAAGCACCCGGGTCGAAGGGTTCAAAGTCAGCCCGTTCGGCCGCAACGTGTTCTCGGGTGTCAGTATCGATTAAACCAACCGATTAGCCGCAATGCTGAGGGGAGCCGTCTACTCCCCTCACGCAAGCGCTTTGCCGAAATTCGCCCATCCGGCTTTTTGCAAACGTTTGCGATGTGTGAACGAGTTCTAAACCAATAACCGGCATACCAAAAAAAGCCGGGATAAAAAGAAAGTAAAGGAGCTTCACCCATGAAACTGAGCAGCACCGCGATACTGGCCCTGGCCATCAGCAGCATCACTGCTACCGCGTACGCCGAACCTGCAAGTCAGGAGTTCGTCCCTACCACATTGGCCGGCAGCAGCGCCCAAAGCGAGGCCAAAGGCTTTATCGATGGACAAAGCCTGGGCGGTACAACCCGTAACTGGTACGCCAACGAACTGAAGCGTCGTGATGACCGTTTCAGCTACGTGAAAAACAGCGACAAGAATACTTCGCCATTGGTCAAGACGCCGACTGCGCGTCGCATCAACTGGGTGCAAGGCACCATCGTCAACTACACCTCGGGCTTCACCCAAGGCACCGTGGGCGTGAGCACCGAAGTCGCCGCTTACAACGCCATTGTGCTGGATCGTGATCGCAAGGACATCGCCGGCGGTTCCAACCGTACTCTGGCGGACTCCGACGGCGACGCCGTTGACCAGTGGAGCAAACTGGGTCTGGCCAACGTCAAGTTCCGCGTGTCGAACACTACCCTGACTGCCGGCCGCCAGAACTTCAGCACGCCGATCGTTGATGTCATCGGCAACCGACCGCTGCCTTCGAGCTTTGAAGGTATCAGCCTGCACAGCGAGGAATTCAACAACCTGTCGTTCGACCTGGGCGGTTTCGACCGCGTATCGCCGCGTACCGAGCAGAGCCTGTCGAAATTCCGCACCGAATATTCGCAAACGGGCGTGGAAACCGACAAGGTCTACACCGCAGGCGTGAACTACCAGCCGCTGAAAAGCCTGAAAACCAGCCTCTATGTGGCCAATGTCGAAGACTTCTGGAACCAGTACTACTTCGGTGGCACCCACGAACTGGGTGACAGCCAGGTGCTGAGCCTGACCACCGGTCTGAACTACTACAAGACCGTCGATGAAGGCAAAAAGCTGATGGGTAACATCGACAACGATACCTACTCGCTGTCGCTGGGTCTGACTCACCAGGCCCATAGCCTGACGTTCTCGTACCAGGAAGTTAACGGTAACGAGTACTTCGACTACCTGCACGAAACCAACGGCATCTACCTGGCCAACTCCCTGCTGTCGGACTTCAACGGTCCGAACGAGAAGTCGTTCCAGATTGCCTACGGCATCAACATGGCCGAATACGGCGTACCTGGCCTGAAGTTCAATATCTACCAGGCACGCGGTTGGGGCATCGACGGTACTCACTACCGCGGCACCGCCTACACCGATCCGGGCGCCAAGCGCGGCGACCTGAGCCTGATGGATGGCGAGTCTCACTATGAATACGGTGTCGGGGCTTCCTACGCTGTGCAAAGCGGCCCGCTCAAAGCCACTGCAATTCGCGCGACGTACACCACTCACCGCGCCAGCGAGCATCAGGCTGACGGCAACATCAACGAGTTCCGTCTCGTGACCACCATCCCGTTCAACATTCTGTAAAAACGCCAACCGACGGCTGACTCATGATGAGTCGGCCGTTCGGTTTTCTGTCTTCAACCGATTGCAGAGGGTTATCGATGAAAATGCTTCCCCTACGTGCGGCCATCGCGGCTGCGTTGCTGAGTGTCGCTGTCGGCGCCTCGGCCAAACCCTTGGTGGTCTGCACCGAAGCCAGCCCGGAAGGCTTCGATATGGTCCAGTACACAACTGCAGTCACGGCGGACGCTGTGGCCGAAACCATCTTCAACCGCCTGGCCGATTTCAAGCCCGGCACCACCGAGGTGATCCCTGCACTCGCCGAGTCGTGGGACATCAGCGAAGACGGCCTGACCTACACGTTCCACCTGCGCAAAGGCGTCAAGTTTCACACCACCGAATATTTCAAGCCGACCCGCGACATGAATGCCGACGACGTGGTCTGGAGCTTCCAGCGTCAGCTGGACCCGAATCACCCGTGGCACAAACTGTCGAGCGTGGGCTTCCCGTACTTTGAAAGCATGGGCTTCAAGGAATTGCTCAAAAGCGTAGAAAAAGTCGACGACAACACAGTCAAGTTCACCCTGACCCGCCGCGAAGCGCCGTTCCTGGCCGACATCGCCATGGCCTTCTCGTCGATCTACCCGGCCGAATACGCCGACCAGTTGCTCAAGGCCAACAAGACTGGCGATCTGAACAACAAGCCGATCGGCACCGGCCCGTTCATCTTCCAGCGTTACGCCAAGGATGCGCAGGTGCGCTTCAAGGCCAACCCGGATTACTTCCGTGGCAAGCCGCCGGCCGACGCGTTGATCCTGGCGATCGCCACCGACAACAACGTGCGCCTGCAAAAGCTCAAGGCCAACGAATGCCAGGTCGCGCTGTATCCGAAACCGGATGACATCCCGAGCATCAAGAAAGACAGCAAGCTGAAAGTCGACGAGCTGGACGCGATGACCGTTTCGTACATCGCCATGAACACCCAGCACAAGTACATGAGCGACGTGCGCGTGCGCAAAGCCATCGACATCGCGTTCGACAAGGAAGCCTACGTCAACGCGCTGTTCGGCAAGGGCAATGCGTCGGTGGCGGTCAACCCGTACCCGCCGACCCTGCTCGGCTACAACCATGATCTGAAGAACCCGCCGCGCGACCTCGACGCAGCGCGCAAGCTGCTCAAGGAAGCCGGGGTTCCGGAAGGCACCACCTTCACCCTGTTCACCCGTAACGGCGGCGGTCCGACCAACCCCAACCCGATGCTCGGTGCGCAGATGATGCAGGCTGACCTGGCGAAAGTCGGGATCAAGATCGACATCCGCGTGATGGAATGGGGCGAGATGCTCAAGCGCGCCAAGGCCGGCGAGCACGACATGGTCTCGGCCGGATGGGCGGGCGACAACGGCGACCCGGATAACTTCCTGACGCCTATGCTCAGTTGCGAGGCCGCCAAGAACGGCGAAAACTACGCACGCTGGTGCAACGAGAAATTCCAGGCACTGCTGGATGAAGCACGGGCTAAAGTAGATCCGGCCGAACGCGCCGCGCTCTACGAACAGGCCCAAGTGCTGTTTAATCAGGACCAGCCATGGATCAGCATGGCCCATACTCGGATGTTCACTGCAATGCGCAACAATGTAGAGGGCTACCACATCAGCCCTCTCACCACTAATAACTTCGCCACCACCCAGGTGAAGTAGATAAGAAACGCCCGGTGCTCCTGACCTATGGAACACCGGGCACGCCTAACCGGCTGATGAGGTACCACACAAGATGTTTAGTTTTATTGCCCGCCGACTGGGGTTGTTGATCCCCACGTTTTTCGGCATCACCTTGCTGACTTTCGCGTTGATTCGCATGATTCCGGGCGACCCCGTGGAAGTGATGATGGGCGAACGTCGGGTCGACCCCGAAATGCACGCTCAGGCAATGGAACGCCTGGGGCTGAACAAGCCGCTGTATGCCCAGTATCTGGACTACATCGGCAAACTGGCCCAGGGCGATCTCGGTGAGTCCTTGCGTACCCGTGAAAGCGTGTGGACCGAGTTCACCTCTCTTTTCCCGGCGACCCTGGAACTGTCCATGGCCGCCCTGCTGTTCGCTGGCATCCTCGGGCTTCTGGCCGGGGTGATCGCGGCACTCAAACGAGGATCGCTGTTCGACCACGGGGTGATGGGCATCTCCCTCGCGGGCTATTCGATGCCGATCTTCTGGTGGGGCCTGATCCTGATCATGTTCTTCTCGGTGAGCCTGGGCTGGACCCCGGTCTCCGGGCGCATCGACCTGCTGTATGACATCGAGCCGAAAACCGGCTTCATGCTGATCGACACGCTGCTGGCCGATGACGTCGGCGCGTTCTTCGACGCCCTGCATCACCTGATCCTGCCGGCGATCGTGCTCGGCACCATTCCGCTGGCGGTAATCGCGCGGATGACCCGTTCGTCGATGCTCGAAGTGCTGCGCGAAGACTACATCCGCACCGCCAAGGCCAAAGGCCTGTCGCCGTCGCGCGTGGTCTTCGTGCACGGTCTGCGCAATGCGCTGATTCCGGTGCTGACCGTGGTCGGCCTGCAGGTCGGCACGCTGCTGGCCGGTGCGGTCCTGACCGAAACCATCTTCTCCTGGCCCGGCATCGGTAAATGGCTGATCGAAGCCATCGGCGCCCGGGACTATCCGGTGGTGCAAAACGGCATCCTGTTAATCGCCTGCCTGGTGATTCTGGTCAACTTCGTGGTGGACATCCTCTACGGCTTTGCCAACCCACGCATCCGTCATCAGCGCTGAGGTCAATACCCATGAGCACTCCAACATCCTCAGTAGCCACCGCCACGTCCGCCGTGGATCAAAGCCTGCTGTACCCGTCGCCGTACAAAGAATTCTGGCAAGCGTTCTCGAAGAACAAGGGCGCCGTTGCCGGCCTGCTGTTCATGCTGCTGATCATCTTCTGCGCGATCTTCGCGCCGTGGGTCGCGCCGCACAACCCGAGCGAGCAATACCGTGACTTCCTGCTGACGCCACCGGCGTGGCTCGAAGGCGGGCAGATGCAGTTCCTCCTCGGCACCGACGAACTCGGCCGTGACCTGCTGTCGCGTCTGATCCAGGGTTCGCGCCTGTCGCTGCTGATCGGCTTGTCGTCGGTGGTGATGTCGTTGATTCCGGGGATCCTGCTGGGTCTGTTCGCCGGTTTCTTTCCGAAAGTGGTCGGTCCGACCATCATGCGCCTGATGGACATCATGCTGGCTCTGCCGTCGCTGCTGCTGGCCGTGGCGATCGTCGCCATCCTCGGCCCTGGCCTGATCAACACCGTGATCGCGATTGCTGTGGTTTCCCTGCCGTCCTACGTGCGTCTGACCCGTGCCGCCGTCATGGGCGAACTGAACCGTGACTACGTCACCGCCGCGCGTCTGGCCGGTGCTGGTCTGCCGCGCCTGATGTTCATCACCGTGCTGCCCAACTGCATGGCGCCGCTGATCGTGCAGGCAACCCTGAGCTTTTCTTCGGCCATTCTCGATGCCGCCGCACTGGGCTTCCTCGGCCTCGGCGTACAACCGCCAACCCCTGAGTGGGGCACCATGCTGGCCTCGGCCCGCGACTACATCGAACGCGCCTGGTGGGTGGTGAGCCTGCCTGGTCTGACCATTTTGCTCAGCGTGCTGGCAATCAACTTGATGGGCGACGGCCTGCGCGATGCGCTGGACCCGAAACTCAAGAACGCCGCCTGAGGAGATTCAAATGTCACTGCTAGAAATCAAGAATCTCAACGTCCGCTTCGGCGACAAGACCGCGACCCCGGTGGTCGACGGCCTCGACCTGAAAGTCGACAAAGGCGAAGTATTGGCCATCGTTGGCGAGTCGGGTTCGGGTAAATCCGTGACCATGATGGCGCTGATGGGCCTGATCGAGCATCCCGGCATCGTCACCGCCGACTCGCTCAGCTTCGACGGCAAGGACATGCTCAAGCTGAGCAATCGTCAGCGTCGGCAGATCGTCGGCAAAGACCTGTCGATGGTCTTCCAGGACCCGATGACCGCGCTGAACCCGAGCTACACCGTCGGTTTCCAGATCGAGGAAGTGCTGCGCTTGCACCTGAAAATGTCCGGCAAGCAAGCGCGCAAGCGTGCCATCGAACTGCTGGAAAAAGTCGAAATCCCGGGCGCCGCCAGCCGCATGGACGCCTACCCGCATCAACTGTCTGGCGGTATGAGCCAGCGTGTCGCGATCGCCATGGCGATTGCCGGCGAGCCGAAACTGTTGATCGCCGACGAACCGACCACCGCGCTGGACGTGACGATTCAGGCGCAGATCATGGATCTGCTGCTGGCGTTGCAGAAAGAGCAGAACATGGGCCTGGTGCTGATTACCCACGACCTCGCCGTCGTGGCTGAAACTGCCCAGCGCGTCTGCGTGATGTACGCCGGCCAGGCGGTTGAAGTCGGTCAGGTGCCGCAACTGTTCGACATCCCGGCGCACCCGTACAGCGAAGCGCTGCTCAAGGCGATTCCCGAGCACAGCCTCGGCGCCTCACGCCTGTCGACCCTGCCGGGCATCGTTCCGGGCCGCTACGACCGTCCGCAGGGTTGCCTGCTGTCGCCGCGCTGCCCGTACGTGCAGGACAACTGCCGCACCCAACGTCCGGGCCTTGATCCGAAAGCCAACAGCCTCGCCCGCTGCTTCTACCCGCTGAACCAGGAGGTGGCGTAATGGCCGTCGTACTTACCGCCCGCGACCTGACCCGTCACTACGAAGTCTCCCGTGGCCTGTTCAAGGGCCACGCCACCGTGCGCGCGCTCAACGGCGTGTCGTTCGAACTGGAAGCCGGCAAGACCCTCGCCGTAGTGGGGGAGTCGGGCTGCGGCAAATCCACTCTCGCCCGCGCCCTGACGCTGATTGAGGAGCCGTCATCGGGCTCGCTGCAGATCGCCGGTCAGGAAGTTGCCGGCGCCGACAAGGCCGAGCGCAAGCAACTGCGCAAAGACGTGCAGATGGTGTTTCAGAGCCCGTATGCGTCGTTGAACCCACGGCAGAAAATCGGTGATCAACTGGCCGAGCCGCTGCTGATCAACACCAAGCTGTCGGCCACCGAGCGTCGCGAGAAAGTCCAGGCGATGATGAAGCAGGTCGGCTTGCGCCCCGAGCATTACCAGCGCTATCCGCACATGTTCTCCGGCGGTCAGCGCCAGCGTATCGCTCTGGCGCGGGCAATGATGCTGCAACCGAAAGTGCTGGTCGCGGACGAACCGACTTCGGCGCTGGACGTGTCGATTCAGGCCCAGGTGCTGAACCTGTTCATGGATTTGCAGCAGGAGTTCAACACCGCCTACGTGTTCATCTCGCACAACCTCGCGGTGGTGCAGCACGTAGCCGATGACGTGATGGTGATGTATCTCGGTCGCCCGGTTGAACTGGGCCCGAAGAACGACATCTACGAGCGCCCGCTGCACCCGTACACCCAGGCGCTGCTGTCAGCGACCCCGACCATTCACCCGGACCCGAACAAGCCGAAAATCAAGATCGTCGGCGAACTGCCCAACCCGCTGAACCCGCCATCGGGCTGCGCCTTCCACAAGCGCTGCCCGTATGCGACCGAGCGTTGCACCACGGAAGAACCGCTGTTGCGTGAACTGGATAACCGGCAGGTGGCTTGCCACTACGCCGAGCAGTTTCTCGACGGCGCGGCGTAAGACCACGGAATATCCATGTGGGAGCGAGCCTGCTCGCGAATGCGGTGTAACAGTCACCAACATTGTCGACTGAAATGACGCTTTCGCGAGCAGGCTCGCTCCCACAGGGAGTTCGTGTTGATTCAAGAATTCATGCGATAACAAAACCCCCTCCACCTCGATTGCGCATCAGTCGAGGCCGAAGGGTTTTTTGTTTGGCCGGCGATCTATGTCTGGCTATCGCCTTCATCATCCGGGTCATCGGTATCCGGATCGTCCGTGGTCGAGTCGTCGTCATCGGCGCTGCCGCCCTGATTCATATCCCCCGGTTCCGACTCGGACTTGGCGAGCATCAGCCCGCTATGCCCGACCTGCCCATTGAACGCCTGAGATTCGTGATCCTCGCACTCGGCCCATGCCGTTGCGGTGCCGAGGGATAGCATCACCATCACTTTCAACAACATCAAAATCCGTAGCAATCTGCTTTTCATGGCCGACTCCATCCTGTTGCGCTAAGACATGCTTGCCGGACTGGCTCCGTGTGAAATCTAGTTGCGATCCGACCGGCTCACCACTTAGGACGCGACCGCGCAGGCAGAAATGCCATTGACCGCCAGATTGCTTTCGAATAACCCCGATAACCGAAACAGCTAAGCGCCGCGCGTCGCCTGCCACGTCAGCGGGATGGAGATCAGTACCAGCAGCGCACTCATCAGCCAGACGCTGTGCCCGCCAAACTCGCCATAAAGCTGACCGCTGAGCACCGGCGACAACAGCGCGCTGGCACTCCAGCTCATGAAGAACAGCCCGAAGTACTGACCGCTCTTGCCGCTCTGCGCAAACTGCATCGCCAGTACATTCAACGGGGGCATGAACAAGGCCTCGCCCAGCGTCCAGATCAGCGTCGACAGACAGACAAAAGCCAAGCCGGAACCGAACGGCAACATGCCCAATCCGCAGGCCAACAGCACACTGCCGACGAGCATTTGCCAACGCGAGCCCCAACGCTCGACCGAGTGCGACAGCGGAATCTGCAAAGCGATCACCAACAGCGCATTGAGCCCGAACTGCCAACCGATCGCTTCGGTGCTCAGGTGGTAGTAATCACGCAGATAATTGCCCAGCGTGCTGTAGACCGTGTCGAATGCAATGCCGAGCACGGCCGTCGCCGCCAGCAGCCAGAGGAACGGCTTGTCGCGATACGGCACGCTTGAGCCATCGGCGGATTCGTCTTCAAGCACCAGCACCGGCCGCCGCCACGTCGTGCGCACGAACCAGAGCAACGCCAGCATCGTCATCGCCGCACTGACAAAGAACACCCAACGAAAATCCGCCTGCGCCAACACTCCGCCCGCCACCCCGGCAGCGGCCATGCCCAGATTACGCGCCACCCGACTCAGGGCCTGCGCACGGGAACGTTGCGCGACTTCGCAATACTCCATGATCAGCCGCTGATGCAACGTCCGAATCGCCCCATCGATGACACCGCTGAGCAACAACAAAGCGGCCAGCCACGGCACCTGCGTCACCAGCCCCAACAGCATCAGCACCCACACCGAAACGAAAAACAGCGCCGCCGTCAGCCGCGCCGTGCGCACATGATCACTGAGCCAACCACCGAGCATCGAACCGACCAGCAACCCGGCGCCATAGGCTGAAAGCAACCAACCCACGGTTTCAATCGCCAGGCCCAATTCCTGACGCAGGTACAGCGCCATGAACAGCTTGACCATGGCGTTGAGGCGGTTGATGAACAACAGCGCCGCGAGGACCCAGGCCATGGGGGTGAAATAGCCGTTGGGGCGCAGGAGTTGGGTCAGTCCTTTGAGCATGTAACGTCCGATGGGCGCGAGGGTTTGCTGAACAGTAGACGGGTTGGATTGGAATGTCGTGGGGGTGAGGTCAGCCGAAGTAAAACCAGAGTATGGCTACGACGTAGAGGGAAAACGTCTTACGGAAAAAATCGCCGCGCCCGAATTCAACTTGATTTTGCACGCGGCGTTAAAGACCAAAAGCCCCTCACCCTAACCCTCTCCCGGAGGGAGAGGGGACTGACCGTGGTGATTGGGCGAGGTACGCCGACGTGGAATACCAAGTCGAATGCAGATTTTGAACAACCAACAGATCGGCTCCCTCTCCCTCGGGAGAGGGCTGGGGTGAGGGGCAGCAACAATGCAAATCAAAAGCCGAACACCCACGCTTTTCACCACTCAATAGGCCGAGTGTCAGCTCGCCTGCTCTTGATCTTGATCCACCGGCGACGTCGGAAGGCTGAGCGGAGGGATTGATCCGGGTGTGGGAGCGCAGCGACCGTTTGACGAAGTCGAACACAGCGGAAGGAGGTGCAGCGAAGCAAACCGGAGCCGCTGCGCCCGGATCAGTCCCGGAGCGAAGGAACCCGAGCCTGCGAGGGCCGAACGCAGGAGCTAGCGTTTTTTGCTTACTTTTTTTGGCGCTTGTAAAAAAGTAAGTCGCCGTCAGGCGAAACCGTCAGCAGCCGCTACCGAAGCAACGGATATCCACCCAAAACGAAAAGCAAAGAAAAACCCCCAAGGCATTCACCTTGGGGGCTTCAGAAAAACCAACTCAAACCTTAATGATGCTCCCGCGTCGCGCGGAACTTCACATCAGGCCAGCGCTCTTCCATCAATGCCAGATTCACCCGCGTCGGCGCCAGGTAAGTCAGGTGACCACCGCCATCCAGCGCGAGGTTCTCCACCGCCTTGTTGGAGAATTCCTCAAGCTTCTTCTTGTCGTCACACTCGATCCAGCGCGCCGAATACACAGTGATCGGCTCATATGAGCACTCAACCTTGTATTCCTCTTTCAAGCGGCTGGCGACCACATCGAACTGCAGCACACCGACGGCGCCGAGAATGATGTCGTTGCTGCGCTCCGGGAAGAACACCTGCGTCGCGCCCTCTTCCGCCAACTGCTGCAAGCCCTGACGCAACTGCTTGGATTTCAGCGGATCACGCAGACGCACGCGACGGAACAGTTCCGGGGCGAAGTGCGGGATGCCGGTGAAACCGAGGACTTCGCCTTCGCTGAAGGTGTCGCCGATCTGGATCGTGCCGTGGTTGTGCAGACCGATAATGTCGCCGGCGTAGGCCTCTTCCAATTGCTCACGCTCGGAGGAGAAGAACGTCAGGGCGTCGCCGATGCGCACGTCCTTGCCGGTACGCACGTGGCGCATCTTCATGCCTTTTTCGTACTTGCCCGAGCAGATACGCATGAAGGCAATGCGGTCGCGGTGTTTCGGGTCCATGTTCGCCTGGATCTTGAAGATGAAGCCCGAGAACTTCTCTTCCACCGGCTCGACAGTACGCTCGTTGGCCACACGGGCCAGCGGACGCGGCGCCCAATCGACGACAGCATCGAGCACGTGGTCGACACCGAAGTTGCCCAGCGCCGTACCGAAGAACACCGGGGTCAACTGGCCGTCGAGGAATTCCTGCTGGTTGAATTCGTGGCAGGCGCCCTGCACCAGTTCCAACTGCTCGATGAAACGATCGTACTCGTCGCCCAAGTGCGCGCGCGCCTCGTCGGAGTCGAGTTTCTCAATGATCTTGGTTTCGGTGCGCTCGTGACCGTGACCGGCGGTGTAGACAATGATGTAGTCGTCGGCCAGGTGATACACGCCCTTGAAATCGCGGTAGCAACCGATCGGCCAGGTGATCGGCGCAGCCTTGATCTTCAGGACCGCTTCGATTTCGTCGAGCAGTTCGATCGGGTCGCGGATATCACGGTCGAGTTTGTTGATGAAGCTGACGATCGGCGTGTCACGCAGACGGCAGACGTCCATCAGCGCAATGGTCCGTGGCTCAACACCCTTACCGCCGTCGAGCACCATCAGGGCCGAGTCAACCGCTGTCAGGGTGCGGTAGGTGTCTTCGGAGAAGTCTTCGTGGCCCGGGGTGTCGAGCAGGTTGATCATGTGTTCGCGATAGGGGAACTGCATCACCGACGTGGTAATGGAAATACCCCGCTGCTTCTCCATCTCCATCCAGTCGGATGTCGCATGGCGATCGGATTTACGGGATTTCACCGTACCGGCCACTGCAATCGCCTTGCCCATCAACAGGAGCTTTTCGGTGATCGTGGTTTTACCGGCATCGGGGTGGGAAATAATGGCGAAAGTGCGGCGTTTCGCGACTTCGGCGGCCTGTTGGGTCATGGGAAATCGCCTGGCGGTGATTCAAAAAAGGGCGGCGATTATAGCCCAACTCGATGCAATAACCGAACCGTTGAGCACATTAAGGGTGGCCAAATGCTGCCGCAGATGGGAACCTTTTAAAGCATGGAGACGTCCATCCCCTGTTACGAATCTTCGTCAGGGGCTGAAAAATCAGCAAGTTAGCCTGACGAGGCTGCGCTCATGGCTCGCTTTCGCACCGCTTGGCCGGTGCTGGAAAACGGCTACTTTTCGCGAACGCTGACTTCGGCAGCCAGGAATGGCTTGCCACGCGGAGCAGCGCTCGCCGACTACAAAAAAAGGAGTCCGCCTGTGGCTATCCGCTATGGCAAAGGGCTGATGGGAGGTGCGGTGGTGATCGCGCTCCTGGCCCTGCTGGTCCACTGGATCGGCATCAACACGATCGAACACTACCGCGACGATTTGTTGTTTTACCTGCAAGCTCATCTGATTCTCGTCCTCGCCTCCATGCTGGCCGCCCTCGTCGTGGGCATCCCCGCCGGTATCTTCCTCAGCCGCCCGAGCATGGTCGGCCGCGCCGAACGCTTCATGCAGATCTTCAATATCGGCAACACCGTGCCACCGCTGGCGGTGCTCGCGATTGCGCTGGGCATCCTCGGCATCGGCAGTGGCCCGGCGATCTTCGCCCTGTTCCTCGCCTCGCTGTTGCCGATCGTGCGCAACACCTATGAAGGCCTGAAAAATGTGCAGGGCTCGCTGAAAGAAGCCGCTGTCGGCATCGGCATGACCCCGCGCCAAGTGTTGTGGAAAGTCGAATTGCCCAACGCCGTGCCGATCATCGTCGGTGGTGTGCGTGTCGCACTGGCGATCAACGTCGGTACCGCGCCGCTGGCGTTCCTGATCGGCGCCAACAGCCTCGGCAGCCTGATCTTCCCCGGCATCGCCCTGAACAATCAGCCGCAACTGCTGCTCGGCGCCGCGTGCACCGCGCTGTTGGCGCTGTTGCTCGATGGCGTGGTCACCCTCGCCAGCCGCTTATGGCTGGAACGCGGTTTGCGCCCGTCTTAAGGCTTTGCGAAGGAATATTTATGAAACGATTTAGCTCGTCTTTGGGATTGATAGCAGGCTGCGTCCTGCTGTTCGCAGGAATCGCGCAAGCCGCTGAAAAACCGGTCATCCGCCTCGGCGCCCGGGTCTTCACAGAGCAGACCCTGCTCGCCGAAATCACCGCGCAATACCTGCGCAGCAAAGGCTACGACGCGCAGATCACCGGCGGTCTGGGCAGCAACCTCGCCCGCAGCGCCCACGAAAGTGGCCAATTGGACCTGCTCTGGGAATACACCGGCGTGTCGCTGGTGGCCTACAACCATGTCACCGAGAAACTCGACAGCGCGCAATCCTACGCCCGGGTCAAAGAACTCGACGCGAAAAAAGGCCTGGTCTGGCTGACGCCGTCGAAATTCAGCAACACCTATGCCCTCGCTTTGCCGAAAAAAGTCGCCGAGCAATACCCGCAGATCGGCAATATCAGCCAGCTCAACGAAGTGCTGCGCGCCGAGGCCAAGACCAACCACCTGGTGGCGCTGGATACAGAGTTCGCCAACCGCTCCGACGGTCTCGACGGCATGGTCAAGCTCTACGACATGAACCTGACCCGCAAGAACATCCGCCAGATGGATGCCGGCCTGGTCTACACCGCGCTGCGTAACGGTCAGGTGTTTGCCGGTCTGGTCTACACCACCGATGGCCGCCTCAATGCCTTCGGCCTGAAATTGCTGGAAGACGACAAGCATTACTTCCCCGACTACACCGCCGCTCCCGTGGTGCGTCAGGCCACGCTGGACGCCAACCCGAAACTGGCCGAACAACTCAAGCCGCTGGCCGAACTGTTCGACGACGAAACCATGCGCCAGCTCAACGCGCGGGTCGACGTCGACCACGAGAGCCCATCGTCCGTTGCCGCCGATTTCCTGCGCCAGCACCCACTGAATTAAGAGAGGAGAAGTCATGGAATTTCTGAACGCCTTTTCCCATCTCGACTGGCAGCAGGTGATGCACCTGACCTGGCAGCACATCACTCTGGTCGGCATCGCCGTGACCCTGGCGATCGTCATCGGCGTGCCGCTGGGCATCCTGATGACGCGCTTCCCCGCCCTCGCCGGCCCGCTGCAAGCCAGCGCCACGGTGCTGTTGACCGTGCCGTCGATTGCCCTGTTCGGTCTGCTGCTGCCGTTCTACTCCAAGTTCGGCCAGGGCCTCGGGCCGCTGCCGGCAATCACCGCCGTGTTCCTCTATTCGTTGCTGCCGATCATGCGCAACACCTACCTCGCCCTCACCGGCGTCGAGCCGGGCATCCGCGAAGCCGCGCGCGGCATCGGCATGACCTTCGGCCAGCGCCTGCGCATGGTTGAACTGCCGATCGCGGTGCCGGTGATTCTTGCTGGCGTGCGCACCGCCGTGGTGATGAACATCGGCGTGATGACCATTGCCGCAACCATCGGCGCCGGCGGCCTCGGTGTGTTGATCCTCGCCTCCATCAGCCGCAGTGACATGTCGATGCTTATCGTCGGCGCGCTGCTGGTCAGTCTTCTGGCGATTTTCGCCGACCTGTTTCTCCAATGGCTGCAACGCTCGTTGACTCCAAAAGGACTCCTCAAATGATCGAACTTCAAAACCTCAGCAAAACTTTCCAAAGCAACGGCAAAGATGTCAAAGCTGTGGACTCGGTAAGCCTGACCGTCAATGAAGGCGAGATCTGCGTGTTCCTCGGGCCATCGGGTTGCGGCAAAAGCACCACGCTGAAAATGATCAACCGCCTGATCAAACCGACCTCGGGCAAGATCCTGATCAACGGCGAAGACACCACCGATCTCGACGAAGTGACCCTGCGCCGCAACATCGGCTACGTGATTCAGCAGATTGGTCTGTTCCCGAACATGACCATCGAAGAGAACATCGTCGTGGTGCCGAAACTGCTCGGCTGGGACAAACAGAAATGCCACGACCGCGCCCGCGAACTGATGAGCATGATCAAGCTCGAGCCCAAGCAGTATCTGCATCGCTACCCGCGTGAATTGTCCGGTGGTCAGCAACAGCGTATCGGTGTGATTCGTGCGCTTGCGGCTGACGCCCCACTGTTGTTGATGGACGAGCCGTTCGGCGCGGTCGACCCGATCAACCGCGAGATGATCCAGAACGAATTCTTCGAGATGCAGCGCGCACTGAACAAGACCGTGATCATGGTCAGCCACGACATCGACGAAGCGATCAAGCTGGGCGACAAGATCGCCATTTTCCGCGCCGGCAAGCTGCTGCAGATCGACCATCCGGACACCCTGCTGGCGCATCCGGCGGATGATTTCGTCAGCAACTTCGTCGGCCAGGACAGCACGCTCAAACGCTTGCTGTTGGTGAAGGCCGAAGACGCGGCGGACAACGCGCCGTCGGTGAGCCCGGAAACGCCAGTGGCCGATGCGCTGGAATTGATGGACGAGCACGACCGTCGCTACGTCGTGGTCACCTGCGCCGAGAACAAGGCGCTGGGTTACGTGCGCCGTCGCGACCTGCATCGCCAGACCGGCACCTGCGCGCAATTCCTGCGTGAGTTCAACGCCACCGCAGCGTACGACGAGCACCTGCGCATCCTGCTGTCGCGCATGTACGAGTTCAACCGCGCCTGGCTGCCGGTGATGGATGCCGAACGAGTGTTCCTTGGCGAGGTGACGCAGGAATCGATCGCGGCGTACCTGAGCTCGGGACGTTCGCGGGGGATGAAGACCAGTATCGTCTCGCCGGCTGAGACGGTGGTCGCGTAAACCATCTGCGCTGGTTGAAACCCGATCCCTGTGGGAGCGAGCCTGCTCGCGAAGCGCAATTTCAGTCGACGCTGATGGCGGCTGTGAAAATGCCTTCGCGAGCAGGCTCGCTCCCACAGGATCTGCGTGATTTTGTTGATCTTCGCAGGGTGACAAAGAATCTCAACAGCCTCTCCTGCAAGAGCGTCGTCAATCCAGCTTCTTCAAGATCCAAATCCCCCTTCAACACCCTCTCTCGACGCCAACGTCGCCGATGTTGCGGCTATCACACTTACCTGTGATCTAGCCGACAAAAGCCACGAACGTGCAGATATGTTTAACACCCGAAAATTCGCCGGGAACATCTGCCCGTCATCTCGGTCGGGTAGAAGGAGTGATGAACGCGACGCACGTCAGAAGCGTGCAAAAACGCGACATTTTTAGTTGATCTCGCGCCCCTCACGCCCTAAAGTTCGCGCCGAACGTCCATGCTGGAAACGATCCATCCGGCTCAAGTACTGACGACGAGACAGCGAGGCCAAGGGATAGCTGCACATCTCTGGGCCTTTTTTGCTTTCGGCGACATGCCTTGGGAAGTAGGCGAACCAAAGTGGGGATACGGAGGGCGTTCATGCACCCATTGTTTTTACGAGTTTGCCCATAGGAGCACCCAGCATGTCGATCCAGGTCGAAGATTATTTCGCGCGCGCTACATTCGACAAAATGAAGGCGTTCGCCGACAAACAGGAAACCCCGTTCGTGGTGATCGACACCGCGATGATCGCCCAGGCCTACGATGACCTGCGCGCCGGTTTCGAATTCGCCAAGGTCTACTACGCGGTCAAGGCCAACCCGGCCGTCGAGATCATCGACCTGCTCAAAGACAAGGGTTCGAGCTTCGATATCGCCTCGATCTACGAGCTGGACAAAGTCATGGATCGCGGCGTCAGCCCGGACCGTATCAGCTACGGCAACACCATCAAGAAATCCAAGGACATCCGCTACTTCTACGAGAAGGGCGTGCGTCTGTTCTCCACCGACTCCGAAGCCGACCTGCGCAACATCGCCAAGGCTGCACCGGGTTCGAAAGTCTATGTGCGCATCCTCACTGAAGGCTCGACCACCGCTGACTGGCCACTGTCGCGCAAGTTCGGCTGCCAGACCGACATGGCCATGGACCTGCTGATCCTCGCCCGCGACCTGGGTCTGGTGCCGTACGGCATCTCGTTCCACGTCGGTTCGCAACAGCGCGACATCAGCGTCTGGGACGCGGCGATCGCCAAGGTCAAAGTGATCTTCGAACGTCTGAAAGAAGAAGACGGCATCCACCTCAAGCTGATCAACATGGGCGGCGGCTTCCCGGCCAACTACATCACCCGCACCAACAGCCTGGAAACCTACGCCGAAGAGATCATTCGCTTCCTCAAGGAAGACTTCGGTGATGACCTGCCGGAAATCATCCTCGAGCCGGGCCGTTCGCTGATCGCCAACGCCGGTATTCTGGTCAGCGAAGTGGTACTGGTTGCGCGCAAGTCGCGCACCGCTGTCGAGCGTTGGGTGTACACCGATGTGGGCAAGTTCTCCGGCCTGATCGAAACCATGGACGAAGCGATCAAGTTCCCGATCTGGACCGAGAAGAAAGGCGAGATGGAAGAAGTCGTGATCGCCGGCCCGACCTGCGACAGCGCCGACATCATGTATGAGAACTACAAGTATGGCCTGCCGCTGAATCTGGCGATTGGTGATCGTCTGTACTGGTTGTCGACCGGTGCGTACACCACCAGCTACAGCGCGGTCGAGTTCAATGGCTTCCCGCCGCTGAAGTCGTTTTACGTTTAAGAGGCAGCGGCAAGTTTCGAGCTGCAAGCTGCAAGAGAAAAGCCCACGAATTTGTGGGCTTTTTTGTGGGTGTTCGGCTGGGGAGGTTTTTTGTACTAGATACCATAGCCCCTCACCCCAGCCCTCTCCCGAGGGAGAGGGAGCCGACCGAGTGGTCTTCCGTCCGACATCGACCTGAACCACCTTGGCGATTATGGATTCGGCAAAACCATTGCAGGTCGGCGTACCTCCCAAACATCCCTAGGTCGGTTCCCTCTCCCCCTGGGAGAGGGCTAGGGTGAGGGCTCGGCGGTTTCAGCCGCGCTGCAACTCTGCATACCGAGCGGCATACCGACTAGCCATCGCCTGAATTCGCAAGCCTGTCGCATCAGCCAGCGTCTGGCTCGCCACCCGCAGAAAATTCAGATTGCCGGCGGCCAAGGCTTTCTCCAGCCAATCGACCGTTTCATCAACCCGTCCCTCAGCCGCCAACACCGCGGCATAACTGAACTGCCCACGAAAATCCCCACCCTCGGCCGAACGCCGATACCACTCGCGTGCAGCAATTGGATCCGCCTGACACACCTGCCCTTCCTCCAGATAGCGCCCCAGCAGGTTCATCGATTTCGCATGGCCCAACTCAGCTGCACGCCGGTACAACGCCAGCGCCTGCTGATGATCAACCGTCACCCCGCGCCCGGTGGCCAGTAGATTGGCCAGGTTGTACATCGCCCAGTCCAGCCCCGACTCGGCAGCGATTCGATAATGCTGCGCCGCCACCGAGGCATCCGCCGCACATCCCCAACCATGCTCATGACAACGCCCGAGCATGTTGCGCGCCATCAGATGCCCGCGCCCGGCGGCGATGCCGAACCAGCGCAATGCAAGCGGTTGATCCTGCGCGATGCCCTGACCGTCCAGCAGGATCTGCCCAAGCAGCGCCTGCGCTTCAAGCTCGCCCTCGCCCGCCGCCAGCAAAATCGCCTGCGCAGCGCGGGCCGGGCTTTCTTCAAGCATTGCCGCCAACCCGGCGGCGTCGAGAACTTCCTCGCGGCGCAACTGGAAACTCATACCTCGACCCAGCGCCGCAGCAAGTTGTGATATGTGCCAGTGAGGCGGATCAGCGAGGGGTGATCGGGAACGTCCTGGGTCAGCTGCTGAATCGCCCCGTCCATTTCGAACAGCAACGCGCGCTGGCTGTCTTCGCGCACCAGGCTTTGCGTCCAGAAAAACGAGGCATAACGCGCACCACGGGTGACCGCATTGACCTTGTGCAAACTGGTGCCCGGGTACAACACCATGTCGCCGGCCGGCAGCTTCACCCGTTGCGTGCCGTAGGTGTCCTGGATTTCCAGCTCACCGCCGTCGTAATCTTCCGGTTCACTGAAAAACAACGTCGCCGACAAATCGGTGCGCACTCGCTCGATGCTGCCCTTCGGCTGGCGCACGGCGTTGTCGATGTGAAAATCGAAACTGCCGCCGGCCGTGTAGCAGTTCACTAGCGGCGGGAAGACTTTGTGCGGCAGTGCGGCAGACATGAACAGCGGATTTTTCCACAACCGCTCCAGCATCGCCGCGCCGATTTCCTTGGCCAGCGGGTGGCCTTCGGGCAGTTGCAGATTGTGCTTGGCCTTGGCCGACTGGAAGCCGGCGGTGATCTTGCCGTCGGCCCAATCCGCTTGCTCCAGGGCCTGGCGGATGCGCTGCACTTCGTCTTTTGCGAACAGCCCGGGAATGTGCAGCAGCATGGCGATGTCACCTGATGGCAAGAAGGCGGCAATGGTATTGATTCTTATTGACCGTGTAAAACCCGCAAGACGAATGAACGGGCAGAAACCGTAAGGGCAAATTGTAAAGAATGTAAATTCAATGCGAATAACAATGTTTCGCAATTGATACGAATACCTGTTTACCCTATATTCCGCCGCCTCAAATCCTTGGGGAGGGGAATAAAAATGGCACGTCAACACGCACAATTACCGGTCAGTTCACCACGTCTGCTCGCCTCGGCAATCGGTGTCGCAATCACCGCCGGCTCCGCTGGGCAGATGGTCTTCGCGGCGGAAAAAACCGACAGCAAAGCGTCCGGCAACGCCATCGCCCTGGACGCCACCGCCATCACCGGCGAAGCCCAGGACTCGACGTCCTACCAGGTCGAAAAAGCCTCCTCGCCCAAGTACACCGCGCCGCTGGTCGACACGCCGCGCTCGGTCACCGTCATCCCGCAACAAGTGCTCAAGGACACCGGCGCGCTGAACATGCAGGACGCGCTGCGCACCGTGCCGGGCATCACCTTCGGCGCCGGTGAAGGCGGCAACCCGCAGGGCGATCGTCCGTTCATTCGCGGCTTCGACGCCCAGGGCGACACCTATCTGGACGGCGTGCGCGACACCGGTTCGCAGAGCCGCGAGATCTTCGCCGTGGAAAACATCGAAGTCAGCAAAGGCCCGAACTCGGCGATTGGCGGTCGTGGCGCGGCCGGCGGCAGCATCAATCTGGTGAGCAAGAAAGCGCACCTGGGCAACTCGTTCGACGGCGGCTTCACCTACGGCTCCGACCAGACCCAGCGCTACACCCTCGACGGCAACTACCAGTTCAGCGACAGCGCTGCCGGCCGCCTCAACCTGATGAGCCACGAGAGCAACGTCGCCGGTCGCGACAAAGTCGATTACGACCGTTGGGGCATCGCGCCGTCGCTGGCCTTCGGCCTGGGCACCGATACCCGTGTAAACCTCGACTACTACCATCTGGAAAGCAACGACACCCCGGACTCGGGCATCCCGTACACCATCCCAACCGGTGGTTCGGCCGCACGCACCAAGTCCAACCCGGACAAGCCATACGCCGGGGGCGATCACGACAACTTCTACGGTCTGGATCGCGATTTCCGCAAGGGCCGCACCGACACCGCGACCTTCGCCATCGAGCACGACCTGAACGATGCGCTGACCATCAAGAACACCCTGCGCCACGGCAGCAGCATGCAGGATTACATCCTCACCCAGCCGGACGACAGCAAGGGCAACGTCAACAACGGCAGCGTCTGGCGTCGGGCCAACACGCGGGTGAGCAACACCGAAACCACCACCAACCAGACCGACCTGTTCGGCACCTTCTACGTGGCCGGTTTCAAGAACAGCTTCTCCACCGGTGTCGAATACACCCGCGAGCAGAGCGAGAAATCCTCGTACAACGTCAACACCGACACCACGCCGCGTACGACCAATGTGCCTTCCAGCAGCAACTGCACACCGGCGATGATTGGCGCCTCGAGCAATTACAACTGCACCTCGCTGTCGAACCCGAACCCGAACGATCCGTGGAACGGCGCGATCTCGCGCAACTACGCCGGCACCGACACCCAGGCCGACACCTACGCGCTGTACGTGTTCGACACGCTGGAGTTGTCCGAGCAATGGCTGGTGAACATGGGGCTGCGCTACGACCACTTCGACACCGACTACAAAACCTACAACGCCGCAGGGACCACCAGCTCCAAGGGTGATGACACCAGCGAATTCGTCACCGGCCAGTTCGGCGTGGTCTACAAGCCGGCGGAAAACGGCAGCATCTACGCCTCTTATGCGACCTCGGCGACGCCGCCGGGCAACACTTTGGGCGAAGGTCAGGAAGGCAACCCGCTGGGCGGCACCCCGGATCGCAGCGGCAACCTGCTGAGCAGCGACATGGAGCCGGAAACCACCAAGAACTACGAGATCGGCACCAAGTGGGATCTGCTCAATGATCGCCTGTCGCTGACCGCCGACATCTTCCGCACCGAGAAGGAAAACGCTCGCGTGCAGGTCGACACCAGCTCCTACGAGAACGCCGGCAAGACCCGCGTACAAGGCTTCGAACTGTCGGCCAGCGGCAAGATCACCGACAAGTGGCAGGTGTTCGCCGGTTACGCCTTCATGGACAGCGAACAGGTTGACGGTGGTCCGTTGGGTCGCGCCAACGACGGCAACGATCTGCCGAACACGCCAAAAAACAGCGCCAGCCTGTGGACCACGTATCAGGTCACGCCCAAGCTGACGATCGGTGGTGGCGCGTTCTACGTCGACGACGTCTACGGCAGTGTTGCCAACACAACGATGGTCGATTCGTACGTGCGTTACGACGCGATGGCGGCCTACAAACTGACCAAGAACGTCGACCTGCAACTCAACGTGCAGAACCTGACCGACGAAACCTATTACGACAAAGCCTTCTCGACCCACTTCGCCAATCAGGCGGCGGGACGCACGGCGCTGTTGAGCACCAATTTCCACTTCTGACCGATGTGAAAACCTGTGGGAGCGAGCTTGCTCGCGAAAGCGGTGGCTCAGTGAAGTCGATGCTGACTGACACGACGCCTTCGCGAGCAAGCTCGCTCCCACATGAGATCTGCGAAACGGATCAGGCCCCGTTCATTCAGTTGAACGGGGCTTTTGTGTGTTACGCAAAACGCTTCTTGATAACCCACGGCATAATGCGCGCCGTGATGACAATTTCCGAACGGACGGCGAGTGACGTGTTGAAGAAAACCCTGTTCCAGTTGCACTGGTTTTTTGGCATCACCGCAGGACTGGTGCTGGCCCTGATGGGCATCACCGGCGCGGCCTATTCGTTTCAGGACGAGATCCTGCGAGCGCTGAATCCGTCCGTTCTGCAGGCGGAAAAACAGGTCGCCGGCGTGCTGCCGCCAGTGGAACTGGTGGAGCGCATTGAAGCTGCGTCCGGCAAGAAAGTCGCGATGCTCTGGGTCGAGACCGACAGCGGTCACGCCGCACGGGTATTCTTCACTCCGCCCAAGGGCGAACGGCGTGGCGAGATGCGCTACTTCGATCCGTACACTGCCGAATTCAAGGGCGATGCCACCGGCCAGGACTTCTTCGGCCTGATGCTGCAACTGCACCGCTTCCTCGCCATGGGCGACACCGGGCGCAACATCACCGGCGCCTGCACCTTGATGCTGTTGTTCTTCTGTCTCTCTGGCCTGTATTTGCGTTGGCCGCGCCAGTGGAACAGCTGGCGCGTGTGGTTGACCCTGGACTGGAAAAAGAAGGGCCGCGCGTTCAATTGGGACCTGCACTCGGTGGCCGGCACCTGGTGCCTTTTGGTCTATCTGCTGCTGGCGTTGACCGGTTTGTCATGGTCGTACGAGTGGTACAACAAAGGCCTGACCCGACTGCTTTCCGACGCGCCGCAAAACGAACGCGTACGTGGCGGTCGCGGCCCGGCGCCGGAAGGTCCGCCACCGACCGCCGACTACGCGGCGATGTGGAGCAGCATCTACAGCGCTGCCGGCCCGGGCCTGGCCGCGTACAACATTCGCATGCCGGCGGTGGCCGGCCAGCCGGCGACGGTGTTCTACCTGCTCGACAGCTCGCCCCATGACCGCGCGCTGAATCAGATCACCCTCGATCCGGCCACCGGAGTGGTCAAACGCGTCGACCGCTATGCCGACAAAAGCTTCAAGGCCCAACTGCTGACCAGCATTTATGCGCTGCACGTGGGCAGCTACTTCGGCCTCGTCGGGCGCATCATCGTGACGATCGCAGCGGTGTGCATGCCGCTGTTTTTCATCACTGGCTGGCTGCTGTATCTGGACCGTCGACGCAAGAAAAAGCAGATCAAGGATGCCCGCCAAGGTCTCGCACAACCGTCCGCCGATGCTTCGGCATGGCTGATCGGTTTCGCCAGCCAGAGCGGTTTCGCCGAACAACTGGCGTGGCAGACCGCCGGACAATTGCAGGCCGCCGGATTGCCGGTCAACGTGCAGCCGCTGGCCAATCTGAGCGAACAGGATCTGCGTGAGTCGAACAACGCCTTGTTCGTGGTCAGCACCTTCGGCGACGGCGAAGCGCCGGACAGCGCCCGTGGTTTCGAGCGCAAAGTGCTGGCCAAGGCCTCGACACTCGACAGCCTCAACTACGCCGTGCTCGGCCTCGGCGATCGGCAGTACGCGCACTTCTGCGGCTTCGCCAAGCGCTTGCATCAATGGCTCGGCGAGCACGGCGGCAAGACCTTGTTCGCCCCGGTGGAGGTCGACAGCGGAGATCCTTACGCGCTGCGTCACTGGCAAACCCAACTCGGCCAGCTCACCGGACAGGCGCCGAGCGAAACCTGGCAAGCACCGAGCTACGACAACTGGACGCTGGTCCGTCGCGAATTGATGAACCCCGACAGCAGCGGCGCGCCGGTCTACCTGCTCGGCCTCAAAGCCCCGGACACCCGCAGTTGGCTCGCCGGTGACCTGGTCGAAGTGCTGCCACGCAACTGCCCGTGGGCCATCGAACATTTCCTCGACGGCCTCGGCATCCGTGGCGAAACTCAGGTGAAGGTCAACGGCATCGACGAGCCGCTGGAGGTTGCCCTCGCCTCACGCCAACTGCCCGAACACCGCGCACATCTGGTCGGTTTGCATGCGCAGTCGCTGGTCGACGCGATGGTGCCGCTGGCGATGCGCGAATACTCGATCGCCTCGATTGCCGCCGACGGCGTGCTGGAACTGATCGTGCGCCAGGAACAGCACAACGACGGCAGCCTCGGCATCGGCTCCGGCTGGCTCACCGAACACGCGCCAGTGGGCGGCAGCATCAGCCTGCGCGTGCGGCGCAACAGCGGTTTCCATCTGCCTAACGAACCCGTGCCGATGATCCTGCTGGGCAACGGCACTGGCCTGGCCGGCCTGCGCAGTTTGCTCAAGGCGCGGATTGCCGATGGTCAGCAGCGGCAGTGGCTGCTGTTCGGCGAGCGCAACCGTGAGCACGACTTCCTCTGCCGCGCCGAGCTCGAAGAGTGGCTGGTCAATGGTGATCTGGCGCGGCTGGATCTGGCGTTTTCCCGCGATCAGGCTGAAAAGGTTTATGTGCAGGATCGCTTGCGTGAGTCGGCGGATGAATTGAAGAAGTGGTTGGCAGAGGGAGCGGTGATTTACGTGTGTGGCAGTTTGCAGGGGATGGCTTCGGGGGTGGATCAAGTCCTCAATGATGTGCTGGGTGCTGATGAAGTTGAACGACTGATCGAGCTGGGACGGTATCGCCGCGACGTTTACTAACGCCTGCGAGAAGCCCCTCACCCTAACCCTCTCCCAGAGGGAGAGGGGACTGATTGGGGGATGCGGGAGAACGACGCCGACCTGAGCGTTTTTCACTGAATCCAAAGCCATAATCGGCCCGGTGTCTCAGGTCTGTGCGTGATGCAAGACACCTCGGTCGGCTCCCTCTCCCTCCGCGAGATGGCTGGGAGGGAAATGGGCTACTGTTAAATCTCCAGTCAACTTCACAAGGACCGTGAAGCCATGCCAAGCCGCCCTACCCTCGCCCAATTCGCCCGCCACTTACGCACCAACCAGACAGATTGCGAACACCTGCTCTGGCAGCGCCTGCGTTCCCGGCAAATCGCCAATCTGAAATTTCGCCGACAGTTTCCATATCCGCCGTTTGTGCTGGATTTCTATTGTGTAGAGTTGAGGTTGGCGATTGAGCTGGATGGTGGCCAGCATTATGAGACGGCCGGGGTGCTTCACGATCGGCGCCGGTCGAACTTCCTGTCTCAACAAGGCATTGACGTCGTGCGATTCAGCAATCTTGAGGTGCTTCAGCAGATGGATGATGTGTAGGAGCAGATCATCAGAATTGCGGCAGAGCGGAAAATGCCCTCACCCTAGCCCTCTCCCAGAGGGAGAGGGGACCGACCGCGAATCATTCACGCTATGTGCCGACCTGAACGTCATTCGCCGAATCCAAATCCGACACGACCGCGTGCTCGACCCTGAACTCAGACGACGAAAGTTCCTTTATCCTCAATCACCTCGGTCTTCCAGGTCGATGCATGACGCAAGACACTTCGGTCGGCTCCCTCTCCCTCCGGGAGAGGGCTGGGGGGAGGGGCTTTTGATCCAGCGTGATTAAACAGGCTGCAACTTCTGCTCAAACACTGCTACCCCATCCAGATCCCGCAACACCACACTCATCTCGCCGCTCTGCCCTTCGATATTCACCTCACCAAAAAACTGAAACCCGGCAAACGGCGAGGTGTTCTGTGCGGGCGGTGCTTTCTCGAAAACCACCTCCGGGCCAAACGTCTTGTCCAGTGGATTCGGCCCGAAACTGCCGGCGTTCAACGGCCCGGCGACGAATTCCCAGAACGGTTCGAAATCCTGGAACGCGGCGCGGTCCGGGTGGTAGTGATGCGCCGCGCAGTAGTGCACGTCCGCCGTCAGAAACACGAAATTGCGCACCTGCTGCGAGCGCAGAAAGCCGAGCAATTCGGCAATTTCCAGTTCGCGCCCCTGCGCCAGGCCGGGATCGCCGTTGGCCACGGCTTCCCAGCGTGCAACGCCCGGGCTGACCTCGCCGTCGGGGACGCCCAGGCCGATGGGCATGTCGGCGGCGATGACTTTCCACTGCGCCTTCGATGCCTGCAACTCACGCTTGAGCCAGTCCAGCTGCTCGCGGCCGAGAAACGGTTTTGCAGCGCCCAGGTTGGCATCGTTGGCTTCGCGATAGCTGCGCATATCCAGCACGAATACGTCGAGCATCGGCCCGTAACTGAGCTTGCGATAAATGCGCCCGCCGCCGTCCGCCGCTTGCAAGCGCATCGGCGCATATTCCAGCCACGCCTGCCGGGCGCGGCCGACCAGCTTGTGGATATCTTTCTCCTGATAACGCTCATCCAGCTGCTTGCCCGGCGACCAGTTGTTGACCACTTCGTGGTCGTCCCACTGCCAGATCTGCGGCACTTCGGCGTTGAAGCGGCGGATGTTTTCGTCCATCAGGTTGTAGCGATAGTTGCCGCGATAATCGTCGAGGGTCTGCGCGACTTTGCTCTTGGCTTCGGTGGTGATGTTGCGCCAGATGCGCCCGCTTTCGGTGGTCAGTTGCGCGGGCACCGGGCCGTCGGCGTAGATGGTGTCGCCGCTGTGGATAAAGAAGTCCGGCAGGCGCAGGCGCATGGCTTCGTAGATGCGCATGCCGCCGATGTCCGGGTTGATCCCGAAGCCCTGGCCGACGGTGTCACCGCTCCAGACAAAACGGATATCGCGTTTTGTCGTTGGCACGCTGCGCAGATGGCCGAACCACGGTTCGCTGGCGACGCCACTCTGGGCATCTTCGAAGTGCACGCGATAGAAGATTGCCTGGTTGGCCGGCAGGCCGGTGAGTTCGACGCGGGCGGTGAAATCGCTGCGCGCATCGGCCAGTGGCGAGACGAATTTGCGCGGGTTGCCGAACAGGCTGCCGGTGTCCCACTCGACCACCATGCGCGCCGGGCGATCGCTGCGGCTCCAGATCATCGCGCGGTCGCCGAGCAGGTCGCCAGACTGCACGCCGTCGGTGAGCTGGGGACGATCCTTGACCGAAGCAATCACCGCCGGCGCCAGCCCCGGCAGCAACAGACCGGCGCCGACCGCTTGCATGACGCGACGCCGACCGAGATTGAAATCGCTCATGGTGTTCTCCCTGCAAAAGGGAAAACTTAAGCATGGGTGTATGAACCCGCTATGACAATGCAGACTCCTGTGGGAGCGAGCCTGCTCGCGAAGGCGTCCCGCCAGCTACCACATCTTCAGCTGACACTCCGCTTTCGCGAGCAGGCTCGCTCCCACAGTGATTTAGTGTTGTCGGTCAGGCGTTGACGGGTTCGACTGCCAGTTCGACAGCCTCCGGCCGTTTGAGCAGCGCATACACCACCGCCGTAACCAGGCTCCCCGCAACAATCGCCAGCAGATACAGCAGCGCATGGTTGATCGCATTGGGGATCGCCAGCACAAACAAGCCACCGTGCGGCGCCATCAGTTTGCAGCCGAAGTACATCGACAAGGCGCCGGTCAGCGCGCCGCCGGCGATGCTCGCCGGGATCACCCGCAGCGGGTCTTTCGCAGCAAACGGAATCGCCCCTTCGGAGATAAAGCACAGGCCGAGCACGAAAGCCGCTTTGCCGGCCTCGCGCTCGGTCTGGGCGAACTTGCGCCGGGCAATGAAGGTGGCGATGCCCAAGCCAATCGGCGGCACCATGCCGGCGGCCATGGTCGCGGCCATCGGTGCGTAACTCTGCGAGGCCAGCAGCCCCACCGAAAACGCATAGGCAGCCTTGTTGATCGGCCCGCCGAGGTCGACGCACATCATGCCGCCGAGCAATACGCCGAGCAGAATCGCGTTGGTGGTGCCCATGCTGTCGAGGAACTGGGTGAGCGCGGCGAGCATGCCGGCGACCGGTTTGCCGACCACGTAAATCATCACCAGGCCGGTGGCCAGACTGGCCAGCAACGGGATGATCAGAATCGGCTTCAACGCTTCCAGGCTCTGCGGCAACTTCACATAGCGGGCGATGGCTTTGGCCGCATAACCGGCGATGAAGCCGGCAATGATCCCGCCGATGAATCCAGCGCCCAGAGTGCCTGCGAGCAAGCCGCCGATCATCCCCGGCGCCAGGCCCGGGCGGTCGGCGATCGAGTAGGCGATGTAACCGGCGAGTAGCGGCACCATCAGTTTGAACGCGGTTTCGCCGCCGATCTGCATCAGCGCCGCCGCCAGCGTGCCTTCTTCCTTGTACGCGGTGATGCCGAACACGAAGGACAACGCGATCAGCAAACCACCCGCCACCACCATTGGCAGCATGTACGACACACCCGTGAGCAGGTGCTTGTAGACGCCGGTTTTCTCGGACTTAGCCGGGGCCTTGCCGTCGCTTGCCGCACTTTCCACTGCGCCTTCGGCCAGGGCTTTTTTCAGGGTCGCTTCGGATTGCTTCAGGGCAACGCCAGTGCCGCAGCGATAGATTTTCTTGCCGGCGAAACGCTCGGTGGCGACGTCGATATCCGCCGCCAGCAGCACCACGTCAGCCTCGGCGATGGCCGTTGCGCTAAGCGGGGTTTTCGCGCCCACCGAGCCTTGGGTTTCGACCTGCAATTCATAGCCCAGGCGCTTGGCAGTCTGCTGCAACGCTTCGGCGGCCATGAAGGTGTGGGCGACGCCGGTCGGGCAGGCCGTGATGGCGACGATGCGTGGCGCACGTGGCGTATCGATCGCCGGTTCGACTGCCCTGGCGACGTAGACTTCGGCTTCTTCAGCACCACGACGCAGCACCGCTTCGACATCCTGCAAGGCCTGCGCCGGAGCGATCTGGAACACGCGCTTGCCGACGAAGCGACTCATGTCCACCGCGCCAGTGGTGACCAGCAACACCCACTCGGCGGCTTCGATGGTCGCCGCCGACAATTCGCGTTCCGGGTGCGCCGGATCGACCACTTCAACGCTGGTGCTCCAGCCCTGACGCTGCGCCGCTGCATCGAGCAGACGCGCGCACAGCACACTGGTGACCATGCCGTTCGGGCAAGCCGTAACAATGGCTAACTTCATGACAAACCCTCTTATTGTTCTGTCAGGGGGCGCACGCGCACGCCCTGTTCGAGCTGCGCCAGTTGCGCTGCGTCGTTGATACCAAAACCGATCTGGGTCACCGCCATCGCCGCAATCGCGGTGGCGGTGCGCAGGGTTTGCTCCGGCGTATCAGCACTGAGCAGACCGTGAAGCATGCCAGCCAGCAACGAATCGCCGGCACCGACCGTGCTGGCCACGCTGACCTTCGGCGGCGAGGCATGCAGGGCCGAGCCGACACTGAACCAGTTGACCCCGTCGGCGCCGTGGGAAATCACCACGTGCTCGATGCCTTGGCCGTGCAAGCGTGCAGCGGCTTGTGCTTCAGCGATTGGCGAGACCACTTCGCAACCTAATGCGTCGGCGAGTTCCTCGGTGTTCGGCTTGATCAGCCACGGGCTGGCCTGCAACGCCGCGCGCAAGGCTTCGCCGCTGGAGTCGAGGGCGACTTTCAAGCCGAGCGCGTTCAACCTTTCAATCAGCTCACGCAACCACTGCGCAGTGACGCCACGCGGCAGACTGCCGGCGACCACCACCGCATCGTGCCCCGGTGCGATCTGCTGCAAGCGATCAAGCAAGGCTTGCTGCGCCGCTGCATCGACCATTGGCCCCGGACCGTTGATGTCGGTGATGCGCCCGTCCTGTTCGGCGACTTTGATGTTGCTGCGCGTCTCGCCCGGCACGCGGATGAACGCGTCGACGAAACCGCGCTTGGCGAACAGGGTTTCGAACGCTTGCTGATTGTCTTCGCCGAGAAAGCCGCTGACGGTGACCTGATGGCCGAGATCCGCCAGCACCTGGGCGACATTGACGCCTTTGCCCGCAGCGTGGGTGTGCATTTCCTCGCTGCGATTGACCTGACCGGCATCCAGCCGCGACAGCTCGACAGTGAGGTCGAGTGCCGGGTTGAGGGTCAGTGTGAGAATCTTGGCCATTACAGGGCCTCCACTAATGCGCGCACTTCATTCGCGCTGCCCACGGCCAGGGCCTGTTGAGCGAGGGTTTGCGCCTGGGGCAGGCTGAGTTCACGGATGCGCGCCTTGACTTCGGCAATGCTGCGCCCGGACACGCTGAGCTCGTCGACACCGAGGCCGACCAGCACCGGCACCGCCAGCGGATCAGCCGCCAGTTCGCCGCAGACGCCCACCCATTTGCCATGGGCATGGGCGGCGCGCACGGTGATGTCGATCAGTTGCAGCACCGCCGGGTGCAAGCCGTCCGCTTGCGCCGACAGGGTCGGGTGACCGCGGTCGATGGCCAGGGTGTATTGGGTCAGGTCGTTGGTGCCGACGCTGAAGAAGTCGACTTCCTTGGCCAGCACTGGCGCAAGCAACGCGGCCGACGGCACCTCGATCATGATCCCCAATTGCAGGTCGGCGACCGGAATTTCCTTGCGCAGACGCTCGGTCATGTCGCGGGCCTGACGCCACTCTTCGACGCTGCCGACCATCGGGAACATGATTCGCAGCGGACGGTTGTCGGCCGAGCGCAGCAAGGCGCGCAGTTGCGCTTCCATGATCTGCGGCCGCTGCAGGGTCAGGCGAATACCGCGCACGCCGAGGAACGGATTTTCTTCCTTGGCGATCGGCCAGTACGGCAGCGGTTTGTCGCCGCCGACGTCGAGCGTGCGCACCACCAGCGGCCGCCCGGCCAGACCATCAAGCACGCGACGGTATTCGGCTTCCTGGGTCGCCTCATCCGGCGCCTGTGGGTGGGCCATGAAAATCAGTTCGGTGCGCAGCAGACCAATGCCTTCGGCGCCCTGCTCCACCGCGCTGGTCACCCCTGCGCTTTCGCCGATGTTGGCGAACACTTCAACGGCGTGACCGTCGGTGGTGTGTGCCGGTTGATGGCGTTGTTCGGCGGCGATCTTCAGGCGTTGCTCGCGGGTGTCGCGCTCTTCAGCGGCACGCTTGAGGGTCGCGGCATCGGCGTCGACATGCAGACGGCCACGCTGACCGTCGAGCAATAGCGGCGTGCCGGGCTCGAGCAACAGCACCGCTGCACCCGCGCCGACCAGTGCTGGAATACCGAGCGCGCGGGCGACGATGGCGCTGTGCGCGGTAGCACCGCCGCGCGCGGTGAGAATCCCTGCCACTCGCGCAGGATCCAGGCGCGCGACATCGGACGGGCCGACTTCGTCCATCACCAGAATGTACGGTTGCTCAGGTTCGTTCGCGGTTTGCACGCCACACAATTGCGCCAGCACCCGTCGACCGATGTCGCGCAGATCGGCGGCACGCTCGGCGAGCAAAGCGTCCTGCAGCGACTCCTGCTGTTTGGCGGCGGCTTCAATCACTGCCATCCACGCCGCTTCGGCGCTTTCGCCTTGCTTGAGGCGGCTGTCGACTTCGTCGGTCAGATCCGGGTCGTCGAGCATTTCCTGGTGAGTGATGAAAATCTCGCGAATCGCCTTGGCCTTGCTGCGTTCGATCAAGCCTTGGATGTCGCGGCGCACGTCGCTCAGCGCTTGCTTGAGGCGCTCGCGCTCGATCGCGGCAGATTCGCCGCGCAACGGGTAATCGATGGCTTGCAGCACCTGAATGTGCGCAGGACCGATGGCGATGCCCGGTGCGGCAGGAATCGCCTGCAACAGGCTGCCGGAGGCCGGGGCGATCAGCACTTCGGCGATGTCGGCGATCACTTCGCGCTGCTGACTCACGGCCGGCAGCGGCTCGACTTCCTCACCGAGGCCTTCTTCAATCGCCGCGAGCAGGGCCGGCAAGGCATCGGCGGCGATGCTCGGCTCGGCGATCAGCTCCAGCACCTGACCGCGGCGGGCACCGAGACTGAGCAGTTTGCTCAGGCTCTTCACCGACACGGCGCTGTCCTGGCTGTCGACGATGCGCACGCGAATTTCGCCGTCGAAACTCTTCGCCAGTTGCGCAAGAATCTTCGCTGGTCGTGCGTGCAGACCATGGGCGTTGGCCAGGGCAATACGTGCGCTCGGCCAGTCGGCCGGCAGTTCACCGCCGAGCACTTCGAGGACTTTGCGGCTGCTGGTGGCGCGGCCCAGTTCGTGGCCGCGACCTTCGATCAGCAACGCGCACAAACGCTCGAGCAGCGCCTGATGCGCTTCGCCCAGGCTTGCGAGGCAGAACAGTCCGCTGAGCGGCTGGCCGAGGTAGCGCATCGGTTTGTCCGGGGTGACGAACGCCAGTCCAGGACGCTTCACGGTCTGCTCGCTGTGCAACCACCACAGGCCATCACCCAATGGCAGCGCTTCGACTTGCTGCAACACACCGGCAAAGCCGTTGCTCACACAATCGGCCTGACGCAGCAGACGTGCGCCGCGCCAGACCAGTTCTTCGAAGTCGTCGGCCGACACGCCGAGGCCGATCATCTGTGCATCGAGCGCCAGTTCCTGCGGCGCGCCTTGCAGCAGTTTCAGCAGCGCTTCGGGCGAGCTGGCGCGACGCAGGGCCTGGCCCAGATCGGTCTCGCCGAGGGCGCGGGTCAGCAGTTGCAGCAGGCGCAGGTGTTCATCGGATTTCGCCGCGATGCCGATCGCCAGATAAACGATCTGGCCATCGCCCCAGTCGACGCCGTCGGGAAACTGCATCAGGCGCACGCCGGTGGCGAATACCTGATCGCGGGTTTCCGGCGTACCGTGGGGAATGGCGATGCCTTGACCAAGAAAGGTCGAGCCCTGGGCTTCCCGGGCCTGCAGGCCGGCGAGGTAGCCGTCGGCAACCAGACCGTCGGCGACCAGATGACTGGCCAGCAATTGCAGGGCAGCGGGTTTATCCACGGCCGACTGGCCCATGGATATCTGCTCTATAGTGAGCTCGAGCATGCGATCTCCTTTTTGGCGCAGTTCAACGCCAGGTATTGTTTTGAATGTTCACAGCTTAGGCGCTCTACCGCGCTTTTCAGCGGCAGTTTTGGCGGTTTCACGGCAGGACCGGCCAAAGGCGTCTAAAACGTAGAAAATACGCTTGCTGAAACGTTTAATCTAGATTGATCGGCACGTTACTCGATAATGTCTCATCCTTGAAGTCCAACTTGTCGGAAGCGCGTAGACAATAAGTCGGCTGCCCTTATCGGGTAGGATTGGCGAAAATGTCGCGGCATGCTCGAAAAAACAAGGAAATACCGGGTTGAAACTCAGTGATATCGCGCGGTTGGCCGGCGTCTCCGTCACCACCGCCAGCTACGTCATCAACGGCAAGGCCGAACAGCAACGCATCAGCAACGCGACCGTCGAGCGCGTGCGCGCGGTGGTCGATCTGCACGGCTTCACGCCCAATCCGCAAGCGGCCGGCCTGCGCAGTCGGCACACGCGCACCCTGGGCTTTATCCTGCCGGATCTGGAAAACCCCAGTTACGCGCGGATCGCCAAGTTGCTCGAACAAGGCGCGCGGGCGCGCGGTTATCAATTGCTGATCGCCAGCTCCGACGATGCGCCGGACAGCGAGCGCCAGTTGCTGCAACTGTTCCGCGCGCGTCGCTGCGATGCGCTGATCGTCGCCAGTTGCCTGCCGGCCGGCGATGACAGCTACCGCCAGTTGCAGGCCAAGGGTCTGCCGATCATCGCCATCGACCGGGTCATGGAGCCGGAGCATTTCTGCTCGGTGATCAGCGACGACCGCGAGGCCAGCCTGCACCTGACCCAGAGCCTGCTCGATCCGCAGCCTAAGCAGATCGTGCTCCTCGGCGCCCGCCCGGAGCTGAGCATCAGCCAGGAGCGTGCCGCCGGTTTCCGCGAGGCTCTCAAAGATTTCAAAGGTGAGGTGCTGGTCGAGCACGCCGAGTCGTTCAGCCGTGAGTGCGGCAAGCAACTGATGGAAGAACTCCTGCAGCGTCTGGGGCATTTGCCTGACGCGCTGGTGACCACTTCCTACGTGCTGCTGCAAGGCGTGTTCGATGCCCTGCATGATTTCCCGCTGAAATCGCGGCCGCTGCGCCTCGGCACCTTCGGCGACACGCAGTTGCTGGATTTCCTGCCGCTGCCGGTCAACGCCATGTCCCAGCAACACCAGTTAATCGCCGACAAGGCCTTGGAACTGGCCTTGGCCGCGGTCGAGCAGGATGACTACCAACCGGGCGTGCAAGCCATCGCGCGGACCTTCAAGCAGCGTATTCATCGGGACTGAAGCGTGGAGCTGATCGACAGTCACACCCACCTCGATTTCCCCGACTTCGACGCCGATCGCGCCGAGTTGCTGGCCGAAAGCCGCGCTCTCGGCGTGCGGCGCATCGTCGTGCTGGGCGTGCATCAGGGCAACTGGCAACGGGTGTGGGATCTGGTGCAGAGCGATGCCGAGCTGTACGCGGCGTTCGGATTGCACCCGGTGTTTCTCGATCAGCATCGGCCCGAGGATTTGCATGCGCTGGGGGACTGGCTGACGCGCTTGCGCGGGCATCGGCAGTTATGCGCGGTGGGCGAGATCGGTCTGGATTACTTCATCGAAACCCTCGATCGCGAACGGCAACAGGCATTGTTTGAAGCGCAGCTGCAACTGGCCGCGGATTTCGAGTTGCCGGCGCTGATCCACGTACGCCGCAGCCACGCAGCGGTGATCGCCACGCTCAAGCGCTTCAAGCTCAAACGCGCCGGCATCATCCACGCCTTCGCCGGCAGCCGCGAAGAAGCGCGGGAATACATCAAGCTTGGTTTCAAACTGGGCCTCGGCGGCGCACCGACCTGGCCGCAGGCATTGCGCATGCATCGGGTGCTGCCGGAACTGCCGCTGCAATCGGTGGTACTGGAAACCGACTCACCAGACATGGCCCCCGCCATGTTCCCCGGCCAGCGCAACAGCCCGGCGCATTTGCCGGCAATCTGTGCGGCGTTGGCCGAGCTGATAAATATCACGCCTGAACAACTGGCCAACGCCAGCACCGCCAACTGCTGCGCAGTCTTCGGCTGGTAACACCGCCATCCCCTGTGGGAGCGAGCCTGCTCGCGAAAGCAATCTGTCAGTGACATCGTCAATGCCTGACCCACCGCCTTCGCGAGCAGGCTCGCTCCCACATTTTTGATCCGGTTCCAGCCTTTCAGACGCGAAACGCGCTGATCAGTTGTTTGAGCTCAACCACCTGCGCCGACAGCGCGCGGCTGGCATCTTCGGTCTGGTGCGCACCTTGCGCTGTGCGTTCGCCAGCGCGGTTGATTTCGACGATGTTCTGGTCGATGTCATGGGCCACGGCGGTCTGCTGTTCGACGGCAGCGGCGATCTGCTGGTTCTGGTCGACGATCATGCCCACCGCGCCAAGAATGTTTTCCAGCGCCTGCTGGACCTTTTCCGACTGGCCCACCGTGCCATTGGCCATTTGATGGCTGACGCCCATGGCCTTCACCGCCGCGCCGACGCCGCCATGCAGTTTGGCAATCATCTGCTCGATCTCCTCGGTCGATTGCTGGGTGCGCTTGGCCAAGGTGCGCACTTCGTCGGCGACCACGGCAAAACCGCGCCCCTGCTCGCCGGCCCGGGCCGCTTCAATCGCGGCGTTGAGCGCCAGCAGGTTGGTCTGTTCGGCGATGCTCTTGATCACCTCAAGCACACGGCTGATCGACTGGCTGTCGCTGGCCAGTTGATTGATCACCAGCACCGACTGATCGATTTCGCTGGCCAGCGCGGCAATGCTGCCCTGCTGCGATTCCACCAGACCGCGACCGCTCAGGGTCTCATCGTTGACGCTGTGGGCGCTGCTCACCGCAGCGGCGGCACTGCGAGCGACTTCCATTGAAGTCGCCGACATCTGGTTCATCGCCGTCGCAACTTGTTCGATCTGCGTACGTTGCCCGGCGACCGCCTGATTGCTCTGCGCCGATACGCTTTCGACCTGCCCGGCCTGACGTTCGACCTCGCCGACGGTATGACCGACGCGCTCGATCAGGTCGTGAATCTTCTTCACCGTGCCGTTGAACACCTCGCCCAACTCGCCCAGTTCATCGCGGCTGCTGGCCTTGAAGTTGACAGTCATGTCACCGGCCGCAACCTTGTCCATCATCGCCCCCAGGCTTTTCAGGGTGGTGCGGGTCGAGGCGTAAAAACCGCCATAAAGATAGAAAATCAGCACGAACACCACCGACAGCGCCGAGGCTTGCAGAATCATGTGCGTGCGGTTCTGCGCCAGTCGCTGCTGCAACTGGCTGTCGAGGAATTTCAGCGTGGCCTGATTGAGCTGGTAGGTGTGTTCCATCAGCCCGGTGACCTGATCGTAGAATGCCTGCCACGGCGCATCGAGGGTGTCGGCCATCACCACTTGCTCTTCGAACAGCTCGCTGGCCTGTTTGAGCGAAGCCTTGCTGCTGTCGGCCTGGGCACTGAGGGATTCGCGTGCGGCGTTGCTGGAGCCGAGGGCGTCTTGCAGTTTCAGGGCGTACTCGGCCTGGAGTTTTTCGATCTGCACCAGCAACTCGTCAAAACGCGTGCTCGAGGAACTGTTGAGAAAGCCCTGGCCCAACGAATACGCACCCATCGCTCGGCCTTCGCCGAGGGTTTGCGTCACGCTGGGGGTAATCAGCGTCACCAGTTCGCTGAGCTGACGAATGTCGCTCTGGTTGTCGCGGCTCAACCCGGCCTGACTGGTGATGATCTGGCTGAAAATCTGCGCACTGGCCAGCAACTTGCCGATCAACGCGCTTTTGCTTTGCAGCGAGCTCTCCGCCTGCTGGGCCTTGAACGCGGCGATCATTTCATCGCGCTTGGCCTCGAATTGCCTGATCTGTTCGGGATCCTCGGTCATCGCCGTCAGCCCTTCGAGGCGCGCGAGCACAGCCTGCTCCAGCGTCTGGATCTGCGCTTCGACATTGCCGGCCTTGCCGGACTGGCCGAGGGTGACATCGATCTGCACCAGATTGTTCAGGGTTTCCAGATCCCGACGCAGGGTCAGGCTGCTGCCCAGCAGGTCGAGGCTCTGCAGTTCGACGCGGGTGCCCTGAAATTCGCGATAGGAATCGCGCACCAGATAGAAATTGGTCACCAGCATCGGCACCAGGAACAGCACGCTGATCAGGCTGAACTTCATGCCGAAGCTCAGACGGTTCATCAGCGAGACGGCGGGATAGAGCAAGCTCTTCACTGGAAGTCTCCCTTGGTTTTTCTTGTTTTTATTGGCAGGCGCGGGACGACAGCAGATAGCCACTATCGGGCGCTATCTCTGTATAGCGTAAATCGGCGGGAGGTTTTGTAACTTAAGGTTAATGGCGATGCAGTGATCGCCGAATCAAAAGCAAAAAGATCGCAGCCCGAGCCTTCGGCAGCTCCTACAGGGAAATGCGTTCCAAGGTAAGAGCTGCCGAAGGCTCGGGCCGCGATCGGACGATCTTTTGATCTTGCTGTAATCAGTGAACCAGAACCGTCCACAAGGCAAACCCGGCATACCACAGCACCGCCGCACGCAGCAGCAGTTCCCACAGGCAATCGAGGGTGTTGATGCCGTCCGGGCCGACCACTGGCGGTGGAACTTCCCCGGCTGCCAGGCCGACCTTGTTGATCAACTGCGCAGCGCTGATGTTCCAGTTCAGCAGCTCATGCAGCATCACCCGGCTGACCGCGACGAAGTTGCCGACCAATGCAAGACTCGCCGCCAGCAAACGCACCGGCACCCAATCGAAGGCATGACGCAGCTGAGCAGCACGCTCGACCAGCGCCACAGTGCTGCCGTGCTCTTCGGCCAGCGCCAACAGGCGATAGGCCAATGCCGCCACCGGGCCGAGGAGGAAATACCAGAAGATCACCGCAAAGAAACTCTGGTAGGCCTGCCACAGCAGATGCCCCTGCACTTGCTCGAGCAATTGCTCGCCGCTGTCGGCGCAGATGTCCAGGTCGCGCTTGGCCACGTGGGCCGCCGCTTGCAGATCCTCACGGCGCCAGGCATCGCGGAACGGCCCGAGGCCGCCGAGCAGATCGCCGCGTCCGAGGCTGTAAATCACCACCAGCAAATGCACCGGCAGCGCCAGCAGACCGTACGCCACCGGTTCGAGCACCAGCAGCAACAGCGCCAGCAACGCCACCGGGCACAGCACCAGAATCGTCAGCACCAGCCACGGTTGCCTGGCCAGCCGTTTGCTGTTTTCGAGTTTGTGCAGTTCGCGGATCCATCCGCCGTCGCGTTGAAGCCGATGGCGCAGGGCCGAAAATTTCTCGATCCACACCGCCAGCAGTAACACCAGAAAACTCATTGTCCTTCCTCTTTTGCCAGGGCCGCGCGGTAGCGTGCCCAGTCGAATGCCGGTCCCGGATCGGTCTTGCGCCCCGGAGCGATATCGCTGTGGCCGCAGATACGCTGGTCGGTGATCGCCGGAAAGCGTTTCTGCAACTGCCGGGTCAGCGCCGTCAGCGCCCGATACTGTTCGTCGGTAAACGGCAGATCATCGGTGCCTTCCAGCTCGATGCCCACGGAAAAATCGTTACAGGTTTCGCGGCCTTCGAACAGCGAAACGCCGGCATGCCACGCCCGCGCAAGACAGGAGACAAACTGGGTGATCTTGCCGTCACGTTCGATCAGGAAATGCGCCGAGACGCGCAGGTCAGCGATGCCTGCAAAGTACGGGTGTTCGGTGACATCCAGACGATTCTGGAAAAATTCCTGGACCTTGCCGGTGGCGAATTGCGCCGGCGGCAGGCTGATGTTGTGGATGACCAACAGTGACACTTCGCCCGCCGGGCGCTCATTGAAGTTGGGCGACGGGCAGATCTGCACGCCATGACACCACCCGCTCGCGGGATCCAACTGCATACCGATTCCTTCAACGCCGACCATGTGGGCGCCCAGTATGCCGCGATCCGCCCCCGCCGCGCGATCACTTGCCGCGATTGAGTTGCCGCAGGTCGCCCAGCACCGATTCCAGTGCGCGGTCGAACAGCAAGGTGTCATCCAGCGCACGCGCGGCGCCACGGCTGAAAGCCAAGGCGAGGTCGGTGCGGCTGTGCTCCAGCACTTTCGTCCCGGTGCGGTCGACGAAGACATATTTGCCGGTCTCTTCGATGATCGCGGCGAGTTTGCAACGCAAGGTCTGTTCGTCGTCTGCGTCGAACACCACCCAGTGGCCCACACGCAACTGCTCGACCTGAGACAGACCGGCAGCGTCTTGCGCCAGGCGCGGCGCCGGGGTGGCTGCTGCCTGGTCGGCGCTGTGCTGCAAGACCTCGGGCGTGATTTCGATCAGCGGCGTAACGCTGTGCTCGGCTTCGTCGGAACGCTCCAGTACGCGCACGTGCAGAGCCTCCAGCTCGCTGAAGAATTCGCTGGTGGCAAACGGGTCGAAAGCCGTGCTGCTGAGGCCATCGCGCAGCGACTTGAGCAAACCCGGGACCAGTGCCAGCAGGCGCAGGCTGGATTCGCCGTCGTCATGGCGCTGCACGCTCCAGACCAACTGTTCCATGGTCTGCACATCGGCGTGCCATTCGGCGGACTGATCACCGTGCTTGAGGCAGGTCAGCAACAGCACTTTGCTCCAGGCCTGCTGGACGAAACTCACCACCGTCGCCGGCAGCACTTTGCCCAGCAGCGCCTGTTGCAACGCCTGCGCAACGCGATGCTGAGCCAGCTCGGCCTTCGCCCGGCCTTCCTCGGCATCGCGCAAGCGTTGTTCGAGCAGTTCAGTGCGATGGCGTTCTTCCTGAGTGAAGGCGAGGAAGTCGGCGAGCAGTTCGGAGAAGATCGCCGGGTCGTCAACAAAATCACTCAGCAAGCGTTGCACCACTTGCTCGATGCGCACGTAGAGGCTGTCCCGCTCAGCGCCGTCAAAATCGCTCCAGCCCATTGCGGCCTCGGCGATTTCGTTGAGCAGGCGCCGCGCCGGGTGCGTGCTGCGGCTGAAGAAATTCTTGTCGAGCACGGCGACCTTGAGCATCGGAATCTGCAATCGGCCGATCAGCGCCTTGAGCGCGTCAGGCAGGTTGCGATCATCGAGGATGCAGTCAAAGACCATGGCGATCAGGTTGATCACATCTTCGTCGGCAGTCGCGACAACGCGGGAACGACCGCTTCTGACGCTGACCCGGGTCAGCAACTGCTCGAGCTGATGGCGCAGATCGAAATCTTCCTGAGCCTCGAGCGCCGGTACGTATTGCTGCAAGTGCGACAACAAGCGCAGCAGATCACGGGTATTGATCGGGTGCGCCGGGGCGCCGGGTTCCAGTGTGGGTGTGACGCGGCCACGCACCTGGGCGAGCAATTGCTGCATCGCCGCGAATACTTCCTCGACGCCTTCGTCCGCTGGCGGCGACTCGTCGAGATCTTCAATCAATGTGTCGCTGTCCGCAGGCTCGACAACACGACGAGCCATGGCGGGCTTCAGATGTGGCAACACGCCGGTGGCGAGCAACAACTGATTGGCCTCGCCATACAGCTGCTCGGTGTCAGCCAGCACATAGCGTTCGAACAACTTGAGCAGGATCAGCTTGACCTTGATCTCGACGCCGAGGTTACGCCCGGCCTGCAGGAAATATTCGCAGAGCATCGCCGGGCTCAGCGGGTTGTGCTGATCGTCCAGGCGCTTGCCGAGCATGGAGCTGAAGCGTGCAGTCAGTTGATCGAGAGCGAAGCCGTCGCGCTTGAGCACGCGACTGACCATGGTCTGCACGGCCACGGTGCGCTCCATGGCATCGGTGCGCGGCGCCGATTCTTCGACCACCGGCGTGCGTGGCAGGGTGTTGGCGGCGGGATCGTATTGGGTAAGGCTGGCGAAAGCCTCAAAGAACAGTTCAAGAAAGCCGCGCTCGATGTTCTTGCGCTTGAGGCGCAGGTCGCGCATTGCTTCGAAAAAGATGTTCTGATCGACGTCGTTGCGCGCCCGGTCGGCCATTTCGAACAACGTGTCGTCGGCGTTATCGAACAGCTCCTGCAAATCGTGGCGCAGCTGCTGCGCAGCCTTGTCGCGAACCTGCAACAGAATCACCGGCAAGCGGGCAAGCGGCGAGTGGTCCGCCAGATCGGCAGTCGCCCGGTGCAAAGGCACCACTTTCCCGTCGTTGCGCATCCAAGCCTCCTGGAACGGTGATTCGGTTCGTCGCTTTCGACACTGCCCCAGCGGAGTCGTTCGTCAAAGCCATGACGTCAAATACAAGGCGGATTATCTGGCAAAAGATGTCGACGATGCTATAGGCCTCAGGGTTTCCCCTATACGCCACGCCCACGCACTCGGCTCAGAAAAATCGACCAGATGCGTCAGGCACGCGCGTTCTCGCCTTGGGTTGGCTCGCGCCCTGCCCCTATAATCGAACCACTTTGTTTGTGGAGTTCGTTATGCCGAATCTACGTCTCGCCGATCTGACCGCCGAAATCGAAAACAACGTGCGCCGTGCGTTGCTCGAAGACGTCGGCAGCGGCGACATCACCGCGCAACTGATCCCGGCCGAACGCCTGGCCAAAGCCACCATCATCACCCGTGACGACGCGGTCATCTGCGGCACCGCGTGGGTCGATGCGGTGTTTCGCCAGCTCGATCCGCGCGTGGCGGTGCATTGGCAAGTGGTCGACGGCCAGCGGGTCAAAGCCAATCAGCCGCTGTTTCATCTGGAAGGCCCCGCGCGCTCACTGCTGACCGGTGAACGCAGCGCGCTGAATTTCCTGCAGTTGCTGTCCGGCGTGGCGACGCGCGCGCAGTACCTGGCGGACTTCGTCGGCGAAACGCAGGTCAAGTTGCTCGACACGCGCAAAACTCTTCCCGGCCTGCGCCTGGCACAGAAATACGCAGTGACCTGCGGCGGCTGCCACAACCACCGCATCGGTCTGTACGATGCCTTCCTGATCAAGGAAAACCACATCGCCGCCAGCGGCGGCATCGCCGAAGCCGTGGCCGCCGCACACAAGATCGCCCCGGGCAAACCGGTGGAGATCGAAGTGGAAAGTCTTGAAGAGCTGAAGCAGGCGCTGGAAGCCGGCGCCGACATCATCATGCTCGACGAACTGAGCCTGGACGACATGCGCGAAGCGGTACGCCTGACCGCCGGCAACGCGAAACTGGAAGCCAGCGGCGGCATCAACGAAAACACGCTGCTGCCGATCGCCGAAACGGGTGTGGATTACATCTCGATCGGCGCAATGACCAAGGATGTCAAAGCGGTGGACCTGTCGATGCGACTGAGCCTCTAAACGCAGCGGCAAGCTACAAGCTACAAGCTACAAGCTACAAGCTACAAGCTACAAGCTACAAGCTACAAGCCAAGCGACTTTGCTTTGACTTGCAGCTTGTAGCTAGAAGCTAGAAGCTCGCATCTGCTCTTATACGACGAGATTATTCATCTCGCAGTACTCATACCACTCGACACCCAATACTTCCGCCGCTTCCTTGTGCAGCACGAGGCGCTGCGCCTCGAACTCCTCCGGCGTGCTCGTGTACTTGAGGGTCAGCTCCCACGGCTGCAAGCCCCGCGCTTCGGCTTCGTCCTCGAAGGCCCACTGGATCTGGTCTTTCTGATCATCGGGACTCAGGTCCTTGATCTCTTCCTTCAGGTCCGGCACATCCAGAAGGTATTTTTCCAGCGCTTGTTCGTGGCGTTGCTGTTGGGTCAATTCAGTCATGGGGTTCTCGCTGATCTTAGGAATGGAGGATGGATCTGGATCATCAAGGATCTCTCTGACGCAGGAAGTCATTGGAAGCTCGGTTTTTCCTGGCCTTCAGGACCATTCGTGGATCATCTGAAAACAACGGCGCTTGCTTGTCTGGTACGAAGGAATCCTAACAGAGACGCAAGCCAGTGCAACCGGCGGAATGAAATGAAGGGTGGTATGCGCTTGGTTACAGTTTCCTGTTTCCATGCGCGAAATTCACTGCGTATAAATCCTCGCCATCGCCTTTGAGGTCAAGGCGAACGAAACCTTCACATTGACCGCCCAAAAACAGGCAACTATATTCAGTTGCAATCATAGGCCAGCATGTCAAAGACTGAAAAACTTCTCGCCAAACTAGTCAACGGCCACAGCGCATTCACATGGTCCGAGCTTGTTACCCTGTTGGGGCGCCTTGGTTACTCTCAGCTGGAAGGATCAGGTAGCAGGATCAAATTCGACAACGGGAATCCGAGCGCAATGATCAACCTGCACAAGCCACATCCCGGAAATGAAATCAAAACATACGCAAGACGTCAGATTATCGAGCAACTGAAAACAGGAGGCCTGATTCCATGAGTTCCCAGCTGCACTACAAAGGCTATGTTGGCTCTATCGAGGCGAGCACGGAAGATAAGTGCCTGTTCGGAAAACTCCTTTTCATCAGGGCGCTGGTTAATTATGAAGGACAAACGGTGGCTGAACTGGAAGCAGCCTTTCGCGAGGCGGTAGATGACTATTTACAAACCTGTCAGCAGCTCGGGCAGAAGCCTGAAATCCCATGCAAAGGATCGTTCAATGTTCGCATCGGTCACGATCTGCATTTAGCAGCGGCTCTGGCGGCAACCCGTCAAAATTTGTCGCTGAATGATCTGACACGTCAAGCACTGAACGAATACCTCCAACACCACGCATAAAACCGACGGCGAAAATTTTTTGCCCGAGACAGGAATCGAACCTGCGACCTTCGCGTTACGAGTGCGCTGCTCTACCGGCTGAGCTACACGGGCGGTGGGCTAAACCTAGCACCGGTCTCGAGCTGCGGCAAATTTGTGGGTTGTCTGATGGTTTTCTTTTGAGAACTACAATTTCTTTATTTCAGATAAAAAAATGCCCCCGCCGTTTGCACGGCGGGGGCATCTTCATTGCGCTAAAGCGTTGGGGTGATTAAACGCCCGAAGCCTTGGCAGCTGCCACGTCTTTGATGGACAGCTTGATACGGCCGCGGTTGTCCACGTCCAGTACCAGCACTTCCACTTCCTGGCCTTCTTTCAGGATGTCGGTGACTTTCTCTACGCGAGCGTCGCTCAGCATCGAGATGTGCACCAGACCGTCCTTGCCCGGCAGGATGTTGACGAACGCGCCGAAGTCGACGATGCGCTCAACCTTGCCGACGTAGATCTTGCCGATCTCGGCTTCTGCAGTGATGCTCAGAACGCGCTGACGCGCTGCTTCTGCGGCATCCTTGGTTTCGCCGAAGATCTTGATCGAACCGTCGTCTTCGATGTCGATCGAAGCCTTGGTTTCTTCGCAGATCGCACGGATGGTCGCGCCACCTTTGCCGATAACGTCACGGATCTTGTCGGTGTCGATCTTCATCGCGATCATGGTCGGAGCGTTGGCCGACAGTTCGGTACGCGACTGGCCAATGATCTGGTTCATCTGGCCGAGGATGTTCAGGCGCGCTTCAAGGGCCTGGCCCAGAGCGATTTCCATGATCTCTTCGGTGATGCCCTTGATCTTGATGTCCATCTGCAGTGCGGTAACGCCTTTGGCGGTACCGGCTACCTTGAAGTCCATGTCGCCCAGGTGATCTTCGTCGCCGAGGATGTCGGTCAGAACGGCGAACTTCTCGCCTTCTTTAACCAGACCCATGGCGATACCGGCCACCGGTGCCTTCATCGGTACACCAGCGTCCATCAGCGCGAGGGAAGCACCGCACACGGAAGCCATCGAGCTCGAACCGTTGGATTCGGTGATTTCCGACACCACGCGGATGGTGTATGGGAACACGTCAGCGGCTGGCAGCATGGCCGAAACCGAACGACGGGCCAGACGGCCGTGACCGATTTCGCGACGACCGGCACCACCCATGCGACCACACTCGCCTACCGAGAACGGCGGGAAGTTGTAGTGCAGCATGAACGGGTCTTTCTTTTCGCCTTCCAGGGTGTCCAGCAGTTGCGCGTCACGGGCGGTGCCCAGTGTTGCAACAACCAGTGCCTGGGTTTCGCCACGGGTGAACAGTGCCGAACCGTGAGTCTTCGGCAGAACGCCGACTTCGATGTTCAGCGGACGTACAGTCTTGGTGTCGCGGCCGTCGATACGTGGCTTGCCGTTAACGATGTTTTCGCGAACAGTGCGGTATTCGATTTCGCCGAAAGCGGCTTTGACTTCAGCAGCGCTTGGCTGGCCTTCTTCCCCGGACAGCTTGGCAACCACCTGGTCCTTCAGCTCACCCAGGCGAGCGTAACGGTCGGCCTTGATGGTGATGGTGTAAGCCTGGGAGATCGCTTCGCCGAACTCGGCACGGATCGCGCCCAGCAGCTCGGTGGCTTCTGGCGCAGGAGCCCAGTTCCAGGTTGGCTTGGCGGCTTCGGCAGCCAGTTCCTTCACAGCGTTGATCACAACCTGGAATTCGTCGTGAGCGAACAGTACCGCGCCCAGCATCTGGTCTTCGGTCAGTTCTTTGGCTTCCGATTCAACCATCAGCACGGCGTCGGAAGTACCGGCAACGACCATGTCCAGGCTCGAAGCGGCTTGCTGTTCGTAAGTCGGGTTCAGCAGGTAGCCGGTGCTTTCGTGGAAAGCCACGCGAGCGGCGCCGATCGGGCCGTCGAACGGAATGCCGGAAATGGCCAGGGCAGCCGAGGTACCGATCATCGCAGCGATGTCCGGATCGGTCTTCTTGCTGGTGGAAACGACGGTGCAGACAACCTGCACTTCGTTCATGAAGCCTTCTGGGAACAGCGGACGGATCGGACGGTCGATCAGTCGGGAAGTCAGGGTTTCTTTCTCGGAAGGACGGCCTTCACGCTTGAAGAAACCGCCAGGGATCTTACCGGCAGCGTAAGTCTTTTCCTGGTAATGAACGGACAGAGGGAAGAAGCCCTTGCCCGGATCGGCTTGCTTTGCACCGACAACAGTCACCAACACGCTGACGTCGTCGTCAACGGTGACCAATACTGCGCCGGAGGCCTGACGGGCGATACGGCCTGTCTCGAGGGTAACGGTCGATTGACCGAACTGGAATTTTTTGATTACCGGGTTCACGGTGTCCTACCTTCTTTGTGGCTCTTGGGGGAAACGGTTTCTTGCGAATTCTTGGGCAATCTCGGGAATCGGCCCGATGGCAATTGTCCGGGTGCTACAGGTAAAGCCATGCTGCAGATAAAACTTGAGGCTGGGAGCCTGCAAGGCGCCAGCGGAAAACCGCTGACGCCCGACAGACCACCAACCTCATAGCGCAATCGCTGATTAGCGACGCAGACCCAGGCGAGCGATCAGCGCGGCGTACCGGCTTACGTCCTTGCCTTTCAGGTAGTCCAGCAGCTTGCGACGCTGGTTAACCATGCGGATCAGACCACGACGGGAGTGGTGATCTTTACCGTTGGCCTTGAAGTGACCTTGCAGTTTGTTGATGTTGGCGGTCAGCAGTGCAACCTGCACTTCTGGCGAACCAGTGTCACCAACAGCTTGCTGGTAGTCAGCAACGATTTGAGCTTTTTCTTGAACGTCGAGAGCCATGAGGCAATCCTTCCTTATCAGGAAACTGTTTCAGGGAAACAGCTTCAACAGGCCAGGGACAAATCCCTGTATCTATAAATGAGTAGTGACCATGCCTGTTAACAGCCACACTCGCCGGCCCGCTTAACGCAGACCGGTTCCGGTCATTCTGACCGAATCAAGCGACGCGGCGCGATGCGCCCGTCTTCGCTCACTTCACCGATACCGATGAAGCGACCATTGTGATCCTGTACTCGTACCATGCCGAACTTCGGCGCATCCGGGGCACGTACCGGCTGGCCGTTGAGCCAGTAGAACGCGCTCGCTTCGGAAAAGTGCAGCAACGGCCAATCCTGCAGGCCGCTGTCCGATGGCATCAGGAAGCGATCGACCGCTTCGTTGCCGCCTTCGGCATGTACCGCTTCCAGCTCTTCGAGGGTCACGGTCTGCGCCAGGGTGAAAGGCCCGGCCTGGGTCCGGCGCAATTCTGCGACGTACGCACCACAACCGAGTTGCTCACCGATATCCTCCACCAGGGTGCGAATATAGGTGCCTTTGCTGCAGTCCACCGCAAGCCGCGCAGTATCGCCTTCGAAGGCCAGCAATTCCAAGCGCGCAATAGTAACAGAACGCGGTTCGCGCTCCACTACTTCGCCTGCACGTGCCAGTTTGTACAGCGGCTGGCCATCACGCTTGAGTGCCGAGTACATCGGCGGTATCTGACTGATTTGCCCACGAAATTTCGGCAGGACCGCTTCGACATCGGCGCGACCAACGGTCACCGGACGCTCCTGCAAAACCTCGCCTTCGGCATCGGCCGTGGTGGTGGTCTTGCCCAGTTGCGCCAGGGTCTCGTAGCCCTTGTCGGAATCGAGCAGGTATTGCGAGAACTTGGTCGCCTCGCCGAAGCACAGCGGCAACACGCCGGTGGCCAACGGATCGAGGCTGCCGGTGTGCCCGGCCTTCTCGGCATTGAGCAGCCAGCGCACCTTCTGCAACGCGGCGTTGGAGGTGAACCCCAACGGTTTGTCGAGCAGGATGATGCCGCTGACGTTACGACGGATACGTTTGACCTGAGCCACCGAATTACTCCTTGGTGTCTTCAGGTGCAGGAGCGGCAACGTGCTGATTGTCTTCAGCCACGGCGCGCTCGATCAGCGCCGACAGATGCGCGCCACGCACGACGGATTCGTCGTAGTGGAAGTGCAATTGCGGCACGCTGCGCAGCTTCATTTCGCGAGCCAGCTGCATACGCAGGAAGCCTGCGGCGGCATTGAGCACCTTGATGCTTTGCGCGATGTCTTCAGCGTTGTCCTGGCCCATCACGGTGATGAAAATCTTCGCGTGACCAACGTCACGGGACACTTCCACAGCAGTGATGGTGACCAGGCCGACGCGCGGGTCTTTGACTTCGCGACGGATCAGTTGCGCCAGCTCGCGCTGCATCTGATCGCCGATACGTTGGGTACGGCTGTATTCTTTTGCCATGATTTGTTACCTGTTACTGCCCAGCGGTGAAACCCGCAAGGTCTGAAAGCGGCAAACGCCCGGCCTGACAAAAGCCAGACCGGGCGTTGCGTTTAGAGTCCGGACGCTGTGCCGTGCATTTGCATGCTACGGCCCATCGTGGCCCTTGAAGTGCGCGAGTCAGAGGCTGCGAGCAACCTGAACCTTCTCGAAGACTTCGATCTTGTCACCGACTTTGACGTCGTTATAGCTCTTCACGCCGATACCGCATTCCATGCCGGCACGTACTTCGGAAGCGTCATCCTTGAAGCGGCGCAGGGATTCCAGCTCGCCTTCGAAGATAACGATGTCTTCACGCAGTACACGGATCGGACGGTTACGGTGCACGACACCTTCGATCACCATGCAACCGGCGATCGCGCCAAACTTCGGCGAACGGAACACATCACGCACTTCGGCCACACCCAGGATGTTCTCGCGAACATCGCTGCCGAGCATGCCGGTCAGGGCTTTCTTGACGTCTTCGATGATGTCGTAGATCACGTTGTAGTAACGCATATCCAGACCTTCCTGCTCGACGATCTTGCGAGCGCCGGCATCGGCACGCACGTTGAAGCCGAACAGTACAGCGTTGGAAGCCAGTGCCAGGTTGGCGTCGGATTCGGTGATACCACCGACACCGCCACCCACGACGCGCACTTGTACTTCGTCGTTGCCCAGGCCATTCAAGGCACCGTTCAACGCTTCCAGCGAACCACGGACGTCGGACTTGAGGACGATGTTGAGCGTCTTCTTCTCGGCCTGACCCATGTTTTCGAAGATGTTTTCCAGCTTGCCGGCGTGAGCGCGAGCGAGTTTGACTTCGCGGAACTTGCCTTGACGGAACAGAGCCACTTCACGGGCTTTCTTCTCGTCGGCAACCACGCTCATCTCGTCGCCAGCGTCCGGGGTACCGTCCAGGCCGAGGATCTCGACAGGGATGGATGGACCGGCTTCCTTGATTGGCTTGCCGTTCTCGTCGAGCATGGCACGTACACGGCCGTAGTTCGAACCGACCAGGACCATGTCGCCTTGACGCAGCGTACCATCCTGAACGAGCACGGTTGCCACCGGGCCACGACCTTTGTCGAGACGCGATTCAACCACCACACCACGGCCAGGAGCCGACGGAGTAGCTTTCAGTTCGAGAACTTCGGCCTGCAGCAGAACGGCTTCAAGCAGCTCGTCCACGCCAGTACCCATCTTCGCCGAAACCGGAACGAATGGTGTGTCGCCACCCCAGTCTTCGGAAGTCACGCCGTGAACCGACAGCTCGCTGCGGATGCGATCGAGATCGGCGCCCGGCTTGTCGATCTTGTTCACTGCAACCACCAGCGGCACGCCAGCTGCCTGAGCATGCTGAACGGCTTCGATGGTTTGCGGCATCACGCCGTCGTCCGCTGCAACCACGAGGATCACGATGTCGGTCGCCTTGGCACCACGGGCCCGCATTGCGGTAAACGCAGCGTGACCCGGGGTGTCGAGGAAAGTGACCATGCCGCGATCAGTCTCAACGTGGTATGCACCGATGTGCTGGGTGATACCGCCGGCTTCGCCAGCAGCTACCTTGGCACGACGGATGTAGTCGAGCAGGGAAGTCTTACCGTGGTCAACGTGGCCCATTACGGTCACGACTGGTGCACGGGAGAACGACTCACCTTCAAACTTCAGGGACTCGGCCAGGGAATCTTCCAGAGCGGTGTCGCTGACCAGGGTCACTTTGTGGCCCAGTTCTTCGGCTACCAGTTGAGCAGTTTCCTGATCAAGCACCTGGTTGATGGTCGCTGGGGTACCCAGTTTGAACATGAACTTGATGATTTCAGCCGCTTTGACCGACATCTGGTTGGCCAGATCGCCAACCGTGATGGTCTCGCCGATCTGCACGTCACGCACGACAGGGCCGGTCGGGCTCTGGAAACCGTGGGCGTTGCGCTTCTTCAGCTTGGCCTTGCCGCGACCACCACGACGGAAGCCATCGCTTTCTTCGTCGGTAGTGCGTGGCGCCACACGTGGCGCCGGGGCTTTTTCCTTGACCGATGCGCGATGCGGAGCGTTTTTGCGCTCGCCATCACCACCACCGCTGCGACGATTGTTGTCGTCGGCACGTGGCTTGTCCGGACGGCGCTGTTCGTTCTGCTTGTTGCGAACGTCAGCCGATGGAGCAGGAGCAGCAGCCACCGGTGCGCTTTCGCGAACAGGTTCGGCAGCGGCAGCCGGCGCCGCAACGGCGTCGCTGGCAGCGGTTTGCGCAGCAGCAGGCTGGCGACGCGCTTCTTCTTCGGCGCGCTGCTTGGCTTCTTCTTCAGCCTTCTGACGGGCAGCATTCTCTACTGCGCGACGCTCATCCAGTTCACGCTTGCGCTCGGCTTCGATTTCTTCCGGGCTGCGCTGTACGAAAACTTTCTTCTTGCGAACTTCAACGCTGATGCTCTTGCTACCAGCCACACGCAGGGTGCTGGTGGTTTTACGCTGCAGCGTGATCTTGCGTGGTTCTTCCACTTTCGCCTTGTGACTGCTCTTCAAGTGAGTCAGCAGGGATTGCTTCTCACTGTCAGTCACATTTTCGTCGGCGGCGGTGTGCGGCAGACCTGCCTCACGCATCTGCTGCAACAGGCGCTCTACCGGTGTTTTGACCTCATCGGCCAGTTGTTTCACCGTGACTTGCGTCATGCACTTCTCTCCTCAGGCCGCGCCTAATTACTCGAACCAGTGGGCTCGGGCGGCCATGATCAACTTGCCGGCACGATCATCGTCAATGCCGTCGATGTCGAGCAGGTCGTCAATAGACTGCTCGGCCAGGTCTTCGCGGGTAATTACGCCGCGCACCGCCAGTTCCATCGCCAAATCCTTGTCCATACCCTCAAGCGAGAGCAGGTCTTCGGCCGGATGGGCGTCTGCCAGCTTTTCCTCAGTAGCGATGGCTTTGGTCAACAAGCGATCCTTGGCGCGAGCACGAAGCTCGTTGACGATGTCCTCGTCAAAGCCGTCGATGTTGAGCATTTCCTCCACCGGTACGTAGGCAATCTCTTCCAGGCTGGTGAAGCCTTCATCTACCAGCACCTGAGCCAGTTCTTCGTCGACTTCCAGCTCGTCGATGAAGTTGCGCAGGATGTCGCCGGTTTCTGCTTGCTGCTTAGCCTGGATGTCCGATTCGGTCATCACGTTCAGGGTCCAGCCAGTCAACTGGCTGGCCAGACGCACGTTCTGACCACCGCGACCGATGGCCTGAGCCAGATTGTCTGCGCCAACGGCGATGTCCATGGCATGGGCATCTTCGTCAACGATAATTGCCGCAACCTCGGCCGGGGACATGGCGTTGATCACGAACTGGGCCGGGTTGTCGTCCCACAGCACGATATCAACACGCTCACCGCCCAACTCACCCGATACCGCCTGGACGCGCGAACCGCGCATACCGATGCAGGCACCTTGCGGGTCGATGCGCTTGTCCTTGGAGCGGACGGCGATCTTGGCACGCGAACCCGGATCACGGGAGGCGGCCATGACCTCGATGAGGCCTTCGGCGATTTCCGGCACTTCGATACGGAACAGCTCGATCAGCATTTCCGGCGCGGTACGCGAAAGGATCAGCTGCGGGCCGCGGTTCTCGGTGCGGATTTCCTTGAGCAGCGCACGCAGACGCACGCCGACACGGAAGGTTTCGCGAGAAATGATGTCTTCACGGGCCAGCAATGCTTCGGCATTGTTGCCCAGATCGACGATCACGTTGTCGCGGGTAACTTTTTTCACGGTGCCGGAGATGATTTCTCCCAGGCGCTCGCGATAGGCGTCGACCACTTGAGCACGCTCGGCTTCGCGAACTTTCTGCACGATGACCTGCTTGGCAGTCTGTGCAGCGATGCGGCCGAACTCGATGGATTCGATTTTCTCTTCGACGACGTCACCGACCTTGGCACCAGGATGCGTTTCGGCAACCTTGCTTGGCCAGGTCTCGATGGCCGGATCGTCGAGATCATTCTCTTCGACGACCGTCCAGCGACGGAAGGTTTCGTAGGAACCGGTGTGGCGGTTGATTTCCACACGCAGGTCCACTTCGTCTTCAAAACGCTTTTTGGTAGCAGTGGCCAGAGCCAGCTCCAGCGCTTCAAAAATTACGCTTGCCGGTACACCCTTTTCATTGGATACCGACTCAACAACCAGCAGTACTTCTTTGCTCATCGTACGCCTCGCCTTTCGCAAGCCATTGGATCCGCGGGATCCGCGTCTCAGTCAAAACTGGGAATAATGTTGGCCTTGTCGATCATATCGATCGGCAACAGGAACTCGTGGTCTTCTACCTGCACCACGACGTCCTGCTCTTCTACACCGCGCAGAAGGCCCTGAAAGTTGCGTCGACCTTCGAAAGGCGAGCGCAGCTTGATCTTCACTTGTTCACCGGCAAATTTGGCAAACTGCTCAAGAGTGAACAGCGGGCGCTCCATGCCAGGCGAGGAAACTTCAAGGGTGTACTCAACGGAGATAGGATCTTCAACATCCAGAACACCGCTGATCTGACGGCTGACAATGGCGCAATCGTCCACCAGCACGCCACCCTCTTTATCGATATAAACGCGCAACATCGAGTGACGACCCTGAGCCGAAAACTCGATACCCCAGCATTCATAGCCCAGGGCCACGACCACCGGGGCCAGCAAGGCCTGCAACTCTTCTAGCTTGCTCGACACCTGAACCCCCTAGTGCATGATATGTGCATGCTTTGCAAAATAAAAAAATGGGCATAACGCCCATCCTTGAAACGCCGTCGAACAGCGGCGTTGAAAGTATCCAGCTAACAAAAAGCCCCTTAAAAGGGGCTCCTTAAACTGGTTGCGGGGGCCGGATTTGAACCGACGACCTTCGGGTTATGAGCCCGACGAGCTACCAGACTGCTCCACCCCGCGACAAAGCTGGGGCGGAAGTATACGACCGATCCCTTTTAGGGTCAATGTAACCTTCCACCTGCAAGAAAGCCCGCAACAGCGGGCTCTCCTGACTAATTGGTACCGAGAAGGGGACTCGAACCCCTACACCCTATGGGCACAACCACCTCAAGGTTGCGTGTCTACCAATTCCACCACCTCGGCAATACTACGTTTGAAACTCTTCTTACTTCTGCTCTTGAGCTGGAGGCACGTCAGTCGCTGGAGTAGCCGACTTTTGCTCTTGAAGCACCGGGACATCATCAGAAGCCGGTTGTTGCTTAGGTACTTCCAACACTGCTGGATCTGGAAGACCTGCTTGAGTCAGCTGATGAGCTTTCTCTTTAGCAAAGTAACCTAACCCCAAGCTGGTTATGAAGAAACCGGCGGCAAGTATAGCAGTAAACTTACTAAGAAAGGTAGAGGAACCTTGGCTTCCGAACACAGTATTTGAAGCACCTGCTCCGAAAGACGCGCCAGCATCCGCACCCTTACCCTGCTGCAGCAAAACCAGAGCAACTACGCCCAATGCACCCAGCAGATGAAAAACGACTACGACTGTTTCCAGCATTTTTTCAGTTTCCCGCGGCGCGACAGATCGCACCGAACTCATCTGCATTCAGGGAAGCTCCACCAATGAGCCCCCCATCGATATCCGGCATGCCGAACAGTTCGACCGCATTGGCCGCCTTCACGCTGCCGCCGTATAGAAGCCGCACACCTCGTGCGACTTCAGAATTCTCTGCCGCCAACTGCTCGCGAATAGCCTTATGCACATCCTGAGCCTGTTGCGGCGTTGCAGTCAGCCCGGTACCAATGGCCCAGACCGGCTCGTATGCAATCACTGCCTTGGCAAAGGCACCGACACCAAGCTCCTCGATGATGCTGCCCAGCTGACGCCCGACAACTTCAAGAGTTTTTCCGGCTTCGCGCTGCTCGAGGGTTTCCCCTACACACAACACCGGAATCAAGCCACATGCCTGTGCCGCTGCGAACTTGCGATTCAGCATCCCGTCTCGCTCGCCCATAATCTGGCGGCGTTCGGAGTGCCCGACAAGCACCAGGGAACAACCTGCATCCACCAGTTGGCTGGGAGCAATCTCACCAGTCAACGCACCTTGCATGGCTTCCACCGCAGAATTCTGCGCGCCGACCGAAATCGACTTGCCTTTCAAGCCATCAATCACTTGATTGATATACAGGCAAGGCGGGAACACCGCGACATCAACACCGCTTGGCAAGGCCAGATGACGAAGGCCGTTGATCAGCTCAGCGACGCTGGCGCGGGTACCGTGCATCTTCCAGTTACCAGCTACCATAGGGCGACGCATGCTGTACCTCGTCGGTCAAAGTGGGCGCAGATGTTACCCAACACAATCATGGCTTGCAAGCCGTATCAGGCAGAAACTTCGGTTACCAGTTTTGCCAGCTCTTCGGCATAGCCGCGAACCTGGTTTTCGTCCTCGCCTTCGACCATGACGCGCACCAAAGGCTCTGTGCCGGACTTGCGCAGAAGCACCCGACCGCGCCCCGCCATCGCCTGGGTGACACGGGCACTGGCTTCCTTGACAGCCGGATGCTCCAGCGGGCTTTCACCGCCACCAAAGCGAACGTTGATCAGTACCTGAGGGCACTTGCGCAAAGCCTGCCGGGTTTGCGCAAGACCTTCATTGCGCGATTTCAGCGCCATCAACACCTGCAAGGCCGCGATGATCGCGTCGCCCGTGGTGGTGTGATTGAAGCAGACGACATGCCCGGAGTTTTCCCCACCTACCAGCCAATTGCGCTCTTGCAGTTCGGCGATCACGTAGCGGTCACCGACATTGGCACGAACGAACGGGATCGAAAGATCCGCCAGGGCCAGCTCGAGACCAAGATTGCTCATCAACGTACCGACGACGCCACCCTGCAACTTGCCGCGCTCATGCAGATCGCGGGCAATGATGAACAGCAGATCGTCACCATCAACAATGGCACCGGTGTGATCGACCATCAGTACCCGATCACCATCACCATCGAAGGCGATACCCAGGTCCGCATGCTCGGCCAGAACGGCGGCCTGCAACGGCCCCATATGCGTGGAACCGCAGTTATCGTTGATGTTCAGCCCGTTCGGCTGAGCGGAAAGCACGACGACTTCGGCACCCAATTCACGGAAGACGCTCGGCGCTACCTTATAGGTCGCACCATGCGCGCAGTCGATAACGATCTTCAGACCGGCGAAATTGGTCCCGGTAGGCACGCTGCTCTTGCAGAACTCGATGTAGCGGCCCGATGCATCATTGATTCGCGACACTTTACCGATCTTGCTCGACTCGACGACGGTCATTGGCGTATCCAGCAACTCTTCGATCATCAGCTCCAATTCATCGGGCAGCTTGGTACCTTTGCCGGAGAAGAACTTGATGCCGTTGTCATCATGCGGGTTGTGCGAAGCACTGATCACGATGCCGGCTTCAGCCTGGAACGTGCGCGACAGATAAGCGATGGCAGGCGTCGGCATCGGGCCGAGCAGCATCACATCGGCACCCGCCGAGGTCAGCCCGGCTTCCAGCGCCGATTCGAACATATAGCCGGAGATCCGCGTGTCCTTGCCGACCAGCACCTTGCAGGCACCCATCTTGCGGAATGCCATGCCAGCCGCCCAACCGAGCTTGAGCATGAAGTCAGGCGTGATCGGGTATTCACCAACGCGACCGCGAATGCCGTCGGTACCAAAATATTTCTTGCTCATAAGTGCTCCATCATTCTTATTCGGCTGATTCCACGGCCGCGATCATCCGCACCACATCAACGGTTTCCGCCACATCGTGAACGCGCAATATACGCGCGCCTTTAACTGACGCCAGCGCCGCCAGCGCCAAGCCCCCATGCAGGCGCTCGCCCACGGGACGGTTCAAAGCGTGGCCAATCATACTCTTGCGCGAAACACCTACCAGCAGGGGGCGACCCAGCGCATGCAGGGCCTCCATGTGCTTGAACAAGCTTAGATTGTGCTGCAGGGTTTTGGCGAAGCCGAAGCCTGGATCGAGAATGATCCGCTCGGCAGGAATGCCCGCCTGCACACATTGATCCATGCGCTCGGCGAGAAACTCAGCGACCTCGCGGGTGACATCCTGATACTGCGGATTATCCTGCATATCGCCCGGCTCGCCGAGCATATGCATGAGGCAGACGGGCAAGCCGGTTGCCGCTGCCGCATCCAGCGCACCATCGCGACGGAGCGAACGCACGTCGTTGATCAATCCGGCACCGAGCCGCGCAGTTTCGCGCATGACAGCCGGCGTTGAGGTATCGACCGAGATGATGACATCCAGCTCGCGATTGATCAGCTCGACAATCGGCGCGACGCGCTCAAGTTCCTCCAGAGGAGAGACCGCTCGCGCGCCTGGCCGGGTCGATTCGCCGCCGACATCAATCAGCGTCGCACCTGCCAGCACCATGGCTTCGGCGTGGCGCAGGGCCGCATCGAGCTGGCTGAAGCGGCCGCCGTCGGAGAAGGAATCAGGAGTGACATTGAGAATGCCCATGACATGCGTCTGGGCCAAATCAAGAACCCGGTTGCCGCAAGGCAACCGGGTCAGGGACTGAACAGAAGTCATTTCAAGCCTTAAACGTCAGCAGCCGGACCGCCAATCGGTTTTTCCGGACGCTCATCCTGCACAACAGGCGGCGGAGGCGTACCGGCGCCACCCGACCAGTCGCGAGGTTCGCGAGGTGTGCGGCCGGCCATGATGTCGTCGATTTGCTCGGCATCGATGGTTTCGTACTTCATCAGCGCATCAGCCATGGCATCCAGCTTGTCACGGTTATCCGTGAGGATCTGCTTGGCGGTGCCGTAGCACTGATCGATGATGCTGCGTACTTCGGAGTCGATCAGCTTGGCGGTCTCACCGGAGAAGCTGGCAGCCTGGCCGCCACCGCCGCGACCGAGGAACACTTCGCCCTCTTCTTCGGCATACATCAGCGGACCGAGTTTTTCCGACAGGCCCCATTTCGTCACCATGTTCCGGGCAATCTGACTTGCACGCATGATGTCGTTGGACGCACCGGTGGTCACACCATCGAAGCCCAGGGTCATTTCTTCGGCGATACGGCCGCCGTAAAGCGAGCAGATCTGGCTGATCAGCGCACGCTTGGACAGGCTGTAACGATCTTCTTCCGGGAGGAACATGGTCACACCCAGCGCACGACCGCGCGGAATGATGGAGACCTTGTACACCGGATCATGCTCAGGCACGACGCGACCGACAATGGCGTGGCCAGCTTCGTGATAAGCCGTGTTCTGCTTTTCTTTCTCGGACATGACCATGGATTTGCGCTCGGCGCCCATCATGATCTTGTCTTTGGCCAGTTCGAATTCTTTCATCTCGACGATACGCTTGCCGCTGCGGGCAGCGAACAGCGAAGCCTCGTTGACCAGGTTGGCCAGGTCAGCACCGGAGAAGCCCGGAGTACCCCGTGCGATCACTGCCGGAGCAACGTCGTCGCCCATTGGCACTTTGCGCATGTGAACTTTAAGAATCTGCTCGCGGCCACGAATATCCGGCAAGCCGACGACCACCTGACGGTCGAAACGGCCCGGACGCAGCAGCGCAGGGTCGAGTACGTCCGGACGGTTGGTCGCAGCAATCACGATGATGCCGTCATTCATTTCGAAGCCGTCCATCTCCACCAGCAACTGGTTGAGAGTCTGCTCACGCTCGTCGTGGCCGCCACCCATGCCGGCGCCACGATGGCGACCCACGGCATCGATTTCGTCGATGAAGATGATGCAAGGGGCGTGCTTCTTGGCCTGCTCGAACATGTCGCGGACGCGGCTGGCGCCGACACCGACGAACATTTCGACAAAGTCGGAACCGGAAATAGTGAAGAATGGCACTTTCGCTTCGCCGGCAATCGCCTTGGCCAGCAAGGTTTTACCGGTACCCGGCGGACCGACCATCAGCACGCCGCGCGGGATACGACCGCCCAGACGCTGGAACTTGCCCGGATCACGCAGGAACTCAACCAGCTCGCCGACTTCTTCCTTGGCTTCGTCGCAACCGGCAACGTCAGCCAAAGTGGTTTTCACCTGATCTTCGGAGAGCAGGCGTGCCTTGCTCTTGCCGAAGCTCATCGGCCCGCCCTTGCCACCAGCGCCGCCCTGCATCTGGCGCATGAAGAACATGAACACCGCGATGATCACCAGGATCGGGAAGCTGGCCACCAGGAGCTGGGTCCAGATGCTTTGCTGTTCAGGCTGCTTGCCTTCAACCACAACGTGATTGTCGACCAGATCGCCGATCAGGCCATTGTCCTGAATTGCCGGACGAATGGTCTTGAAGCTGTCGCCATCGGTGCGCTTGCCGGTAATCACATAGCCGTCAACAGCTACGCGCTCGACCTTGCCATCCTTGACCTGCTGGATGAAGTCGGAATAGTTGAGGGTCTGCGGCTCGTTAGGGCTGGAGAAGTTGTTCATCACCGTCACCAGGACTGCCGCGATGATCAACCACAGGATCAGATTCTTTGCCATATCGTTCAATTAACTACCCTCTGAAGCAAGCTCCGCTACTGGCGCGCGCTTCGCATGATATTCACCGGCCTAACTTACTACATTACCTACAACTCTGGCAGGCGCCGTCTGTAACCCTTTGTGAAATACTTTCTACACAATATTCGCTTATGCCTGCAGAGCGAAATATGAAAAACCTATCGCCCTGCCGAAAAACCTTGTTTTACGCATCACCGCCGCGATAACCCCAAGCCAGCATGTACTGCTCACGGGAGCTGCCACGGGAAGAGTCTGGCTTGATCATCTGGATCTTGTCGAATTTCTTCCGAGCATCCTTCAGATAAACGTCGAACCCTTCGCCCTGGAAAATCTTGATGACGAAGTTGCCACCGGGCTTGAGGATCCGTTCCGCCAGGTCCAGCGCCAGCTCACAGAGGAACATGGCCTTGGGCATATCCACTTCGGGCGTACCACTCATATTGGGGGCCATATCGGAAATCACAAGGTCGACCTGCGAATTACCCACGGCCTCCAGGATTTCAGCGAGCACCGAGTCCTCTGTGAAGTCGCCCTGGATGAAATGCACGTCCGGAATGCTGTCCATTTCCAGGATGTCCGAAGCGATCAGACGCCCCTGGCCACCGATCAGCCGGCTGGTGACCTGCGACCACCCACCCGGCGCGGCGCCGAGGTCGACGACGCTCATGCCCGGGCGAATGAGTTTGTATTTTTCCTGGATCTCCAGAAGCTTGTAACTTGCACGCGAACGGTAGCCATCCTTCTGCGCCTGCTTCACATAGGGATCGTTGACATGTCTTTTCAGCCAACCAAGGCTTGTCTTGGAACGCGCCATTGGGCACCTCGATGATTAGGGTCGTGATTAGTTGGGCGGATCCACGAACCCTCGGGTAAAATGGCCGCCATTTTACAGAATCCAGACGAAAGGGTCAGATTATGCCGCTCACTCCAGAGCAGAAGAAACAGTACAAATCCATCGGCCACCACCTCAAACCAGTGTTGACGGTAGCGGACAACGGTTTGACTGAAGGTGTCTTAGCCGAACTTGAACGCGCCTTGGCCGATCACGAGCTGATCAAGATCAAGCTCAATATCCTCGATCGCGAGTCGCGCCTGGCGCACATCGCCGAGCTGTGCAAGGTCGGCAAAGCGGACCTGGTACAGGTCATCGGCAAGATGGCTCTGGTCTACCGGAAGAATTTCAGCGCCAACAAGCAGCTGTCGAACGTTCATCGCTTCAAGTGATGCGCAGGGTCAAGGGTGTGCTTCGCGCACCCTGCCACTCCATCCCGGCACCGGCTGCATGACCAGCACCAGCCCGGAAAATCCCAGCACCAGATAACTGAATACCTGCCAGCGCTGCGCATCCGGCCAGCCGACACGCACGGCAACATACATCGCGCACGCGTACAAAGCCGTCAACAGCACCTGCCCGCGAAAATCCCGCCATAGACTGGCGAGGCCCTCGGCCTGTACCAGCACCAAAGCCTGAAAAATCACGCACAGAGCGGCGAACCCCACCACCAGCACTTCGAATGCACTGGCGACTTCGTCGATCAACAGCGGCGCCAGGCCGATCTGGCCCAACGCCGGCTGCAAACCGATATGAATCAACCATAGGCCACCGACCCAAAGCATCTGGGTCAACTGCCAAAGCATGGCGCCCGCATGCAGCGGGCGCCTTCTTTCAGATGTGACGAACTTCGACAATCTCGTACTCGATCACGCCGCTTGGCGTTTTGACGGCGACGACGTCACCCTCTTCCTTGCCAATCAAGGCGCGGGCCAGCGGCGAACCGACGGAGATCTTGCCGAGTTTGAAGTCAGCCTCATCCTCACCCACGATGTGGTAAGTGACGCTTTCATCAGTCTCGACGTTGGCGATCTCGACGGTGGTACCGAAAATCACTTTGCCGGTATGAGGAATGGTCGTGACGTCGATGATGACCTGATTCTGAATCCGGCCTTCGATGTCACGAATCCGCGCTTCGACCATGCCTTGCTGTTCGCGGGCAGCATGGTATTCAGCGTTTTCCTTCAAGTCACCCAACTCGCGGGCCGTGCCGATGTCCTGGCTGAGCTTCGGACGAACGACCTTGGTCAGATGGGCGTGCTCCTCTTCCAGGGCCTTCGCGCCCTGAACTGTCATCGGGTACTTGGTTATGCTCATGCCTTCAATCCTGCGTGTAGATCCTGCAAGCGGCGCACGGTCTTTTCCGGACCGAACTTCAGCGCTTCGCAGATCGCTTCGCCCGCAGCGATAGTGGTGGTGCAGTAAATCTTGTGCTGCAGGGCATTGCGACGAATGGAATACGAATCGGCGATCGACTGACGACCTTCGGTGGTGTTGATGATCAGCGTGACTTCGTCATTCTTGATCATGTCGACCACGTGTGGACGACCCTCGGTCACCTTGTTCACGCGGCGCACTTTCAGGCCTGCGGCTTCGATCAGCTTGGCAGTGCCGGCAGTGGCGACCACTTCGAAGCCCAAGTTGATCAGATCACGGGCCACGCCTGCAACCAGCGGCTTGTCGTCATCGCGCACGCTGATGAACGCGGTACCGCCGGTCGGCAGCACTTCGCTGGCGCCCATCTGAGCCTTGGCGAATGCTTCACCGAAGGTGTCGCCGACGCCCATCACTTCACCAGTCGACTTCATCTCTGGGCCGAGGATCGGGTCAACGCCAGGGAACTTGGCGAACGGGAACACCGCTTCTTTAACGCTGTAGAAGTTCGGGATGATTTCCTTGGTGAAGCCGATTTCCTTCAGGGTCTTACCGGCCATCACGCGCGCAGCGATCATGGCCAGGGAAACACCGATGCACTTGGAAACGAACGGTACGGTACGCGAGGCGCGCGGGTTGACTTCGATGACGTAGATGTCTTCGCCCTGCAGAGCCAATTGCACGTTCATCAGGCCGACAACGCCCAGTTCCAGAGCCATTTTCTTGACCTGTTCGCGCATCTCGTCCTGGATGTGCGCCGGCAGCGAGTACGGCGGCAGCGAGCACGCGGAGTCACCGGAGTGAACGCCCGCCTGTTCGATGTGCTGCATGATCGCGCCGATCACCACGTCTTTGCCGTCGCAGACCGCATCCACGTCCATTTCGATGGCGCAGTTGAGGAAGTGGTCGAGCAGCACCGGGCTGTCGTTGGACACTTGCACCGCGTCACGCAGATAGCGCTTGAGTTCGTCTTCTTTGTAGACGATTTCCATCGCACGGCCGCCCAGCACGTAGGACGGGCGCACCACCAGCGGATAACCGATCTTCGCCGCAGCGCGAACAGCTTCATCTTCGCTACGCACAGTGGCGTTTGGCGGCTGACGCAGGTTCAGGCGCTCGACCATTTGCTGGAAGCGCTCGCGGTCTTCCGCGCGGTCGATGGCGTCAGGGCTGGTGCCGATGATCGGCACGCCAGCGGCTTCCAGAGCACGAGCCAGTTTCAGCGGAGTCTGGCCGCCGTACTGGACGATCACGCCTTTCGGCTTCTCGACGCGGCAGATTTCCAGTACGTCTTCCAGGGTTACCGGCTCGAAGTACAGACGGTCGGAAGTGTCGTAGTCGGTGGAAACGGTTTCCGGGTTGCAGTTGACCATGATGGTTTCGTAGCCGTCTTCGCGCAGGGCGAGAGCAGCGTGAACGCAGCAGTAGTCGAACTCGATGCCCTGACCGATGCGGTTAGGGCCGCCACCCAGAATCATGATCTTGTCGCGACCCGACGGCGCTGCCTCGCACTCTTCCTCGTAGGTCGAGTAGAGGTAAGCGGTGTCGGTGGCAAATTCGGCGGCGCAGGTGTCAACGCGCTTGTAGACCGGGAACACTTCCAGCTTCTGACGGTGCGTACGCAGGTTTTTCTCAGTGACGCCCAGCAGTTTCGCCAAGCGCTGATCGGAAAAGCCTTTGCGCTTGAGCTTGAACATCAGGTCGCGATCGATCGAGGACAGACCGAGGGTCTTGACCTTCTCTTCATCCTTGATCAGGTCTTCGATCTGCACCAGGAACCACGGATCGATCATGTTCATGCCGAAGATGTCTTCGACCGACAGGCCGGCGCGGAAGGCGTCCGCCACGTACCAGATACGCTCGGCGCCCGGCACGGTCAGTTCGCGCTTGAGCACGCTCATGCTGTCCGGGTTGCTCAGATCGAGCTTCTCGTCCAGACCGCAAACGCCGACTTCCAGACCGCGCAGAGCTTTCTGCAAGGATTCCTGGAAGGTCCGGCCGATGGCCATGACTTCGCCGACCGACTTCATTTGCGTGGTCAGGCGTGCGTCAGCCTTGGCGAATTTCTCGAAGGCGAAGCGTGGCAGCTTGGTAACGACGTAGTCGATCGACGGTTCGAAGGACGCCGGGGTCTTGCCGCCGGTGATGTCGTTCGACAGCTCGTCGAGGGTGTAACCCACAGCCAGTTTGGCCGCGACCTTGGCAATCGGGAAACCGGTGGCTTTCGAAGCCAGGGCCGAGGAGCGCGAAACACGCGGGTTCATTTCGATCACGACCATGCGGCCAGTGTTCGGGCAGATACCGAACTGCACGTTCGAACCGCCGGTCTCGACGCCGATCTCGCGCAATACCGCCAGAGAGGCGTTACGCAGGATCTGGTATTCCTTGTCGGTCAGGGTTTGCGCAGGAGCTACGGTGATCGAGTCACCGGTGTGCACGCCCATCGGGTCGAAGTTTTCGATCGAGCAGACGATGATGCAGTTGTCCTTTTTGTCGCGGACAACTTCCATTTCATATTCTTTCCAGCCGATCAGCGATTCGTCGATCAGCAGCTCTTTGGTCGGCGACAGGTCCAGACCACGGGCGCAGATTTCTTCGAACTCTTCACGGTTGTAAGCGATACCGCCACCGGTGCCGCCCATGGTGAAGGACGGACGGATGATGCACGGGAAACCGAGGGTTTCGAGAACCGCGTTGGCCTCTTCCATGCTGTGGGCAATGCCGGAACGCGGGCAGGCCAAACCGATGGATTTCATCGCCTTGTCGAAACGCGAACGGTCTTCAGCCTTGTCGATGGTGTCGGCGTTGGCACCGATCATCTCTACGCCGAACTTCTCCAGAACGCCTTCGCGCTCCAGGTCCAGGGCACAGTTCAGTGCAGTCTGGCCGCCCATGGTCGGCAGTACGGCGTCCGGACGTTCCTTTTCGATGATCTTGGCCACGGTCTGCCACTTGATCGGCTCGATGTAGGTGGCGTCGGCCATGTCCGGGTCGGTCATGATGGTGGCCGGGTTGGAGTTCACCAGAATGACGCGGTAACCCTCTTCGCGCAGGGCTTTGCAGGCCTGGGCGCCGGAGTAGTCGAATTCACAGGCCTGGCCGATCACGATCGGGCCAGCGCCGAGAATCAGGATGCTTTTAATGTCTGTACGTTTTGGCATGGTTTGTCACTCAAATCCGCAGGTCAGTCGGCAAGCCGTCTTGATCGATTTCTGAAGTCCCGAGGGGGCCGCCGGAACCGGGGCCGCCCTCGAGGGCTTCTCTCTACAGTCTCAAGGCGAACGCTTAGCGTCGCTTGGCCATCTCGTTGATGAAGCGGTCGAACAGTGGCGCAACATCGTTCGGGCCCGGGCTCGCTTCAGGGTGACCCTGGAAGCTGAACGCGCTCTTGTCGGTGCGCTCGATGCCTTGCAGGGTGCCGTCGAACAGCGATTTGTGGATCGCGCGCACGTTGGCTGGCAGGGTGGCTTCGTCTACCGCAAAACCGTGGTTCTGGCTGGTGATCATCACCACGCCTGTGTCCAGATCCTGCACCGGGTGGTTGGCACCGTGGTGGCCGTGGCCCATTTTCAGGGTCTTGGCGCCGGAGGCCAGAGCCAGCAACTGGTGGCCGAGGCAGATGCCGAATACCGGCGTCTCGGTTTCCAGGACTTCCTTGATCGCTTGGATCGCGTAGTCGCATGGCTCCGGATCACCAGGGCCGTTGGACAGGAACACGCCGTCCGGCTTCAGCGCCAGCACATCGGCGGCTGGAGTCTGGGCAGGCACAACGGTCACGCGGCAGCCGCGCTCGACCAGCATGCGCAGGATGTTGACCTTGACGCCGTAGTCGTAGGCGACCACGTGATATGGCAGCTCGGAAGCTTCGATGGTCGCGTGGCTGTCGGTTTTCAGATCCCAGACAGTCGAGCGCCATTCGTATTGGGTCTTGGTGCTGACGACTTTCGCCAGATCCATGCCCTTCAGGCCCGGGAAGCCTTGCGCAGCGGCGATGGCCGCTTCTTCGGAGATGTTGTCGCCGGCCATGATGCAGCCGTTCTGAGCGCCTTTTTCACGCAGGATGCGGGTCAGGCGACGGGTGTCGATACCGGCGATTGCCACAACATTGTTGGCTTTCAGGTAATCGGACAGGGACATCGTGTTACGCCAGTTGCTCGCTACCAGCGGCAGGTCACGGATGACCAGGCCAGCGGACCAGACGCGGTCGGACTCGGCGTCTTCCGGCGTGGTGCCGGTGTTGCCGATGTGCGGATAAGTCAGGGTAACGATCTGTTGGGCGTAGGAAGGATCGGTAAGGATTTCCTGATAGCCGGTCATTGCGGTGTTGAACACCACCTCACCAACGGTCTGACCGTCGGCTCCAATGGCTTCGCCGCGAAAAATGCTGCCATCAGCAAGGGCGAGTATGGCTGGCTTAGTCAAGAAGACCTCCCGTAAATAACGCATGAAAGGGCAATCGCAGGTTGTAAAAAAGCGGAGTGACGTATGGACACGTCACCCCGCTTCTTCACTGAAATTATTCTGCGCGCTTTTAGTGGACACACTAAAGCTGTAGCTTACAGAAAAGGGCGTTTTTGGTCCACCGCTAAAGAGCCTTAAAGGCCGGAGAATGCGACAGGTCGTCGCCAAGCGGTAAAAACCGGCGCAAAACGGGACGTTTGCGCCGGGTTCAGCAACGACTCAACGCAGGTCGAGCACGTCTTGCATGTCGTACAGGCCCGGCTCGCGACCGTCCAGCCACAGCGCTGCACGCACCGCGCCCTTGGCGAAGGTCATGCGGCTCGATGCCTTGTGGGTAATCTCGACGCGCTCGCCATCGGCAGCGAACAGCACGGTGTGATCACCGACGATATCGCCAGCACGCACGGTGGCGAAACCAATGGTTTCACGCTCACGCGCACCGGTCTGGCCTTCGCGACCGTACACAGCGACCTTCTTCAGATCACGCCCCAGGGCATCGGCAATCACTTCACCCATGCGCACCGCCGTACCGGACGGAGCATCGACCTTGTGGCGGTGATGGGCTTCCATGATCTCGATATCGACATCGTCGCCCAGCACGCGCGCAGCGGTGTCGAGCAGCTTCAGGCAGAGGTTGACGCCGACGCTGAAGTTGGCGGCGAAGACGATCGGAATGTCCTTGCCCGCCTCGGCCAGCAATTGTTTCTCTTCAACACTGAAACCGGTGGTGCCGATGATCATCGCCTTGCCGTGTTTGCGGCAGAACGCGAGGTTCTTCAGAGTCACGGTCGGGTGAGTGAAGTCGATCAACACATCGAACTCTTCAACCACACGATCCAGATCACCGGACAGTGGAACGCCGATACGACCCAGCGCTGCCAGCTCACCGGCATCCGCACCGACCAGCGTGCTGTCGGGACGATCGACCGCCGCCGTCAGACCGGCACCCGGCGTCTGCTGCACTGCTTCAATCAGGGTCTTGCCCATGCGCCCGGCGGCGCCCATCACTGCAATACGTCGCATGCCGACTCCTTACAAATCGCCGAAGAAACGCTTCACACCGTCGAACCAACCGGTGGTTTTCGGCGAGTGGCTGTTGTCGTCGGCCAGGGAGCTGCGGAATTCTTCCAGCAGTTCACGCTGACGACGGTTGAGGTTGACCGGCGTTTCCACAGCGACACGGCACATCAGGTCGCCGGCACCGCCGCCACGCACTGGCGCAACGCCTTTGCCGCGCACGCGGAACTGCTTGCCGGTCTGCGTGCCTTCGGGAATTTTCAGTTTGACGCGACCGTCGAGGGTCGGAATTTCCAGCTCGCCGCCCAGTGCAGCGTCGACGAAGCTGATCGGCACTTCGCAGAACAGATGCTTGCCGTCACGCTGGAAGATGTCGTGTTCGCGCACGTTGATCACAACGTACAAGTCGCCAGTCGGCCCGCCCTGGGTACCCGCCTCGCCTTCGCCAGACAGACGAATGCGGTCGCCCGTATCGACACCGGCCGGTACTTTGACCGACAGGGTTTTGTACTCTTCGACGCGACCGTCGCCGTGGCAGGAATCGCACGGATCGGAAATGATCTTGCCCTGGCCATGGCAGCGCGGGCAGGTCTGCTGCACCGAGAAGAAGCCCTGCTGCATGCGCACCTGGCCGATGCCGCCGCAGGTCGGGCACGTCGTCGGCGACGAGCCTTTCTTGGCGCCGGAACCATCGCACGGTTTGCAGTTGACCAGTGTCGGAACGCGGATATTCACCGACGTACCGCGCACCGCTTCTTCCAGATTCAGCTCCAGGGTGTAGCGCAGATCGCTGCCACGCTGAGCGCCGCCACGGGCACCGCCGCGACCGCCACCGAAGAAATCACTGAAGACATCACCGAAGATATCCGAGAAGTTCTGGCCACCGAAACCGGCACCGCCGCCGCCCATGCTCGGATCGACGCCGGCATGACCGTACTGGTCGTATGCCGCGCGCTTGCTGGCGTCGGACAACACTTCATAGGCCTCATTGGCCTCTTTGAATGCTTCTTCCGAAGCTTTGTCGCCGGGATTACGGTCGGGGTGGTGCTTCATGGCCAAGCGGCGATAGGCCTTCTTCAGGTCCGCTTCGCTCGTGCCCCGCTCGACACCCAATACTTCGTAATAGTCACGCTTTGCCATAAGTTCTTTGCACTCTTAAGGACGTTCGGCAAACCCCTCCTGAGCCTCGCCAAACTCGTTGAGCCCCCATTAAGGCCCGGACCCAACTCACGTCAATTCAACGATCCTGGTCTTGATTGATGCGGTATCTGCGGCGCGAAAAGCAGGAGCATTCCCGGCCATACCACCAACACGCGAGCGTTGTCGCATGCTGTAAAAATTCACGTATTCCAGATACGCCAACGCGGGAGGCAAGCTCCCGCGCGGCGACATCCTACCAGTCACCGCCGCAAGGCAGTCAACCGGGCGACCAACAACTTACTTGTGGTCTTTGACTTCTTCGAACTCGGCGTCGACAACGTCGTCAGCCTTCTCAGCCGATTCGCCTTGCGGGGCTGCGCCATCAGCTGGCTGAGCCTGTTCGGCGTACATCTTTTGAGCAACCGGAGCGGAGACTTTCGACAGCTCTTCAACCTTGGCTTCGATGGCAGCCTTGTCGTCGCCTTTGACGGCGGCTTCCAGAGCAACCACTGCAGCTTCGATTGCAGTCTTCTCTTCGGCGGTGACCTTGTCGCCCGCGTCAGCGACCATCTTGCGAGTCGAGTGCACCAGTGCATCACCCTGGTTACGGGCAGCGGCCAGCTCTTCGAACTTGCGGTCTTCCTCGGCATTCGCCTCGGCGTCACGCACCATGCGCTCGATTTCTTCGTCGGACAGACCGGAGTTGGCCTTGATCACGATCGACTGGGTCTTGCCGGTAGCCTTGTCTTTCGCGCCGACGTGCAGGATGCCGTTGGCGTCGATGTCGAAGGTCACTTCGATCTGCGGCACGCCACGTGGAGCTGGTGGAATGTCGGCCAGGTCGAACTTGCCCAGCGATTTGTTCTGTGCGGCTTGCTTGCGCTCACCTTGCAGAACGTGAATGGTCACAGCGCCCTGGTTGTCGTCAGCAGTCGAGAACACTTGCGATTTCTTGGTAGGAATCGTGGTGTTTTTCTCGATCAGCGCAGTCATCACGCCACCCATGGTTTCGATACCCAGGGTCAGCGGACTGACGTCGAGCAGCAGCACGTCTTTCACGTCACCGGCCAGAACAGCGCCCTGGATCGCAGCACCCATGGCAACGGCTTCGTCCGGGTTGACGTCTTTACGCGCTTCTTTACCGAAGAAATCGGTCACCAGCTTCTGCACCAGCGGCATGCGAGTCTGACCACCGACCAGAATCACGTCGTTGATCGCGCTGACGTCGATACCGGCGTCTTTCATGGCAATGCGGCAAGGTTCGATGGTGCGCTGAACCAGGTCTTCAACCAGTGCTTCGAGCTTGGCACGCGAGATCTTCACGTTCAGGTGCTTAGGACCGGTCGCGTCTGCAGTGATGTACGGCAGATTGACGTCGGTCGACTGAGCGGACGACAGCTCGATCTTGGCTTTCTCAGCGGCTTCTTTCAGACGCTGCATCGCCAGCGGGTCACCTTTGAGGTTCATGCCGCTTTCTTTCTTGAATTCGTCAACGAGGTAGTCGATCAGACGAATGTCGAAGTCTTCACCGCCGAGGAAGGTGTCACCGTTGGTGGCCAACACTTCGAACTGGTGCTCGCCGTCAACTTCAGCGATTTCGATCACGGATACGTCGAAGGTACCGCCACCCAGGTCATAAACGATCACGGTGTGATCGCCCTTGGCCTTGTCCATACCGTAAGCCAGAGCAGCTGCGGTTGGCTCGTTGATGATACGTTTTACGTCCAGACCCGCGATGCGGCCCGCGTCTTTGGTAGCCTGACGCTGGCTGTCGTTGAAGTAGGCCGGAACGGTGATCACCGCTTCGGTCACTGCCTCGCCGAGGTAGTCTTCGGCGGTCTTCTTCATCTTCTTCAGAATTTCAGCCGAGATTTGTGGCGGTGCCATTTTCTGGCCGTTCACTTCTACCCAGGCATCGTTGTTGTCAGCCTTGACGATCTTGTAAGGGACCATCTGGATGTCTTTCTGCACAACTTCTTCGTCGAAACGACGACCGATCAGACGCTTTACCGCGTACAGGGTGTTGTGCGGGTTGGTTACAGCCTGACGCTTGGCCGACTGACCTACCAGAATTTCGCCATCGTTGGCGTAAGCGATGATCGACGGCGTGGTACGCGCGCCTTCAGCGTTTTCAATAACTTTGGCTTTGCCGTTTTCCAGCACGGAGACGCAGGAGTTGGTAGTCCCCAGGTCGATACCGATAATTTTGCCCATGTTCACTCTCCCGAAACTTTGGATTTTGTTGCCGCAGCAGTGGTGGCTGACTGCGGTAGCACTTAAACGCTTGACTTCTAAATGGGGGCCTTGCGGCTAATTTCAAGCCTGCTCGTCAATCGAAGGCGAAACCGGTGCCGGCGCCTTGCTGACCACGACCATCGCCGGGCGCAGCAGGCGACCATTGAGCTGGTAGCCCTTCTGGAAAACCTTCAACACGCTGTTCGGCTCGACGTCGGCACTTTCCTGCATGGCCATCGCCTGATGGTGAACGGCGTTGAACGGTTCGCCATGCGGATCGATCGCTTCAAGCTGGTAGCGCTTGAGGGTGTCGTGGAACATTTTGAGGGTCAGCTCGATGCCTTCGCGCATCGGGCGGATGCTTTCGTCGTCCGGGCTCGACAGCTCGAGGCCGCGCTCCAGGCTGTCGACGATCGGCAGCAGGTCGCTGGCGAATTTTTCCAAGGCAAACTTGTGCGCCTTCTCGACGTCCTGCTCGGCACGGCGGCGAACGTTCTGCAGATCGGCAGCAACACGCAGAGACTGATCCTGCGCGGCGGCCAATTGCTCTTCGAGCACTTGCACACGGGTCGCCAGGTCGTCACCCGAACCTTCGGGCGCCTGATTGGCATCTGGGTTTTGCGTATCTACTGTCTGTTCGTCAGCCATAGAATTCTCCTTTCAATTTCGTCCGCGAGCCTGACTCGCGCTTCTGCCCCGATATATGGGGCCGCAAAATCAGGCTTCAAGGGCTGGAATCGATTGTCCTTACAAAAAAGTGCTGATTAGTCATTCTTGAATGCGCTAAGAAAACTTTTCGTTCAAGCAAATCGAGCTAAGGGAGGGCATTGTCAGGCCTGAACAAAACACTGTATAAATAACCAGACCTCAAGCCTGGGAGCGGCCTTTATGCTGGTGCACCTGTCCGTACACAACTACGCCATCGTTGAACATCTCGATCTTGAACTCGATCGCGGGATGAGCGTGATCACAGGGGAAACCGGCGCCGGCAAGTCGATCATGCTCGACGCCCTGGGCCTCACCCTCGGCGATCGCGCCGACAGCGGCGTGGTTCGCCCGGGCGCTGATAAAGCCGACATTCTTGCCACTTTCGATCTGGCTGATATCCCCGAAGCCAGCGCCTGGCTGGCCGAGCGCGATCTGGAAAACGACGGGCCGTGCATCCTGCGCCGGGTCATCACCTCGGAAGGTCGTTCGCGCGGCTATATCAACGGCACACCCTGCCCGCTAGGCGACCTTAAAGCCTTGGGCGAGCTGCTGATCGATATCCACAGCCAGCACGAACATCAGTCGCTGCTGAAGACCGACACCCATCGCCGCCTGCTTGACGAATACGCCGGCGCGACCGATCTGGCGCGTCAGGTGCAACTGGCCGCACAGCGCTGGCGCCAGACTCGCCAGGAACTGGAGCGCCTTTCCAACTCCGGCGACGAACAACGCGCACGTCATCAGTTGCTCAGCTATCAGCTTGAGGAATTGGAGAACCTCGGCCTCGGCGAAAATGAACTGGAGCAACTGGAGCAGGAACACAAGAACCTGACCAACGCCGAAACCTTGCTGGGCATTTGCCGGCAAGTGGTCGAGCAATGCAGCGAAAGCGACTCCGGCAATGTGCTGAATGCGCTGACCGCCAGCCTCAATCGACTTTCCAGCGTCAACAGTTCGGTGGGTGCGCTGGGTGAAGCCAGCAGCCTGCTGACCAGCGCACAGATTCAGGTAGAAGAAGCAGTCGGCGAGCTCAATCGCTTCCTCGACAACTTCGATGCCGACCCGGCTCGCCTGCAATACCTCGAAGAACGCCTCGACGCGATCTACACCCTGGCGCGCAAACACCGGATTCAACCGACCGAAGTCGGCGAGATGCAGCAGAAGCTGCTGGATGAAATCGAAACCCTCAACGCCAACGATGAATCCATCGAGCGCCTGGGTGAGGAACTGGCGTCCTATGCCCGCCACTATCAAGAGAAAGCACGCGAGCTGAGCGACCTTCGTCATCAAGCCGCCGGCAGCCTCGCCAGTGCGGTGGAGCAGGAAATCCAGCGCCTGGGCATGCCCGGCGGCCGGTTCACCATCGAACTGAAAGCCAACAGCAGCGACGAGTTGCTGCCAAACGGGCTGGAGCAGGTCGAACTACTGGTCAGCGCCAACCCCGGTCAACCGCTCAAGGCGCTGGCAAAAGTAGCTTCCGGTGGTGAGCTGTCACGGATTAGTCTGGCGATTCAGGTCATTACCGCCCAGACCTCCCGCGTGCCGACGCTGGTATTCGACGAAGTGGACGTGGGCATTGGCGGACCGACTGCCGAGATCGTCGGCCAGTTACTGCGCCGTCTCGGTGATCGCGGCCAGGTCCTGACCGTGACGCACTTGCCGCAAGTGGCGGCGCAAGGGCATCAGCATCTGTTCGTGCACAAGGTCCGCGACGAGAAGGCGACTCACACCGCCGTCGCAAAGCTGAGCAAGAACGAGCGCATCGAAGAAGTCGCGCGCATGCTCGGCGGCATCGATCTGACCAAGGAATCTCTGGCTCACGCGAAAAAAATGGTGGTGACCGCCAAGGCGTAACAAATAGTAGAAAGCACGAAGGCGACCCTTGGGTCGCCTTCGTTCGTTTCGCGAATGTGAAATTCGCGCGACATGCTTACTTTTTCTTGCGTACGTACAGCACCAGGTTGTGATCAACCATTTCGAAGCCATGCTTCTCGACGATCGATTTCTGAAGTTTTTCGATTTCTTCGTCGAAGAATTCGATCACTTCACCCGATTCCACGTTGACCATATGGTCGTGGTGGCCACCGTCAGCCAGTTCGAAGACCGCGTGGCCGCCGTCGAAGTTGTGGCGGACCACGAGGCCGGCCGCTTCGAACTGAGTCAGTACACGGTAAACCGTGGCCAGACCGACGTCCTCACCAGCTTCCATCAACGCCTTGTAGACGTCCTCGGCACTCATGTGGCGCTGCTCGGTGGAGTCGAGCATTTGCAGGATCTTGACCCGTGGCAGGGTCACTTTGAGGCCGGCTTTGCGTAGTTCGCTATTTTCAACCATGGTCAGCTTTCTCGCGATGCTGCTTCGCAGCTTCTCTTAATGCGGGTATGATCGGCGTTTACGTTGTCCCAGCCAAGATAGTGGAAGTCGCCCACCGATGCAAAACACCAAGCTCTTGCTAACCAGTTTCACCTTTGTGGGACTGCTCGCACTCGCCGGTTGTTCATTCCCCGGGGTTTACAAAATCGACATCCAGCAGGGCAATGTCGTCACGCAGGACATGATAGACCAGTTACGCCCGGGAATGACCCGGCCGCAAGTACGGTTTATCATGGGCAACCCTCTGCTTGCCGACACGTTCCATGCCGATCGCTGGGATTATCTGTACAGCCTGCAACCGGGTGGCGGTGAACGCCAGCAGGAACGAATCAGCGTTATCTTCAATTCCAACGACCAGCTTGTCAGCCTGTCCGGTGACTTCATGCCCGGCGTGAGCCGTGACGAAGCCATTCTCGGCAAGGACAGCGGTACTACCGTGACCGCGCCTGCTGAAAACGCCGACAAGCCAGAAGCTGAAAAGCCAGCCAAACCAGGCTCCTTGCTGGATCAGATCCAGAAGGACGTCGATGGTGTGGAAACCGTACCGGTTCCGACACCAGAGCCGCTGGACACCTCGCCGCAGTAAATGGCGAGGCAATAAAAAACCCGGAGATTCCGGGTTTTTTATTGCCGGCCGTTTGGCCTGATCAAATATTCCGCGCTTTTGCCTCAGCAGCCTTGGCCGCACGCAAACGTCGAACTTCTTTGGGATCAGCCAGCAGCGGTCGATAAATTTCGATGCGATCGCCCGCCTGAACAGGGCGAGAATCCGCGTCAGTCACGACCTTGCCAAAAATCCCTAGTGGGCACTCCGCCAGATTCAGCTCAGGAAACTCAGCCGCGATGCCCGATGCGTGCACCGCCGCCCGAACGCTAGCGCCTTCAGCTACGCTGATCGCACGCAGAACCTGCCGATCAACCGCCGCGTACACGACTTCTATCTCGATCACCGGCTTAACCATGCATCTGCTTGGCGCGCTGGCAGAAAGCATCAACCAGCTGGTTAGCCGCCTGATTGAACAGCGGGCCCAACGTAGCGCGCACCAGCGGCCCGGCATAATCGAACGACAGATCCAGACTGATCTTGCAGGCCTTTTCGTTCAGTGCCTTGAATACCCAGATGCCGTGCAACTGAGTGAACGGGCCCTCCTCAAGATTCATCTCGATCGACTGCCCCGGAACCAGCATATTGCGCGTGACGAAATGCTGACTGAGGCCGCCTTTGGCCACGCCGACACTGGCGCGCATGTGTTCTGGGGAGCTTTCCAGCACTTCAGCCTCCGAGCACCACGGCAGAAACTCCGGGTACCGCGCGACGTCGTTGACCAGGTCGTAGAGAAACTGCGCCGGGTACGGCAGGAGCGCGGATCGTTGGATATGTGTCGTCATGTAAGCGTTACTTCCAGAGCTGAGCGGCAAAGACTACAAGAATGCCGATAGGCGCCACGTAGCGCATCAAGAACAGGGACAGGGCAAACAGAACCGGGCTACGGATGGACAATTCATCCCGCACCGCTTCACGCCCCATCACCCATCCCGCGAACAGCACGAAACACAAGCCACCGAGGGGCAACATGATCCGCGAGGTGAAGAAATCGATCACGCCGAAGAAGTCGAGACCGCTCTGCGCACCCCATTGATAGAGGCTGAACGCTCCGCCTTCGTTCACGAAAAACTTGGCTTCCTTCCAGATATTGAAAGAAAACACCGTACCCAGACCAACGAACCAGCAGGTGAACGCAAGCCAGAACGTCACCCAGATGCGGCTGATTTTAGTGCGTTCAACCAGGTAAGCCACCATCGGTTCGAGTAGCGAAATAGCCGAACTCCAGGCAGCCACCGCGACCAGCACAAAGAACACCACGCCCATCAACTGGCCGAAAAAGACGTTACCAAAAGCAAACGGCAGGCTGACGAACATCAGCCCCGGGCCTTCGCTTGGGTTCAGGCCAGCAGCGAACACAATCGGAAACAGCGCCAGACCGGCCACCAGCGATACGAAAGTATCCAGCAGCGCGACACCGACCACCGTGCCCGACAGCGAGGTGTTCTTCGGCATGTAGGCGCCGTAGATCATGATGGAGCCGACGCCGACGCTCAGCGAGAAGAACGCGTGCCCCATCGCTGGCAGCAGGCCGTCGAGGACTTTTTCCGGGTGGAAGTCGAACATGAAATGCACGCCTTCCATGAAATGCCCGGTGGTCATGCTGTAGCCCAGCAGCACCAGAATCATCACGAACAGCAGCGGCATCATGATTCGCAGGCTGCGTTCAAGCCCGGCGACCACGCCTTTGGCGATCACGAAGGCCGACAGCAGCATGAAAATCGTGTGCCAAAGTGTCAGGCGCCATGGATTGGAGATGACATTGCCGAAATAGGCGCCGACCTGATCGGCCGTCGCGCCCTGGAAATCGCCACGGCCCATGTCGACGATGTAGTCCAGCGACCAGCCGCCGACCACACTGTAGAAAGACAGAATCAGCAGGGCCGTGATCATCCCGGCAAACGCGCCCCACGACCATTTCGCCGAGTGCCCTGCTTCCAGCGCCAGCACCTTCAAGGCGTTCGCCGGACTTTGCCGGGCGCGCCGGCCGATCAGGGTTTCCGCGAGCATGACCGGGACACCGATGAGCGCGATGCATGCCAGGAACATCAGCACAAAGGCGCCGCCACCGTAGACCCCGACCATGTAGGGGAACTTCCAGATACTACCCAGTCCCACGGCCGAACCGGTCGCGGCGAGTATGAATACCCAGCGGCTAGCCCAACTGCCGTGGACAGAAACCTTGTCTGTCGACATCGTTTATCACGCCCAAGCGTTAGAAAAAGAGGCCGCATTGTCCGGGATTCACTCAACCTGCTCAAGCACGCAGCAACACCGTAGCCGACAGCCGAACAACTCCATATAATGCCGCCCCTATGGCTAAACAGAAGAAACACCCAACAGGGACCATCGCGCAGAACAAAAAGGCGCGACACGATTACTTCATCGAGCACAAGTTCGAGGCTGGTCTGGTCCTGGCCGGCTGGGAAGTAAAAAGTCTGCGGGCGAGCAAGTTGCAGCTGGTCGACAGCTATGTGCTGCTCAAGGACGGCGAAGCATGGTTGCTCGGCAGCCACATCACGCCGTTGATGACCGCGAGCACTCACGTCATCGCCGACCCGGTGCGCACACGCAAACTGCTGCTCAACCGCCGCGAGCTGGACAAGCTTGCCGCCGCCGTGCAGCAAAAGGGTTACGCCTGCGTCTGCCTGTCCTGGTACTGGAGCAAGCACATGGTCAAGTGCGAGATCGCTCTGGGCAAGGGCAAGAAGGAATACGACAAGCGTGACACCGAGCGCGAGCGCGACGCCGGTCGTGAATTGCAGCGTGCGGTGCGCAACAAGGGCAAGGAAGACTGATCTTCCTCCTTTGAAAGCAAAGATCGCAGCCTGCGGCAGCTCCTACAGGGAAATACATATTTCTGTGTAGGAGCTGCCGCAGGCTGCGATCTTTTGCTTTGAAGAATCACATCCCCTTGCGCCGCTCCGCCCGAGCCATGCGCTGCACCTCCTGACGCACCTCTTCCAGCACTTCCTGCACATACAGAATATGTCGGCTGGACACTTCCCGCGCCTGCTCGGCACGCCCTTCGATAATCGCCAGATACAATTCCCGATGCTGCGAGATCAGCATGTCGCGGGTTTCCGTGCGCTGCTTGTACATGCCGCCGATGTTTGTGACGACGTTGCGCTTGAGCAGATCGAACAAGCCGCGAATCGTGTGCAGCAACACCGCGTTATGACTGGCCTCGGCAATCGCCAGATGAAATTTCGCATCCGCCGCGCCCTCTTCCGCGCGACTGACTTCGTCGTGGCGTGAGTAGCAGTCCTGCAGCTCTTCGAATGCAGCCGTCAGGCGCTCGCGATCGACATCGGTGGCGCGCAATGCGGCGTAATAGGCGCACGATGCCTCCAGGGTATGCCGGAATTCGAGCAAATCACGTTGCGCTTCGGGATTGCTTTCAAGCAATTGCAGCAGCGGATCGCTGAACGTCGATCCGAGACCCTCCACCACATAATTGCCGCCGCCCTGGCGACTGACCAGCAAGCCTTTGGCTGCCAGTTTCTGAATCGCCTCACGCAACGACGGGCGTGATACGCCAAATTGTTCGGCCAGCGTGCGCTCGGCCGGCAACCGCTCGCCCGACTTCAGCGTGCCCTCAAGGATCATCCCTTCGAGGCGCTCGACAATATCGTCAGACAAACGGCGCTGACGTATCTGATCAAAGCCCATAACTCATTTCTCCACGATCCCGACCGCTCGCCGGGGTGTCTATTCTGGCCTATCCGCGCGCCGCCGACACCTGCCAGACGCCACTTCGCCAAAGCGGATCAGTTGCCCTCTGCACCGCATCTTCGACGAAAGTTTCAGAGCGGCAAATTGACACACCGCTACCAAGGCTTTTACCCTAGCCGACAGCGCTTGTAAATTGGTCTTACCAATTATCCAAGATTGCTCTCAGTGCCTGACCAACAACAATTAGGGGCCACCCCACCATGCAAACCTGGCAACAGCTCTACAGTCCGCTCGGCAGCCTTGGCGTCTCCGCTCTCGCGGCCGTCATTCCCATCGTGTTCTTCTTTCTCGCCCTGGCGGTGTTCCGCCTCAAAGGCCATGTGGCCGGCAGCATCACCCTCGCGCTTTCGATTGCCGTGGCGATTTTCGCCTTCCAGATGCCAGTGGACATGGCCTTCGCCGCCGCTGGTTACGGTTTCGCTTATGGCCTGTGGCCGATTGCCTGGATCATTGTCGCAGCGGTGTTCCTCTACAAACTGACGGTGAAAAGCGGTCAGTTCGAGGTCATCCGCAGTTCGGTCCTGTCGATCACCGATGACCAGCGCTTGCAGGTGTTGCTGATCGGTTTCTGCTTCGGCGCATTTCTGGAAGGTGCTGCCGGATTCGGCGCGCCGGTAGCGATTACTGCCGCACTCCTTGTAGGACTGGGCTTCAACCCGCTGTACGCCGCCGGCTTGTGCCTGATTGCCAACACTGCGCCGGTAGCGTTCGGCGCGCTGGGGATTCCGATCATCGTGGCGGGCCAGGTCACTGGCATCGACGCCTTCAAGATCGGCGCCATGACCGGTCGCCAGTTGCCACTGCTGTCGCTGTTCGTGCCATTCTGGCTGGTATTCATGATGGACGGCCTGCGCGGTGTGCGCGAAACCTGGCCGGCCGCGCTGGTGGCAGGTCTGAGTTTCGCCATCACCCAATACTTCACTTCCAACTTCATCGGCCCGGAACTGCCGGACATCACCTCGGCACTGGCCAGCCTGATTTCCCTGACCCTGTTCCTCAAGGTCTGGCAACCACGCCGCGCCGCCGGCCAGCACATCGTTGGCGCCGTATCCGCTTCAGTGGTCAGCGCCAGCGTCGGCGGCTTCGGCCAGAAGCGCACCACCGTCGCTTCGCCCTACAGCCTCGGGGAAATTTTCAAGGCGTGGTCGCCGTTCCTGATCCTCACCGTACTGGTGACCATTTGGACGCTGAAGCCTTTCAAAGCGATGTTCGCTGCCGGCGGCTCGATGTACGGCTGGGTGTTCAACTTCGCGATTCCGCACCTTGATCAACTGGTGATCAAGACTGCGCCAATCGTGGCCAACCCGACCGCGATTCCAGCGGTGTTCAAACTCGACCCGATTTCCGCCACCGGCACGGCGATTTTCTTCTCCGCGCTGATTTCGATGCTGGTGCTGAAGATCAATTTCAAAACTGGTCTGACCACTTTGAAAGAAACCTTCTACGAACTGCGCTGGCCAATCCTGTCGATCGGCATGGTGCTGGCGTTCGCCTTTGTCACCAACTATTCCGGCATGTCCTCGACCATGGCCCTGGTGCTGGCGGGTACTGGCGCGGCATTCCCGTTCTTCTCGCCGTTCCTCGGCTGGCTGGGCGTGTTCCTCACCGGTTCGGATACCTCGTCGAACGCGCTGTTCAGTTCGTTGCAAGCGACCACCGCACACCAGATCGGCGTCAACGACACCTTGCTGGTGGCGGCCAATACCAGCGGCGGCGTGACCGGCAAGATGATCTCGCCGCAATCGATCGCCGTGGCCTGCGCCGCGACCGGTCTGGTCGGCAAGGAATCGGATCTGTTCCGCTTCACCCTCAAGCACAGCCTATTCTTTGCAACGATTGTCGGTTTGATCACCCTGGCTCAGGCCTACTGGTTCACCGGCATGCTGGTGCACTAAACCTACAAGAAAGACGGAAATAACCGACGCCGGCCCGTGATCCGGCGTCAGCAATTCACCACCGGGTCTGTAAGGCTGCTGAAAGCAATGCGCTTTATATTCGGCAGCCGCAGCAGACGGATAACCGGGCCTACCCGGAGACACGCCTGATGAGCGAGCTTTTTTACAACGCTGTGCCGAACGCGACCCGCGTGGCATCGCCACTGCCCGAACCTCGGCAATACCCCAGCGAGAAACCGTCGCGGGTCTACCTGTTCGGCACGTGTGTGGTCGACCTGTTCTACCCCGAAGCCGGGATGGACGCGATCCATCTGCTGGAGCGCGAAGGGATCCGGGTCGAGTATCCGCAAGGGCAGAGCTGCTGCGGCCAACCGGCCTACACCTCGGGTTACACCGAGCAGGCGCGGACGGTAGCGCGCTCGCAACTGGCGCTGTTTGCCGGGGATTATCCGGTGGTGGTGCCGTCGGGTTCCTGCGCCGGCATGCTGCGCGAGCATTACGCCGACTTGTTCAAGGATGAGCCGGAAACGTTGAAACAGGTGCAGGCCCTTGCGGCTCGCACTTATGAATTGGCCGAATTTCTGCTGTTCGTCTGCAAGGTGCAGCTCAAGGACAGCGGTGAACCGGTGAAAGTCGCGCTGCACACCTCGTGTTCGGCACGCCGCGAAATGAATACCCACCTGCACGGCCGCGAGTTGTTGGCGCAGTTGAGCAATGTGGAGCGGGTCAATCACGACCACGAAAGCGAATGCTGTGGCTTCGGTGGGACATTCAGCGTCCGTATGCCAGACATTTCCGGCGCGATGGTGGCTGACAAGACCCGCGCATTGAAGGAGTCCGGCGCGCACAAGGTACTGAGTGCCGACTGCGGCTGTTTGATGAACATCAACGGCGCGCTGGAGAAACAGCAGGAAGCGTTACGCGGGCAACATCTGGCGAGCTTCCTCTGGCAGCGAACCGGAGGTGCGCAATGAGCACCTCGACGATTATTCCTACGGTCGCCGTAGAAGAAGATTTCCGCACTCGGGCACACAATGCCTTGGGTGATCAGCAGCTGCGGAACAACTTCCGCACTGCCATGGATTCACTGATGACCAAGCGGGCAGCGGCTTTCAGCGATGCCCACGAAAGAGAACACTTGCGCGCACTGGGCAATTCGATCAAGGCCCGCGCGCTGTCCAAGTTGCCCGACCTGCTCGAGCAACTGGAACAGAACCTGACCCGCAACGGTGTGACAGTGCACTGGGCGGAAACGGTGGACGAGGCCAATGGCATCGTCTTATCGATCATCCGCGCTCACGAGGCGCGGCAAGTGATCAAGGGCAAATCGATGGTCAGCGAAGAGATGGAGATGAACCATTTCCTCGAGGCTCGGGACATTGAATGTCTGGAGTCCGACATGGGGGAGTACATCGTCCAGCTCGACCACGAGAAGCCTTCACACATCATTATGCCGGCGATCCACAAGAATGCCGGTCAGGTCGCGTCCTTGTTCCACGACAAACTTGGCGTGGAATACACCAAGGACGTTGACCAACTCATTCAGATCGGTCGCAGGGTCCTGCGGCAGAAATTCTTCGAAGCCGACATCGGCGTCTCCGGCGTCAACTTCGCCGTGGCCGAAACCGGCACCCTGCTGCTGGTGGAAAACGAAGGCAACGGGCGCATGACCACCACCGTGCCGCCGGTGCATATCGCCGTCACCGGCATCGAAAAAGTCGTGGAAAACCTGCGCGACGTGGTGCCGCTGCTGTCACTGCTGACGCGCTCGGCGCTGGGCATTCCGATCACCACTTACGTCAACATGATCTCTGGCCCGCGCAAGGAACATGAACTCGACGGCCCGCAGGAAGTGCATCTGGTGTTGCTCGACAACGGTCGCAGCCAAGCCTTCGCCGACAGTGAATTGCGCCAGACCCTGAACTGCATCCGCTGCGGCGCCTGCATGAATCATTGCCCGGTTTACACGCGAGTCGGCGGCCACACCTATGGCGAGGTCTACCCAGGCCCGATCGGCAAGATCATCACCCCGCACATGGTCGGCCTGGCCAAGGTTCCGGACCACCCGAGCGCGTCCTCACTGTGCGGCGCCTGCGGTGAAGTCTGCCCGGTGAAAATTCCGATCCCGGCGATCCTGCGCCGTCTGCGCGAGGAAAACGTCAAAGCCCCGGACGCGCCGAATCAGGTGATGCGCGGTCAGGGCAGCAAGTATTCGCGCAAGGAGCGTTTTATCTGGAACGCCTGGGCCAGACTCAACAGCTCGCCGACGCTGTACCGCTTGTTCGCTTTTTTCGCCACGCGCCTGCGCGCCCTTACGCCGAGCAACGTCGGCCCATGGACGCAAAACCACAGCGCGCCGAAACCGGCCGCGCGTTCGCTGCATGACATGGCCCGCGAGCATCTGGCCAAACAGGGAGAGCGTCGATGAGCGCCAAGCAAAATATCCTCGGCAAGCTGCGGAAAAGTCTGACCGGCACCACGCCAATTGCCGACAACTTCGACGTCGATCTGGTCACCCAGCCCTACACCTACAGCGCCGAGCAACGCATCCCGCAACTGCGCAAACTGATGGAGGCGGTGCACACCGAAATCCACCTGACCTCGGGCGCGGAGTGGCCGGCATTACTGGCGCAACTGCTGCGCGACCGCCAATTGCCGAGCCTGCTGATCGCACCGACCACACCGCACGGGCAACGCATCGCACAGCACTGGGCGAACAATCCCGAGCTGCCAGAACTGAAGTCCTACGACCGGCCAATGGAAGCGTGGAAAGCCGAGCTGTTCAACGACACCCCGGCCAGCCTCACCGGCACCCTCGGTGCGATCGCCGCAACCGGCAGCCTGATTATCTGGCCAACCCGTGAAGAACCGCGCTTGATGAGCCTGGTGCCACCGGTGCATTTCGCCCTGCTCAAGGCCAGCGAAATCCGCGACAACTTCTATCAGGTGCAAGAGGAATTCGAATGGGCGCAAGGCATGCCGACCAACGCGCTGCTGGTCTCCGGCCCGTCGAAAACCGCCGATATTGAACAGGTCCTCGCCTACGGCGCGCATGGCCCGAAAGATCTGGTCGTGCTGATTCTGGAGGATCAATGAGTCTTCCTGCTGCTTTCCTGCGTGATGCCGAGCAACTGATTCCAGCAGACCGGCGTTTCGACGATCCGCTGTCGACCCTGGCCTTTGGCACCGACGCCAGTTTCTATCGACTGATTCCGAAACTGGTGATCCGCGTTGAGTCCGAAGATGAGGTAGTGGCGCTGCTGCAACTGGCTCAGCGCGACAAGGTGCCGGTGACCTTCCGCGCCGCCGGCACCAGCCTGTCCGGGCAGGCGATCAGCGATTCCGTGCTGATCGTGCTTGGGGATAACTGGAACGCCCGCGAGATTCGCGGCCAGGGCACGCAGATCCGCCTGCAACCGGGCGTGATCGGCGCGCAGGCCAATGCCTGGCTGGCACCGTTCGGGCGCAAGATCGGCCCGGACCCGGCGTCGATCAATGCCTGCAAGATCGGCGGCATCGTCGCCAACAACGCCAGCGGCATGTGCTGTGGCACCGCGCAGAATACCTATCACACCCTGGCCGGGATTCGCCTGGTGCTGGCCGATGGCACGCGCCTCGACACTGAAGACCCTGCCAGCGTCGCTGCATTTCGTTCAAGCCACGGCGAGTTGCTCGAACGCTTGGCGACATTGGGTCGCGAGACCCGCGCCAACGCCGAACTGGCCGCAAGAATCCGCCACAAATACCGTCTGAAAAATACCACCGGCCTGTCGCTCAACGCCCTGGTGGATTTCGACGAGCCTGTGGATATCCTGAGCCACCTGCTGGTCGGCTCCGAAGGCACGCTCGGCTTCATCAGCGCGGTGACTTACGACACCGTCATCGATCACCCGAACAAAGCCTCGGCGCTGATCGTGTTCCCCGATGTCGAAACCTGCTGCAACGCGGTGACCGTGCTGAAAAGCCAACCGGTATCCGCCGTGGAACTGCTCGACCGACGCAGTCTGCGCTCGGTGCAGGACAAAAAAGGCATGCCCGCTTTCGTACAGCGGCTATCGGAAAATGCCTGCGCACTGCTCATCGAATCCCGCGCTGCTTCGTCGACATTGCTACAGGAACAACTGGCGCAAATCATGGCGTCCCTGCGCGATTTCCCCGTAGAGAAGCAGGTCGATTTCACTGAAGACCCGGTGGAAAACGCTCGCCTCTGGGCCATCCGCAAGGACACCTTCCCCGCCGTCGGTGCCGTGCGCAAAACCGGCACCACGGTGATCATCGAAGACGTGACCTTCCCTGTCGAACAACTGGCCATCGGCGTCAATCGCCTGATCGAGCTGTTCGACAAACATGCCTACGACGAAGCGATCCTTTTCGGACACGCACTGGAAGGCAATCTGCACTTCGTCTTCACCCAAGGCTTCAACAGCCCGGAAGAAATCGCACGCTACCAAGCGTTCATGGACGACGTCGCGCAACTGGTTGCAGTGGAATTCGGCGGCTCGCTGAAGGCCGAACACGGCACCGGCCGTAACATGGCGCCCTTCGTGGAACTGGAATGGGGAAGCGACGCCTATCAACTGATGTGGCAGCTCAAACGCCTGCTCGACCCGAACGGCATTCTCAATCCGGACGTGGTGCTCAGCGAAGATCCGCAGATCCACCTCAAGCACCTGAAACCGCTGCCGGCGGCGGACGAGATTGTGGATAAGTGCATCGAGTGCGGTTTTTGCGAACCGGTCTGCCCATCGAAAGGCCTGACCCTGAGCCCGCGCCAGCGCATCGTCATCTGGCGTGATATCCAGGCGAAAAAGCGCGCCGGCGTCGACACCACAGAACTGGAAAAAGCCTACGAGTACCAAGGCATCGACACCTGCGCCGCGACCGGCCTGTGTGCGCAACGCTGCCCTGTAGGCATCAACACCGGCGAACTGGTGAAAAAGCTCCGTGGCCGACACGCCACGCATCAGAAAACCGCTGACTGGATCGAAGGAAATTTCGCCAAAACCCTGCAAGGCGCACGCTTCACCCTGCACGTCGCCAACGGCGCGCGAATGATGCTCGGCGCACCGCGTCTGGCAAAGTTGTCGGCGACGCTGACGCGCTTGTCCAAAGGCCAGGTGCCGCTGTGGACCAACGCCATGCCACAACCGGAAAAAGCCATTCGCTTCAGCCCGAGCGTGGCCGACGAGCGCCCGCGCGTGGTTTATCTGGCAGCTTGCGTCTCGCGGGTCATGGGCCCGGCGGCGGGCGACAAAGAACAGATGTCGCTATACGACAAAACCCGTGGCCTGCTGGAAAAGGCCGGTTACCAGGTCGTCTTTCCCGACAACCAGGACAATCTCTGCTGCGGCCAGCCGTTCGCCTCCAAAGGCTACGCCGAACAGGCCGAGCACAAGCGCCAGGAACTGATCAGCGCCCTGCTCCACGCCAGTCGCGGCGGCCTTGACCCGATCTATTGCGACACCAGCCCGTGTACGTTGCGACTGGTGCAGGACATCGGCGAAACGCGACTGGATCTGTACGATCCGGTGCGCTTCATCCGTACGCATCTGCTGGATCGCCTGGACTTCACACCCCAGGAAGCGCCTATTGCCGTCCACGTGACCTGCAGCACTCAGCACTTGGGCGAAAGCCAGGCGCTGATCGATCTGGCGCGCAAATGCAGCAACACCGTGGTGATTCCTGAAGGCATACATTGCTGCGGATTTGCCGGCGACAAAGGCTTCACCACACCGGAGCTGAACAGCCATTCGCTGCGTACGCTCAAGGACGCCGTGCAGCACTGCAGCGAGGGTATTTCCACCAGCCGCACCTGCGAAATCGGCCTGACCCAGCACGGTGGCATCGACTACCACGGGCTGGTTTATCTGGTGGATCGGGTGACACGGGCGAAGGCTGTCTGAAAAAAAATAGAACTCTTGAGCGAGACGGCAATCCACAGAACAGGCCCCGAAAAATCGGGGCTTTTCCTCCATTCGGTGGCTCGCCCAGCGGTCAGCGAAGCCTGGATCCCTCAGTTCAAGGAGATACACATGAAGCGTTCTGTACTGTTAGGTCTGTTCGTTACTGCCTCGATGATGGCGTCCACTTCGTTCGCCGCAGACAAGCCTGCTGATCTGTGCGATGCCAATATTCAGACCATTCAAAGTGGCAAGGCGCAGTTGTCGTCGAACCCAGAACTGAGCCAGCGCGCTGAAGCCAGTGTGACTAGAGCTCAGTCGTTGAAGGCCGAAGGCAAAATCGACGACTGCGTTGCCGAAACCTCGCAAACCATCGTGGAACTGCGCAAAGCCACCGGCACCAACAACTGATCCATGCTGACGGGCCAACCTGCGGGTTGGCCTCGTCGGCAGATTGACGTACACTGTGCACGCTTGTTGCCCGATCAGATTCACCGGGCAATGAGTTCGGGGCCGTTTAGGATTCGACGCCGGTTGCGAAACTCTAGGTGCATGCCGACTTGGTAACAGAAGTCGTAAATCCACTGTTGCAACTACTTATAGTTGCCAATGACGACCAATACGGTGTTGCTCTCGCTGCTTAATTGCAGCTGACAATGCTCCTGGTACCTTCGGGTCCAGCAATCATCAGGGGATGTCTGTAAACCCGAAATGATTGTCATATAGAACAGAATCGCCGTGCAGTACGTTGTGGACGAAGCGGCTAAAACTTACACAACTCGCCCAAAGCACCCTGCCCGTCGGGTCGCTGAGGGTTAACTTAATAGACACGGCTACGCATGTAGTACCGACAGCGGAGTACTGGCGGACGGGGGTTCAAATCCCCCCGGCTCCACCACTTCATCATCTAAAGACGTCCACGGACGTCTTTTTTTGTGCCTGAAATCCAGTAAATACGGGGGCTTCAGGGCTATAGAAGGCTTTCTAGGTTTTTTGAGTTCCAGCCGATTTGGTATTCCCAATGGTATTCCCGGCTACCCGGCGCTAATCTTGGGAATACCAAAAGGTGTCATGGAGTACTTCTCATGTGCGCTCAAACCACCCGCCTCTCCGACCGCCAGCTGAAGGCGGTCAAACCGAAAGACAAGGATTACGTCCTCACCGATGGCGACGGGCTCCAACTGCGAGTCAGGGTCAATCGCTCGATGCAGTGGAATTTCAACTACCGACATCCCGTGACCAAGAACCGAATCAACATGGCACTCGGATCCTATCCCGAGGTTTCTCTTGCGCAAGCCAGGAAGAAAACCGTTGAGGCCAGAGAGCTGCTTGCACAGGGCATCGACCCCAAAGCTCAGCGTAATGAACTGCAGGAAGCCAAACGAGCGGAAACGGAACATACGTTCGAGAACGTAGCCACCGCGTGGTTCGAATTGAAGAAGGATTCCGTCACCCCGGCGTATGCCGAAGACATCTGGCGCTCACTCACGCTGCATGTATTTCCGAGCATGAAATCAACGCCGCTATCAGAAGTGAATGCCCCGATGGTCATCAAGCTCCTTCGGCCGATTGAGGCCAAAGGTAGCCTCGAGACCGTGAAGCGGGTAAGCCAGCGCCTTAACGAGATCATGACTTACGGGGTCAATTCCGGAATGATCTTTGCCAACCCTCTCAGCGGCATTCGAGCGGTCTTCAAGAAACCCAAAAAAGAGAACATGGCCGCGCTACCAGCTGATGAGCTTCCCGAGCTCATGATGGAGATCGCGAACGCCAGCATCAAGCGGACGACCCGCTGCCTGATCGAATGGCAGCTGCACACCATGACCCGCCCCTCCGAAGCGGCGACCACCCGATGGGCAGATATCGACTTCGACAAACGCCTCTGGACCATCCCTCCGGAGCGAATGAAAAAGCGTCGTCCGCACACAATCCCGCTGACCGAACATGCACTCTCGTTATTGGAGACGCTTAAGCCCCATAGCGCCCACAGGGAATATGTGTTCCCGTCAGATAGAAACCCGCGCACCCACGCGAATAGCCAAACAGCCAACATGGCGTTGAAACGAATGGGTTTTCAGGACCGCTTGGTAAGCCACGGAATGCGCTCCATGGCCAGCACAATCCTGAACGAGCATGGATGGGATCCGGAGCTGATCGAAGTCGCGCTGTCGCATGTCGATAAAGACGAAGTTCGAAGCGCCTACAACCGGGCGGATTACATCGAACGCCGGCGTCCGATGATGGCCTGGTGGAGTGAACATATCCAGAAGGCAGCCACCGGCAGCCTGTCGGCATCCGCCATCAATCAAACCAGGGACCGTAACGTCTGCCGATACGCTGAGCCGGCGACAATCCGTGTCGTGCAGCAGGGCGACTGAAGTGGCGACTGTCGCTAAATCTGCCGCATGCCTGCGCTTCTTCGGCCAAGCCCCTGAGTATGGGAAGGCTCCGCATTCCCATACTTAGGGGCTCACGCTTAAAAGCGTCTATCAGACAACCACGAGTTGCGCCTTTCTGCGGCGGATCAGCCCTGCTGTTAACTCATAGTAATAGACGGTCGCTGGTGCTGAGCAACGCAGATAGTGCTCTAAAAACCATCTGGTGTGCTTTTCCCTCCAGGACCAGGGGGTCGCACAACTCCAGCGCTCACGAATCGCCTCGTGCATCCTTTCTGCCTGCCTGATATGCCGCTGCCGCGTGGCATGCGCACCTTTGAGCACGGGACTCAGAAACAACGCCATATCGAACTCGGACTTCATCGACGACCTCCGATGTAGGCACTCACCACGTCGATGCGGTTATGCCCCAACTCGTGGCTGATCTGCTGGCGTGCACGCTGATCGAGTGCTCGATCCTCTCGATTACCACGACCGCCATTGATGGGCGCGGAGAAACCGGTCAGTTGCTCATAGCGCTCACAGGCGTAAGCCGCCCGAAGTTCATGAAAGCCTTTCAATCCATGCTCATGCAGGATGTCCCGTGCCGGTCGCACGACTGTCTGTAGGAAATCTTTGTAGCTTTCATCAGGTGTTAACAGATTCCGACTGCCCTTGGGTGAAGCCTCGCTGGCCCTGTCGAGGGCGCCACGAACTTGATCCGTGACCGCAATCCAACGCGGTGCCGATGCGCCTGATCGACCGCCTTTGGTGCCGTCCTGGATATTGATCTTGCCCAGTTGCCGAGCCTCAAGTTGCAGCCGGGGCAAGTCCGCCAAGATCGCTTCACGCAGGCGCATTCCGGTCTCCCGAGCAAGGAGCACAATGGCACTCACCCTCAGTTGCTGTCGCTCTGACAGCGCTTGCGCAATCAGCCTGACCTGCACACGGTCTTGGCCTTGTGGCGCCTCACTACGCACGCTTGAGCGCTGCAAGCCAAGCGCCTTGCTCGGACTCGGAATTTTGACGTATTGATCACCGCGCAGCGCGGCCATCGTTCGGTTCACGCTGGACAGTCGGTTCTGCGCAGTGGCAATGCCGACGTTGCCCTGATCAACCTGCTCCCGCACGTGGACGGCGTACCGCATGAGGATCTCGCGGTCTATCTGGCGCGCGTCGTTGACCCTCGGCCCTTCATCAGATCGACACCAATGCACGAACGCCTGCCAGCGATCACTATGGGCTTTGACGGTAGCAAAATGGCCGTCGCCAAACAGGTCTTTCAGTGCCTGCGGTCCGGCATAGCTGAGCTGGCGACCGAAGCCGAAATTGCGCCCTGCTCGCTTACCGACCCGAGCCATTTTTCTGTTCCTGATCGGCTGCTGCGAGATCATGCAAAAGGGCTCGCCAGTGCGCACTTACAATCGCGAACTGAGCCCAATCAGTCGGGCGAAAACACAGCGTGTTGTCGGTGACGTAAAGATGCGCGCCCTGCTCTTCCAACCATTGGATAATGGAGGTCGTCGAGGTGATAGTTCTATGGAGGGTGGCGACACCGGCGACACCGGCGACAACCCTTGCCTTGCCTGCCTTTGAGCGTGGCGACAAAGTGGCGACAGTACCGGCGACAAATCGCACTTTCGGCTCCTTTTGGCGTTGAGCCAGATGGTTGCGCAGCGCTTCATCAAGATTGAACATGGCGCACCTCGAAGGTGTGGCCGTCGGAGATCAACCACTGATGATCAATCAACTCGACCAACAGCTTTGCGGCATGACGACTGCTCTTGCGGGCAAAGCGGGGACCGTTGCGATTCAGATCTCGAATACTGAAGCGCGTCCACTCCTTGACCTGCAGCCAGCGCAACAGCCGGTCCGCCTCTTCTTTTACCCTGCACACTGGCTCCTGCTCGGTCAGGCGCTGGATCTCGGTGAGGTAGTAGCCAACTAAGGCCGAGGCCCGCTGGATATGGTCGACCTCCACGACACTGCTCTCCTCCACAACGGCCAAAATGCCGGCGACGCGCAAAAGGTTGTCGGCGGCCTTCGAACCGCTGGGCCGCACGCTGGCCAGCTCGCCAAACTCACCCAGTTGAGCTTCGATAGCATCATGCAAATCAATCCAGCGACGACGCGCCAGCGGACTGAGGCTCAGCTTTGACAGCTGCAAGGCTCCGTCAGCGGAAAGTGACCAAGGCTGATAAAACAGAGCCGAAAGGCGATGATGATAGCGCTTGAGGGCAGCGTCTTTGGACAAGTCGACAGCCAGGTAGCTACGTTGCCCGGCTAGACTGGTGGGCCAGGTCATCAAGCAGCGCCCTAGAATGCCTTGCCCCTGCAGCAACGGGTCACTGAGTAACTGCATGGCCAAATACGGTTGCAGCATCAGGTGCAGGCTCAAGCGTCGGTCATAGGCTCGCAAGCTTTCACCAACCATGGAACGCGCGCGATCTATCGGGCTGCCATCCCAGAGTGACGACAAGGTCGTGACCGCTTTCAAACGGTTATCCCGACTCATGGTGCTGCTGCCGAGGAATTGTCCACCCTCATCACAGAACAGACCCATGCTAGGCAGATCATGACAGAGCCCCTTGATCAGGGCCTCGATAGTCGGGTCGGTGGTGATCAGTCTAGGGGCTGAGGGCTCCGCTTCGAGCGACATTCCGTTTACGGGCTCAGGATCGCCAGGCTTGATACGCTGCGCCTGTCGCTGTGCGGCACGGTACCGGGCAAGTTGTTCGCGATAGCGCTGCCACTGTTCACGCTCCCATTGCCGTGCAGGCAGCAATGCACATCGGTCTGCGGCGGTCTTGCGATCACCTGACGCGGCCACCGTGATCAGGTACAGCGACAGGGGATAATTTCTCCCGTCGAGTTGTAAGCCCGCATGACCTTGAGTGGCTAGGGCCGAGGCAGCCAACACTGATTGCGCGGCCAATGCATGAGGCACGCCGATGACCTCGGCCATTCGCTCTACCGCAGGCCCAAGAATCCCACCCAGTGCCTGCACCGGATAAGGCTGGGCCACGGGATTCGACTCAATCAGCGGTCGAGGTGGTCGTGGTAGTTCAAGCTTCGGATCTAACTGCTGCATGGGCCCTCTCCACGTTCATTGCTGGTTGTCCTCACGTAGTCCCGCCACGGCTGTTGAGTGTTATCAGGGATCAAGGCCCCTGCGGCCTGTGAGGTGTTCACTGACGTGGAACGAACGGCTCCTTACGACCGGGAGCAAGGGCATGACCCCATGAATCTGGCCTCCTTAGACGCATCCGAAGATACGGGCGGGTGGAGGCTGTGCCGACTGACGAGTTCGGCACCTGGAGATCCTGGGTGAGAGAAGGCAACAACATCGACACCTGGGGCATGCCTAACTGTCAGTCAGGTGCAGCCTTTCCATAGGCTGCGGCACCGGTGCCTGTGTCGTTGTGGATGGCGACGAATCGGACTTGTCACGCCGATTGTCACGAGGAGAATTACGGCAATGCCATGTAAGACGTGGATTGCAGCAGTGATACGAGCGCCCGTCTCTTTCCAGGAGAAAGAGACGGGCGCGATCTGGCGCAGCGAAGTGTGCCGAGAGGTGAGGTTGCTGCAGTGCAGCGAGGTAGGTCCATCGTCTGCCGCAGTGGGCAGATAAGTGAAGTAGGCATCCATCACTCTTGGGGAGTAATCGTGCGAGCCGCCGGATGCTAATCGCACTTTGGGAGAACCACCACGCAAGTGGCGTAGCCTTGAAGGTTCTGGCTACCTGGGCAGGTGCTGTCAACGACAGCGATCCGTGCGCCAATTTTTATACCCACTCGAAAAGGCGGTCAAGCGTCCCGGCCAATGCGCTCAGAAAGTGGCGACTGTCGCCACTTGTGTCGCCACGCTCCAGGCCCGGTCTGCATGGGTTGTCGCCGGTGTCGCCGATGTCGCTACACCTAGATCCACGCCTCGACGAAACGATCCGTCCTGACACTTAAACGGCGCTGCGCTTAGTAGAATCGCGGGCGATTAACGACGGTAAAAGAATGTGTGGCGCTAATCAGATATCAAAATGAGCCGGTGGCACGACGTGGCTTTAAAAAAAAGCGAGTGAACCCTCCAATCAGCGCGATCAAAGATCGCTTGATCGGAGGGTTTGACGGGAAAAGCAAATCTCAAACGTCAATTACAGACTCAGGCATCAAAGCTGGTTGATTGGGAGGTGACGGCTTCACGTCGCATGATCAGCGTCTGCTGCAATCGCAGCAGAAAGCCCGCTTCAAACGCTTCTTGGGGATCACCTGGACGATGACGCTTTCGGTTTTGCGCCAGTGCCCACCACAGCGGCAACGATGAGCCATCGAGCCAGGCCTCAGCGCATCGAACGCCCTCCTCAATCATCGGGCGAAATTCATTGCCCCATGGTGTTCGGATACCGGGACAGCCTTCAGCGGAAGGGACAGATACGTACTCACCAATCTGTTGATGAACGCGCTGAGCAGGGATACCCGACAGATATCGAAATGCCTTGTCGAACAGCACTGCCGCGTCATCCAACAGCTCTACCGCGAGCTCAACGTCTTGCGGACAATGAAGCAGAATACTCTGTGCTCCATTAAGCCGAAGAGTGGCAGCCTGCCGTAGTTTAATCGCGGCATCTTCAGGGGTAAGCAACGCGGTATCGATGCTGTTGGGTTTGGGGAGGCCGATGAGAAGCGAGAGATCAAACATCGCGGAATCCTCCGAGATAGTTTGCAGTGCGAAACAGACAGCCAAGGTGGCGCACGGGCTTAAAAGGGGGACATGCCATTTTCCTTATCTCCTTGGTTTGATTAAGGAATGCCATCCACCGTTGCGACACGGATGGGTGGCACACCGTACAGGGGTCGCAAACCGGAAACCAAGGAACCCGGCCAGGCCGAAGCCTGCCCTGCACGGTGCGCCATAGAAAAGCAGCAGCTAGCACTTGAAGTGCTGACTGTGCGATATGGCACATACCGCGCCTTGGTTTCGATTCAGGTTGCGACACCCGGTCACGGGATTGACCGCGACGGAGCAAAGCGTAAATGTGAAGCCGCAACAATACAAGCAGAAGTGTCAATAAGTGCAACATTCAAATCAAAGCGCCGGACAAAAAACGTTCGTTGTCATGTGGTGGTTCTGGTGAACCCGGTACCACGCAGCGTCTTCTTACTACCGGGTTCCATAACGCTGGTAGAATCCGAGCGATATACATGACATGCTCTCGGGAAATGATATGACTATAGAATTGACGGAAGAAGAAATGCGTCAGGCATTATTTGGTGAGCTCGAGGTCCGTGCATTAGTAATCGCTCCACGTGTACAGCACACTGCGCTGAATATCGTGACTACGGAGCCAGAAAATACAGCAAAGAAAAAGAAATCTTCACATAAATTCACCCCAAGAATGAGAGTTACACTAAGGGTGGGAAATGAATTCGAAGGCAAGATGCACGAAGTCGTGCATGAGGCCGATACGTTAAGTTCTCTAGTTGCGGAGCAAGAAGCCGCTAGAGCGGCTAGAAAAAAATTCAGGTTTGTAGAAGTAGTTTCGGTCAAGTCGACGTAGGCGGGCCCTACAACTTTATTACCGCAGCTTGTACCGTTCATACATAATAAAAATATTTAACCTAACCACTATACGATGCACGCTCACCTAAATAAGTGCAATTAGACTGCCTACAGACTAGCGAGAATATTTACTAGAGAGATTCGCCTTGCTGGTCGCTAGCGCTTTCAATGCTTTGGTTCTTAAGCTCCTAACATTTTCAACATCGATGTCGTAATTCAAAATAACATCATTCTTTAGACGCACAGCTTCGCTTGTATTTTGCTCTTCATCTGCAAAATATAGCCGCTTTCGAATTTCGACTGCAGTTTGGTGGTAGTTATCCAATGCTTTGGCAGCGTCGTCCTCTCCTTGTGCCTCCATCAAGAAAATCCCTCGCTTAATAGATTTATGCTCTGAAAGAACCGCATCAGACGCAGTCTTCACTTGGGCAGAAATGTCAGAGACTATAGGAACGAGCTGTAAATCGCTCCGAAATTTTTTGTAGCTTAACGAATGATAAAGCCCAAACGCATCAGAGAAACTAAAAAAACAATCCATCACGTCATACAAAGCCTCAACCTCTCGTTCAATGAGCTTTTCATTAAGAACTTGTGACGCATGTCTCTTAAAAAAGATATAGCTCAACCCCGCGGCAATTGCTGGTACTACAACGGAGCAAATAAGAGTTGTGTAATCAAACCAGTCATGGTCGGTCACTATCTCGGTTATTTGTTTTATCTCTTCAAAAGTCATAGCCCACCCCAAAAAAATGATTAGAACCATCAAATTACATAAACAGAATTGTACTAGACCAGTCAAGCCAGAGCTAGCAGCTCATGAAGACCAAAAAAACATTGCACCTCCAAGCAAAACGTAGTAGGAATGCAACAATTTCTACCTGCGGAGGGAACCATTTTGAAATTATCTGACCACATCTCAGTGGGGTTTGATGCTGTGCGCCTGTGCGAGGCTATAGCCAAGATCGGCTATGAACCTTATACCGCGATCATGGATCTAGTGGACAACTCAGTAACTGCAGGGGCGAAGGAGATCAAAGTAACACTCGGCTTGCATGAAGGAAAAACATTAAAATCAAAAAACGGTGTCGCATATTACCAAATTGTAGACAACGGCAAAGGGATGAATGAAGACGAAATAGTTAACGCATTTAAGATCGGCTCTGAAAGAAACTATTCCGAAAACAGCTTATCCAAATATGGCATGGGCCTGAAATCGGCCGGACTATCGTTAGGTACAAGCATTTCGATATTCAGCAAGAAAAATAAAGCACTATCATATAAATACACCTTTGACCTCGAAGTCATCAAAAAAATCAACCAAATCTCTGTCGTACGGACTCAATTGACAGATGAAGAAACCGAGCAAGCAAATATTCTTTTAAGTGGGAAGTCCGGTACTGTTGTGACCATCTCCGGATGCGAAAACATAAACCAGTCATCGCCAAACTTAACTATAACGAAATTACGGGAGCGCCTAGGCGTTGTATATAGTAATTTTCTAAGTCGTCCAAAGCCGCCTCTATCTATCCTATTCAGAGTAGTCAAGAACAACGAAGATACTGACTTCGAAGAAGCAACCCCAAAAGATCTTCTTTTTTTGGAGGAAGCCAAAAAGCATACTGACTGGAACCCAAAAACTTATGATTTCGCCACCCCATATCTGGTACTCGATGAACTCTGGGACGCTTTCAAAGACAAGAATGACGAGCCATTATCAAAAATAAGAATTCAAGCAGTTGCTTTTCCACAAGCTGTCTTAGCGGATACGAAGTCTCCTTTAAGTCCCGAAAGCAAGGAAAAAATCCGGGCATATCGGATATCTAGAGAAAACAGCGGATTCTTCATCTACCGTAACGGTAGGCTCATTCGCTGGGGTGATAGCCTTGGTAGGCCCAACGGTAAACCCCTAATCGGGAAAGATGACATCAACCTTAGGTTTAGGTTTGAGATCCTCACTGAACATGACGACATATTGCACGTAGACGTCTCAAAACAGCGGCTGGAAATTGACGACGAAATTTTAGGTAGTTTGGAAAACGTGGTATCGCAAGCGATACGAACAGCTAAACAGATTCGACAGGCCTGCCAGGAAAAACTAAAGGTTCGCCACACAGAAGGCGAGTCCTTCAACCAAACTGTCATTGATGTCACTGAGGATGATCCGCAAGAGCTCTCTAAAGGATCTCCAAACAAAACGACTCTGGAACGTCAAAACAAATTAAATCAAGAGGCACAGAAGAAGCTTCAAGAAATCAAGTCAAAAAGAGAAAGTAACGATACCAGTGATAGCGAGTCTGTCGCCACAGACAGCAGCCTATTCAAAAAAATCAGGTATGAAGAAAATTTCCCTCCGAGGCAGCTTTGGAAAACTTTTTTCGACTCTCTACATGGCGCTTTTATCATTGTAAATAAGTCACACCCATTCTTCGAAGAGTTCATCAGCCGTTTTGAAAACGGCACACCTGAGCGCCTTACAATTGAAGCTTTGATGTTTTCCGCAGGAGTCGCCGAAAACAATGTTTTCAACTACGAGCATGATATCGATACCACCAAACTAGAAAATGCCTTCAGAAGATTCCACCGGAATATTGATAGCTTTTTAGTTGATTGGGCTTACGAAAATCTAGGTGAAGAGTGATAGTACATTGTGGAACGGTATGGGGACGAAGAGGCGGATCGTACCTCTATGCAATTTTCACGACAGATCACGCTTACATTGGTGAAACTGGAAACATGCCAACTGCGAGATGGGGGTCGCACCTGGGAAAAACTGACAGTTCATTTATGGAAAAGCTGAAGAAGGAGCTTGACTACCATGAGCTCCCCATATACGAAGACGACATTGTTTACATAGGCTTACACTGCAAAGTTATCGATGATGAAATTGAAAGCAAAAGAAAGTTCGCTCGACTTGCAATTGAAGATGAAATACATAAACAATTCGGGCTAAATATAAATTCATTTGGATCATACAAAAAACTACTTTCACGCCCAACAAAGCGATCTGCCAGAATCACATTAAATTTTGATGTTGAATCATTCGCAAAGTATGCAACAAAAGTCATCATCGAAGAGTACAATAAATATGACATCAACCTTGTTAGTTCAAAAAAATAAACTGCAGCCCGACTTGGAAAGGAACAGTGGTCATTGAACCTATAGAAATACCTTCTATGGTCACCAGCGCATCAAAGCGAGGGAGGAGGTTGAAAAGGACCGCTAAATAGCCCCGCCAGAGTCCCGGATGGCGAAAAGCGCAATCCGGGGCGATCAAAATGACTACCGGTCACGAAAGAGACAGGCTAACACTCGGGTACTTTTATTCGACCAACTTCATAAGTGACTCAACGAGATACTCATCCTCTTTTCCTGCGAGATAAGAGAGGCCTCGGTGCACGTGACTAATACATACTTTCTTGAGATTCTCAGAGTTAGCAATACAGCCATCCTGCTGCAGACGATACAGCAAAATATTAAGGTAGAGGTCTTCATGCCCCCCCGTAAAAACCCTCCAGTCTATTTCAATCCCGCCATTAAAACTGAACTCCTCATCTGGGGGAACTGACGCTTCAGCGAGTGATAAACAAAGCGCATGCCGACAAATGGAATTGTAGTGCTCCATCCCTGTCTTACGCTTTAGAGTAGAAAGCTGTATCTTGGCAGCAGCAGTCAGACGAATACGATCAATCATTGAATATCCCCCAAATGCAGCTGATGAGCTTTCACACTAGCTAGGCTGCGGCGCTCTTCATCATCGAAACACAGTTCATATTCACGGCTCATGTGCTCTTCGAGTGCTGCATGCACACTGCCTTCAACCTCCTCATCCGTGGACAGCACTAAAACCTGATGAGAGATTTTAGCAAAAAAATTATGAATCAAAGCCTCACGATGACTCCGATCCAGACGTGCTAACGGCGTATCTACCACTACTGGGAAACGCCCTTTACGCTCTCTAATCAATGCACTTAACACCGCGATTGCTAGAATTTGTCGCTCACCTGCTGATAAACGCTCCATCGGTAATGTGTAACCATTCACATCCTCGATGGAAACTGTATAAGTTTGTGGCTCGACTAATACGCGAGAAATTAAATTGCGCTTACGTAGTAACTTTTTGAATTCGGTAGTTATCATTTCCGACAGCCACTTCGCCTTTGAAGCTAGTAAACGGTCCCGGAAGAGATTTAGCGCTACCTTAGCGCGATCAGCCGCTTGCAGAGTGATAAGCTGAAAAGCGCCTTCCTTAAGTTCAGCGCGAGCGCGCGCCATTGCGGCGTTATAACGAGTCTCGAAATGAGCTTGTTTACCACGCAACTCTTCCAGTTCGCGGCTCTGTTCCTGCACTTTCAACTCAGCATTCGAAACCGCTAAAGTGTGTTTCTGCATGGCCTCGAAGACAGCACCGAGCTGTTCATAAGCTGGTATTTGATCCACTGCCTGCAGTGCTTTATCCATAGCCTGTTTTGTGACTGCAAGGGCTTCCTCCGAGTCCTTAAAACGCTGCTTGGCTATCTGTAAGCTCGCCTCTAATTCGATAGGATCGCCCTGATGCGAGAAAACTGGCAAATGACGCTCGGCCGATTGTAGCCCCTGGATGTCTGCCGCGAGTAATTGCGCTACTACTGGCTGCGTTCTAGGAGCTTCATGAGTTAACAACTCCAGAATTCGCTGGTCACGGCTGGCAAACTCTTTAATAAGCATATGAGCGTGTCGAGCACGTTGATCTTTCTGCCACTGCAGTTTGTAGTCGTTCCAGAGAGGCCCCAACCACGCAAGCGGCAGTAATGAATCCTCTAGGACCTCAATAAAAGCAGCACGCGCTTGCAGGTGCTGTTGCTGACAAAAATCGACACGAGCACGCAGCTCTGCAGCCTGCTGGTACGCTTGCAAGCCACTTCGCTGCGCCTCAACAGAAAAGCGCTCTAACTTACGCTGGACGTCATCTAGTTCGGTTCTGGCTTGCCCCTGATTCTGCAACAATATTTCGATACGGCGCTCTAGTTCTCTAAGCTGCAGTTCATATTCATCTGCTTGTTGCTGATCACCACTGGATGCGCGCGTTGAGTATTTTTTGCCGCTGCGACGCTCCAGAGCCTTGAGATCTCCGGCTAAAGCATCGATACCTCCAAGTCCCAAAAAAACCTCGGTCGCACGGCGTAACAACTCCGGAAGCCGCTCAGGATTTGCCAATGCCTCGATTTTTTCACCATCGAACAGGAACAGATTTACAAGCTCCACCGGCAAGATGCCGTTGATGAAGTCATCCCAATTTTCAGCCAGTACACGATCTTCAAAATCACCGGCAAATACAAGGAATTGCTCTCTGCACCCTTTTTCTTTAGCAGACCATTCACGGCGAATCGTAAGTATCTGGGTATAATCAGCCACTTCTATGCCAAGCTGCATCTCGATTCGAGCAGGCCCTGTAGCATCCTTACGCTGCAGACCAATAATGAGCTGCTCATATTCAGTTCGGCGAGCTACGTTGATGGCCTTATAGCCATATAGGCCAACTTGCAGTGCAGTAAGCAGAGTGGTTTTGCCACTCCCATTCAGAGCTTTTATTAAGATGACGGGGCGTTTAGCCTGGACGCTAAGATCGAAAGTTTGCCGCTCACGAAATGGACCAAGGTTCTCAATGGAAATTTGGTTAATAGTTAACTTGGCCATGTTTATTTTTCTTCCGCCTCTACTGCGACTAGAGGAATTAGCTCTAGCTCGTCGGGAGCGCTAGGCTCTTCCTGAGCGTCATCACGATTGCTTTTTGCAAAATTTAAAGCTTCGAACTCGGTACGGAACGCGTTAGCTTTGAGGACATCGTCCAATCGATCTAAATGCCGCGAGCGCTTTTGGGTCTGCATAGATTGGAACTGTGCTGCCAACAAATTACGCGTTAGCTGATAAAGATTGTCGCCCGCTTCTGGGTCAAGCTCATTAGTGACTTCACGTAGCAAGGCTAGATCCTCAGTCTCCAGAGGTACCGGCTCCATCGATCGACCAGGGTACTCCTCTTGGAAAACGAGCTCGTATATCCCGGGAACTAAGTCTTCAATTTCGCCCTTTTCCTCAACCCAGATACGTCGTATAGCATCTAGCTCGTCGATAGATATCAGTTCAATTTGAACATGCCCAGGGACTTCGGCTTCGCGCACAGCGCGCTGGGTACGCAATAATTGCTCAAGCAATTTAGCACGATAGCTCTGTAAATATGGGCCGTGGATGAGCTCAGCAGTTTCCCCATTACCCATCAACTTTACACGACCATTCATTCGTTTGAAGTCACGAACGCCCCAATCCTGCACACTTAGGTAATTGTTTCGAAAGTCCAGAATCGGCTGCATCCATGACTTTTGGTCATCATTTTGAATCATGGCTTGCATTGATTTATCTTGCGAGACCATGGTGCAGACGTAACAACCAAAACGGCTATCGCCACAGCTTGGAGTAGATTTGTCGACTACAACTGGGCACTCAGCATCCGGAGTGGCGCCTTTGTAAATGCTAAACAAATTCTGGTTATCGACACCCCAAGGGTTATCATGGGTGAGGACATACATCCAGACGTCATCACTGGTCCACGTTTCGATAGGAAGATAAACCCAAACACGCGAAAGTTTGGGGTCTCGGTTACGACTCAAACGATCACGCGTACTCCCACTATAATTGTCTATAACTTTGTCACGCGCTTGGCTCTCGCCACGACGCTGACCGAGCACCAGAATGGCCTCGTTGTTGGCCTCGGAAAGCTCTTGGATAAATTTGGTAGAGGCACTGATCTTCAAGCGATCTGTGCACCATCGGAAACGGTTACGCGGAGCAGGATAGCCTTTGCCTATGAGATTGACCCAAAAGCGGTGCTCAAGGCTAGGGGTAAGTCTGTGAGGGCGAATGGGGAGCTGCTGCCGCTCCGCCGCCTCCTTCATATGCTCGAGTGATGACGCAACCCAAGCGGCAATAACTGGATTCTCTACCAGTGTGTCCGTACTGATGACGTGTATATCCTTGGTACGCTGCTCGACTGGCATCGCCGCAACTGCTTTCCAAATAAGCTGCAGGGAGGCCGTTGAGTCCTTACCGCCGCTGTATCCAATGATCCATGGTATAGAGTCGGAGCGGTAGAGCGTCTGAATTTCTTCGATGATAGTTTCGGGAGGCGTGCTCATAGTTTTTTCCGGTGTGTAACCTGCAGCTTTACTGGCGGGCACTAGTAAACGCGCTTTCGATGACCTGCTCTTCAGGAGTCAGAGGAAGCCCGAGCGAGAGTTTGATTTGATTGCATGTCAGGGTGATGTTCTGACTATTCTTTGCCATCCGACCGCCAATCATTGCACGTCCTTCCCAGGTGGCTATGTTGGTACGCGACCAATCAATTTCACGTAGTTTTCTCAGCAACAACTGGAGGTCGGGTTGCCCTGCATTAGTTTTGTAAATGAACTTGCCTACACGCCCTAATGCATGCAGCACGATGGAATGGGAATGAATAAAGTCCTGTCGAACCTCGCCGGCCGTCATACGACCTTCACGCACGTATATCCACTCGGGGATCTGATCCCCAATGACTTCCCAGAAATCTTGGCACTTCTTCGATGCCACGGAGAAGTCTTCAAGCTCCCGCTCGCTTAACATTTCCAAAATCGCAAAATGAAGAGCACTGAGGGTAAATAGCTTCCGCGAACGCTTAGACAGCGAAGATCGCTCCGCCTCAATCAAGTTTCTGAAGACTCGCGACGTAAGCCCCAGGTGCTTCGCCACGCTAGCTGCCGCATTCCGGTGATCGTATAGCACGCTTAGCGAAGGCGAGGGTTTGACCGCATGACGATTAAGATCGGCGAACATTTGCTGACAACGCTCAAGCCCGCGGTCGTGGAAAAAAACCACGGCAATTGTCTCATCACCGAGCTCGGGGCGCTCCCCAATAGCTAACTCAATTGCCGCGCGGCGATGTTGCCCATCGTTGACGATAAACTTAGCGTACATATCGACAGTCAACGTGCCCATTCGAAAATGGTTAGTATCGTCATTCCCCACAGGCGTGAAGCTGACCTTGCCGTCTATAGACGCAGTGATGGCCGAGAATGTGTAGCTATCTGAATTGGAGGTGATGTACCTGGCGAGCTCGGGAATGCGAGAACGATTGATCGACCTCTGCGCCCTCAACTCAGGCATCAGCTCCTCATTATCAAAAACGAAAAGCTTCGCCAACAACCGCAGCGGGCACATGGAGACATAGTATTCCCGTCCCGCTTGGACACCACGGATGGCAGGAAAAGTGTAGGAAAAAGGGCTAGTCATAGGCCAAAAGCTTATCATGTTTGTCTGCATGCAGACAAACACTGAGCAAAAAAAGACATACAGCATCTATTCGAGCGAGCAGGCGCGAACTCAGAAATTTCCAGAACCTCGTTGAGTTCTACCGTCAGCGACACGCCGGCTTCAGGCGAGGTCAGCGGAACTTCGACACCTTTTTTATCTACGCTAGCTTCGAAAACAGCCTTCGACGATAGCCTGGCCCATCCACTGAAAACAGTCGCCCTCTCAGCTTTCAGGACGGAAAGCACACAGAGAGATTCAAGTTCGGAATCTTCGCACAGTTTCTAGAGATTAAAGTCATTCAGATTAGCCCTAAAATGCCCGCTCACCGAGTGACCCGCCAGGTTGCGAAGTCGAATTCCTCAACAGAAATGGCTGTGCTCGCTCTTCAAAGATAACCCCGCTGGGTCGCACTGCATCGCAAGGCAGAAAAGCGCCGGTCGACAGGCCAAGCCACCCATCCAGGGCGAACATCAGGGATCGATCCACTTCTGTAGGGCAAAACTCAACTCAAGCCAGATAAGGATTTGAGATGCTAGGCTTTAGGCTTCCTATAATTTCAGTTAAATCAGCTACCTACTGCCCATCACCTCTCCTTTACTGTGCATGAATGCTACGCCAGCAAATCTCCGACGTACCCAGTCTCGGGGGCCATTGTTGGACCACCTGCATATCCCACGAGCGGGGGCCCGTTACAACACCCCAATAGCTTCGTGCCATTACACTGTTTTTCGGTAATACTCTATGAGTTAAGGATTTGTGGAAGACGAAGAAATGGAATTCACTCGCACCATCACCCAAATTTTGTACGCACCAATCAAAGCTTTCGTGCCCGTGATCCAGATTGGCACGGATCTAGGCAAGCAAAAACGCTGTGGATTTCAGCCACCCCACTCGGGCGTAGTGGCACTCCATCAAACCCACCTACAACCATCGTCAAGAGAATGTGTCGAAGCCAGGTGGAATTCGTTTGCCCCATTAAATCTGACTAAAGACTTAATTTTTCACGCAGAAAAAATTTATAAACTTGCGCGAAACTTACGACGCCTGAAACAACAGTCCCTATCCCCATATATTTAAAAAGTCACTAACTGCGCGCCGCGCTCAACAGCGGCGACCACGAACCTACTAAAGCGAAAAATACATGTCAAATAAAAATATCATCAAAGCAAACCCTACCAAGGAATTTTTCATCAATATGATGACCCGCGACATTGCAACTGACCGGGCCATCCTCGATTTAATCGACAACAGCATAGATGCCGCCATACAAAATGAAATAAAAAACCCCGAAATAATAATTAACGCGACAAAGGAAACATTTCAAATCAAGGATAATTGCGGCGGCTTGGATTTAGAAAAAGCGAAGGGTTACGCATTCCGCTTCGGACGCCCCAAAGATGCGCCAGATACTCCAAATTCGGTAGGCCAGTTTGGCGTAGGCATGAAGCGAACACTATTTAAGCTAGGAACTAAATTTGAGGTCGAGTCCCATCACAACAACACAGCATATAATGTTAGCGTCGATGTAGATGAATGGGTCAGTCTAGAAGAGTGGCACTTCTACTTCAACATACTTGAGCAGTCGGATTTGAAAAGTGGAGAAACAAGAATAAAAGTCACGAAACTAAAAGATGAAACCATAGAAAATTTCTCCGAAGAAACCTACCTTAACAACTTGATGAGAGAAGTCTCTGCAGCCTACTTCAAACAGCTAAACAACAACTTTAAAATTTACTTCAATGGAGTCCCGATAAAAAGCAAAGATATAACAATAAAAAACTCAGAGGAGTTGAGCCTAATAAAGAAAAAATTCACATATGGAAATATAGATATCACTATAACATGCGGTTTATCGGAGCGAAGTAAATACGATAGCGGCTGGTATATAGTATGCAACGGAAGACTAGTAGCTGAAGCAGACCAAACAGAAAAGACTGGCTGGGGAAAAAATGGCATAAACAAGTTCCATACTGATTTTGCGTTTTTTAGAGGTTTAGTCGAATTCTCCTGTGAAGATGCATCAAAGCTACCTTGGACTACTACGAAAACGGGCGTTGATGGCGACAGTAAAGTTTACAAGTACGCTTTACTTCATATGGGACAGTGTATGGAGCCAATCTTAAAGTTTCTAAGAGAGCGTACTGAGGAGAATTACGATTGGGATCAAGCACAAATTGAATCAACCCCTCTTGCCAATAGCATAGCAGCAGCAAACGCCATCAGAATCTTAGACGCTCCACTTTCTGATAGATTTATACGTCCTGAAAAAATTATTCCGCCAAAACAAGACAAAAACAATACAAAAATCTCCTACAGCATTCCTAATGACAAGCTTGAAAAGGCCAAAACCTCTCTGGATGTAAAAACTGCATCCCAAGTAGGCCGCTTAACTTTTGACTACTACTATGAATACGAGTGCGAAAATGAGTAATAGCGGCAGAAAAATAAATTATTCTATACGACCAGCCAAAAGCATCGAACGCAAAATGATGCGAGATGTATTTAGCTGCCTCCGTCACTACGCACCGCTTAGAGACTATCAATATATTGGTTTCGGATCAAAATACTTTGTAGACTTTTCTCTTTTCCATCGTCACTTGGGTATAGAGAACCTAATTAGCATCGAAGCCGACACAACTAACATTGAGCGATATGAGTTCAATAAGCCATACTCATCCATTCAAATGAAGTTTGGCAGATCAACTGACGTGTTACCACAACTTTCCGCCCAACCAGGAAGAAAGATTTATTGGCTTGACTATGACGGGACGTTTTCTCCATACATGCTTGATGATGCCGCAATAATTGCCGGGACAATTGAAAGCGGAAGCATTTATAGCGCTAGCTTCAATTGCGCTCCGTTAATCTCCGGCTCGAACCATAATCTTTCATCAGAAGAAATAGAGTCTAAACTTGTAGACTTAGTTGGAAGGCCCTACGTTCAGCCAGGGATAGATACGAGAGGTTGGAAACAAAGCAAACAATTAGCCGTTTTTCTAAAAGAATGCTTAAAAAAAGAATTGCAGAAAATAATCACCATTAGAAATACGGCATTACCTCCCGAAGAGAGAATAATTATAGATCAAGTGTTATTTTTCAAGTACGCCGATGGTTGCGACATGGCAACAGTCGCTTTTATCGTCTATAAAGAAAGCGATACCCAAATCCACTCTTCGTGCCGATTCAATGAACTTTACTTCCACAAAAACGGAGACTCACCCTTTGAGATAAAAACGCCGAACTTAACTATTAAAGAAATTAGGCATATTATGGAAACCATGCCAGAAAGAGAAAAACTCTCAAAGAGAATTTTCACAGATAAAGATATCGACGCATTATGGGACAATTATAGATATTTTCCTAACTTCACTGAAATCGAGTCAACATGAATCGTCCAAGGACCATTGTCGAGGCCATTGTAGAAATCCTAACCCAAAATAAGGAGGAGCTTTCAGCTCAGCAAATCTATGAGAAAATAGACGCGAAAAAACTTTACGTATTCAACACACAGACTCCTATAGGAGTGGTCCGCCAGCAAATACGAAGGCATTGTGAAGGGCTAGCATTTCCTTCGGCCATGCCACGCAAGTATTTCTTCCAGGCAGAAAGCGGGAAATATGGACTGCTCAAAAACATTGAACCATCAATATCGCTTACTAATATAAGTAAAGATAAAATACCGGAAGAGCATCTCCAGCAAGCTCATGAAAAGCATATCACCGAGACCAAGCATGAGCTCTTGGGAAAAATAATAACATTACAACCTAGGGTTTTTGAATCATTAGTACTCGACTTATTGTTAAAAATGGGCTACGGGATTAATGGATCAATTAAGCACAGTCCCTGCGGAGCAGATGGTGGTATTGACGGTGAAATTCACTTGGACAGATTAGGGTTCGATAGAGTTTATGTTCAAGTCAAACGTTATGCATACAACCGTACAGTCGAGGCTTCCCAAATTAGGGATTTTGTTGGCGCGATGAAGAATGGATTTAGAGGGGCATTTATAACAACGTCAAAATTTTCGAAAGCTGCAATCAATTTTGCGGAAAAAGAACAACAGCAGAAAAACCTAGCTCTAATAGATGGAAATAATTTAGCACAACTGATGATAGAGTATGGCCTAGGAGTAATAGAAACAAAACAGTACTCAACATATAAACTTGATTCAGATTATCTTGGTGAAATCTAGTAATATTTTTGCCGACACCTTAGACAACTCCATGCCATCAGCCCTGCATGATCGCCGGGCTTTGTATAAATATCACCAATCACTGAGCTATGTTAAAACAAGCAAAAACCAAGTTACAAAATGAGCGACGCTTAACCCATGCCTATAACAATACTACTTTATGTCATTTTTAAAGAAAAAATCTGCGACTTCTTTTATAAATGGCTCGCTACCATGATCCGCAGCCATGATCATGACATTTAGATGATCATCAATGACTTTGAGTTTTAAATCAGAATAATGAAAATTTAAAAACACTCTAAACCTCAGACCCAATATATAAAACTCAAAAAAATTAAATGATTCTCTAGCGTGACATGAAGGAACTGATATCATATCGCTCAACCCTTCATAAGTATTGACAGAAATCATTACTAGAGACTCTTCAAGATGGGTAAGCCCTCCCAACAGATATTCTTCTACTTTCCTCATGCGTTCGCAACTAACTCGCACATCAGCATCATCGAAGTTGCAGTCCTCACCAGGCCATTTTATTGCACGCCATACGACACTGACAGCAAAATAATGTAAAGATCTAACAATAAATTGATCCAAGTCTTCAGTTGCATATCCATAGCTTTCACCACGCGTACTTACTGGGGAAAGCTTCTGAAGAATATCCAAAAGAGGGAAATCCCCCCCTCTCGCCCAGAGTTTTGAAATTGCGTCCTCACCTCTTGCGGAAAATACCTGTTCACATTGTCCACATAAAAAATAACGTACTATCTGCCGATCCGTTTGTACAACTCTTTTCCGATCAATTTCAACTTTCGTTGGTGGTGCAAGCTTAGTTCCTGAGGATCTGAGCACTTTGTATGCCGACTTGGGCAATAAATGACTTTTCTTGAGGATTGTATGCCTTTTACACAACCCACATATTCCATTTTTCAACTACTTTCCTCTACAAAAATTTTGGACATTTATCAAACCCAGATACTTCAAATCTCAATGTGACATAGCATCTCTGGCGTGTATTTAAATCGCTAGCAAATAAATGACAACGTGCTCAGAGATTCTTAATCTACCATTACAAATGCTATCACCGGTCCAGTACTATCACTAGCAAATCGTTCTGGATTTTCTATGCGCGTTCTTATATCAGCTTTTTTCTACAGGCGATGCCAACCGTCCGGCAAACTAATACCCAGCCTTTCTGTCGCATTCCTCATCTCAGATCGATTGCTCTCCGTCATAGAGACAGATTCGAACGCCCTGCTAGTCATAGATACGACAAATTGCTACCACTCATACGCCTGTAGGCAAGGAATACTACTCTGCGAGGTATTCCATTTAGTATTCCCATCAAAACCTGAAGGCAAGTTTTATTATATTAAACAATGGGATGAACAACTGTTTCAGATTACCCCGGCCCACCAACTCCAGCGAGACGACACCTTACTGCGTCTTCTTTTGGGACTTAGCTTGACTGAATTTAGGGTTTCTCTGGTTTGAGATCTTCGGCATACAACAATTTCCAAAGCGGTCGGGAAAGGGTGAGACGCAACCCACGTCTGTGCGCTCAGACGAAATGAATCCGCAATGCCCTGATCCACCGCGACTACTTTGTCAGCGCCTCGATCCGGATCATGATCTTCGCTGATCGAATAGAATTGATCAGCCCTGGGCACCTGCCTGACGTACTCGACACTGAAAAAATTCGATTCGGCCTGTCCAATCGTCGTAACCCGGCGCTCACCTCCCATGCTGTGCACATCCTGCCCTATCGCGGTTTAGGCACAGGTATCCCGCGCGCAATCGACGCTTGGCCAATGATCACTCTTGACGATGATCGGCCGAGTAACCAATTCAGGGTGGTGATTCAGCGGACCGTTGAGAAAGGGCCTCTTTCGGGCCCAAGCGGGGACCAAGTAGGGACTAAGTCGGGACCAAGCAGGGACTGAGTCCGTTGTCGACGGAGAACAAGCCGTAAATCGCCTGTCTTTGCAGCCAGAGCAGGTAACTCTGCTAAGCAGGATGACAGGTGAGCACACTGTGCTCGAGCTAATGACCTTCGTCGGGCGCAGCAACCGCAGCAAGTTTCGCGAGCAGGTCTTGGCCCCACTACTGGCGAGTGGCGTGGTCGAGATGACCGTTCCAGACAAGCCCAACAGCAGCAAACAACGCTATCGCCTGACAGCGGTCGGCCGAGCGCTGAAGGCTGCCCCCCCCCTCGAACGACTGACCCCGGGCCAAACACATTTTGCGCCAGCGCAATCTGGCGCTTTGTACACTTCGCCACAGGTAAGCGCGGCCGTCGATGGGTTACATTGGGCTAAGCCTTTATCAGGAAGAGAAAGAACCATGTCCGTCCCGACCTACGACCAGTTCATCGAGCCCATCCTGCGGTTTCTCTCGGCTCATCCGGAAGGTGCCACCGCATCCGAGGCCCACGAAGCGGCCGCACAGGCATTAGGCCTGAGCGAAGCACAGCGGCAAGAGACCATCGCCAGCGGTCAGGCTACCTACAAGAACCGTTCAGGCTGGGCGCATGATCGGCTGAAGCGCGCCGGCTACTCCAGCAGCGCAAAGCGTGGCTATTGGCAGTTGACCGACACCGGCCGCGCATTTGCTCAGGCCAACCCTGCCCCGTTGAGCGCAGAACTGGTCGAGCATCTGGCCGTGAATTTCATGAGCGTGAAACTGAAGACGGCACCGGATGCGGCCTCACTGGATGAGAGCACCGACACTTCAATGCCGATTGCATCGACAGAGCTAGCTACGAGCAGCCCACAGGAACGCCTGAACCAAGCCATCCTTGAGCTGCGCACGAGCGTAGCGGGCGACTTGCTGGACAGCCTGCTGCAAGCGAGCCCGACCCGCTTCGAACATATCGTGCTCGACGTGCTGCACAGCTTGGGCTACGGCGCCAACCGTCAGGCGCTGCAGCAAGTCGGTGGCAGCGGCGATGGCGGCATTGATGGCGTGATTTCGCTGGACGCGCTCGGGCTGGAAAAGGTTTACGTGCAGGCCAAGCGCTGGCAGAACACCGTCGGCCGTCCCGACCTGCAGGCGTTCTATGGCGCCCTCGCCGGACAAAAAGCCAAACGTGGCGTATTCATCACCACTTCCGGCTTTACCGCTCAAGCCGTTGACTTCGCGCGCTCGGTCGAGGGGTTGGTGTTGGTCGATGGCGAACGACTGGTCAACCTGATGCTTGACCACGACGTGGGCATCAGCTCGCAGCTTTACAAGGTTCCCAGGCTCGACAGCGATTACTTTGACGAATCGCTCGGATGAGTAAAAATTAGTGCCTGCCAAAGCAGCCACTCCGGGCGTACCGCCCGTAAACAATGAATTTTTCTTCACCACGCTGAATCCGCTCACGCTGTAAAGTCCATCCCGCTCATTCAAGAAACTACGGTTCGCCCGCGCTCCTAGCGGGCTTTTTTTCGTCTGCCATCCAGCACACCTTGCCGCTCCCCACCATATGCGCGACTCTGCCAGCAGATCCCTCGCCAAGGAGCGCTCGATGCCACTGTTATCCCTGCCCTGCCCGCGCCTCACGCTGGCGATCCTCTCCCCCGATCAAGCCGAGCTCGAAAGCGCGTTCTACCAGCGCAACCTCCGCCACCTGGCGCCGTGGTCGCCCATCCGCACCACCGACTATTTCTCAACCGCCAACATCCGCCGTCGTCTCGAGATCCAGGCCAGTGCTTTCGAAGCCGGGTTAGCCATGCATTTCGCGCTGCTGTCGCCGGACGGTCAGCAGATGATTGGTGCGTGCAATTTCAGCGGGATTATTCGTGGGGCGTTTCAGGCGTGTTATGTGGGTTATCACATCGATGAGGCGTATCAGGGGCAGGGTTTGATGCAGGAGGGGCTGGAGGCGGGGATTGGTTATATGTTCGATGTGCAGAATCTGCATCGGATCATGGCCAATTACATTCCCGGCAATGAGCGCAGTGCGCGGTTGCTTGAGCGTTTGGGTTTTGAGCGTGAGGGGTATGCGAAGGCGTATCTGAATATCGCCGGGCGATGGCAGGACCATGTGCTGACGGCGTTGGTCAATCCCGGGTTCGAGGCGCCGGATCAGCGCTGGTCGCGGCGCCTGGGTTGAGTTGCACGAAATCTGTCAGACAAAAATCCTTTCAGCTCTCGGGTTTGCGGCCGATACAGACCTGCTAACACCCCTGCTGGCTCAAAAGAACAACAATCTTCCAGCTTAACTGACGACCAAGAAACCCAACGTTTCTGGAGGATTTGCATGAATAGCTGGTTCGGTAACATCAGCGTGAACATGAAACTCGGCCTGGGCTTCGGCCTGGTGCTGGCCCTGACCTGCGTTCTGGCGCTGACCGGCTGGACCAGTCTCGGCGGCCTGATCGACCGCAGCAACTGGATGAGCGATATCACCCAGCTCAACGCTGGCCTGACCAAATTGCGCGTGGTGCGCCTGCAATACATGCTGACCAACGGCGACGAAACCGCCGCGCAGAATGTGCAGACCACCCTGGAAAGTTTCGCCGCTCAGCAGCAGGCGTTGATCAGCAAATTCAAGAGTCCGGAGAACGTCAAACTGCTCAAGCAGCAGGCGGCGACCATCGCTGAATACCAGACCTCGCTGAACAAAATGCGCAACGCCTATCGCACCGGCAACAGCGCCCGCGACACCATGAGCGCCAACGCCCAGACCGCCTACAACCTGATCGAATCGATCAGCCAGCGCGTGCAGCAGATGGAGTTGAGCGATCAGCGTTTCGAGCAGTTCCAGGCTGTCACTGCGGCCAAGGAAGCGTTCATCCTCGCGCGCTATGAAGTGCGTGGTTACACCGCGACCAGCAATGCCGAGACCGAGCAGAAAGCCGTCGGCCAGATCGACGCGGCCATCGCCAGCCTCAAGCCATTGAATGCGCAATTTGCCGCGACTCAGCAGGATGCCCTGCGCCAATTGGAAACCGCGCTGACCAGCTACCGCAGCGCGTTGATGGCGTACAAGAACGCCAACACCGAGGCCGTGCAGGCGCGTAAGGAAATGACCGATCAGGGCACCACCATCGTCGCCCTGAGCGAGCAGCTGTACCAGATCCAGCTTGATCGCCGTGACGCTGAAAGCGCCCAGGCGCGCACCTTCCAATTGATCAGCACGTTGCTGGCGCTGCTGGTTGGCGTGATTGCTGCGGTGATCATCACCCGTCAGATCACCCGGCCGTTGCAGGAAACCCTCGCCGTGGTCGAGCGCATCGCCAGCGGCGACCTGACCCAGAATGTCACCGTTACTCGCCGCGACGAACTCGGCGTGTTGCAGCAAGGCATCGCGCGCATGGGCGTGACCCTGCGTGATTTGATCAGTGGCATCCGCGACGGCGTCACCCAGATTGCCAGCGCCGCTGAAGAACTTTCGGCAGTGACCGAACAGACCAGCGCCGGCGTGAACAGCCAGAAAATCGAGACCGATCAGGTCGCTACCGCCATGCACGAAATGACTGCCACCGTGCAGGAAGTTGCGCGCAATGCCGAGGAAGCGTCGCAAGCCGCTGCCGCTGCGGACGGCGAAGCACGTGAAGGCGACAAGGTGGTGAATGAGGCCATCGCGCAGATCGAACGTCTGGCCAGCGAAGTGGTGCGTTCGACCGAAGCGATGAGCGTGCTGCAACAGGAAAGCGACAAGATCGGCAGCGTCATGGACGTGATCAAGGCTGTCGCCGAACAGACCAACCTGCTCGCGCTGAACGCCGCGATCGAGGCAGCGCGTGCCGGTGAAGCCGGGCGTGGGTTTGCCGTGGTTGCGGATGAGGTGCGCGGTTTGGCTCAACGTACGCAGAAGTCGACTGAGGAAATCGAAGGTCTGGTCGCCGGTCTGCAGAACGGCACCCAGCAAGTCTCGGCGGTGATGAACAACAGCCGCGCGCTGACCGACAGCAGCGTCGCCCTGACGCGCAAGGCCGGCGCCTCGCTGGAAAACATCACCCGCACGGTGTCGAACATCCAGTCGATGAACCAGCAGATCGCCGCCGCTGCCGAACAGCAAAGCGCCGTGGCCGAAGAGATCAGCCGCAGCATCATCAACGTACGCGACGTGTCCGAACAGACCGCAGCGGCGAGTGATGAGACGGCAGCGTCGAGTGTTGAACTGGCTCGGTTGGGTGGTCAGTTGCAGCAGATGGTCAGCCACTTCCGCGTTTGATGTTCGTCTTGCGCTGAGGCTGAAACCGAATCGCGGGCAAGCCCGCTCCCACAGGTTTTCGTGTTCGAGCACTGTTGATGTGTTCACCTCGATAACTGTGGGAGCGGGCTTGCCCGCGATGGCGATGGGTCAGTCAAATCAACATTGCCTGACACTGCGCCTTCGCGAGCAGGCTCGCTCCCACATTTGGATTTGTGTGGCTCGCTGGATTTTGAGCTCACCGAAAATCCCTGTGGGAGCGGGCTTGCCCGCGATGGCGGTGGGTCAATCAAATCGACGTTGCCTGACACTGCGCATTCGCGAGCAGGCTCGCTCCCACCTTTGGATTTGTGTGGCTCGCTGGATTTTGAGCTCACCGAAAATCCCTGTGGGAGCGGGCTTGCCCGCGATGGCTGTGGGTCAGTCAAATCAACATTGCCTGACACTGCGCCTTCGCGAGCAGGCTCGCTCCCACCTTTGGATTTGTGTGGCTCGCTGGATTTTGAGCTCACCGAAAATCCCTGTGGGAGCGAGCTTGCCCGCGATGGCGGTGGGTCAGTCAAATCAACATTGCCTGACACTGCGCCTTCGCGAGCAGGCTCGCTCCCACATTGGATTTGTGTGGCTCGCTGGATTTTGAGCACACCGCAATACCCCTGTGGGAGCGGGCTTGCCCGCGATGGCGGTGGGTCAATCAAATCGACGTTGCCTGACACTGCGCATTCGCGAGCAAGCTCGCTCCCACATTTGGATTTGTGTGACTCACCGGATTTTGAGCGCACAGCAAAATCCCGGTGGGAGCGAGCCTGCTCGCGAAAGCGGTGGATCATTCAAATCGTCATTGACTGAAACTCCGCCTTCGCGAGCAGGCTCGCTCCCACAGGGGTCTAGGGTGTCAGGACTATTCGGGATACCCGGTGATTTTGCGGATGCTTTGGTACAGAGGTTTGAGCTGCCGGTACATGCGCAAATACACCTCTTTATACAACTGCTCATAAACCTTCTGCGCCTCAGGCTGCGGTGTGAAAACCGCTCCAACCCGAGTCATCGCCGCAATGGCCGATGGAAAATCCCGATGCAATCCCAACCCCACCGCACAGCAAATCGCCGCCCCCAACCCGGACGCTTCATACACATGCGGGCGCTCTGCCGGCAGGCCGAAGATGTTGGCGGTCAGTTGCATGGCGGCGTCACTTTGTGAGCCGCCGCCGGCGACGCGCAGACGCTGGATCGAGACCTTTGAGCGTCGCTCGATGTTCTCCATGCCTTGGCGCAGCGCGTAGGCCAGGCCTTCGAGAATTGCCCGGTAGATGTGCGCGCGGGTGTGTACGTCGCCGAAGCCGATCATCGCGCCCTTGGCTTCCACGCCCGGTTCGCGGATGCCCGGTGACCAGTAGGGTTGCAGCATCAGGCCCATCGAACCCGGCGGCACCGCGTTGACCAGCGCGTCGAACAGTTGCTCCGGTTCGATGCCCTGTTCTTTTGCCTGTTGCATCTCGCGCAGGCCGAATTCGTTCTTGAACCAGCTGACCATCCAGTAGCCGCGATAGATCATCACTTCGCAGTTGTACTGATCGGGCACGGCTGAGGGGTACGGCGGGATCAGCGGGACGATTTCCAGGTAGCGTGAGCGTGTGCTGGTGATGGTCGCGGTGGTGCCGTAGGACAGGCACACGGTGCTGGCATCGACCACGCCGGAGCCGATCACTTCGCAGGCCTTGTCGGCGCCGGCGGCAATCAGCGGCAGGCCTTCGGGAATGCCGGTGTGCCGGGCGGCTTCGGCGCTGATATAGCCAAGGGTTTCGCCGGGTTTGTGCAGGCTCGGCAACTGCTGCGGGCGCACCGCCAGGGCCTGCCATTTCCAGTCGCGCGGCGCCGCCCATTTCAGCCGCTTGAAGTCGAAGGGCAGATAGCCGACGCAGCAGCCGACCGAATCGACGAAGCGTCCGCACAAGCGATGAGTGAGAAAGCCCGAAAGCAGCAGAAACTTGTCGGTCGCCGCCCACACTTCGGGCTGATGCCGGGCGATCCAGTTGGCCTCGGCCTGGGCGCGAAAGTAATCCACCGTTCCTTGGGCGCCGACCAATTTGAACAGCCAGCCCCACGGCCCCTTGATGCCGCCCTCGACCTCGGCCTGACGTTGATCAAGCCAGACAATCGCCGGGCGCAGCGGTTTGCCGCTGGCATCGACATTGATCACCGTGCCGCGCTGGGTAGTCAGGGACACGCCGGCAATCTGCGCACGGTCGATGCCGGTCTGCTGCCAGAGTTGCTGACACGCCTCGCCGAGTTTCGCCCAGTAATATTCCGGATCCTGCTCGGCCCAACCGGGTTGCGTCGAGTAGTACGCCTGCAGATCGACTTTGCCTTTGCCGAGCAGATTGCCCTGCAGATCGAAGAGCAATGCGCGCACGCTCTGGGTGCCGTTGTCGATGGCTAACAGGTATTTCATGGCGTGATCTCCGGCAAGCCGTGATCGCGCAGCCAAAGCAAACGATAGCGCTGGATTTCCGTTTGCCAGCGCTCATCATCCCAGGCCAATCGTGGCTGGCAGAGCGTGCGGATCGCCGGCAAATAATCCTCGCCACCGCGCGGCAGCAACAGGCCCAAACGGGTGCGGCGCAGCAGCAAATCATCCAGGTGCAGAATCATTTCCGCCTCGCAGGCGAACGCCAGTTCGGACCACAACGTATCGCTGGCGCCGACTGTTTCGTGGCCGAGTTCGCCGAGCAATTGCGCCAGCCTCGGCAGGTCTCGACCGTGACGTCCGGCCAAGCGTCGCCATTGACTCGTACTCAGTCCCGCAAGTGTCAGCGGCGGCACAGCGGCGAACACCGGAGCGCCGTCATCGACAAAAGAACGCCCGAGCATCGCCGCACAAGCCTTGAGCACTTCGATCGCTTGCGGGCGAAATGTGGTCAGTTTGCCGCCGGCCAAAGTCACGCAACCGGGCTCCTGCCACAGCACATGTTCGCGGGTCTCGTTGGACGGTTTGTCCTGCTGCGCACCCGCCGCGCTGCCCACCACCGGACGCACGCCTGACCAGGTCGACAGCACGTCGTCGACGCCCACTTCGGCGCCGGGAAATTGCTGCTGGCACGCGGCGAGCAGATAGTCGAGTTCTGCGCTGGAAATGCGCGCGCTGTGGTCGAGGTCTTCGCGGTGATCGAGGTCCGTGGTGCCCACCACCGTCGCGCCTTCCCACGGAAACACGAACACCGGGCGCCGATCGCGCGCATGCAGAAAGGTGAACGCCTGCGCCACCGGCAGACGCCAACCCGGCAGCAACAGATGACTGCCGCGCAACGGTCGCAATTGCCGTGGTGCCTCAGTCGGACGCAGCCGTTCGGCCCATGGGCCGGTGGCAACGGCCAACACACCAGAGCGCAATTGCAGCGTCGCCCCGCCCTCGCCATCTTCCACCTGAACCCCGCACACCCGCCCGCCTTCACGCAGCAGTTGCGTGACCCGCACACCATTGAGCACCACCGCGCCATCGGCCCGAGCCTCGCGTAGTACGCGCATCACCAGCCGCGCGTCATCAGTCAGCGCATCGACAAAACAGCTGCCGCCGAGCAAACCTTTTTCCTTCACCCCCGGGGCGAGAAAGCGCAGTTGCTCGGCGTCATGAAAAGCATGGTTGCGCCGCCCCGCCAGCGCGTCGTAAACCGAGAGCAGGCCGCCCATGACGCGCGGCCCGGGAAAGCCGCCGCGATAGTGCGGCATCATGAAACTCATCGGCTCGACCAGCCCCGGCGCTTCGTCGAGCAGGCGCTGACGCTCGCGCACCGAATCGCGGGTCAGGCGCCACTGGCCCTTGGCGATGTAACGCAAACCGCCGTGGACCATTTTCGATGATCGGCTGGAGGTGCCCCAGGCGAAATCGCGCTGCTCCAGCAGCAGACAGCGCCAGCCCCGGCGCGCGGCTTCGCGGACGATTCCGGCGCCGCTGATGCCGCCGCCGATCACGATCAGGTCCCAGGTTTCATCCGCCAGCGTCGGCAGAATCTGCTCGCGCCACTGCGCGTTCCAGTTCGCCGTCATGGCCGCGACTCTGGCAACAGCGTGCCCGGGTTGAGGCGCCCTTCCGGGTCGAAATGTTCACTCAGTGCTTGCAACGTCTGCATCGCCAGCGGGCCTTTTTCCCGCAGCAGATACGGCGCGTGATCCTTGCCGACGCCATGCTGATGGCTGATGGTGCCGTGGTTGTCGACGATGGTTTGGCTGGCCGCGTGTTTGAGCATCCGCCAGCGCGCCAGCGTCGCGGCATAGTCCGCTGCCGGGCGAAACACGTAGGTGGTGTAAATGCTCGATCCTTCGCCGTAAACGTGCGAGAGATGAGTAAATACATGCACCCGTTCGCCCTCGGCGGCCAAGGCGTCGCACAGGCTGTTTTCGATCAGGCTGAGCAAGTGATCGACGTTGCTCCAGTCGGTGGCGGTTTCGAGGGTGTCGACCACGTAACCGGCGTTCCACAGGTTCTCGCGCAAGTAGGGAAAGCGGAAGCGGTTCTGCGCCCACTTCTTGCCCAGCAGCGTGCCGGTGAACACACCGCCGAAGGCTTTCAGATGTTGGCGCGCGTGTTTCAGCGACAGTGCGTTTTGCTGGCGATTGCCGGTCACGCCGAAGGTCAGCAGGCATTTGCCGGCGCCGGCGCCGCGCAGCTTGAGGTACTTTTCCAGCCAGGCAATCTGCTGCGGATGGCCGGCCAGCGCCAGTTGCGTTTCGGTTTCCACCGCGTTGGACAGGCGCAGCATCGACAGCGGCACGCGCGCCTGCGCCAATTGGCGGATCGCTTGCAGCGCCTGCGGCCAGTCGGGCAGGAACACACCGTAGAAACGTTCGTCCGCCGGCAACGCACTGACCCGCACTTTGACTTCGGAAATGATCCCGAAACGGCCTTCGCAACCGAGCACCATTTCACGCAGATCGGGACCTGCCGCCGACGCGGGAAAGGTTGGAATCTGCAGAGGCCCGGCGAACGTTTCCAAGGTGCCGCCGGCGAACAATTGCTCGATCCGACCGTAGCGCAACGACTGCTGACCGCTGGAACGACTGGCCACCCAACCGCCCAGCGTCGACAGCTCCCACGACTGCGGAAAATGCCCCAGCGTGTAGCCGCGCGCACGCAACTGGCTTTCCACTTGCGGCCCGCTGGCGCCGGGGCCGAATGTCGCCAACAGGCTTTGTTCGTCGAGGTCGGTCAGATGATTCATCCGCGCCAGCGACACCGTCAGCACCGGCCGCGTGGAGTTTGGCGGATTGATGTGTCCGGCCACCGACGTGCCGCCGCCGTAGGGAATCAGGCACAGATCCTGATCATGGGCGAGCGCCAGCAATTGGCGGATCTGCTCGGCGGTTTCGGGAAAGGCCACGGCATCGGGATACGTGCCTAGTGCGCCTTCGCGCAACGCCAACCAATCCGGCAGGCTCTGGCCGCGCGCGTGCAGCAGGCGATCGTGAGTATCGATGCTGTACAAGCGATGCGGCACCAGGCGCGAAGTCGGCACTTGCGCCAACGCCGCTGCCAGTGTCGCATCGGGCAATGCCCGGCCGGCGCCCAGGCGTTCGTGGAGAAATGTCGCGCCCTGGGCCGGCAGTTCGACCACCGTGCCTGCCTCTCCCCAGCCGTTCCAGCGTCGCATGCGTGTGTCCTTTTACTGCCGTTGGATCAAGCTTGCATACTAGTCAGCGCTGGAGATCTGTCACGGTCGCATCCGGCCATAACCTGTAGCGAATGGCGCCAAACGTCCGGGCATTTACTTTCGCCGGGCAATCCACTTACCTTGCGGCATTCATTCGCTCACGCGCCGTCGATCAAAGGACCGCGACCATGCCATCGCTCGGCTTCACTTCCGTTCCGCCGCTGCTCAAATACCTGCGCCATGCCGAACAGTTGGGCATGGCCATCGAGCCTGCGTTGGCGGCGGCCGGGTTGCAGGCGCAGCAGTTGAGCGACAACACCTTGCGCCTGCCGGGTGAGGTTCACGAGCGCTTGCTGGATTATTTCTGCGAGCACTCGGGCGATGGCTTGTTCGGGCTGCATGCGGCGAATTTCGTCCTGCCCAATTCGTGGAGCGTGCTCGGTTACATCACCATGAATTGCGCGACGCTGGGCGATGCGATGAGCCGGATCATGCCGTTCGAAAAACTCGTCGGCGACATGGGCGTCAGCCGCGCCGAGGTGCAGGGCGAGCACGTGCATCTGGTCTGGACCTGCCGCTACCAGCGGCCACGGACTCGTCGGCATCTGGTGGAAAACGTGCTCGGTTCGTGGCTGCACTATGCGCGCTGGATCGCCGACACGCAGCTGTCGCCGGCCTGCGTATGGCTGGAGCATGCGCGGCCGGATGCGGTGACGCAGGCCGAGTACGAGGCGTTTTTTGGTTGCCCGGTGCTGTTCGATCAGGCGTATTCGGCGCTGGTGGTGCCGCTGGATTATTTGCAGTTGCCGCTGCGACAGGCCGATGCGCAGTTGCTGCGAACTCTGGAAGAACATGCGATGGGCTTGCTGGCGACGCTGGAGGATGCGTCGCTCGGGGAGCAGGTGAAAAACATCCTGCGGGGTTTGCTCAAGGAGGGCTTGCCGCGCAAGGAGCAAGTGGCGGAGCAGCTCAGCATCTCGGTGCGCACGTTGCAGCGGCAGTTGCAGCAGGTCGGGACGTCGTATCAGCAGATTCTCGATGAGCTGCGTCAGGAGTTGGCGGAGCATTATTTGCTTAATAGCACGTTGCCGATTCAGGACATTGCGCAGTATCTGGGTTTCACCGAACCGCGCTCGTTTCATCGCACGTTCAAGAGCTGGCGCGGGATGCCGCCGGGGGAGTTTCGGCTGCGGAATCGGCGGTGATGCTGATGACCTCTTCGCGAGCAGGCTCGCTCCCACAGTAGTTCTCGGTTGTCTGCATTTCCGAGTTCACCGCAGATCCCCTGTGGGAGCGAGCCTGCTCGCGAAGGCGTCATTCGCCACACCGATTAAACACGTCTTGGCACAACTGTTTAAAGCGACACGGCATTCCGCGAAACCACCCACAATTCCTTGCGCCGTTGCCTACGCCTGCGCCAGAATCCGCCGGCTTGTGCGCCATGGGGCCTGCCGGTAACTTGATTCGGTCACTGATTTCTCAGTGATCGAGCTTAGCGGCTCGGCTAGTCACTACGGTTGCACATGTCTATCCAGTCGGGCACTCGCCTGCGCTTGATGGTGGCTGTGCGCATGGCACCTCCGGGTGCGCCGGGTTTTGGTGACTACCGGTCCGCTAACTTGCGCATAGCCGCCACCCTTTCGCTTAGCGGCGGAGAGATGGTGGCCTCACAGAGGTTAGTCACCATGTTCAAAGTAACCCCAAACCCGCCCCCCACCGACTCGGCATCCCCCTACGAATCCGCCGACTCAAAGAAATTCCACGAAGCCGCCGACCGCGCCCTCGATCATTACCTCGGCCCATCCAGCGCTGAATTCATGGCCCCGCCCTACAAGTCCAACACGCTGTACATGGCCAATCCCGACGCCGACAACGAATCGCTATTGGCCGACGCCTGCGAAACACTAGGGTCGGCGACGGTGATGCTCAACGATCAGGCGGGGCTGGTGAACGGTTCGCAACGCAAGACGTTGCAGGGCATTGCGCAGATTGTGATGGTCGCGGAGATGGCGGTGAATCGGGTGCTGGATCGGTTGGTGCCGACTGATTGAGGACTTTTGCGGGATTTGGTGTGGGCTGGTTTTTGTGGGGTGTCAGGGGTTGCCCTCACCCCAGCCCTCTCCCGGGGGGAGAGGGGGCCGACCCAGTTGTCTTGCGTTGTCCGTCGACCTGGAAGACCGAGTCGATTACGGATTCGACGCCACGCATTCAATTCGATTATGGATTCAGCACAGCACATTCAGGTCGGCGTAACTCCCGAGCATCCCCCAATCGGTCCCCTCTCCCCCCGGGAGAGGGCTAGGGTGAGGGGCTTTTGATCTTGGGCGCCAAGCTCAAAGACTGATCGCATTGGTAAACACCAACCGATTGCCAAACGGATCGGCAATGGTCATGTCCTGACTGCCCCACGGCATCGCCTGAATCTGCGGATGCGAGAACGTGTAATCCTTGGCCATCAACTGCTGCTGAAACGCCTCCAGCTCATCGGTCTCGATACGCAGCGCCGAACCCGGGCAGGCATCGCCGTGATGCTCGGACAGATGCAGCACACACTCGCCCCGTGACACCTGCAGATACAGCGGAAAATTCGCTTCGAAGCGGTGCTGCCAGTCGATCTTGAAACCGAGAAAATCGACGTAGAACTCGACAGCCTTGGCCTCATCGAAGATCCGCAGGATCGGGGTGGTTTTGCCGAAGCTCATGGGGTGCTCCCTGACTGATTGGCCCCACAGTGTAGACGGGGAGGATGTCAGCAAATCGGCTTATGGATGGCATTCTTTAATCGCAATGTGCCATCACCACAGAAAATCAAAAGATTGCAGCCGGGTGTACACCTGTAGGAGCTGCCGAAGGCTGCGATCTTTTCGCGCCATCACCATCAATGAAATCCTTCGCGCAAATTACCTTCGCGAGCCAGAAACCGCCCTGCCCTGCTGCCATTCGCCTGTCCGTCGCGATAACTCAACACGCCGTTGACCCACACCCCGTCAATCCCCTGCGCCGCCCGTTGCGGATCGTTGAAATCGGCCACGTCACGCACGGTCGCCGGATCAAACAACACCAGATCCGCCCAGTGTCCTTCACGTATCTCGCCTCTTTCCTGCAAACCAAAACGCGCCGCCGACAGGCCGGTCATCTTGTGCACGGCGGTGTGCAGCGGAAACAGGCCGACGTCGCGACTGAAATGGCCCAGTACCCGTGGGAAAGCGCCCCACAGGCGCGGATGCGGGAACGGGTCTTCGGGCAGTCCGTCAGAGCCGACCATCGACAGCGGATGAGCGAGGATTCTTCTGACGTCGGCCTCATCCATGCCGTAGTACACCGCGCCCGCCGGTTGCAGACGTTTCGCGGTTTCTTCCAGCGACAGTTTCCATTCGCCAGCAATGTCGATCAGGTCGCGCCCGCTGACTTCCGGATGCGGTGTCGACCAGGTGATGGTGATGCGGTGGGCGTCGGTGACTTGCTTCAAATCCAGGGTCGAAGAACTCGCCGCGTACGGGTAGCAATCGCAGCCGACCGGATGGGTTTTCGCTGCCTCTTCCAGCGCTGCGAGCAATTGCGGACTGCGCCCCCAGTTACCGACGCCGGCGCATTTGAGGTGGGAAATAATCACCGGCGATTGCGCGTGTCGGCCGATCTGGAAAGCTTCATCCATCGCCTCCAACACCGGGGCGAATTCGCTGCGCAAATGGGTGGTGTACACCGCGCCGAACGCCGTGAGTTCTTCGGTCAGTTGCATGACTTCATCGGTCGAGGCGTTGAAGGCGCTGGCGTAGGCCAGACCTGTGGATAAACCCAACGCGCCGGCCTCGAGGCTGTCGCGCAACTGCTCGCGCATGCCGGTGATTTCGTCGGGGGTCGCGGTGCGGAACAAGTCGTCGAGGTGATTGCTGCGCAGCGCCGTGTGGCCAACCAGCGCGGCGACATTCAGCGTGGTATTGGCCGCTTCGACGGCGGCGCGGTAGTCGCTGAAGCGCGGATAGACGAACGCCGCTGCGCTGCCGAGCAGGTTCATCGGATCCGGCGGATTGCCCTTCAAAGTGACCGGCGAAGCGCTGATGCCGCAATTGCCGACAATCACCGTGGTCACGCCCTGGCTGAGCTTGGGCAGCATCTCGGGTTGGCGGATGACTACGGTGTCGTCGTGGGTGTGCACGTCGATGAAACCCGGCGCCAGCACCCGGCCAGCGGCGTCAATTTCTTCGATGGCGCGGGCGTCAGATAGGTAGCCGATGCGCTCGATGCGGCCATTGAGAATCGCCACGTCGGCGCGGTAGCCCGGCGTGTTGCTGCCGTCGATGAGCAGAGCGTTGCGGATCAGGGTGTCGTACTGCATGTCAGTCTCCCAGCGGCAGGTGATCGTCGCCGCCACGGTATTCGTCGAGGGCGAGTTTGATTCGCCGCAGGCGTTCTTGATTGTCTTCAGGCCTGGCCAGCGCCAGCTCGGTGGCGAGCACGTCGATGGCCAGCAGCATGCCGTAGCGCGCCGCCGTCGGTTTGTAGATGAACGAGGTTTCCGCGCCTTGCAGCGGCAGGACGACGTCGGCCAGTTCCGCCAGCGGTGAGTCGCCGCGAGTGATGGCGAGGATGCGCGCGCCATAGTTGCGCGCCAGCTCCACGGTTTCCAAAAGCTCCGGGGTGATGCCGGTCAGCGAGCAGACGATCAGCACTTGCTCGGCGTTCAAACTGGCGGCGGTGACGCGCATCATCACCGCGTCGTGGCACACCGCAATCGGGTAACCGAGGCGCACCAGGCGCACCTGCAATTCATCGCTGCACAGGGTCGAGCAACCGCCCATGCCGAACGCGTGAATCATCCGCGCCTGGCTGAGCAATTTCACTGCGTCGGCGAAGCGCGATTCATCGAAACCGGCCAGATGCTGGCGCAGCGTGGTTTCGATGTCGCCGACGATCTGCCCATAAAAAGCCGATTGCTCGGGCGTGCTCCCAGGTTCAAGAAAGCGGCTGCCAACGCCGCTGGCCTGGGCCAGTTGCAGGCGCAGATCACGCAGGTCGCGGCAGCCGACCGTGCGGGCAAAGCGCGACAGCGTGGCGGTGCTGACCTCGGCGCGTTGCGCGAGGTCTTCGAGGCTGGCGCTGGCGGCAAAGCCGACATCGTCGAGCATCAGCCGCGCAATGCGGCCCTCGCCAGCACTGAAGGAGTCCTGGCGGGCGCGGATCTGGTAGAGGATGTCCATGGGCGGCGGGCTCCGGTTACAGCAGGTAGGAAAGGCCGACGGTCAGCGCGAAAGCGACCAGCGAAATCAACGTCTCAAGCACCGTCCAGGTCTTGAACGTCTGCGCGACCGTCATGTTGAAGTATTCCTTGATCAACCAGAAGCCGCCGTCGTTGACGTGGGAAAAGATAACCGAGCCCGCGCCGGTCGCCAGCACCAAAAGCTCAGGGTGTGGATAACCCAGACCGATGGCCACCGGCGCGACAACACCTGATGCGGTGGTCATCGCCACGGTGGCCGAGCCAGTGGCAACGCGCATCAGCGCAGCGAACAACCAGCCCATGATCAGCGGCGACAGGTGGAATTCGTGAGCGAGGCCGACGATCTGATCGGTAACGCCGGCATCCACCAGAATTCGGTTCAAGCCGCCACCAGCGCCGACCAGCAAGGTGATGCTGGCAGTGGGCGCGAGGCATTCGTTGGTGAACTTGAGGATCGATTCGCGGTTGAAACCCTGAGCAATGCCCAGCGTCCAGAAGCTCAGCAAAGTCGCCAGCAACAACGCGATCACCGAATTGCCGATGAACAACAAAAACTGGTTGAACGCACTGCCGGGGGTGGAAATCAGATTGGCCCAGCCGCCGATCAACATCAGCACCACCGGCAGCAGAATGGTCGCCATGGTAATGCCGAAACCCGGCAGTTTGTCGCGCGGTTCGCGGTCGAGAAATTGCTTTTCCAGCGGGTTGTCCGCCGGCAATTGAATGCGCGGCACGATGAATTTCGCGTACAGCGGCCCGGCGATGATTGCGGTCGGAATGCCGATGGCGATCGCGTATAGCAAGGTCTGCCCGACCGACGCCTGATAGGCCTGCACCGCGAGCATCGCCGCCGGGTGCGGCGGCACCAGCGCATGCACCACCGAGAGGCCGGCGACCATCGGCAGACCGACCATCAGAATCGACACGCCAACCCGGCGCGCCACGGTGAAGGCGATTGGCACCAGCAAGACGAACCCGACTTCGAAGAACAGCGGCAAGCCGACCAGGAAGGCGATGCACACCATCGCCCAGTGCGCGTTCTTCTCACCGAACCTTTCGATCAGCGTGCGCGCCATCTGCTCGGCTCCGCCGGACTCGGCCATCATCTTGCCAAGCATCGTCCCCAACGCCACCACCAGCGCAATATGCCCCAGCGTCTTGCCGACGCCAGCTTCATATGCGCCGACCACCGCCGACGGCGGCATCCCGGCCACCAGCGCCAGGCCCAGGGAAATCAGGGTGATGACAATGAACGGATTGAGCCGGTAACGGGCGATCAACACGATCAGCGCAATGATGGCGACGGCGGCATAGACCAGCAGCCAATAGCCGAAGGAAGGCGTCATGCGGTACTCCTCGAAAGGGTCACGTTCGAATGGGTTTGAAACTCATAAATCATTTCGAGATCGAGATTTCAAACCGCATGAAAATAATTTTCGTGGAGAGATAAGGTGTGTCGCTAATGGATATGCCAAGTCGCGTTTTATGAAAATCACCCCCATCCATTTTCGCCATCGAAATTTCTTATAAACATTCGCGCCGACGATTGCAGCGCACGTTCGGTAACAAACAACTAGCTGAAGTCGAATAAAACGTCCTGAATACCGAGCCAGAACAATCCTTTCAGAACTTTTCCTACAAACCACTTAGTTCAAGTTTTTTCTTCTTACCCTCAGCAGAGAATATTCCTACACCTAAAATTCTTTGGACTAAGTTATGTTCGCCGCCACGACAACTCACAGCACTAACCGGCGAATAGATCATGAGTACAAGAGAACCAGACATACTCAAAAAGACTTGCGAAACGGCAGACACTTGGACTTTGGCTTATGCCAGCAGTCCTGCCCGGCAAATGACGCGGGAACAAATGGAGCGCCAACTGCACAAAGCTGACAAGACAGACGAGACAGATAAAACACGAAACAAGCGCGACCTGACAAAAATCGAGGCAACTTATAACAATCTGTTCAAAGAAAACTGGGGGGAGTTCTGCGCTCATGACGATATCGCTTCGATCGATTCTCCAGTTGCTTATCTGCGCGCGTTGTACTTGTTTGCCAAGCAATTCGACGCGAAAGCTAAACCCGGGCGAAAAATAACAGACCTTCGTCCGGATATCGCCGAGCAAAAGATAGATGCCAGCACTGTTTTTGAATCACTCTCGACATTGAAACTCGTCAACAATGTACTGGGCCGAAAAATAACAAACGATGCAAAAAACGTCAGCCGCAAGCAAGCATTGGAGATAATGTCGAAAAAGACTAAGCCCCTTTATTTCCCCTACCATCACGCTCACCAGCAATGTGTGGTAGCGCTCGCCGCGAAGAATCTGGGACTGGGCATTCTGGATTACAAATTGCGGTTTGAATGGCCACATTGCCATGTTGCGGATTCCGAAAACCTGAAGACAAAAGAGCTTTGCAAAGCCCAGCTAAAGATGTCGAATCTGAGCAACAGGCAAATCGAAGTCCTCACCGTCAAGCTCGCAGAATATATCGACCGGTCAGATATCCCGACAGGCACAGCAAACACTGTAGTCAACAGATCCGAAATAAACGACGGGCGTTACCCGCTGGACCTGTTCGCTTCTCAAACCCATTGCTCACCATCGGAAATCAAGCAGCTCCTGGACCTTCAAGTTAGCAAATCATACCCGTCACAAAATTCACATCCTGTCGTGGAAGATATAAAGGGTAGCGAACTGAAAAACATTTGTCTGGAACACGAAAATGCCAATGCACACTTGTTTACCGCCCTTGATCGCCTCCAGCGAATAATACGCTTGCATCGATGGAGCAAAATCTCGCTGGGGGATCTCGACACATTGGTCTGCAACGCAATTTCCAGCGATGGCAGTGATGGCAGTGATGGCAGTGATGAATTCATCAGTACGTCCACATTGCGCGCCCTGGGTGTTTATCAATATTTCAAACTACATTACGGGATTGAGGCCGAGGAATTCGCCGCGTTGCTGTATCGGTTACCTACCCACTCGGTCGACGGCCGCACGCCGTTGTCTGATCGTGTTTTGCGTCGCAATTCCCTGACGGCCAATTTGTTCCAACAAGAGGGGGGAGAGATGGAAGCAACTATCGCCTCTCTTGCCGAAGGAATGGATCTCGGGATTTCGTACCATTCGCTCAAGCAGATGGCGCAACTAAGCAAAACATATTCGAAAAACCTGCGTCAAAACTTGCAGACCGCTTCATCGCTTTATCGCCAGGCGCGCATCGCAAAGCTGTTTGGTTTGTCCCCGCTCGAATGCGTCGAGTTGGTCAATGTATTGGGAGGCGAAGCCTTCAAGGAATTGCTGGTATCCGGAAAATTAGGCAATGACAAACCGGACATTCTCCATTTGCTGATGGCACTGGACGGAGTAATGGCATGGTTGCGATCCGCCGGCCTGACTGCCGCGCAACTGTTACGCATGCTCGGGCAGCGCGTTCCTTTTGCGCGTGAAACGCTGCCCACGCATATCGCTGCGATAAGAGCCATGCGCGATGCCAGCGCTGAAGAACCACAAAGGCTTGCCGTGCAGCAAATGCTGCAGGACGTCGCCGGGCTTTCGGCGCAATACATTCCCTGCGTCATGAAAATGGTCAACACCAGCGAACAGGCGCTATGTACGCAAATCAGAGCCGGGGGAATCCTGCTGCTGAAACAATCATTGGCCGCCGCTGAAATCTGCCAGACATTAAACCTGAGCAGCGACGTATTGCTAAAGCTGTTGAATACGCCCCAGCTGCTGAAATCAGGCTGGAACAACGTATTTGCACTGGAAGACTTCTATTGCCTTGAACGCTTTGCCAATTACAGCCGAGGCAACGCGAGAGCAGGCGGAGATCTTCTAGGTTACTTAGACATCGCCTCCACCGATGAAAAAAACAAAGCCAATGAAGCGCTGAAAGACTTTCTTGATATCAAGTATTCGTTGAGCAGCCTAACCCAGACTTTATCCCGGGAGCGTGTTGAAAACATGCAGCAACTGGATTGGGTCACGCGTCACCTTGAAGTCTGCAAAAGCGCTGGGCTTGCATTGGAAAGCCTGCATGAAACGTTGGCTTTGGATAACGAAAGCTCAATGGACGAATGGAGCACCGTCGCAGCCAAACTTCTCCACGCCGCAAATGTTTAAGGAACTGAACATGAACACCCTGAATATGGAAAAGCAGTTGGAGGAAGGCCTGCGCGATGCTCAGGTAGCCTATTACCTTCATCTGAAAGACGGACCAACGAAAAACACTTCTGCTGAAACGCTTTACGATAACTTCCTGTTGGATCCATTCGTCGGTCACGATGTTTCGACGACGCCGGTAAGCTTCGCGATATCCAGTCTTCAACATTACATCGAACTGATCATGACTCGTCATTCCTCTGATCATTCGCCGACCGAGGAGCAGCGTTCCTCGTGGCAAAATATTTTGAGCCACTATTCCACTTGGGCAGCCCACCAGCAACTGATGTATTTCCCGTCGCTCTATCTCGACCCTGCATTGCGGATCGATAAAAGCGAAAATTTCTGCCAATTGGAAAACGACTTGACGCAGGGTCGGCTCGACGCTGCGACCGCGCATAAAGCGATACTGGGTTACCTCACGCGCTTTGAGGAAGTGGCGAACCTGAAAATCCTCAATGGTTATATTGATGGCGATGACGTCACTAACGGTGTTTGTTATCTGCTGGCCAAATCACGCACAGCTGATCGCTACTATTGGCGCTCGCTCGATATGTCGCAGCGACCTGAGAAGCTGATCGGCGAAGGGAAGAAAAAGCGCCAGCGTCCTGAACCTCAGGCCTGGAGCCAATGGAAAAAAGCCGATGTACCGATTTCACAGAACGCCATCGAACATACCATTCGGCCCGTCTGGTTCAACAATCGGTTATTCATATTCTGGGCAGAAAGTTACCGTCAGCACCCCGGCCAGCTTGCAGATCAAAGTGCAACGGGCAAGAGCAACCCGCAGCTGAAACTCAATTATGCATGGCGCAAAATCGACGGGAACTGGAGCCTGCCGGCAACCTGCCTTGAACGTTTTTTTGAGAGCATCTGGAACGCCCTAACACCAGAGCGATTCAATCAATACGTCGAAATCTACGCTTATGAGCTGAACGATAAGATCGCCATAGGAATTGCGTTGGGTGCGGAAAGCCTGACTGGCGATATCGATAAGAATTTTTCGGTTTCGATAACCGCTGGAACTACCGCAGAAAATGATGCAAAGGAGAACGGTGCAAAGGAGGATTATGTAAAGAAGCAATTGAAGCTTACGATCGACTTCCTTTCACTCCGAGAAGTCTTGATGGCGAAAAACCACAAGATCACTGACTGGAAGATTGCCACTAAAGAGTCGTCGCAGACTTTGCAGTACAAGCCCGACGCCAGCAAAACGTCTCCAGACGCTGATGACCAGATCAGCCTCAATACCGGTTTCGCCTCCGAGATGATCCGGCGCGCGGAGAACAGTCTGGACGAACTGTTCAACCTCGACTCACCGAAATCCGAGTTTTCCGCGCCGAGCTCATCCCCCACGCAGGCGCTGGATTTTCATGGCGCTTACGGCCAGTACTTCACAGAACTGTTTTTATACGTGCCATGGGTGGTCGCGACCCGATTGAATACCGAGCACCGTTACGAAGAGGCGATGACCTGGGTCAATTATCTCTTCGATCCTTGGGGGCAGGACAAGGCTAGCCAGCCACAGCACTGGAAGTCAGAACCCCTGAGTCCTGTCGAAGAGCCCTCCTATGCGCAGAACAATCCGTATGACCCGCATCAGATCGCGCTCAGCCATCGCGTGCATTTTCGCAAGGCCGTGTTTTTTCTTTATGTCGACATACTGCTCAATCGCGCTGACGAGGCTTATCGCCGCCTGACAACCGAGAGCCTTGACCAGGCGAAGTCACTCTATCTGCAAGCGCAACATCTGCTCGGTGCTCGGCCAGTGATCAACCGGCGTAACGCCCTCTGGCAAAGCATCACACTGGGCGAACTGGTGACCGATCAGCCTGAACAGGATCTTGGCGAGAACGACAAGATCTCGCCGAAACCCGGATTGCATATTCCCTTCCACCCGCAATTGCTCAAGCGCTGGGATCAGGTGGAAAGTCGCCTGTACAACTTGAGGCATGGTCTGGACATCGCCGGTAAACGCAAACCCGTTCGCGTGTACGAATCGCCTCAAGAGCCGCGCGCGCTGTTGCAGGCCGGCAACGTCGGTGGCGAGAGCGGTACGCGATCGTCTTTTGCCTCGACGCAGATCCCGCATTATCGCTTCAGTGTGATGCATGGGCAGGCGCTGAGCGCCGTTGATAGCCTGATCCAGTTCGGCATTACGCTGCTGTCGCTGATCGAGCGTCAGGAACAATCGCAACTCCAGGAGGTGCAGCAGCAGCAAGCCTGGGCACTGGCGTCGCTGTCGGTTGACTTGCAGACGCAGGCATTGCGCGCCGAGCAGCAGAATCACAAAGCGCTGCTGGTGGGCAAAACAATCGTGCAGCAGCGGTTTGAACATTTTGAAAGCTTGCTCAAACAGGACCTCAGTGTCGAGGAGGCCAGCGCCAGTCAGTTGTACTTGCGCAGCGGTGTAGCCGAACAGCTGGCGTTAGCCTCCCAGGTCGGTGCCGGCGCGTTGATGCTGGCGCCAAACACCTTCGGCCTCGCCAATGGCGGCATGCGCTGGGAAGGCGCGCTGCATGCCTTGACCGCACTCGCCCAAGGCGGAGCGGCCGCTGACCGAACCGCAGCCAGCCATCTGGATCGTACGGCGCAGTTCAGTAGACGACGTGAGGAATGGACGCTTGCGCGCGACCAGGCCGCACTGGAGTTGACCCAGATTGCCTCCCAGTTGACATCGATGGAAGAACAACAGAAAGCCGCAGAGTTATTGATTCGCCAGGCCCAGACAACATTGTCCCAAGCCAGGAGCAACCACGAGTTCCTCAGCAGGCGCTTCACCCAGGCGCAGTTGTATCAGTGGCTTGGTACGCAGCTTGCTCCTCTTTACAGCCAGGCCTACGACATGACACTGGCGCTGTGCCAGGACGCGCAGGCCGCGTGGCAATACGAGATTGCAGATTTCAACACAACGTTCCTGCCGCAAGGCACCTGGCAAAACAATCAGCGTGGGCTTGGAGCCGGAGAGCACCTGAAGCTGGCTTTGATGAAAATGCAGGCTGAATACTTGCGGCGCAATCACCGGGAACTGGAGATTCGCAAAACCGTGTCGTTGCATCAGCTCAAAACCGGGAAAAAAGAAGACTGGAACAGCGTCCTGAATACTTTCAAATCCACGGGCAAGTGCGATTTCGAACTCACAAAAGAGCTGTTCGAACAGGATTACAGGAATCACTATCTGCGTCGGATCAAAACCATCAGCGTTTCCTTCCCGGCAGTTCTCGCTCCGTACGAGAACGTCCGGGCGACCCTGATGCAACTCTCCAGCGAAGTCCAACTGACCTCAGCAACAGACTCCATCCTGAGAAACCAACGGGTCAACGAAATCATTGCGCTGTCGACCGGTGTTGACGATAACGGCCTGTTCACTCTCAATTTCAACGATGAGCGCTACCTGCCCTTCGAATTCACTGGCGCCATTTCCAGTTGGCGGCTGTGCCTGTCCGATAAGGATGGGCAAACGACTTTCATCGACTCGCTGACTGACGTGCTCATACACATCAACTACACGGCCAGGTCGGCAGGAGGCCAGCAGTGAGCCGCCCGGAGCCCTTGTCCATCAATATTCCCGCGTTGCCCAAGGGCGGTGGCGCCATTCAAAGCGTGGGTAAAGGCTGGGGGCCTGTCGGACCGACCGGCGCTTCCAGTTTCCAGCTGGGGTTGCCGATTTCGACGGGGCGCGGGTTTGACCCGTCCCTGACCCTGGGCTACTCGAGTTCGGCAGGCAACGGTGTGTTCGGCATCGGTTGGAGCCTGCCGACACCGGCGGTGACGCGCGTGACCGCCAAAGGCGTGCCGACCTACACCAGCAAGGACGAAATCGCCGGCCCCGACGGCGTCGAGTGGTATCCGGCAGAATCGAGCAAACAAGATCGGTACAACGACCTCGATCTAAAAAAAAGCTATGCGGTTACGCGCTATCTGGCTCGCGTGGAAAGCGCTTTCGACCGGATTGAACATTGGTCTGCCGACGATGACCGCGCCGGCTTCTGGCTGGTTCATGGTGCCGACGGAACCCTTCACCTGTTCGGCCGTCAGGCCATCGCACGACGGGCCGACCCTGCGGATCCACTGCGTGTCGGTGAATGGCTGTTGCAGGAAAGCGTCAACGCTTCAGGCGAGCACATTTTCTATGACTATCAGACCGACATTGAAGATGGAAAAACAACGGCACAGCGTTATCTGAGCCGTGTCTGCTATGGCAACGAGAAATCCCAGCAACACCTGTATCTGTGGCGTCCCAAGCGTCTGGAGGCCGTGCGCTGGCATTTTGAACTGATACTGGACTACGGAGGACGCCATACCGGGTATTCGCAAAAACCCGATTATGCCTCTGGCAATGCGGTCAATCGCGACGATCACGTTCTTGATTACGCGTACGGCTTTGAGTTGCGCACGAAGCGCTTGTGCCGGCAGATTCTGATGTTTCATTGGTTCCCCAACGAACTGGGTGAGGATCCGCAGTTGGTCCGGCGCTTGCTGCTCGACTACCGGCAGACCGAGGCGGGTTACCATTTGCTCTCGGCAGCTCATCAGCAGGCATTCGCTGACGGGCCGGCGCCCGAAAGTCATCCGCCTGTGGAGTTCACTTACAGCGAATTTGCACTGCGACCATCGCCCTCTGCCTGGGAGCCTTTCAGCCAGATGCCCAAAGTGGCCAGCCACCAGATGGAGTGGGTCGATCTGTATGGCGAAGGCCTGCCAGGGTTGCTCTACCAGCAGCATGATCATTGGCGCTACCGTGAGCCGCTGCGCGGCAAACCGAATAGCGAACAAGTCGTTTACGGCGAAGGGCAGCTTCTGCCCGCCATGCCTGTGTTGAACGGAACATCCCGGCAATCGCTGTCCGACCTGACCGGTGACGGACGCCTGGACTGGGTCATTGCGCAACCGGCCATGAGCGGTTTTTTCTCCATGGCGCCGAATCGCTCGTGGACCCGTTTCAGCACTTTCGATTCGTTTCCTCTGGACTTCTTCAACGACAAGGCACATCAAGCCGATCTGATGGGCGCAGGCTTGGCCGATCTGGCAGTGATCGGGCCACGCAGCATCCGGCTGTACGCCAACCAGCGCAGTGACGGGTTCGGCGCTGCCCATGAAGTCGCCCGCTCCGCTGACGAAGATAACCTTCCGGTTTTCAGCCATTCGAAGCAGGAGCTGGTCGCGTTCAGCGATTTGCTTGGCAGCGGCCAGCAGCATCTGGTACGCATCCGTCACAATGAAATCAAAGTGTGGCCAAACCTGGGCCGCGGACGTTTTGGCAAGGGTCGGGTTTTGCGTTGGCCGGGGCGTGCGCGGGAATCCTTCGACGCCTCGCGCATCCGTCTTGCGGATCTGGACGGTTCGGGCGCGGCAGATCTGATTTACCTGACAGCCGAACACGCGCTGATCTTCAGCAATCGCGCCGGCCACGGCTTCGATTCAGCAGTGACACTGGCCTGGCCCGAGAATTGGCGCTTCGATGATCTGTGCCGTGTCGATCTGGTGGACACCCGTGGTCTGGGCTGCTCCAGCCTGGTGATCCATGCGCCTGGCCATTCTCCACATCACTGGCGCTATGACTTCGTCCAGCACAAGCCCTACCTTCTGACCACTTCGAACAACAACATGGGACAGTCCACGAGCATCGCTTACCGCAGTTCCGCGCAGGAATGGCTGGACGAAAAAACCGAGCGCATGAAAGGGAACAAGGTCGACCTGACCTGCCACTTGCCCTTTGCCTTGCATCTGGTCAGGAGCCAGACGCAACGGGATGAAATCACTGAAAACCAGCTGACTCAACGTTTCAGCTACCGCCAGGGCTACTACGACAGCAAGGAGCGGCAACTGCGCGGATTCGGACTGCTGATCGAAAACAGCAGCGAAGCCTTGTCCGGCGCCGATCTCATGCCGCCAGGCAGGACCCGCCAATGGTTTCATACCGGCCAGCCAGGCGAGCCGTCGCGCCGCGGCTACGACGCGTCCGACAAAGACGCGCAGCGCTTGGGCAAAGTCTATGTGAGTCGGTATGAGGGAGAAGAAGAACTCGCCGTCGAAGCGAGCGATGAGGCTACCCGCCGGGCGATTGCCAGAGCCCTGTGCGGCCGCCTGCTGCGGCGCGAGGTCTTTGATCTCGGCGCCGGGTCGAAATCGCGCAAGCTGTTGCAGGTTGAAGAACACCGCTACCAAGTGCGCCTGCTGACCCCTCAAAAGGTTGCGCGAGACCACATCCGGGTACTGCCCCTGGAACTCGAATCGATCAGTTACAACTACGACGGCTTCGTTGCAGATCCGCAATGCGTGCACACGATCAATACCCGCCGGGACCGGTTCGGCGCCATAGAGCAGAGTTTCCAGATCCATTACGCCCGACGCCTGACCGCCAGTGACACCGCCCCCTTCGATCAAAGCCATGAATACCAATGGTGGAAAGATGCCCACGACCCGACGCAACAGCGCTTCTACATCAGTGAGAACCGTGCCCGATACATTCACCTCACCGACGCGCAGGGCTGGCGTCTCGGCCTGCCTTGGCGCCAGCGCAGCCAGGCATACGAAGCTGGCAAGCCAACGGCGGTCGATGGGCTGAAGCCAAGCGACATCAGTTACGAAAAGTTCGAGAAATGGCTCATCGGCTCTGGCGTTGCGAAGAAAGGCGTGTTGACCGGGTTGTCGGTACAACGCTATCAAAACGCCCGGACCGGCGTTGTATTGCCCGACGGCGTGGCTGAATTTGCCGGCATTGGCGCCTACGTCGAAACAGCTGAGTTTGATCAATCTGCTCTGCGCGCTTTCGACACGCTGGCGCCCGATCTCCAGCCAGACGACGCATTGATGACACGTTTTGGCTATGAGCGCATGACCGACTGGCTCGCGCCCGCCGGGACGCAAGACAGGTTCTGGTCGGTCAGGAGCGGTTTCGTGAACGTAGCCTCGGGAAAAGGCTTCCATAAACCCCAGTCCCTGCAAGCCACCGCACTCCAGGGTCGGGTGACCGTAGAGCATGATGCGTATCAATGCTGTGTGCTTGCCATTCGTCAGGAGGATGGCTGCACCACCCGGGCCAGTTACGATTATCGAGTGATGGCGCCAACGCAGATCACCGACGCCAATGGCAATATCAATGAAGTGCTGGTGAACCCTTTCGGTCAGGTAATTGCCAGCAGTGTGCATGGAACCGAGCAGGGCCGACCGGTCGGATTCGCCAGTTTGAGCAGCTACCGACGACCGGACGCGCTCACACCGTCGAGCGCCATTGCCGATCCGCAGGGCGCACTGCAGCAAGCTGCAAGCATTGCCGCCAGCGATGTGTTCAGCTGGATGGGCCGCATCGACGAAAACGCACGGCGCGACAGTGAATGGTTCAAGCGCTGCGTAGCACAGGGACTACTGTTGCCCGACGGCCACATCTGCACACGCGCCCGCGAACTGACCACCAGTGGCGCTCGGCTCAACGGTGATGGGCGACAGCTTGCAGCACTGATTGCGCAGGCACATCGCGAGCCCGTGCACACCGCCATGTTGAGTGCGGACCGTTATCCCGGCGATCAGCAGCAGATCCGCATTTCCCTGACGTGCCTTGATGGCTTCGGCCGGGAGCTGCAAAGCAAACAGAAGGTCGATCCGGGAATGGCCTACTTCGTCGGCGACGACAACCGGCTCGTCCTCGAGAACGATGTCGCGCAGGAACGCGCCACAACCACACGCTGGTGCGTCACCGGCAGGCAGGAATACAACTGCAAGGGCCTGCCAATCCGCATCTATCGACCGTATTTCGCCGATCGGCACTGCTACGTCAACGATACGTCGATGCGCACACTGGACCATTACGACCTTCAGCATTACGACGCACTGGGCCGGCCGACCAAAACACTTCTGGCAAAGCAGGGCGCGATTTCATACCTGCGTCGCCGCCGTTATCACCCTTGGTATTCAGTCATGGAAGACGAGAACGACACCCTTGAGGAAGTGCTGCTCGCCACCTCCAAAGGAGTGCAAGCATGAGCGCCCGCCTGCACAACAAGACACCTGACGTCAGCGTCGTCGACAGCCGTGGGCTGATGGTGCGCCACGTCGCTTATTACCGCAGCAGTGAGTCGCAGGTACCCGCAACTCCCAGGGTCACGCGGCAAGCCTACGACACTGCCGGGCGTCTGATCGAACAATGGGATGCCAGACAAGACGCACGAAAACTGACGCCTAATCGCACAATGTCGTACTCGCTGACCGGCACGCCACTGGGCGTTGTCTGCGTCGATTCCGGATGGAGTCTTTCGCTGGCTCAGGCCACCGGCCAGGCTGGCAGGCGTTGGGATCAACACGGCCACGTCTGGAACATGGAATATGATCGGCAGTTACGCCCTGTGAGGGTCGATGAACAATCGCCCGGTCAAGCCATGCGCGTTGCCGAACGCTTCACCTATGGTGACAGTTCTGCCGACTCCGCACAGCGCAATTGCTGCGGCCGGCTGGTGCGTCACGATGACAGTGCGGGCACGCTGTCGAGCAATGCCTACGCGCTGTGCGCAGAACCGTCCGACCAGACACGGCAACTGTTGATCGCTGCACAATTGCCCGATTGGCCAGACACCGTCGAACAACGTGACGCCCTGCTTGAGGATCGACGCCACACCACACGCTGGGAGTACGACAGCAGCGGTACCACGCTCAAACAGACCGATGCGAAAGGCCACAGCCAACGCTACAGCTTCAATGTCGCAGGGCAGCTCAAAACGCTGCATCTGAAAGTCGCCGACCAGCCCGTCGAACGCGTGATCATCAGCGACATCGAGTACAACGCGTTCGGGCAGATCCAGTCCCAACGGGCGGCAAACGGCGTGATCAATCGCGCGAAGTACGATATGGCCAGCGGTCGCCTCTGTGAGCTGAGTGCCTCGAAGGCTGGCCGGCTCCTGCAGGATTTGCAGTATGTCTTCGACGCAGTGGGCAACGTCTTGTCCATCACCGACAAGGCACAGCCCGCCAGCTTCGCGAACAATCAACAGGTACAGGCCGTCAGCCGCTTCACTTATGACAGCCTTTACCAATTGACCAGCGCCACCGGCCGCGAGGCACAGGCAGCAATCACCCAGCCGAAACTGGTGCCCGCAGCCAGCATGACCATCGGGGTCGGAGAGCTGTTCAACTACACCCAGCATTTTGCTTACGACACGGGCAGCAACCTGACGACGTTGCGCCATGTTCGCGATGGCAATCAATACACGAGAACCCTGAACATTGCCCAAGACAGCAATCGTCTTGTTGCCTGGAACCAGGGCGACCCGGCCACCGACACGGTCATGAACTCGGATGTCCATGGAAATCTGCTGACCTTGCAGCCTGGTCAGCCGCTGCAATGGAATGCCTTGGGCCAATTGGCAGGCGTGACACTGGTCAGCCGTGCCAACGGCGTCAATGACGAGGAACGCTACACCTATGACTGCAGCGGCCAGCGAGTGCGCAAATCCCGCACGTTTCACGGCGGAACGCTTACCCATCGCGATGAGGTGGTTTATCTGCCGGGACTGGAGTTGCGTTCACAGAACAAACAGCGCCTGGAAGTCATTACTCTGCAGGCCGGTCGTTGCAGCATCCGTTATCTGCACTGGACCGAGGGCAAGCCTGCAGCCATGAGCCCGCGCCAGCAACTGCGCTATAGCCTGGACGAACCCTGTGGATCCTGCATGCTGGAGCTTGATGACGACGCAAATCTGATCAGCCAGGAAGCTTATTACCCTTTTGGAGGTACCGCCTGGAGCGCCGCGCGGTCAGTCATCGAGGCGCAATACACAACGGTGCGCCACTCGGGCAAGGAACGTGACAGCAGCGGTCTTTATTACTACGGACACCGCTACTACGCCCCTTGGTTGCAACGCTGGATCAGTGCGGACCCGGCCGGAACCGTCGACGGCTTGAACCTGTTTTGCATGGTGGGCAACAACCCGATCAGGTACAGCGATCACGGCGGCCTGCAGAAGTACGAATCGTTGAACCATCTGGACATTCCCGCCAGCGCGATCGAACGAGCCCCTCTCGCTCATTTGGTCGATCAACCGAACACTTCCTACGGCAGGTTCTCGGCAAAAACCCGGTGGTTGACCGGTACGCAAGCCGAAAATGCCCCGCCCGAGCCGAAGGCCAAGGCCAAATCCAGAAAAAAAGCGCATAAGCGATCCGAGTCCGACCCTGGCCCGCCCAGCGGAAAAAACCTGAAAAAATACATCGCACATGCCAGTTACGTCATGCGCGGCGCTTCTTCGGAAATGGCTACTTTTCATAATTTTCAAGGCAGCCCATCGGGAAACAATGTTTTTCCGGGCATTACCTCAATGCCGACAAAAATCCCCCAGAATCTGCAGATTCCGACGTTTGAAGGCGTTCGCAAGGATCCGCAATCGAGGAAAGACAATGACTTTCTGCCCACGGGTGATCTGGGTTCGTATTCGGTGACGGCGAGGAAACAGTTCAAGTCGGCCCTGCGTGAAGAGTACAAACGCAACGGGGTGATTCTGCATCCGGAAACAATGAAACTGATCATGAATCATGTTCGGGCACATCCCGAAATCCCGATCCGCGCAGGCGTTGCCGGCTTGCATGCTGACGTGCAGACCGTCAACGACATTGCCAATAAATTGCCTCTCAGGGACGGAAAGTTCGATTCGTCGGGCTTCAAACGAGCGCTGTCGGACAGCGTCGTTTTTGTCCAGAAACTGACTAACCCTGGACTCAATCAGGATTTCCCGGCTTGTGGCAACTGCACTGGCATCATCCCTGACATTGTCACTGTTGCCACCGGCATCCTGCCGTTAGGGCGCCACACCGGGACCTCTCGCCGAAGGCATATTTCCGGTTAATCGGAGAACGCCCTGTACCGGCTCAGACAATGGCGCAGGGCTTGGCAGCATCGGGCAGATTCGTCTGCCCGATGCCCCTTGCAGCATCGGAAGATGCCGCTCACACCATTTCTCGACGAATCCATTCCACCACCGACGTACGCTTCGGCACCCAGCCCAGCAGTTCGCGGGCATGTTTGCCGCGTACCCGGCTGTTCGAGCCGAGGCCGTAGTTGGCCATTTCATAGCCCCATTCGGCTTCGGCGTCTTGCAATGGCCAGTCTTGCGGTTTGCCCAGATTGAGGGCTTCGGCCATGGCGGTGGTCATGTCGATGAACGAGGCTTCACCGCTTTCAACAAAGTAGAACGTGCCCGGCACATTCCTGGTCAACGCCAGCAGATACAGGGCGACGACGTCTTCGATGTGCACGTTGGACCAGATGTTCTGGCCGCTGCCGACGTGACGCACCACGCCGCTTTTACGCGCCTGCTTGAGCAGTCGCGGCAGTTGCACGCTGTCGCGTTTCACTCCCAGGCTGTGGCCGTAGATCAGCGTGTTGCAGACCACCGCCGAGTTCACGCCATCCTGCGCCGCCGCGAGCACCAGATTGTCGATGGCAACGCGGTCGGCTTTATCGACGGTCGGTTCCGGCAGGTTGTCTTCGTAGTAAATGACGTCGCTGGATTTGCCGCCGGAAGCATCGCCGACAATGCTCGAACCGCTGGTGTGCAGAAAGACTTTGTTCGAGCCACGCAAAGCACCGAGCAACGCCTCCACTGCGCCGCGATGATCGCTGCTGGCAGCGTTGATGACGGCATCGGCAGCACGGGCCTGTTGCGCCAGCAACTGGCTGTCATCAAGGGTGCCGATTACCGCGTTCATGCCCAATGCTTTCAGCTCATCAGCCTGCTCGGCGCTGCGCACCAGGCCGGTGACGTTGTGCCCGGCCTGCACCAGGCCGGTGGCGATGGAACCGCCGATAAAACCGGCCGCGCCGGTAACGAATACGTTCATGGAGTAACTCCCTGCGTGAATAAGTGATGCAGCGAGTATCGGCCGATGAAACCCGGCGAAAAACCCGCACTCAGCCAATTCACTCTTGCGCAGGGATCACGAATCAGCCTTTGAATTCGGCGCTGGCGTAGGCGGCGAGTTTGCCCTGGATAAAGTCGAGGAAACACTGGATGCGCAACGCCAGTTGCGAGTTGCGGTAGTACACCGCATTGATCGGCTGGCGGTAGCCGCTGTTGAATTCGCCGAGCAGGACTTTTAAGCGCCCGGCGCGGATGTCGTTGATGGTCATGAAGTGCGACAGGCAGGCAATGCCCTGCCCTTCCAGCGCCAGATGGCGAACGGTCTCACCGCTGGAAGCGCTGATCGCCGGGTTGATCGGCCAGCGGTCGCCGTGCACATAGCGCAGCGGCCATTGGTTGAGGCCTTCGTTGTGGGTGAAGCCGAGCAGCGTGTGTTCGCTCAGGTCTGCGACCTGCCGGGGAGCGCCGTGTTTTTTCAGGTAAGCAGGGCTGGCAACGATCATCAACGGACTGCAACCGAGCGAACGCGCATGCAGCGTCGAGTCGGCGAGGGTGCCGATGCGGATGGCGACGTCGGTGCTTTGTTCCAGCAGGTCAATGATCAGGTCGTTGCTGTTGAGTTCGAGCTGAATGTCCGGATAGAGCTGCCGGAATTCGTCGATGTAGGGAACGATGGCGTGGAGCATGAACGGCGAGGCGGCGTTGATGCGCAGGCGCCCGGAGGGAGTTTGCTGGCGCGAAGACAGACGCTCTTCGAGTTGATCCATCTGGTCGAGAATCAGCTTGGCCTGTTCGAAGAAATACTTGCCCTCCTCGGTCAGGTCCATGCGTCGCGTGGTGCGGTTGATCAGCGTGGTGTCGAGCTTGGCTTCGAGCTTCGACAGCGTGCGACTGACGGCCGACGGCGTCTGGCCGACCTGCTCGGCGGCGGCGGAAATCGAACCGCACTCGATCACGCAGACGAAAATCTGCAACTCATCGGATCTGGCTTTCACGGGTTCCCTCTTTGAAATCGCCAAGATCGCAGCCAGTCGCCATGCGCACTGTAGGAGCTGCCGCAGGCTGCGATCTTTTGCTATGACCCCGATATTAGCCTGAAAGCCTCAAGCCTTGAGACCAAACACCTCAGTCAGATGCTGCTCATAGCGCACCACATCATTCTCGATATTCGGACGCTTCATCACGTCAACGCAGAGGAAGGTCGGCAGCGCGGTCATGCCGAGAAATTCGTTGGCCTTGTGGAACGGGAAGTACACCGCGTCCACGCCTTTGGCTTCGAAGAAATCCGTCGGATCATCGAAGGCTTGCTGCGGTGCGTTCCAGGTCAGCGACAGCATGTATTGCTTGCCCTGAATCAGACCGCCGCTGCCGTACTTCTGCGAGGCATCGGACCGAGTGCGGCCGTCACTGGCGTAGAGGCTGCCATGGCCTTCGGTGAAGACTTCGTCGATGTACTTTTTCACCGTCCACGGCGCGCCCATCCACCAGCCCGGCATCTGATAAATGATCACGTCGGCCCAGAGGAATTTCGCCACTTCTTCGGCAACGTCATAGCCCTCGTCGATAAACGTGGTCTTGACGTCGACACCGCCGCGATCGAGCACGCTCAGCGCGGTTTCGTGCAGGGTAGTGTTATAGCGGCCATCGGAGTGGGCGAATTTTTTACCGCCATTGAGCAACAGCACTTTCTTCATCGGAAAACCTCGGCGCAGCCTTCAAGGCTGGATTGAAACAGGAATTGGAATGGCCGCAGATTAACCATCGATCTCGCGCGGAAACAGCCACGTCGACGCAAAATACATTTGATCAAAACGCACGAATCGATCGCCAATTGTTGCCGTAGCATTCAGCGCTTTCTGCATTCGAGGAAGTTGTGATGAATGAACGCCAGGGTTTCATCCTGCACGCCAAGACCCGCCCGGAAAAAGCCGCCGAATTCGAAGCGCTGTTCCGTGCTTACGTGGAGCCGAGCCGCGCCGAACCGGGCTGCATCGAGTACCACATGCTGCGCGACCAGCAGGATCCGACGCTGTTTATCTTCTACGAAATCTGGGCCAGCCAGGCGCATCTGGATGAGCACTCGGCATTGCCGCACATGAAAGCGTTTTTCGCCAGGCGCATGGACTATCTGGAGCGCGATTTCGATATCCGCGCGATCGACATGCTCAGCGAATCGTCGGCTAGCCGCTGATCAGCAAATGGGCGCCGAGCGCGCCCAGTCCGATAAAGAACACTCGCTTGAACAGCACCGCACTGATGCGCTGACGCAACCATTGGCCAAGCCACATGCCGAGCATGGCCGGGATCAGCGCCAGCAGCGAGGCACTCAATTCGCCACCGCCGAGTGCGCCGTGCCAGAACAGCCCGAGCGCCAGCGCCAGGGTCGAAACAGTGAAGGACAGGCCGAGTGCCTGCACCAATTCATCGCGGCTCATCCCCAACGCTTGCAGGTACGGCACCGCTGGAATCACGAAGACGCCGGTGGCTGAGGTGATGACGCCGGTGATCAGGCCACACAGCGGGCCGAGCCAGCGCTCATGACGCAGGTTGACGTGCAAAGTCGGCAGAAACAATCCGCTCAATGCATACAGCAACAGCGCCGCACCAAGTCCGCGCACCACCCAATGTCCGCCGGACAGGCCGAGCCAGAGGGTGCCGATGCCGGTACCGAGGAAGATCAGCAGCAGCATCGGCCAGAGGCGTTTGATCAAGCTTTCCAAGTGGCCACCGAAGGCCAGTTGCCAGAGGTTGGTGAGGGTCGCGGGGACGATCAACATCGCGGCTGCCTGCGCCGGCGCCATAGCCAGACCGAGCAAGCCCATGGCGACAGTGGGCAGGCCGAGGCCGATCACGCCTTTGACCGTGCCGGCGAGCAAGAAGGTGGCGATGACCAGCAGGGACAGGGTCAGGCCGAGGGATTGGTAAAAGTCGGTTAGTGTGTGCATTGGGGTAATGTGCACTGATCCGGGCTGGGGGAAAATCTGCCATATACTGAGGCAGCCTCTTCCTTTGCAAGAGGCTGACATCGGCGTTGAGGCATCTGGCCTCTTCGCGAGCAGGCTCGCACCCACACGGGATCTGCGCTGTACATAAGTCCCTGTGGGAGCGAGCCTGCTCGCGAAAGGGCCAGCCCAGCCACCGCGAAACCACAGGCAAACTCCATGCACTTCGACCTCACCGACCTGCGCCTCTACCTGCACATTCTCGACACCGGCAACATCACCGCCGGCGCCGCCCGCAGCCACTTATCCCTCGCCGCCGCCAGCGCTCGAATCCGCGCGATGGAAGCCTCGCTGGGCGCCGAATTCCTCGAGCGCGGCCGCCGTGGCGTCACCCCGACGCCTGCCGGCAAGGCCCTCGCCCGGCATGCGCGCATCCTTCTGCAACAGGCCGAACGCATGCAGCAGGACCTTGCCGATTACGCGCAAGGCGTGAAAGGTCAGGTGCGACTGTTGTGCAACACCACGGCGATCACCGAGTACCTGCCGGAAGTGCTCGCCGATTTCCTGCGCAGCCATCCCAACCTCGATATCGATCTAACGGAACTGCCGAGCGCGCGGATCACCCATGCCTTGCGTGAAGGCGCAGCGGACTTGGGCATCGTCTCCGACGCGGTCGACACCAACGGCTTACAGACTCAAGCGTTTCGCGACGATCCGCTGGTGCTGATTCTGCCGCTCGATCATCCGTTGTCTGACGCCGCCGAGGTCAGTTTCAGCGACGCGTTGCAGCACGACTTTGTCGGACTCAGCGCCGACAGCGCATTGGCGATCTATCTGGAAGAACAGGCGCTGCACAGCGGCGCACGAATGCAGGTGCGCATTCGCGCCGATGGCTTCGATGGGGCGATGCGCATGGTCGCCCGAGGTGCCGGCCTGGCCATCGTGCCGTTGGCCGCTGTCCAACGCGCGATGCTCGAGCAGTTCAAGTGCGTGACTCTGAATGAGCCGTGGGCGCGCCGCGCGTTATTGCTCTGCGCGAGAGACTTCGCCGCGCTGCCGGGTTATGCCCAGGCGTTGTTACAAGCGCTCACCGCTGCGCGCGTTTCTGAGCACTCCGATGTCGACCCCAGACAACTGAACGACATCCGGGCGCTATAGGGTGCGGCTTCAATCTCAAATCACTTGCCCGGAGTCCCCATGACCGCGACCGCCCCTATCACCGTTCTGCGCGACACCCACCCGCTGCCGGTACTCGACGCCTGCAAATGGGAAAAACTCGAAGGCGACCCGCACACCGTCAACCTCAACGCCTACACCAGCGAAGACGGCAGCAAGATCATGGGCACCTGGATCTGCACACCGGGCAAGTGGCGCGTCGATTATGTGAAGTGGGAGTACTGCCATTTCCAGGAAGGCTACTGCGTGATCACCCCGGACGGCATGGCGCCGATCCACCTGCGCGCCGGCGATATCTTCGTGGTTGAGCCGGGCATGAAGGGCACGTGGGAAGTGGTCGAGACCGTGCGCAAATACTTCGTCTTCGCCTGATAAAGGCTGCGATGTTTTTCTTCCTGCACAAAAAAGCCGGGAAATCACCCGACGTGATTTCCCGGCAAATGTCCCGGCGTTGCTAAAACCTGTGGCGAGGGGATTTATCCCCGCTCGACTGCGCAGCAGTCGCAAACCCTGAGCACTCGGTTTGCCTGACACAATTCAAGGGGGTGCTGCGCAACCCAACCGGGATAAATCCCCTCACCACAAAGGTCTGACCGCGATTACTGCGGCTTGCGATAGCTGTTGATGATCGCCGAGAAATCCTTCCCGCCGTCACCGCGCTGGCTCATCGCCTGATACAACTGCTGCGCCACCGCGCCGAGCACCACCGGTTGATGCGCCTGCCGCGCCGCTTCCGTCGCCAAGCCAAGATCCTTGAGCATCAGCTCTGCACCGAACCCACCGGTATAACCCCGCGAGGCCGGCGCCGTTTCAACGATCCCCGGCCACGGGTTGTACATCTCCGAACTCCAGCAACGGCCGGTCGAGCTGTTGATGATCCCGGCCAGCACGCCGGTGTCGATCCCCAGCGCATCGCCCAACGCCATCGCCTCACTGACGCCGACCATCGAGATCGCCAGCAGCAGGTTGTTGCAGATCTTGGCAATCTGGCCGGTGCCGACTTCACCGCAATGGACGATGTTGCGGCCCATCTGCGCCAGCACCGGTTGCAGGGTGGCGAACAGTTCCGGCGTTGCGCCGACCATGAAGGTCAACGTGCCGGCGGTCGCGCCGCCAGTGCCGCCGGAGACCGGCGCATCGGCCATGGCCACGCCTTGTTTGGCGGCGGCCGCTGCGACGTCGCGGGCGGTCTGCGGATCGATAGTGCTGCAATCCACCGCCGGCACGCCTTGGCGAATGCCGGCAAGCACGCCCTCTTCACCCAGCCAGACACTGCGCACGTGCACAGCCGCCGGGAGCATGGTGATCACCAGTTCGGCATCTTCCGCCGCCTCGCGGGCTGAAGCGCGGATGGTGCCGCCCAGTTGCTCGAGTTCCGCCAGCACGGTTTTGTTCAGGTCGACCAGGTTCAACGAGTGGCCGGCCTTGATCAGGTTGCGCGCCATCGGCGCGCCCATATTGCCCAGCCCGATAAATGCGATTTTCATGATCGAATCCTCAGCGCAGGTTGATGGTGGTGTTCACGCCGTCGTTGACGCTGTCGTCGTCGAACCAGCGCGCCGTGACCGTTTTGGTCTGCGTGTAGAACTGCACCACTTGCTTGCCGTACGGGCCGAGGTCGCCGAGTTTCGAACCGCGCGAGCCGGTGAAGCTGAAGAACGGTACCGGTACCGGAATCGGGATGTTGATGCCGACCTGCCCGACGTCGATTTCAGTCTGGAACTTGCGCGCCGCCGCACCGCTCTGGGTGAACAGGCCGGTGCCGTTGCCGAACGGATTGGCGTTGACCAGCGCGATCGCCTGATCGAGGGTGTCGACTTCCAGCACCACCAGCACCGGGCCGAAGATTTCCTGGGTGTAGATCTGCATGTCGGTGGTCACCCCGGAGAACAGGGTCGGGCCGACAAAATTGCCTTGTTCATAACCCGGCACGCTGATGTCACGACCATCGAGTTCAAGCTTGGCGCCTTCCTTGATGCCGCTTTCGATCAGCTCGAGAATCCGCGCCTTGGCCTTTTTCGAAATCACCGGGCCGACATCGGTGCCCGGCTCGCTGCCAGCATTGACCTTGAGTTTCTGCGCCAGCGCTTTCAGATCCGGCAGCCACTGCTTCGCCGCGCCCACCAGCACTACCACCGAGGTGGCCATGCAGCGTTGCCCGGCTGCACCGAAACCGGCACCGACCAAGGCATTCAGCGCTTGCTCGCGATTGGCGTCCGGCAGTACCACGGCGTGGTTTTTTGCGCCCATCATCGACTGCACGCGTTTGCCGTGTTTGCCGGCCAGGTCATAAACGTGGGTGCCGACAGCGGTCGAACCGACGAACGACACGGCTTTGATGTCTTTGTGCGTGCACAGACCATCGACCACATCCTTGCCGCCGTGAACGACGTTGAGCACGCCCGCCGGGACGCCAGCCTCAATGGCCAGTTCCACCAGCAGCATGGTCGACAGCGGATCCTGTTCCGACGGCTTGAGCACGAAGGTGTTGCCGCAGGCGATCGCCATCGGGAACATCCACAGCGGAATCATCGCCGGGAAGTTGAACGGCGTGATGCCGGCGCACACACCGATCGGCTGGCGCAGGGTGTAAGTGTCGACGCCGCCAGCGACGTTCTCGGCGAACTCGCCCATTTGCAGGGTGCCGATCGAGCAAGCGTGCTCGACCACTTCCAGGCCTCGGAAAATATCGCCTTCGGCATCAGCAATGGTCTTGCCCTGCTCGGCGCTCAGGACCACGGCGATGCGCTTGGAATGCTCGCGGATCAGCGCTTGCAGCTTCAGCATAATGCGCATCCGAGCGCCGATCGGAGTCAGTTTCCAGGTCTGGAAGGCACGCTGGGCGGCGCTGACAGCGGCATCGACCTCTGCCGCGGTGGCGAACGGAACCCTGGCCAGCACTTGCTGGGTGGCCGGGTTGACGATGTCGTGCCACTCGGTGGTCTGCGACTCGACCCATTCGCCGTCGATCAGCAGTTTGACCTTTTGCAGCGTGGTGTCGTTGGGCGTAAGCGATGCGTTCATGCTGGTCTCCAGAACTTGTTTTTATCGTAGGAGCCAAGGCGAAAGGTTCGCCTTGAGATGAGGCGTGTGTCACGAATTGGTTGTCGGACTGTTTTTGGAGTATAGATGTGCAAACTTCTAATAAGAACGCACATATAAGCCCGACCATCATGCAAAAAAACATCACCTCGCTAGGCTCGCTGAACTGGGACGACCTGAAGTTTTTCCTTGAAGTCGCCCGCACCCGCAAGGCCAGCACCGCCGCCAAACGCCTGGCTGTCGACTACACCACGGTGTCGCGACGGATCAGCTCGCTGGAAGCGGCGCTCGGCACATTGCTGTTCGAAAAATCCCGCACCAGCGGCTTCGTCCTGACCACTGAAGGCCAGCGCTTGCTCGGCTATGCGGAGTCGATCGAAAGCACGTTGCACATGGCCTGCGAGCAGGTTTCCGGTTCGGGTGTGGCCCTGTCCGGGCACGTGCGCATGGGCTGCACCGAAGGCTTCGGCAGTTTTTTCATCACCCCGCAGTTGAGCCATTTTGTCGACGCCTACCCGGCAATCTCGGTGGACATCCTGCCGCTGCCGCACTTCATCAGCCTGTCCAAGCGCGAGGCCGACATCGTCATCGCCCTCGAGCGGCCGGAGCACGGGCCGTACGTCTGCTGCAAACTCTGCGACTACCGCTTGCAGCTGTACGCAACCCAGGACTATCTGGACAAACACCCACCCATCCGCCACCCGGCCGACTTGAGCAAGCATCAATTCATCAGTTATGTGGATGATCTGGCGTTCAGCTCAGAGCTGCTTTACCTGGCCAACGTCCTGCCTGGCGCCAGCGCAAACTTGCGCAGCACCAGCGTGATCGCGCAATACGTCGCCGCGCAGCAGGGCCGCTCGCTGGCGATCCTGCCGTGCTTCCTCGCCGCGCAGGATCCACGATTGTTGCCGGTGTTGCCGGAGGAAATCGACATCACCCGGCAGTTCTGGATGTACTGCCGGGAGGATCTGCGCAAGTTGAAGCGGATTACCTTGTTGTGGGATTACATTCGCGAGGTGACTGAGCGTAATCAGGCGTTGTTGATGGGTGAAACGCGGGAGATGCGCTTTGCCGATTAATCGGCGCTGACCACGATCGACACCCGGCGATTTTCCGTGCGCCCCGCTGCGGTGTCGTTGGAAGCCACCGGTTCGCTGCTGCCCAGGCCTTGCAGCTGGATGTTTTCCGCCTTCATACCGACCGTGCCGAGGACGTTGGCGACGCTCTTGGCCCGACGCAGCGACAGTTGCTGATTGTAGGTTTCCTTGCCCGACGCATCGGTGTGGCCATCTACCCGAACGCGCTCGATACCCACGCCGAGCAGCGCCTTGCCGATGCGTTCGACGATTTCCGTGCTGGCTGCGTTCAGGCTTTCGATGTCGCTGCCAAACAGCACTTTGCCCGACAGGCCGAACTCCCAACCGTCGTCGGTCAATTCGAAACCCTGCTGTTTGAGCACGGCAACCTGCGCCGGTGTCAGGCCTTTTTGCGGGGCGGTCTGGCAACCGCTCAGGGTCAGCGCGGCCATCAGCAGCAATGCGGAAAACAGTCGAACGGCAAGTGTGAACACGGGCATCAGCTCCTGGTGTGAACGGTATCGACCGGGCGCTCCGACCCGGCCGTGAATTGCGCGCCGCGCGACAGGCGCTTGGCCTGATACATCGCCGCGTCGGCTGCGTTGAGCAAGGTGCTCGGCGTGCTGCCATGATCGGGATAAACCGAGATGCCGATACTGAGCGAAGTCACCACACTGCTGTCGCCGGGCAAGGTGATTGGCATATCCATGCTGGCGAGGATCTTGTCTGCGATGTGCTCAGCGTCTTCGACCGTGTGCAGCGGCGCGAGCAGCACGGCGAACTCGTCGCCGCCCAGCCGCGCGACCAGATCATCCTCGCGCAATTGCGCTCGCACACGATTGGCAATGGCTACCAGCACTGCATCGCCCGAAGCGTGACCAAAGTTATCGTTGATGCCTTTGAAGCGGTCGCTGTCGAGAAACAGCACGGCGACCCGCTCATCGTGCTTTTTCGCGTTGCGCAGGGCGCGGATCAACCGACCTTCAAAAAATGCGCGGTTGGGCAACCCGGTGAGGCTGTCGTGGGTCGCTTGATGGGCAAGGGTTTCGTTTTCGTTTTGCAGGTGGGTTTGCCACGACTCAAGTTCGCCCAGCAAGGCATTGAAGTCATTGCCGAGGTTATCCAGTTCGGCGATCTGCGCCGGCGGCACGCGCCGATCAAGAGCGCGTTCGCTACGGGCGGCGTGAGCGACGGAGGCGAGGCTGTGCAGCGGGCCGATGATCGCGCGTAACTGCCGCCGCGCCAGATAAAGCGCGACCCAGGCGCTGATCGCGGTGCACAACACAATGCCGGCCAGACCGCTGAGCAGGAAGCGCATCAGGCTGCCGCCGTGGCCGATGAGCAGGACCCGACCGATTTCACGGTCCTGATGCTCAATCGGCAGGCTCACCGGTTTTTCCAGAATGGCGCGGGCGATCCGCATCTCCAGCTCGGAGAACAAGCCGGTTTCAGCGCGCTGCCATTGCGCAATCAATTGGCCTTGCGCGTCGAGCACCCGGGCATCCGCTACTTCCTCGGTGGCGGCGATGATCGCCAGCGCCTCGGTTGCCGCCGCTTTGTCATTGAACACGACGGCCGCTTCGACGGTGTAGCTGATCGAACGAGCGATCAAGTGCAGGTTGTGATCGGCATACACCCGCAGCGCGAGCACGCCCAGCAAGGTCAGCGAAACACTGGCCATCGCCACCGCCACCAGCGCGACAATCAAATGCCCGCGGCCAATGACCGAACCAAGAGTGGGGCGAGCCTTCCAACTGAACAGCTTCATGGCGCCGCCGCTTTGCGACGGGACAACTGCAACACGCTGGGGTGTATGCGCACACCACTGCGAGCCACGGAGTCGAGATTGACCTCGAACGACACTTGTTCATCGCCAACGCGCAGGCAGAACAGACTGCCGACGGTACATTGATCGTCGGCTTCGCTGATGCTCAGCACTGGATGCCCGATCAACGATGCGAACAGGCGACTGCGTTCATCGGCGGTGAGTTTGCCGATGTACACCGCATCGCATTCGCTGACGATGCCCGGGTTGTCCGCCAACAGACGCCGCACGGCCACCGGCCGGCCCGTGGCTTGCGTGGTGCCTTTGACCAGGTCATCGGTGTATTCGGTGGGGCCGACGATGCACAGGCGCAACTGCGCAGGTTCCACCGGCCAGCGTGCATAACTGAGGATGCCGAGGACCACTTGCGTGACCGCTTTGGCCCGCTGCTCGGCCGGCCCGGTTTGCGCTTGTGCGATCGCAATGCCCGTCAACACCCAGAGCAAAACGATCAGCAAGGCGCGCTGGCAGGCAACCACACGCTCTGTCGTCCGGACGGCGACCTTCATGCAGGGATTCTCTTGGAGCGTAACGAAATGATGCCGCAACGATAGCACAGCGCCAGAACACCAGCGAGGCGCCGGCCTCTGACCGGTTGGTCAGTATTCGTTGTCGGTCATTCAGCGCTTCATCCCTGAGGCTCGGTGCCCTCCTCCAGTTCCAGCATCAGCCCGCTCAGACGCTTGACCTTGCGCTGCACCGCCTCTTCAAACACGCCGGCACGCGGCTCGATCAAAGTGAACCAGTCTCTGGCGCGGGTAATCCCGGTGTAGATCAGCTCTTTGGTCAGTACCGGATTCAGCGCATCCGGCAGGATCAGCGCCGTGTGGGCGAATTCCGAGCCTTGAGACTTGTGCACCGTCATGGCGTACACGGTTTCCACGTCGTTGAGCCGACTCGGCAACACGAAGCGCACGCCGCCCTGACCATCGTTACGCGGGAAGGCCACGCGCAGAACCGTTTTACCGATCTCCGCGCCTTCACGCTCGGGCAGTTTCAGGGCGATGCCAATGTCGCCGTTCATCAGCCCCAGACCATAGTCGTTACGAGTCATCAGCACCGGCCGACCTTCATACCACTGCTGATCGCTCTCGATCAGACGCGCCTTGAGCAACGCAGCGGTAATGCGCTGATTCAGACCTTCAACGCCCCACGGCCCCTTGCGTACGGCGCACAACAACTGGAACGTATCGAACGCCTGCAAGACTTCCCGCGCCCAATCGGTCCAGTCCGCATGTTCAAGTGGCCGCGTCGACGGTGGACGCTTGTCGCGTAGGACGCTCAGGTAATGGCGATAACCTTGCGGGCCGTTGCCGTGACCTTCGAGCAACAGGCGTTCGAGCTTGTGATCGTGCTCGCCTTTGAGCGGTAGCGAATACACGTCGTCGTAGCTGCCGGCCGCGAGCAACTGTCGCGCCTCGTCGGCCAATTGCTGATTGACCCGACGCGCCAGCTGACCGATGCCGCTGCCCTCGCCGAAACGGCGCGAGTGACGCAGCATCACCACTTGCTGCGCCAGCGGGTGGGTGCCGTCGCGGTCTTCATGCAAACCGCTGCCCTGCAACGACTCGCCACTGACCGACTCCAGCCATTGCCGCGTCTGCGGGCTGTACCAACCGCCCTCGGCGTCACGGCACAGATCGCCCAGCACCGCACCGGCCTCGACCGAGGCCAACTGATCCTTGTCGCCAAGCAGTACCAAACGCGCGTGGGCCGGCATGGCGTCGAGCAAGTTGGCCATCATTTCCAGGTCGATCATCGAAGCCTCGTCGACCACCAGCACATCCAGCGGCAAGCGGTTACCGGCATGGTGACGAAAGTGGCGGGTACCCGGTCGACTGCCGAGCAAACGGTGCACGGTGGTCACCTCGCTGGGGATCGCCGCGCGCACCGCTTCGGCGACTTGCAGCGATTGCACTTGCTGGCTGATCGACTCGGTCAGGCGCGCAGCGGCCTTGCCGGTCGGTGCGGCCAGACGTATGCGCAGCGGATGGCCAGCCTCGACGGCCGGTGCCTGCAGCAGTGCGAGCAGGCGCACCACCGTGGTGGTTTTGCCGGTACCCGGGCCTCCGGTGATGATGCTGAAGGCGCTGCGCGTTGCGAGAGCACAGGCGAGTTTTTGCCAATCGATGACAGCTGCGGATTCCGCACGGCCGAACAATTCATTGAGGCGCTGCGGCAGATCCTCTGGCGTCGGCTCCTGTTGCATCAAGCGTTGGCGCAACGCTGCATCAATGCGGCGTTCGTAGGTCCAGTAACGGCGCAGGTACAGGCGTTTCGAGGACAGCACCAATGGACGTGTCTGCGCTGTGTCACCCGCATCAGCGGCCAGAGCGACCAGCGAGCTGCTTGCCAGCACTTTGCACCAATGGGCTCCATCGAGCGTTTCGAGCAGTTGTGAGGGCAGCAGCAACACACCGCCCTGCACATCGCCTTCGGGCGGCAATGACAGTGCAAAATCCGGCGCCTTGAGGGTTTCGAACAGGTCCAGACACACATGACCATGGCCGAGCTGGTGACTGGTCAACGCCGCCGCGAGCAGCACCAGCGGATCGGTCTCGGGCTCGAGTTCATGCAGGAAAGCGACAAACGCCCGGTCCAGCGCGCGCAGCCAGCCGCGCTCGACCCAACGGCTCAGCAACAACAGCAAATCATCGGCGCGGGTCAGCGGCGAGAGTTTCGACAGGCTGTCCGCTTCCAGCGGTGTCGGCAGCAGATCGGCGAATGTGCGGCTCATAGCAGGACTCCCTGTTCCCAGGCGGGCTCTGACTTGGGTTCGGGTTTGCCCTGGAACATCCGGTCGAGGCGTTCGATCAATTCCCGTGGCGGACGCACGAAGTACACGCCTCGACTTTCGGCACGCGTACCGCGCAGGAAAAGATAAAGCGCCCCACCGACATGGCGGTCGTAATCGTAATCCGCCAGCCGCGCCTTCAACTGGCGATGCAGTGCCAGCAGATACAGCACGTATTGCAGGTCGTAACGGTTGTCGAGGATCGACTGCTCCATCGCCTGCACGGTGTAGGCCTGATCATCCACGCCGAGCCAGTTGGATTTGTAATCGGCGACGTAATAACGGCCAGCGTGCTCGAAGGTCAGGTCGATAAAGCCCTTGAACATGCCGTTGAGTTGTACCGGCTCCGCCGCCACCCGGGCGACGCCATTGTGGGTGTGCTGGCGCACCTGTTCATCGAGCTTGAGCACGTCGACTTTGTGGCTGGCGAACCAGAATTCCATCTCGACGCGGTATTGCTTCAGTTGCTCAAGAACCACCGGCGGTTGCCCGCCAGCGATTGGCAACGGCGACTTGAGCAAATGTTGCAGCCAGTCAGTCAGCGTGGTAATCCAGCCTGGCCAGCCGCGCAGGTTGCAACGCCGGGCAATTGCATCTTCCAGCGCTTCGCGGGTAACCGAAAAACCTTCAGCGCCCGCCCATTCGAGCAAGCCATGCAAAAAGGTGCCGGGATTCGGTCCGCGAGGAAAACGGTGAATATCGGCGCCACCGCTGATGATTTCGCGGGGTGCGTCGTGGTCGAGGCGCTCGTCGTCGAAGAGCTTTTGCGCCTGCGGACTGTCCGGTGCTTCATCGCTGCCGACGCTCAATACGTCGCTGATACGCAACGCGCTGTAGGAAGCGATCCACCAGTTTTCACTGGCTTTGCGCTTGGGCTGTAGCGTGGCTCGCAGCACTGCTTCATTGCGCGGCGGCTGGTAATGCTCGTCAGTGGGCTGAGGCATTTCGCCGATGCCTATCGCCGCGCAGTCTTGCCGCAGATCCCGTAGCCAGCGGTTCAATTCGGTGGACTCGCCCAAAGCGGCACCGCCACCGAGCAAGTAACCCAACGCAGACAAGTGCAGCACAGAGCTGTTGTTATTGCCGCGTTTGAGATCGGTGACGCCCAGCCAACAGGCATGTTGTGCACGGGTCAACGCGACATACAGCAGCCGCAGATCTTCGGCCAGACGCTCATCGTCAGCCAGAGCGATCAATTCGGGAGTCGGCTTGAGGCTGATCTGCGCCTTGCCCGCAGCGTCGTGGTAATGCAGCGGCAGACGGCTGCCATCCACCGGTTTCGCCGAGCAAATGAATGGCAGGAATACCAGCGGATATTCCAGGCCCTTGGATTTGTGGATGGTCACCACTTTTACCAGTTGCTCGTCGCTTTCCAGACGCAGAATCTGCTCTTCACCGGCCTGACCGGACAGTGCCAGCAGCTCGGCCAGATGACGGATCAAAGCTTGCTCACCGTCGAGTTCAGCAGCGGCCTGCTGCATCAGTTCCGACAGGTGCAAAAGGTTGGTCAGTACGCGCTCGCCGTCACTGCGCTGCATCAGGGTTTGCGGCAAATGGAAGTCGTGAAGCAGGCGCCGCAACATCGGCAGAACGCCCTGTTTACGCCACAGTTCGCGATAGCCGCGGAACTGCATGACCCGGGCTTCCCAGACCATCTCGTCCTGGTTCAGACGTTCCAGCTCGATCAGCGGCAGGTCCAGGGTAGTGCAGGCCAGCGCAGCCTTCAGCGAACGTTCGACATCGGGTTCGGCGCAGGCCTTCAGCCAGGCCAGCAGATCGTGCGCCTCTTGCGCGGCGAACACCGAATCCTTGTCCGAGAGATAAACGCTGCGCACCCCTCTGGCGGCGAGTTCGGCGCGTACGGCCTGGGCTTCTTTACCGTCGCGGACGAGGATCGCAATATCCGAAGGACGCAGACCTCTGAAGTCATCTGCCTGAACGAAACCAGCGCTACCGGTTTGCCCGCCATTGAGCAGTGCGGTGATTTCACTGGCGCAGGCGGCGGCCATTTGCTGACGATAAACCGCGCCAGAAAGCGGCTGATCGCTGGGCAATAGCCAGACATTCAGTGCCGCGAAGTCTTGCCCGACAATCCGCAGCGTTTCCTTGCGTCCCTGAGACTCGACCGGGAGGAACGGCACCGGGTTTTCGCCGGTTTTCTCGCGAAACAAAAACGCGCCACGTCCTTGCTCTCGGGACTCGGCGCGTTCGAATACGTGATTGACCGCTGTCACCATACCGTGGCTGGAGCGGAAGTTGGTGCCGAGCGTATGCAAGCGGCCGGTGGTGGCCTGACGTGCGCGCAGGTAGGTGTAGATGTCCGCACCGCGAAAGGCGTAGATCGCCTGCTTAGGGTCGCCGATCAGGAACAGGCCGGTGTCAGGGTGATTGTCTTCGATGCGGTAGATGCTTTCGAAGATGCGGTATTGCACCGGATCGGTGTCCTGGAATTCGTCGATCAGCGCGACAGGGAACTGCTCGCGGATCAGTGTGGCCAATCGCTCGCCGCCCTCCGTTTGAAGCGCGGCATCCAGACGCAGCAGCATGTCGTCGAAACCCATTTCTGCGCGACGGCGCTTCTCCTCTTCAAAGCGTGCACCGACCCACTTGGCGGCGTGTTGCAGAACAGCGGCATCGGGTGTCGGCAATGCGTCGAGGCTCGACTTGAGTGCGGACATGGCGTCCAGCCCCGGATGACTCGGGGCCTGGCCTTTCCAGGCTTCGGCCATGCCATCGGGTGTCAGACGAGTGAAGCCGGTGCCAATGTCCAGTTGCTCAAGCGCCTCGTCTGCGGCCCAGGTCTTGAGCTTGTCGAACCAGGGCTCGAAATAACGCGCCTGCATCTTGCGGCCATCGACGGTTTTGCTGGCCACGCCCTCATGGCACAGAGCAAGCAGCTCGTCTGCCCAGTCACGCCAAGGCATTTTCAGTTCGACCAACGCCGCTCGCCGCTCCAGCAAACATTCGGCGATCAGCTCCGCCGGCACCTTGCCTTCAGCGGTGTCACGCTCGCTGGCGAACAAGCCGCGCACCCGAGGCAACAACGCTGCGGGGCCACCCCAATTGCTGCGCACCCAGTTCAGCGCATCGCCCTGCATTGGGTAGCAGAACAGGCGCCAGTAATCGCGCAGCACCTCGCCGAGCAAATCGCTGTGATCGGTTTCCAGCGACTGCGTGAACAGGCTGCCGCTGTCGAACGCATGCTCGCGCAGCATGCGCTGACACCAACTGTGAATGGTCGAGACAGCGGCTTCGTCCATCCACTGCGCGGCGATATCGAGGCGGTTGGCACAGCCCGGCCATTGCTGCGGATCGAACTGATCGCGCAGCTCGGCAATCAGTCCGTCGGGGGCAGTGATTTCACCGCGGAAGAATCGCGCGGCCTCAGCCAAGCGTGTCCGAATGCGTTCACGCAGCTCTTTGGTGGCAGCGTCGGTAAACGTCACTACGAGGATCTGCGGCGGCAGCAATTCGCGTGCGAAACCGCTTGTCTCGCCGCCATGACCGAGAATCAGCCGCAGATAAAGTGCCGAGATCGTAAAGGTTTTTCCGGTGCCGGCGCTTGCTTCGATCAACTGACTGCCGCGCAGCGGGAAGGCCAGAGCCAACGGTGTTTTCGTACTCATGCGCGCGCACCTTCGCTGGACAAGGAACGCCAGGGCGCTTCGAATAATGGGCGGTACAAGGCGTCGCACCAGCCGGTGAAGGTTTCGTCTGCCAACAATGCATCGAAGTCGGGATATTGCCGGAGCAGTGCCGGGCTTTCACGCCGCTCGCCCTCGCTGGTCTGGCCGTCACCTTCATAGGCTTTTCGTGCAGCGGCTTCGGCTTTGACCGGGTCAGTTTGAGACAACCAGGCGAACGCGGTTTTTATCGCAATCGGCAAGGGTTGGCGCATTCCGGATTGCCACGCAAGAAGCAGGTCGCCGAGGAAACGCAGCGCTCGGTCTCGCTCCATTGGCTCAAGCAACAATGTGTCGTCACTGGCGACCAATGCCGTGGTCAACGCATGCTCGCTGGCGCAGGCGACCAGATGAGTGACCCACGGTTTGGTCAGCCGGTGCCACTTGCGCGTTTTGATCGAGCCGATGCTGTTGGGAATGGTAGTGACTGACAGCAGGCCGCCATCGGCACGTTGGTGCAGGCTTGAGAGCCAGCCTTCCAGCCGCACACCTTGCAAGTCGAGACTGACCGGGATTGCGCTGGTCAACGGAGTCGGCCATAACGTCAGCAACTGTTGGTACCGCTGCAGAAGATCCGGTAGCGGTTCGATCAACTCTCGCTGTAGACACTCGCCAAAACCGGCCATAGGCAGCAGACCACTGTTTTGCAGGCGCAGCGCCCGGGCTTGCAGCGCCTGATCGATATTGTCCGGCTGGCTCAGTGCGGCTTCCAGCAAGCTGTCGCTCAGCGTGTAGCGCTGTAGGGCGTCCAGCACGAAAGGTTCTTCATCTGCCAACGGCGCTTGCGCCGCCTCGAAATAGACCTTGAGACGTTGTGTGAAAAAATGCCGAACCGGATTACGCAGAAAGTCCTGCAGTAAAGCCAGTGTCAGCGGTTCTTCCTGAACATACGGCGCGAGTAACGGCGCCTCGCTTTGCTGCGCTTTCTCTTGATGCAACACCTGCCACTCGCTGGCGTAGCTGAACAGTTGCTCGCCTTCGTGGAAATAGCGGGCGCTGAAAGGTTGCAGGGGATGTTCTTCGGTCAGCACGTCCAACAGATCCTGGCTCGGGTCGATTGAACGCCAGCCGCTGGCGAGGTGATCGCGCAACTGGCCGATGAGCACCGAGGCAGGTCGTTCGCTGTTGTCACGGATGCTGCGACCGACCCAACTGATATAGAGCTGAGAACGTGCGGACAACAGCGCTTCGAGTAACAGGTAGCGGTCGTCTTCACGTCGTGAGCGATCCCCAGGTCGGTAATCGCTGCCCATCAGATCGAAGTCCAGCGGTGGTTGCGCGCGGGGATAATCGCCGTCGTTCATGCCCAGCAGACAAACCAGTTTGAAAGGAATGGCACGCATCGGCATCAAGGTGCAGAAATTTACCGCACCGGCGAGGAATCGTTGCGACAAACGGCCCTGATCCAGCCCGGCGAGCCAGGCTTCTCGCACGACAGTCAGCGGCAGTTCGTCAGTCAGCCCGACCGCCTCGCAGGTTTCCAGCCAGGTCTCGCGAAGCTCCTCCAACTGGGTCAGCAGATAATCGTCATGCTCGTTGCTGGCTTGGAAAAACACTTGCATCAGCGCCTGCAAGCGCAGCCCCCACTCTTTCGGTTGAGCCGGTTGCGTGAGTTGCTGGTGAGCGATTTCCAAGGCATCCAGCAGAGCCACCAGTGGACCGATCAGGGCAGCATCAAGCCCACCAATTTCATCGTAAGGTTCTATACCTGCACATGCCTCGGCACTGCCGACGGCGTACCCCAGCAGCATTCGGCGCAGGCCGAAATGCCAGCTGTTCTGCTCCAGTTCCTCTGGCAAACCGAGACCGGCCCGTTGCTCGGCGCTCATGCCCCAACGCACGCCGGCGCCTTCGATCCAGCGGTGCAGAGTTGGCAGGTCGCGTTCTTCTACGCCAAAGCGAGCGCGCAGGGCCGGGACATCGAGCAAGTCGAGGATCTCACTGACTGGGAAACGGCTGTCCGGAAGCTTGAGCAGGTGCTCGACTGCGATTAGTAACGGATCGCGGCCACGCTGGCCCTGATCCGCCAAAGTGAACGGAATGAAGCGCGGGTCAAATCGATCGAGCTGACCGAAAACTGCGCGGATATGCGGTGCATAGCTGTCGATATCCGGGACCATGACGATCACATCTCGCGGGCGCAGATCCGGGTCGGCACTGAAACGCGCCAGGAGTTGATCGTGCAGGATCTCGACTTCACGCTGGGCACTGTGGGCGATGTGAAAACGTATTGAATGGTCTTGGGTTGCATCGACCGCAGGCCAGAGTTCGCGTGTCTCGTTGAGTGGACGTAACTCCAGAATGTCGTCCTGAAGCTGGTTAAGCATGTTGTGGGGTTGGGCTTCGCTGAACAGGTCGATGCGTCCGTCACGAAAGGCTGCGCGGTAGCTGTTGGGATCGTCGTAGCTGTCGAGCAGGTTGATATAGTCGCGACCTTGCTTACCCCAAGCGGCCAGCAACGGATGCGCGTGCTGATGCAGGGTCTCGGCATCAAGTACCACTGGCATCCCGCTTTTGCGTTGTTGCCGCTTGTATTGATGCCGCAGCAGATCCTTGTCGGCGACGATATCGGCCCAGTGATGGCGACAAGGGTTATGTACGCAAAGCAGCACCTGGCTGAAACGTGCCAGACCGGCCAGCGCTTCAAGTACCTGCGCGGGCAATGAAGAAATACCGAAGACGATCACGCGTGGTGGCAGCGCAGCCGGAGCCTCATCAAGGGTGTTGATTCGCTCCATGAAGCGTTGATGCACGCCGGCACGACTCTGCGCCATGCCTTGTTCGCCGACGTCATCCAGCAGCGCTCGCCACAACTCGGCCTGCCAGCAGCTGGTCGGTGGCAGCGGCTTTATTTCACCTCGCACATTACGCAGTTGGTGGCGGCCGTCCGCCCAATCTTCGAGCCAGTCGGCCCGGTATACCTGATATTGGTCAAACAGATCGGCGAGACGCTCCGACAACTGATAGCGCTTGCGCAGGTCGCCGTCGTGGGTGAGGAAGCGTTGCAGCGGCTCAAAATGTCGGCGGTCGATTACCTGTGGCAAGAGGCGCATCAGACGCCAGGTCAGCGGTGCTTTATCGAGCAGGGATTTCGCTGGAATCTCTTCCCGTCCCAATACCATGCGATACAGCTGCCACATGAAACTGCCGGGTAGTTGCACGTCAATCGCCGCAGCGATCCCGCAACCGCCAAGGTCGTCGCCTTCGGGATCCTCGGCCAGTGCCAGTTTGAGCCATTGAGCGATGCCGTTGCTTTGCACCAACGCGATTTCGTTTTCCAGGGGTGCCAGTGGGTAGCGCCGCATGATGCTGACCACAAGGCTGCGCAGCTCATCGAGACTGTTGCTCTGAACCACCATGAATGCAGCGTTGAGGGACTGGGCGTCCGACATATGGATTCCTTGGAAAATCGCTAAAGCCGAGGCAGAACCTTAGCATTGTCGGCCGGCTGTGACAGCCGGACGAGGTCTGCAAAGGCTGTAAGAACTTTCTCGCAGGCAAAACAAAACCCCAACTGCTTTCGCAATTGGGGTTTCGGAATTTAATCTTGACGATGACCTACTCTCACATGGGGAAACCCCACACTACCATCGGCGATGCATCGTTTCACTGCTGAGTTCGGGATGGGATCAGGTGGTTCCAACGCTCTATGGTCGTCAAGAAATTCGGGTACTGACTCGGGACCGGATGGCCTCGCTTCAGCAAATTGGGTATGTGACAGCTGTCGGTGTTTGTGCGTTTCGAACTTTCGGTTCGTTTCGTCTTCACACACCGCAATCTGGCTTTTAAGCGCAAATTGCTTGGGTGTTATATGGTCAAGCCTCACGGGCAATTAGTATTGGTTAGCTCAACGCCTCACAGCGCTTACACACCCAACCTATCAACGTCGTAGTCTTCGACGGCCCTTCAGGGAACTCA
>NZ_JAMSHA010000011.1:0-266646 GCF_025706525.1 Pseudomonas mercuritolerans
TGCTGCAAGCTGATCAAGAACGCAGATCAGTTCTTCGGTTTTCGGTCCCATTTCTTAACATCCTTCAAGTGAAACACGGTATGGGAAGTAAGTCCCGCTGCCGAGTGTTTCTTGTCAGTCTCGCTGCGTAAGCTACTGTTTCGCCATCAGGTTGTCCAAGGGCCGCTCCTGGCCGATTGATGCCTGTCACAAAGGGCAGCAATCGACCCTAAACTGACGGTCGCCTTAGCCTGACTTCAGATTGAAAAAAACGGGCGCTCTCCCAAACGCTCTACCAACCTTACGAGATAGCCATCGGGATCCTGGACGATGAATTCGCGCTGACCGGTTTCGACATTGTTAGCCCGATACCAGGTGTCTTTGCATTCTCGATAGAGTGGAAATCCAGCCTGACCAAGTTTTTGGATGATCGGGCCGACAGCCACAACGTCAATCTGGAGGTTGATTCCTCTTCCAAACGGTTTACTCAGGGGGGCCGTTAGCCATTGACCTGCGTCCGGGTCAGCCTGCTCAAGCATTACTTGCGCACCGTTCGAATCGAGGTAAGCGAATCCGTCTTCTGGGCGTTGATAAGCCACTTCAAGTCCTAGACAAGAAACCCAAAAGGCCAGACTGCTATCCAGGTCAGTGACCATTAACTCTGGAACCAGTTTGCTACGTTCGAACATGAGATGACTTCCATTTCAATCGGCTCATTCGCCGGGGGAACAGTGTAAAAAGCTGATCGCGAAATCAGGCTGTGCTCTCCTGGCACGGTGCCCCAGGAGAAGGTGGCGTGCGTCATGATGCCCGGTCAGCTGAGTATTATCGAGTCGAGTTGAATGGCGGCTTTTGGCCGTAAGCAGCCGTTCAAGCCTGCTCGTTTCTGCGGCGGTGTATGCCCATCTTGTAGTCACTACTTGGCTCTGACCGTCCACAGCTGATCTAGCTTCGTCGTGTAACTCTGACTCATCAGCTCCCGACGCATTGCCCAATCAGGGGCGGCAGGCACGCTGGCTAAACGCAGCGCTCCCTTTCCCCAGCGGCCATTTATCTCATCCAGAACGTTCATCACTTTGTCCGCCATCACGGGTTGCGAATGGGCGAACAGGTCATCAGTGAATTCGCCGGGCTGCCGCAAATCCATCAGCAGCACTTCCGCCTTGCTGTATTTGTAGCCGGGACGGAAGAGACGATTGACCGCTTCGGTCGCAGCCTTCGTCATCAGCCGCACGTCGTTGGTCGGGTACGGCAACTCCACCAAGGCGCCATTCGCATATTTCGCTTCGTCAGGGTTGAACATGCCGGTCCGTATGCTCACGCGGATCTTCTTGCACAGCGAGTTTTGCGCTCGGAGCTTTTCCGCCGCGCGTTGGGTGTAGGTGGCGACGGCCTCTTTTATCGGCTCAATTTGGGTCAGCCGCATACCGAACATTCTGCTGCAGCAAATCTCCTGCTTCGGTGGGTCAGCTTCCCCTAGTTCTAGACATGGTGTACCGGCCAGCTCGCGAGCAGTCTTCTCGATCACCACGCTGAATTTCTGGCGAAGCATCCATGGATCGGCTTTCGCCAAGTCCATGGCGGTCTTGATGCCCATCGTTTCCAGATGAGCCTTCATTCGCTTGCCAATGCCCCAGACTTCGCCGACATCGGTGTTGCGCAGCGTCCAGTCCCGTTTGAACGGATCGCACAGATCCACCACGCCTCCCGTGACATCCAGCAGCCGTTTGGCCGTGTGGTTGGCGAGCTTGGCGAGTGTCTTGGTGCGCGCGATCCCCACCCCGACTGGAATTCCTGTGCGCTTGAGAAGGGTGGAGCGCATGTGCCTGCCAAACGCGGACAGATCTCCAGGCATGCCAGTCAAATCAGCAAATGCTTCATCAATGCTGTAGACCTCAAGTGCCGGCACCATCGATTCGATGATCGTCATGACGCGTTCGCTCATGTCTCCGTAAAGAGCGTAGTTACTGCTGAAGGCCACGATCCCATGCCGGCGAAGATGGTCCTTGATCTGGAAATACGGCTGGCCCATTTTTACGAACGGCTTGGCGTCGTAGCTACGCGCGATCACACAGCCGTCGTTGTTGGACAGAACCACGATAGGTGTCTTGGCGAGGTCCGGTCTAAAGACGCGCTCGCAGCTCGCGTAAAACGAGTTGCAGTCGATCAGGGCGAAGACAGGCTCACGTGTTGTCATGATCGCGCACGCTGTATTTCACAACGCCCCAGATCACAAGCTCATCGCCTTCCATGACATGTCTCGCCGGATATTTTGGGTTCTCTGATACAAGCACCACGGCGTTCTCGCGCAGAAGCAGGCGCTTGCAGAACGGTTCCGAATTCAACGCGGCGATAACGATATCGCCACTGACCGCTTCGATGCTCCGATCGACGATCACCATATCCCCGGAATAGATACCCGCGCCTTGCATGCTGTCTCCATCTATCTTTACCAGGTAAACGTGCGGCGCCCGGATATCGAAAAGCTCATCCAGGGAAATGTGCTTTTCGATGTGATCAGCCGCAGGAGAGGGAAAGCCCGCCGGTACCTTGGATGAATAAAGTGGCAGCTTCTTACCGCCAGTAGCGAGTGGGCCGAGAAGGGTGATGCTCATGATGCAAGCCTTAAAAGGTTAACTGTACATGCATACAGTTAACGATTTGGTTCGCTTGCGGTCAATCTCATAGGTACGACAATTCGACGGGTGACAGCATGTGCGGACGCTACTCGATCTACGAATCGATGGATCACTATCTTAAGGAGCTTGCGCCAAAGCAGTTGGTGATCAATGGCTATGACCTCTGGCCAGTCGAGCGGTACAACGTCGCACCGTTAACGCGGGTGGAAATCATCCGGCCGGTGGAAGAGGGCCTGAGCATCGATAAGGTCAAATGGAGATGGGCGCCATTCTGGGCGAAGGGAAAGCGTCCTGATCCTATCAATGCAAGAGTCGAGACCGTCATCACCGGCAAGTTTTTCAACCAGCTCTGGCCAAACGGACGCGTACTCGCGCCGGCGAACGGCTGGTTCGAGTGGGTCAGGGACGAAGAAGATCCGAAGAAAAAACAGCCGTATTTCATCACTCTGAAAGAGCAAATTCCCATGTTCTTCGCAGGGTTGGCCGAGGTGCACGAAGGTATGGAACCGGATGATCGCGACGGCTTTGTCATCATCACCGCTGCGAGTGACGAAGGCATGGTCGATATCCACGATCGCAAACCCCTGGTCTTATCGCCTCAGCACGCCCGTGAATGGGTCGATCCCGACACTTCGCCTGAACGAGCTCGCGAACTCGCAATGGAGCACTGCAGGCCTGCTACGGATTTTCACTGGTACAAGGTTGGCAAGGATGTGGGGGAATGTTCGTAATCAGGGCTCGCACCTGATTCAGCCGATATCGCTGGCTTCGGATGTGGACGACTGACTAAAACCGAGAGTCGACAGTAATCGTCCGCGGAACGACGAGCGCCCCATAATTATCCGGAATTATGGTCGAGCCATAATTATCGCCGATTTATAATTTTCCCTAGCCCGGTTACGAAGCGGGCAAGAAATGCCGATCTGCAATACACTCTTAGTTACCTATCTAATCGAGACCTGTCATGTCCAAACTCGCAGAATTCCGCCAGCTCGAAAAACACCTCGCCGAACAGCTGCAAGCACTCGAAGCCTTGAAGGGCGATGCAGGCCTCAAGAAAGAAATCGAATTCGAAACGAAGCTGCGCGATTTGCTCGCAAAATACGGCTACAGCTTAAAGGACGTAATCAACCTGCTAGATCCACAAGTAGGCCGCCGCGCTCCAGCTGTCGAGGCGAAAGCTGGCAGCCGCAAGCCTCGCCAATTGAAGGTTTATAAAAACCCCCAAACAGGCGAAGTCGTAGAGACGAAGGGTGGCAATCACAAAACGCTCAAGGAATGGAAAACAAAGCACGGCGCTGCGACCGTTGAGTCTTGGCTGACCAAGTGATTTGTTGATTGAATAAAAAAGGGCCCCATAGGGCCTTTTTTTGTGACTCTTATTTGGAGATTGCTGTTACCTGATCACTAATAAGCTGGGCCAAAATTTGAACAGGCTTCGTAGAACTCTTTCAAGGTCGATGTACCAGCCCGATAACCCGGTGAAAGGTGTGTAGTCCCAAATTTATTCCTCGTACCAATCCTGCCTGTGACCCTCGCGCCACCGACGTTGGCGAACGTTGTGATTAGAGCAAGGCGATGGTTGCCAGGCCGACTTGAAGAGAGTCGAGCTTGATCTCGAATAGAGTGTGGATGTAGCCCACTGCGGTGATACTTCGCAGCTTTGATTTGCTTGTCAAAGCATGAAGGAAATCAGTTGCTATGGTTGACGTCCGTTTCGTCTAGCTACAACCGATTGAAATCGAGGGCAATTAGCGGGCTTTCTTTCGTAACGCATCGACCTTTCCTACATTTTTCTTGCGAGTCCTTTGGTAGCGTTTCCATCTGAATTGAAAGCTTGCTCGAAAGACGGATGGTCAAACGCAAGATGAATGAAAATGTGATGGAACACATGGATGGTCTGGGCCTATCCGTATCAGACAGATTTACATGTCTTCGCAAGCGTCTGGACGACGTAGGATGTGTTTTTGAGTTTGTGATCATGCCCGTGAAGGAAGGCGCCTCGATCGATGAGCAATGCCACCGACTTGCGCTGGCCAAATTGTACGAGCAGGTAATGTTCAGCCAGATGGAATGGTTTCGTCGGCTGATTCAAAGCCTTTCTGTCGCTGACTATCCAGAACCTACGATGCGCTGGAATCTTGCTGAAGCCTTCGCCGAACAAATGACTCAACAGCAGATCCTCAGTCTCTGCGGGTGGATGCTGATCAGCACAAAACGCCTTCTCTTTACACCGACTTCTCTCGCTCACTTTGTCTGTCTCGTCAGATCGATAGTTCTAGGATGAGTGAAGCGTTGTTTGCTGAATGGACCGATGCGCTGGGACTTCGAGTGCAAGACGATCCAGTGGTGTTGAATTGGGCGGATGCACCTAGCCAAGGTTCGTCGAAACCTGCGCAGAGAAAGCTTCGATGTGCCTGGACAGATTTCTTCTGCCCAACACCGTTCGGGCAGCACAGGTGGTGTCTTACAATCTGGAATCCAGCGCGTCGGACGCTCGCAGCAGTCGCCGCCTGTTCGACCGTCCAAAGCTAGCTTTGTAACCAGGACGACGATGGAGTTTGACGACATGTCGTCAGCCTGAGCGCCATGAGACTTTCCATAGCTGCTTGAGTCGAGTGATGTGACTCATCACTTTTCGTCCCATGGCCAAAACTAGATCGGTCGGACTGCCGCTGGTCGCAGTGTTCGTCGACCCCAACGCTAATTGATCCGATATAGCACGGACATGACCTGATTGACTGCAGCAGGCTACGACACCATCGATAGATCGCCGGTACTAGCTTAGCAGACAAGACTTAGTAACAAAGCCGCGCCTTACCTGGCTGAGTCTGACCTGAACGGATGGGCGATCGCACGGGTAAGGGCTCTGATCAGCGGCCTCACATCATCCAAAAGATAGGGCAGACGTACCACTACGCCATTGGCCTACTTCGCTTCCTCTGAATTGAAAAGGCTCGTGCGAGGGGTTGATGCGATGGATTTGCACGGTGAGTGCTGCGCTCTCAGGTTCTGCAGCTCTTTGCGTGTATATGGCGGCCGTTTTTCTTGATCGACTGGAGCGTTTTAAGGCGTTCCCCAAACGTCCGCTTACAGCAATCGTCTACTATGGAGACTCCGGTACACATACTTAAACCATGGAGTGCCGGCCAGGAAAAGCCCGTTCATTTGTAACGAAAATTGGCGTTATTGGGGGCTCGATAAGGGTAGGACGCCGTTTTCTCGAAGTGCGCAAGAAGTTGCGCAGTCGATCATAATATTTCGAGTGTTAATCGGCTTGTAAGCCACGTTTTTCGTGGGCTGCAGCCAAGTGCGCAAAAAGTTGCGCAGTACTGCGCAAAAAGTTGCGCACTTTTTCCAGAAATTCGGTGCATTGATGTGCTGAAAATTAGGGAATGCCTCGCAAGGCATTGATCCATAAGGCCATAACAAATACTGGCACGTTTTTTGATGGCTGATAGCCACTCTGGCGGGCAATGGTGCCCGTCAGTGTTGTGTCCAGTAGCAAGGAGAGCACCCCATGGCAACACCAGCGTACATGTCGGTTACCGGCGAAAAACAAGGCCTGATCACTGCCGGCGCGTTCACCGCCGACTCCGTTGGCAACACCTACCAGGAAGGCCACGAAGACCAGGTCATGGTTCAGGCTTTCACCCACGACGTGATCATCCCGCGTGACCCGCAATCCGGTCAGCCGACCGGTCAGCGCGTACACAAGCCAGTTGTGATCACCAAGGTCTACGACAAGGCTTCGCCACTGCTGCAAGCAGCACTGACTTCCGGCGAGCGCATGAGCGAAATCGTTATCCAGTGGTACCGCACTTCGGCTCAGGGCACCCAAGAACACTACTACACCACCAAACTGGAAGACGCGATCATCGTCGCCATCAACAACAAAATGCACAACTGCCAGGATCCAGGCAACGCGCACTTCACCCACCTGGAAGAAGTGCAGTTCACCTACCGCAAAATCACCTGGACCCACGAAGTATCCGGTACTTCGGGTTCCGATGACTGGCGTGCTCCAGTCGTTTAATTACGGCTGATGTTGTATTCACCCCGGTCGGCACTGCTGATCGGGGTGCTTTGACCTAAAGAATTCTTGCGTGCATCAGACTTGTTGACTGATGCCCGACGCAGCATTGCGCGAGGAACAAGGGATGTTCTCACCGGCCAACCAGCCTCATTTCAATCTGACCATCGATGGCATCGACAGCGATTTTCAAGTGCTGTCCTTCACGGGTCGGGAGGCGCTCAATACACCCTTCGAATTCGAACTGGAACTGGTCAGCGAAAAGGCTTCGATCAACCTCGAAAGCGTGCTGCATAAACTCGCGTTCCTTCAGCTGTCTCCGACCGGCACCGGTATTCACGGCCTGGTCTACAGCATTGCTCAAGGCGAAGCGGGCAAGCGCCTGACGCGCTACAGAATTTCTCTGCGTCCGCAACTGGCGTATCTGGCGCATCGGGTTAACCAGCGCATATTCCAGCAGATGACCGTGCAGCAGATCATCAGCAAGGTACTGGAAGAGCACGGGATCCTGGCCAGCGATTACCATTTCCAACTCAGCGCGATTTACCCGGAGCGCATCTACTGCGTGCAGTACGATGAGTCCGACCTGCATTTCATTCAGAGGCTGTGCGAAGAGGAGGGGATTCATTACCACTTCCAGCACACATCCAGTGGTCACAAGCTCACTTTCGGCGATGACCAGACGGTGTTCCCGAAGCTGGCGCCTGTGGCTTATCAGCAAGATTCTGGGCTCGTTGCCGACAAGCCTGTCGTCAAGCGTTTCGGCTTGCGGTTGGTTACCCGCACGAGTCGCACCACGCGGCGGGACTACGATTTCGTCAAACCCAAGATCGAACTGGAAAGTGATGCAAAGAGCTCCGCTCAGCCGGATCTCGAGGATTACGATTACCCGGGTCGATTTGTAGATCGTGACCGTGGCAAGCACTTGGCCAATCGTGCGCTTGAGCGCCATCGGACTGACTACCGTCTGGCCGAAGGCAACAGTGATCAGCCGATTTTGGTCAGTGGACATTTCCTTGCGCTGACCGATCATGCCAATCCGACCTGGAATGACCTCTGGTTGCTTACCGAGATCTTCCACGAAGGCAAACAGCCTCAGGTGCTTGAGGAGTCTGTGACCAGTGACACCACTGATCTCAAAGATGATTTCCATCAGGGCTACCGCAATCGCTTCAGCGCAATCCCTTGGGACGTGCCGTACCGGCCACAACTCGAACACCCCAAGCCAAAAGTTCTCGGCTCTCAGAGCGCTGTGGTTACCGGCCCTGAAGGTGAAGAGATCTACTGTGACCAGTATGGACGAGTGAAGGTACAGTTCTTCTGGGATCGCGAAGGCCAACATGACGACATGACCACGTGCTGGATGCGCGTAGCGTCCAGTTGGGCGGCCGAGACGTTCGGTTCGATCAACATTCCGCGCGTCGGCATGGAGGTGTTGGTCAGCTTCCTCGAAGGCGATCCCGATCAACCTTTGATCACCGGCTGCCTGTACCACGGTGCGAACCTACCGCCGTACAAACTGCCTGACTTCAAAACCCTCGCCACGGTCAAGAGCAAGGAATACAAGGGCAGCCGTGCCAACGAGTTGCGCATTGATGACACGACCAGTGAAATCAGCATCGCTCTTCGCAGCGATCACGGTGCGAGTGCGATCAACCTAGGCTATCTGACCCATCCGCGCCCAAGTGGCGGCCAGCCGCGCGGCGAAGGTTTTGAGCTGCGCACAGATCGTCATGGCGCGGTGCGAGCTGGTGCGGGTCTCCTGATCACCACAGAGCCTCGGCCCAACGAATCCAAACACCATAAGGATCTGCCGGAAACCGCTGAGCGTCTGGCCACCGCGAGCGACCAGCAGGACGGTTTCGCGGTTCAAGCCAAAGAACTGCAGGCACAGGAAGCTGGCGATCAGGACGATGTGGCCAAGGCATTGCACGCTCAGCATCAAGGCGTGCTCGGCAGTGGCCCGGCCAACCTCACTGCTAATGAGTTTCCAGAGTTCACCGAACCGCATCTGGTGCTTGCCAGTCCGGCTGGCATCGCCCTGACCACGCCGCGCTCCAGCCACATCGCCACGGGTGAACACCTGGCATTGAGCAGCACCGGGCATACCAGTCTGTCGATCGGTAAACGTCTGCTGGCCAGTGCCAGTCGAGGAATGCGCCTATTCGTTCAGAGCATGGGATGGCGTCTGGTCGCCGCGTCCGGCGATATTGACGTGCGGGCACTCAAGGACAGCATTAACTTGCTGGCCAAGCTCAACATCACTGCCAATGCTGACCGCATCACCATCACGGCCAAAACCGAATTGGTGATCCAAGGGGGCGGCAGTGCCACGACTTACAACGCTGGAGGCATTACTCACGCTACCAGTGGCCCGTACACGGCGCATGCGGCGAACTTTGCCTATACCGGAGCGAAGAGTTTGGCAGGCGTGTTCCCTGAGCCGCCGAAACCTGGCAAGGGCAATCTTGAGTTGTTCAACCAGTACGCCGGACGCCAAGGCATCAAGGAAGGCGATTACGAAGTCATCGATGCGTTGGGCAAAAGCATCAAGGGCAAACTTGACGGTAAGGGCTTTGCCAGCGTTTCTGGTGCTGCACCGGGACCGGCGCGCGTGCTGTTCGGCAAGGATCCGGCCGATACCTGGAGCGAAGGCAGCTATATCGGCAAACCTGAGTGGCCATTGAATCCGCCGGGCGCGGACGAAGCTCCAAGCCAAGTGCAAGCAATGGTTGCTCAGGTGTTGCCAAGCAAGAGTTGGGATGTGCTGGAGAAGGGCAAGGATATGGCTCAGACAGGGATGAGTGCTGTACAGACGGCGCAAGGTGCAATGCAAACGGCGCAACAGGTTAAAGGTGCTGTACAGGGCGGAGTGGCTGGCTTGCCAAAACTGGCGAGTGCAGCGACACCGAGCGCGTCGAGCATTCTTAGCGCAGCCAGCAAGGCGGGCAAGCTGCCAAGCCTTCCGGCCCCGTCCTTGCCCAAACCAGCGTTTAAGACAGCTGACCTGTTGAATGGGGAGGTGTTGTCATGACTGAAGCTGCCGTTGCCAAGAAGCGCGAGCCTCAGGTAGCCGTCGTTCCGCTCAACACGCTGGATGTGCAGGACGTGGGTCGTGGTGCCGCTCGGTTTGATGCTTGGCTGCGATCCATCAGCGGTGATGTGGTCACGCTTGATCGAATCAAAGGGGTCGCCGGGTCATTGCCGGTTGTAGGCAACATCATGGCGCTGGTCGATGCGCTTGGCGACATCGTCACGCTTACCAAAAGCAAGCAGCGGGAGTTGCTTGATTGGGTCAGCTTGGGTATCAACCTGATCGGTGTTTTACCAGCCCCTCCGACCATGGCTGCTGCTCGTATGAGTTTGCGCCCGACCTTATTTTTGGTACGTCAGGAGCTGCGTAACAGCGCCAAGATGCTGTTAGGCGATTCAATGATCGAAGTGCTGGTCGGGCACTTGAACGCCACCATTGTCGGCACGATCGATGACTTCGTAAAACAGGCCCAAGGCAAACTTTCGGGCATTCTTACTGATGCCGGGAATCTGGGGGCAAGTGCGGTAGACGAAATTGCGAAAGGGCTTGAAGCCGTCGTCAACGGCAAGCTCGACGCAAAAGGCGATGCGCGCGCCGCGGGTCAGAAAATCACTGCTGCCGGCAATCAATTGCTCAGCGATCCCAAGGCGGCGATCAGCAATATCTTCGGCGCCGCCTTCAGTGCTTACAAAGCGGTCGGCAAAGGCGTTGCCAACAGCGCCGTCAATAACCTTCTGCCCGACCAAGCGAAAAAACTGGTGATGACACACACCGGTACCTTGAGAGCGATGGGGCCGGAAATCAAAACCCAATTGAGCAAGTTGGGTGATCCGGGGACGCGTCACTCGATCGGTTGGCTGCTGCAAATGCTCAGCGGTGCAGTAGTGACCTGGCGTAAGCGTCGAGGCCATGGACAGAGTGCTAGCGTTAAACCCAATGCGACCAGCAAGGCTCAACAAAAAGCCGGAGAGGGACGACTGGAAGCCTCCAGCCATCAAGCACCGGCTAAACGTGCAGCCAATCCAGACAAGAATGGCACCTGCACCGGTACCTGTCACAGTATTAGCTTTTCGCTGGGCTCAGAGATCCTTCGCCACACTGACTTCAGCCTTCCCGGTGCCTTTCCGATCGAGTGGTCGAGAACCTATAACTCTCGATTGGATGCCTATGATCAAGGCTCGATGGGTGCACGTTGGATCACTGAACTGACCACCCGCTTCGATTGCCGTGGCGACTCCTTGGTTTTCTTCGGTTCCGATGGCAGAAGCCATGAATACCCACTACCGAAGGTTGGTCTGTTTCACTATGACCCGGTTGAAAATGTCACTCTGATTCGCAGTGGCGAAGATCAATTAATGTTGTGCCGCGGGTTCGAGCGCAAGGAAACCTACGTGCGCCGCGGTGAGCATTATCTGTTGGCTGGCGTCGTTCTGCGTAATGGCGCTGGAATCATGCTCCATTATGAACATCGTCACGGTAACGAATCCATATTGTCGGATTTGATGACCTACCAAGACGACGTTACTCAAGTGCTTTCGCATCTTGGGACACTGATCGATGATCACGGTCGCCTAAGCGGTTTGTGGGAAATCAAGGATGGTGCGCCACAGCGTCAACTTTGCAGTTATCAATACGACAGCGACGGCGACCTTATCTTGGCGCAGGATGAAAACGGTTCAGCTTGGTCGTACCGCTATGAGCACCACTTGATCTCGCGTTATACAGATCGAACCGCCCGGGGCATGAACATACAATGGCAAGGGCATGGGCCCGATGCCAAGGCCGTTCGGGAATGGGCTGACGATGGCAGTTTCGATACGCGTCTTGAGTGGGATGACAATATCCGTTTGACGTATGTGACGGATGCATACGGTAACGAGACTTGGCACTACTACGACATTCTTGGTTACACCTACCGTATCCGTCATTCAGATGAACGCTCCGAATGGTTCTTCCGTGATGATGCCAAAAATCTGGTTCGTCACGTTCATACGGACGGAAGTACAGATCGCTATAGCTACGACGCGCGCGGGAACATGGTTGAACACATCCGCCCGGATGACAGCGTGGAGTACTACGCGTTTGACGACCATGACCAATTGATCAAGATCAGTGATGCCGAGGGTGGTCAGTGGCTCAGGGAATATGACGACCGTGGCAATCTTGTTGAGGCGACTGATCCTTTAGGCAATAAAACAGAATACGCCTACAACAAGGCAGGACTACCGACCGCCATCAAAGATGCCAATGGCAATGAAAAAGCAATCGAATACAACGATGCTGGGCTATTGGCCAAATACGTTGATTGCTCTGGCAAAACCAGTACCTGGGAGTATGACGTACGCGGTCAGATGATTTGTTTCACAGACGCTGCGGGGCAAAGCACCGAGTACGAATACAAGAACGGTCAGTTGTTCCTGATCAGACACCCTGACAAAACAGAGGAGCGGTTTGATAGGGATGCCGAGGGCCGGCTGTTGGCTCATGTTGATGCATTGGGGCAATGCACAACTTGGAGTTACACCGCTGCAGGGCTAGTTAGCGAGCGTGTAGACGCGGCTGAGCAAACCTTGCGTTACAACTGGGATCGATTGGGGCGACTGGTTGCTCTCGAGAACGAGAACGAACAACGCGCCCACTTCCACTATGATCCCCTTGGCCGATTGTTGGAGGAGACGGGTTTCGACGGCCGCACAACGCGCTATCAATACGATCCTGAAACCGGGCGTCTGAGTAGCAAATTTAACGGCCAGCGCGTTATCAAATTCAACTTCGACTCCATGGGGCGCCTTACTGATCGTCATGCAAGCCTCGGTGGCGAATCCCAAAGTGAGGCGTACGCTTACGATGGCAATGGCCGTTTGGTCATGGCCAGTAATTGCAACAGTCGCTTGAACTGGTTTCATGATCCTGCAGGCAACTTGATCCGAGAGCATCAACACTATCTGGATCTAGAAAAGCCCTTGGTGGCGGTCTGGAAGCATGAATACGATGTTCTGAACCAGCGCATAGCGACCGTCCGACCAGATGGGCACAAGATTAGCTGGCTGACCTATGGAAGCGGCCACCTTCTGGCGCTGCGGCTAGACGATCATGATCTTATTGCGTACGAACGTGACGACCTTCACCGCGAAGTTGCACGCCATCAAGGCAACCGGTTACTGCAGACTCAAAAGTGGGATCCGGCTGGGCGCTTGCAGGAGCAATTACTTGGCCGCAGTGATGACAAGGCAGTCCTGCTCAAACGTGAGTACAAGTATGATGCCGTAGGCCAGTTAACCGAGCTGAATGACACCCGGCGTGGGCCATTAGCGTACCGCTACGATCCGGTCGGTCGCCTGATCAGCGCCGTTAGCCGTTTGGCTTCTGAGACATTTAGCTTCGACCCGGCCAGCAACCTGCTGGGTGACACGGTCACGCAAATTCGACGACCGGTTGATCAAGATAAGCCGCGCAGCAAGTTGCTTGATAACCTTCTGCGTGAACATGCCGGTACTCACTATGAGTATGACGAGCGTGGCAACCTCATACAGCGTTGGCATAACGGAAGTTACAGCCGCATGCGCTGGGATCTATTTGATCGTTTAGTGAACTTCGATGATGCTCGGTTGAGTGTCGACTTCGCTTACGACGCACTGGGCCGGCGTCTGTACAAAAATTCCAATGCACACTACAAGGAGCGTTCAGAGGCTGGGTCGCAGTGGAACCAGAACGAGCGTGCTCGCAAACAAAGAGAGCTCAGCTGCGGTTTCACGCTGTTTGGCTGGGACGGAGACAACCTGGCATGGGAAAGCTCGCCAGCTCAAGCCGATGGACGTTCAGGACGTACTGTTCATTATGTCTATGAACCAGGCACTTTCGTTCCAGTGGCCCAGGCTCTTTCTAACAGTCCGATCCAATTGTCGGGCCTGCCGGAGTACGTGGGCGAGTACGCGCTTGAAGAGGATCCACTGTGGAATTACCAACCGACGGTGCGGTGTTTCGACGCAATTGCCTGGTATCAATGTGATCGTATAGGCACTCCGTTAGAACTGACCGACCAAAATGGTGATATTGCCTGGTGTGCCCATTACAAAGCGTGGGGCGAGGCTAGTGAGCAGCGCTCTTCTCAAGCACAGCAGTTGGGGCTAACCAACCCGATCCGCTTCCAGGGGCAATATCACGACCTTGAGACCGGTCTGCATTACAACCGGCATCGCTACTACGACCCTGGTATCGGTCGGTTCATCAGCAAGGATCCGGTCGGTTATGCCGGGGGCTTGAATACCTATGCTTACGCGCCTAATCCCACAGGTTGGGTCGATCCTCTAGGATTGACTACAACACCAGACGGCACCGGGAAAGTCGTTCCCGTAAGCAACCTTGGGATTCCCGACAAGGCACAGTTCGATCCTAAGCCCGGGATCACTAAGCCTTATGCTCGGAGTTCTGCGTGTGGACCTACGACAGCACAAACCGCATCAGTGCAGGGATTGCCATGTGTTGTATGTGGAACCGTGGCACCTAAAATGGTCGCCGACCACAAGGATGCCTTGGTGGTGGAGTATTATCGAACGGGCACAAACGATGTGACGCATCAGTCATCGGTATTGGCTGTGCAATCACACTGTCCCGTCTGCTCAAGGAAGCAGGGGGGGCACGCATCATCCTATTCAAAATGTATGAAAACGAAGTTGGGGATCTGATTAATGCAAAAGGCTGAAGCTGTTTATCCTGACGAGTTGCAGAAGAAAATTTGTGACAAGTATGGAATGCCTGTGCAAGAGCCTGAAGAAATGGTCGCCGTTGCCATTGACTCGCTTGGCCAGACACCGATTTACGGCACGAGAGTTCAATTGCCGGAAGGCGGCAACATCAGTTGGTTCATTCATTGTGGTGAGTACTCGGCAGCAGATGACTTCTACAAGCCGGTTCACGTTCACCACCTCAGTGAAATGTTGCCAGAGGTTGTGAATTATCTCTGCCTGCCCACCGGAGCAAAATTCATTATCGATAACGCCGGTTATGAAGATGTCTGGATGGAGGCGTAGAAAAAGGTGAAGCCGGATCACGACCGGCTTCATGCTTGATGTATCCAGTGGGCCAATTTGGACAGCCAGATATCTGGTCAAAGGAGTGACACCATGAAAGATGTAATCCGCTTGGGCGACTCCACCACGCACGGTGGCAAAGTGCTCGAAGCCTTCTCTCGAACCGACCTCAACGGCAAGCCCATTGCCGGTGTCGGCCACAAGGTCAGTTGCCCGCTCTGCAAAGGGGTTTTCCCGATTGCTGAGGGCAGCAGCACCTACACCGTTGATGGCACGCCCATCGCTCTGGACGGTATGAAAACTGCCTGTGGCGCCGCGCTCATTGCGAGCGGTCCGAAAGGTGCAGTGATCAGCTGATCGACCTGACGACATCCTGGTTTCATTGCTAGCGAGCGGCGACGTGCAGTCGAAATCTCTCAATGGCGATGAGCCTCATGACATCCCTGAATTCCCGAGCCTGCTGGCTGGTAAGACGCTTCCATGACGACAAATACCGCTGTTGCAACCAAACGTGAACCACAAGTCGCCGTTGTTCCGCTGAATCTGATCATGGTGGAAGACGTGGGGCGCAGTGCGGCTCAATTTGATGCCTGGTTGCGAGAGATCAGTGGCGATCTGGTGACATTGGAGCGCATCAAGACGGTCGCCGGCGCGCTGCCTGTTGTCGGCAACATCATGGCGTTGGTCGATGCGCTGAATGATGTTGTGACACTCTCCAACAGCCCACGACGAGATCCTTTGAACTGGGTCAGTCTCGGGATCAACCTGATTGGTGTCTTGCCGATGCCGCCGAACATGGCGGCCGCGCGCATGAGCTTGCGACCGACATTGTTCCTTGTCCGTCAGGAGGTCGCCAAGGTCGGCAAGCTGGTGTTGGGCGATGCGTTGATCAACGTCGTGGTCGGTCATTTGAATGCTGACATCGTCGGCGTGATCGATGATTTCGTTAAGCAGGCTCAAGCCAAACTCAAGGAATTGCTCAGTGATGCAGGGGAGTTGGGTGAGAAGATCCTCAACGAAATTGCCGTCGGTTTGGAAAGGGTTGTAAACGGACAGCTCGATGCCAGAGGCAATCTGAAAGCGGCAGAGCAGATGGCCAGCGCTGCCAGCGATCAATTGCTCCATGATCCGATGAGCGCGATCAGCAACATCTTTGGCGCCGCGGCGAACGTTTACAAAGCAGCGGGCAAAGGCGTTGCCAACAGTGCGGCCGAGCATTTGTTGCCTGAACAAGCAAAGAAAAAAGTTCTGGCTCATACGAAATCACTGCGCGCCATGGGACCTGAGCTGCGCACGCAGTTGAACAAGTTGAGTGATCCAGCCGTTCAAAGCTCCATCGGCGCGCTGCTGGTGGTGCTGGCCAGCGCCGTTGCGGCCTGGCGTATGCGCAATGCGCACGGGCAGGGCGGTAACGTCAAACCGGGCATGACCAGTCAATCCCGACGCGTTGCCAGCGACGGTAAGGTCGAAGTCAGCCGTGCTGACTCGAAGCCGAAGACGCGCCCCAATGATGAGAAAAACGAAGTATGCCCTGCGACCTGTAAACGCATCAGCTTTGCCATGGGTACGGAGACGTTTGATCACTCTGATTTCAGCTTGCCCGGCGCGTTCCCTATTGATTGGGCTCGCACGTATTGCTCAGACCTGAGCGCCTATGATTCTGGCATCTTGGGCGCGCGCTGGATCACCGCGTTCACGACTTGCATCGATGAGCAGGATGATGGTCTGGTGTTCTACGATGCAGACGGCCGAAGCCACAACTATCCGCTACCCAAGATCGGGCAGTTTCATTACGACGCGATTGAAAACATCACCTTGCTGCATGTCAGCGAGGGGCAGTTGCTGCTATGCCGGGGTTTCGAGCGCAAGGAAACCTACAGCCGTCATGGGCAAAGTTACCTGCTGGTAGGTGTTGTGCTGCGCAGTGGCGCCGGAATCATGCTGCACCATGAGCATCGTCACGGTGAGGCGCCCGTGTTGTCCGACCTGATTACCTATCAGGACAATGACATCACCAAGGTACATCGTCATCTCGGTACGCTGATTGATACTCATGGCCGTTTGACCGGCCTTTGGGAGATCCGTGACGGGGCGCCACAGCGTCAGCTGTGCGCTTATGAGTATGACGCGCTAGGCGACCTGATTCTCGCCCAGGATGAGAACGGTGCGGCTTGGTCGTATCAGTATGAGCATCATCTGATCACGCGCTACACGGACCGGACCGGGCGTGGGATGAACTTGCAATGGCAGGGCACGGGCGCCGATGCCAAGGCGGTGCGCGAGTGGGCCGATGACGGCAGTTTCGACACCCGTCTGGAATGGGATGAGAACATTCGTCTGACGTACGTCACGGATGCTCACGGCAACGAAACATGGCATTACTACGACAGCCTGGGCTACACGTATCGCATTCGTCACGCCGATGGCTTGTCGGAGTGGTTGTTCCGTGATGACGTAAAAAACGTCGTCCGGCATGTGCATCCCGATGGGGCCACTGATCGCTATAGCTACGACGAGCGTGGTAATCGGCTTGAGCACATTCGCGCCGACAACAGCGTGGTGCACTTCGCCTATGACGACCACGACCAACTCATCAAAATCATGGACGCGGAAGGCGGGCTATGGCTGCGCGCCTATGATGACGCCGGCAACCTGGTTGAAACGGTCGATCCGCTCGGCAACAAGACTGAATACGCCTATGACAAAAAAGGTCTGCCGATTGCCATCAAGGATGCCAACGGTAACGAGAAGACCCTCGAATACAACGACGCGGGTCAATTACTCAAGTATGTGGATTGCTCGGGCAAGACCAGTACATGGGAGTATGACGATCGCGGCTTGATGATCTGCGCAACGGATGCAGCAGGGCAGAGCACCGAATACGAATACAAGGCTGGGCAGGTAGCGCTTATCCGGCATCCGGACAAAACAGAGGAGCGTTTTGAGCGCGATGCTGAGGGCAGGCTTCTGGCCCATGTCGACGGATTGGATCGCTGCACGACGTGGAGCTACACGGCAGCTGGTTTCGTCGAAGAACGCGTGGACGCTGCCGAACAGACTCTGCGGTATCGGTGGGATCGTTTGGGACGTCTGCAGGCTCTGGAGAACCAGAATGAACGCTCGGCGCAATTTCTCTACGACCCAGTAGGACGCTTGTTGACCGAAACAGGCTTTGACGGACGTCTGACTCGCTACCAGTACGATATCGCTTCTGGACGCCTATCAAAGGTCGCCACCGGTGACCGTGTTGTGACGGTAGCGTATGACGAGATGGGGCGTGTGACCGAGCGTCTTGCTTCGCTTGGCGATGAGTCACAGGCGGAGCGTTACGCCTATGACGGCAGGGGCAACATGATCCTCGCCAGTAACGCAGACAGCCAAGTGCAATGGTTCCATGACCTGGCCGGCAATATGGTGCGTGAGCATCAGCACTACCTCGGTTTGGACAAGCCACTGGTTGCTGTCTGGCAACACGAGTACGACGTGCTCAACCAACGCGTGGCCACGATCCGTCCTGATGGGCATCGGGTCAGTTGGTTGACCTACGGCAGCGGTCATCTCTTGGCATTGCGCCTCAACGAGCATGAGTTGCTTGGCTATGAGCGCGACGACCTTCATCGCGAAGTGGCTCGGCATCAAGGCAATCGTCTTGTGCAGACGCAGAAGTGGGACCCGGCCGGGCGCCTGCAAGAGCAACTGTTGGGCCGTAGTGATGACAAGTCGGTTTTGCTCAAGCGTGAGTACGCCTACGACGCAGCAGGACAACTGAACGAAATCAACGATACGCGCCGTGGCCAGTTGTCCTATCGCTATGATCCGGTGAGCCGGTTGTTGAGCGCAGTGAGTCGTTTGGGTGTTGAAACCTTCGATTTGACCCGGCGGGTAACCTGCTTGATGAGAAAGCGGCCGAAAGTCGGCGGCCTTTGGAGTTGACTCCCCCGCGCAGCAAGTTGGTCGACAACCTGTTGCGCGAGTATGCAGGGACTCACTACGAATACGATGAGCGTGGCAATCAGATCAAGCGTTGGCGCGACGGTGCTTACAGCCAGATGCGTTGGGATCTGTTCGATCGGCTGGTGCATTTTGAGGACTCAAGGCTTTCGGTGGAGTTTGCCTACGACGCCCTTGGTCGGCGGTTATCCAAGAATTCAAAGGTTCACTACAAGCAGCGGCCGGCGGCAGGCTCACTGTGGAATAGCGCTGAACACGCTCGTTTGCAGCGAGAGCATGGCTGTGGCATTACGTTGTACGGTTGGGATGGCGATAACCTAGCTTGGGAAAGTCGTGCTGCTCAGCAGGATGGGGAGGCGGGGCGCACCATTCATTACGTGTTTGAACCGGGAACGTTCATTCCTGTCGCTCAGGCGATGACAAATCATTCCATTAATCTGATGGGATTGCCTGACTACGACGAGGATTACAGCTTAGAGGATGATCCGCTCTGGAATCGTTCCGTAGTATCGCCTCCTGTCGATGTATTGACCTGGTATCAATGCGACCACTTAGGCACACCTCTGGAGTTGACCGATCAGAACGGTGAGGTGGTTTGGAGTGCTCAGTACAGAGCTTGGGGCGAGATACGGGAGGAGAGGTCGCAATGGGCGAAGCAGCAAGGGATTGCGAACCCTATCCGATTCCAGGGGCAGTACCATGATCATGAGACGGGGCTGCATTACAATCGCTATCGCTATTACGACCCGTCGGTGGGCCGTTTCATAAGCCAGGATCCTATTGGGTACGAAGGAGGGTTGAATCTTTATCAGTATGTTCCTAACCCAATTGGTTGGACTGACCCGCGCGGGCTGGCTCGTCAAAAAGGAATCACGCCGAACAACAAAGGTACGCGCACTACAATCGAGTCGGGTAACCTACAAGCACCAGAAGTTGGCTATAGCGCAAAAGCAGGTGGGGAAGGTATTCAGCACCCTGTCGTTCAAGAGCTCTATGAATCGATACCAGACGATCAGCGTTCTCCTTTCATACATGGGCACTGCGGAGAAGCGGATGCCCTGAGTAAAATCGCCAAGGCTAACGATGTTAAGTCTGTCGAAGCCTTGAGAGACATTACACAAGGGGCAACGTCTACGACCGTAAGGAATGATGGTAAACAATTAAAATTCTGCCGTTCTTGCGCTCAAGTTATGGGTAAGCTCGGCGTGTGTGATGGGGTAAAAGAATGAGCGATCAGAAAGAAATTGAAGAAATCGAGAGCCTTGAGGCAGAACTGCTCACCGCTGGCGTATCGATTAATCAGTTGGTACGTCGCTATGCGAGTTTCCTGCGCCGACTGATCGAAGGCGGTGCACTAAGCGGGATTTCCTCTGAAAAACTTGAGATGATGTCTTCCTATCTTGATAAAGCCTTGATGCCGGGATTGCTTGAGTCTGATGAGGAGCAAAGGAAAAGTTTTTTTTTAGCTCTCTGGCCAATAGAGAGGAAGTACCGTGATCTGGATCCTGTATTTGCAAATTTTGTTCGTTGTGTAATCTGTTGTTTTGGTAATGAGGAAGATTGGGAGCGGGATGATACGGGAGAGGACACACCTTTGTGGTATTTCTTTTTCTATATAAAGAAGGTTTATCCCGAAGTAAAAAATGATTTTCTACAATATTTTAAGGGCGCCTTGGATAAGGTTTGAAGGCCTGACTAGGTTTTGGCTCAGGGATCGAGTGGTGCGAACTCGATCCCAGCGCTTAGAAAAAAGGGATGTAACCCACTCCAAGAAAAAAATGCATTGGCGATTATGGAGTGCCCCCTTAAATGAAGTTGGCTGATATTTACGGCAAAATAATAAGTAAAGAGCCGTAATGATATCGCTGTATTCTTTGAAAGCTATGAAGACTTCAAGGAAAAACCGCTTGTATCAAGATACAAGCGGTTGGATTTTTTGAAAAAAGAAATGAGCAACGAAAGAGTTTCGGCAGGTCTGGCTGGGGCTGCTATTTTTGTGATGAATTTGATAAACGTAATGGGGCGGGCGGGTGCACTAAATTTTTACGCCATAACCTTTACCGATTTTGACAGCCTAGATGATCAAGATGTAATTGTTCCAAATATCTTTATCTATCCGGTGCCAGCATCAGTCGGTTTTCTGGATAAGTTCAGAGGGAGCTGAGATGAAGTGACTCTCAGGAAATGAAGGAGATAAAGGGTTTTTTTGATAAGTTGGGTAGCAAGGCGCTTTTCGATTTTTATGAAAGCAGCCTCTATGATTCTGCATGCGGTCAAGATATTGTTAGGGTTTATGCAGTCTCGAAAAACGATTTATTAAAGGGTGATTTTAAACAAGATTGGAAGGTTTGGTTAGGCTTTGGCTGAGGGATCGAGTAGGTCGAGCTCAATTCCAATGTGTATTTGAATATAAAAATTGTTACTTTCATAAGTGATGTGGCGCTTCAGTCTTCCCCGGTAAACATAAGAATGCACATGATTTCTACTGATTTCTTTAAAGTGGCTGAGCTATTTTTAGGTGGTGCGGGGCACCTTCCATCAACCCTTTTCGGACTGAGAAATTTTTCTGAAACGGAGTTGCTACACTGCGACTTCGAGCTCGTGGGTGATCCCCTTAGTTTCCATTTTTTTGAGAAGGCTTACCAAGCCCCATATTTCAGGCGGAAAGTAACGGTGGTCCTAAAGCAATATTTTTTCGGTGCCGAGCGCTTAGGCTGTGGGCTTTCAATTGTAGGTAAGACTCGATTGAACACGGTTTTAAAAGGGCTTGCGTCAAAACAATATAGTGCTGATGCGAGCGGTGAATTAATAAATCTTTATTTTTCTGAAGATAAACGCGAAGGCGCGGTAATTATAGCGCCGGGATTTGTTATCCGATTTAATCAATGGTCTACTAGAGATTCATATAAGATTTCAACGCTCGAATGTGATTTTCGCTATGGACGCTTCGGTGATATAGCGAAGAAAGCGGTGTTTGAAGCGTATAAACCTATCGATCTCGGTTCAATGAAGAGCGAGGGGCGGGCAATAGGTTGCTCGAATGCGCTTAAAGGCTTGATTCGAACGATCTCCGACTACCCCCGATTAGGGTAGTTGTTTACATTGTGATTTATAACAGGATAGGACTGGCGTGTGAGCAAGCTCAATCATTTTAGTGTTCATGGTGTTGAAGAGGGTGGTCTGAAAGGAGTTCGATTAGAGTCAGTGTCGATAGTTGGAGATCCCGAAACCATACGAGAGATCGGTGCGTTTTTGATTAAAGCTGCGGAGGAAATGGCTAAAAACGGCCTCGAGCACCTACATCTCCAAGATGTCGTTGAGGGCTTTGACTATGAGAAAAATGTTGATTTCATCGCGTTGAATGGTTTAGTTGTAAATTTTTAGTTCATCTGCAAATCTTTCACGCTTCTGAAATGCTGGGAGGCCCAATAAATAAAGTTGGCCCCATACATGCTTGTTGGGCGCAGCGGTGAGAGTTCAGGAAGTGATAGCTAAGCTGTTTTGCTGCAACTCGCTTCTGAACTGAAGCAGAAGAATTTTTGGAGCAGTATTCAATTGTCTTACAACTTTGTGCTCGCGGCGTATTCGTGGATCTGAGAAAAAGATTCTCGATATGCTCTGCGTTCTGAGTGAATACATACAGACATATGCGAACAATAGGTATATCCAGGACTGCATTGCGCAAGCTCTGAAAGGACGTCACGGACGCAATGCTGCCTTACCCTCGCCTGTATTAAGATAAAGTCTGCGTAAAGGTTGGACAATAAAGTGAAAGATGATTTTGAGTGCGGAATGTTTGACAAGCTGGAAAGCGAGTTAATTTTCGCGAATGTGTCATTTAGTGAGATAACGCGTACCTATGCTAGGTTTCTGCTTAGTCTAATCGAACAAGGGAGGCTTGATTCGATTGCCTCTGCACCGTTGCACAAGCTAAAAACGCTTCTAGGCGATGCGACCTTTTATCGCATAATTAATGACGAGCTTTTGCGTAAAAAACTGTCGAGTGAATTATGGGGGATGGAGAAGCGGTTTCGAAAGGATAATGTTCGCCTCGCGGAACTAATTCGTTGCGTCCTTTTTTGTTATGAAACCGAAGAGCGCTGGGAGGCGGAGGGTGCTGGCGACGCGACACCTATTTATCTTTATTACCTGATCTTGAAAAAAGTATTACCTGATGTGGCTGAAGCCTTCATTCACTACTTCCAAGGTGAGCTTCTACGAAAACAGGAATAGCAATCGAAATAATTTTACTAACAACATTGCTGGTGGAGCGAGAAGATAGATTCTAAAATTTTTGCATTCAAAGATCACGAGCAAGGAATGCACGAGTGAAAGTTTTACCTTTTATCCTCATACCGCTTTTGAGTGCATGCGCGTCTCAGCAGCCGGTTGAATCGTTAGATCGATCGGATCTGTTACCGACCACGATGACATCGATTGATAATTGCTCAGTCGGATGCCCCGTAGGTGGAGACCACCAAACCCTCTATCGCAACGCTTATACGCTTAACAACAACGGCTCAACGAAGTTTGCAAATTGGGTAGCTTACAAGATCACTAAGCAGACCGCGGCTAGCGGTCGCCCGCGAAACTGGAAGAGAGATCCTGAGGTGCCGGCGGGGGAAACGCTCAATCCGGTCGATTACAACGGCCCAGTGTTGCACTGCGAATTGACCGCGGTCACCAAGCGAACCTGGCATCCATGGGCGGCGTGTCCGATTGGCAAACACTTAACTACCTTACCAATATCACGCCGCAAAAGGCGGATCTGAATCAGGGAGCTTGGGCCCGCCTAGAGGATCAGGAGCGTAGCTTGAGCAGGGCTGCTGATGTCGATGCGGTTTATGTGGCTACCGGTCCGCTGTACGAAAAAGACATGGGTTCACTACCTGGTACCAACAAGGTCCATACCATTCCTAGTGGTTACTGGAAGGTCATCTTCACGGGAAGTACTCCAGCTGACGGCTTGTACGCTGCGTTTGTCATGGATCAGGGTACTCCGCGTTCCGCCAGTTTCTGCGATTTTCAGGTAACGGTGGCAGAGATTGAAGAGCGGTCAGGGCTAACGCTTTGGAGTGGCCTGCCGCAGGATGTGCAGGCTGAGTTGAAGGTTAATCCTGGACGGTTGGCACCAAAAATTGGATGCGCGTCGGTGGTAGATGAGTCAGTGACGGCACAACTGCGCACGGGTTCGGATGAAGCCCTCTGAACATTTGATGAGGGCCGGAGGCGGGTTTTCGGAGATAGCGGAGTAGCGCAAAGAAAAGCCCGCGTGGGGAGCGCGGGCCAAAATCTTAGGAGCAGGATGATCCTAATTTGGTAGCCATGAAAAAATCGTGAAGCACAATCATAGGAACACTTTTCGAGAGGATGAATGGGCTATCAATAGCTCACCCCATCCGCAAACGGAAACGCGCCTGTGCTTACGCATTCGTTTCGAATCGACATCCACCCCGCCGGTGTAGCGGGGCAGGTTGATCCTAGCGCTGGTTTGGGTTCAGTTGCTTGCCACGATTACCGTGTACATGCGCATTAGTAGGATTTGATCCTGAGGTGCCACGGTTGCTATTCAGAGCATCGGCCTTATCGTTCTGCTGCCGGCGCTTTTCTTGATCTGTGGGTGTTGGTTTAGTCATTTCGGTCTCCAGTTTTTTGCGGCTCGAAGTCATCCTGCCGCGCTAGTGAAGATGGTTGAATTCTCCCGCGTACTATCAGCAGCCATACTTCAGGCAAGCACCTGACAGCGTCTAGATCGGCGCGTCAATCAACGCTAATGTCATCTGGATGAATTCCTCATTGCGGTCGATGGCTGTGAGGGCTTCTCGCACGTTATCGGCAACCTCGGCCGAGCCGTGTTGTTCAACCCAGTTGGAGAGCTCCATGATGGCTGCTTCGAGCGCGAGCTGGTTCTGGTGGATTTTCGAAAGTAATGGAGCCATCAGATCTGAATTGGGCATTTCGACTCCTGCCTAACTGCTAAATATGCAAGGTCACTTTGAATCGTGGGTGCCGCTACCTATGGCACCGCCAGAGTCATTTACCGAGCTTTGTTCTTACGTCTGCGACCATCGGCCCTACGGCCTTCACGGCAGCCTTGAGCTGGTCCGCAGTCACACCAAACTCTTTCGTCCAATACTTCAGCTCCCACTCCTCAGAAGTGTTCACTCTGTTCCTGTCTTGTGGGCCCCGGTTTTGCAGGTCATCAGCCATGTCCTTCTCCTTGGGTGTGTTCAGCAATTCTAGAAGAAATGAGCATAGGCCAAACTCGGACGTTTGGAGTTTGTGAATGAGTAATGTGCAAAACGGCGGCAAGCTTTAATCGCATTTTTACGCACGTACCAAAGGCCCGAGGTGCTCATTTATTTAGGTACTTGCGCTCAGTGTATGACGCAAACTTTCATCTATGCTATGCGCATACCAATGGAAGGATGGTTACCGCAATGAGCAAAGTACCTAGCGTCTACGTTCCGTTGTGTTTCATCCTTTTGTCTGGGTGTGCAGCAGTTCCAACGCAAGATGAATGGTTGAAGAAAAATTCGACCTATGAAGTCAAGAGCGGGTATTTCGGTCCGGCTCGTATGGATTACTTATTTCGTAACGAACGAGAAGGGGCAGGGAGGAGAGCACCTCCAAACCTGGGCTTGGCATTGGCAGGTGGAGGGACCAAAGCTTCCAGTTTTGCAATGGGGGTGCTTCAAGGCATGCACACCACTGGGCTCATGGAAAAGGTCGATATCCTGTCCACTGTCTCTGGAGGAGGTTACGCAGGCTACTGGTACTACTCGCGACTAGTTCTGGATACAGGGGACGAATTCAGAGTCCCCGGGAAATTTAGCCCTGCGCGGTTGAACCCATTTTTTGCGGATTGCTTGCCTTCTCGTTACGTCAAAATGTTTGAGGGACATCCTTTGGACCTTGAGCGATGCCCCCCTGAAAACTTCACCAATTATGAACAGAAGGTTCCTAACACTGTACCAAACGCGAAGAATCTTAATGATCCTTATCGATATCAGAACTACATACGGGCCTATCAGGATATCTTCAGCACCGGGCGCAATATGTTCGGCGCTCGTTCATTCAACTATGACACCACTGACGAGGATGGCAGCATCAATAACGAGATCGTGGAAAACTCGGTTCTGTTGATTGCCTCGGCCGTCATCAATGTGATTCCTAACATCGTCTTCGATTGGCAGTGGAATGTGTCATCTACCCAGCGTGCGTACGCCAAAGGCATAGCCCGTACTTATGGCGCGAGCCCTCCGCTCTGTCAGGACGATGGGTGTGTGAAGCCATTGCTCAAGAGCGGCGAGATACGTCGTGAAGGTGATATCAAGAAGGCGCGTCAGCTGACATTCAACGACATTCGGCGAACGTACGAAGAGAAAGGCGCTCCGATGTGGATCATCAATGCCACCGCAGGAGAGGATCGGTCTGTTCTCGACGTCGGCGAGCAATCCGATTTGCGCTTTACGTCATTCGAGTTCACACCGTATGGATTTGGGTCAGGCTTGTACGGATACAAAGATGGTGAACTTGAAGGTATCACCCCTACAGAGGCGGTTGTTTCGTCGGCGGCTTTTTTCGATGACCAGCAAAAGGGGGAGATGAGTACTCCCTGGAGAAATTTAGCAGCAGCCGGCATGAAGGTGTCGTCCTTGAACTGGGGAGGCTCATACCGAAATCCGAACGTGCAGGACTTTGCCTATTTTGGCCATATGGCATTGCCGTTCCCGCTTTATTACGTTGACCGTCTGAAGGCTCCCAAGGACTCAACCTTCATACACCTTTCTGATGGCGGTCAGTCTGAAAACCTTGGTGCTTACGCATTGATACGACGTGGCGTGCCCAACATTATTATCTCCGATCATGCAGAGGATCGCGGTGGCAACATGCATGATGTCTGTCGCCTGAAAACGCAGATACGTGAGCAAGGACTTTCGCTTCGGCTGCCAGGTCTCGAAGGCTTTGATGAGTTCTGTACCGAAAAGGGTGAGCCTACACACGCGTACGATATTTACAATTGGCGGCACCCTGTTCTGCTTGGGTGCATTGTCGAAAGTCCGGTTGATGGTGGCGCTTGCGTCGAGCCGAGCGCAAAGGAGAAGGCGGCAGGAAGATACTTCGCCAGGCTGTTCGTTATAAAGCCGGCGATAGGCAGCGAGGCAGTCGTTCGGTCGTTGCGTGATATCTCAAAGGCCTGCTCCAAGGACGTTGGTCTCTGCGCTGAGGCGCTGAGTGATGCTTGTACAAAACCAATCTCAAATGTGAAGAGCCCTTTGTGGGCAAATGCAAAGCCTGCCTCGTGTGAAATGTACGGGTTCATACAAAAAAATGGACCGGGCACTTCAGGCATGGCCAATGACGACTGTCCGCACTTTCCGCAATACGGCACAGTCGCAATGACCGTGGATTCCTCCCCCTGGATGTATGGAGCGATGCGGGATTTAGCGGCTTATTACACGGGGCGCGTTGGGGCGCTTTTCGATGCGCAGGGTGGGGTTGATATAAATTTGTTCGATACAGAGCTGGCCTATCAGGTCAAAAGGCCGGTCGAGCTTGTCCCCGCAAATGAACGATCGATGTTTTTCACACCTAAAGCTGGCCTCAAGGGGCAGTGCAGCGGATTCAGGCAAGCGGTGTGAGCGTGCCTGTTCATCTATGCGTGGCAGAGGAGTAGGCCATTAGCTTTCGAATGGTGGAGTGCTTTAGGTGGGAACCAGTCTGTTAGATTTGATTTCAATTTGAATGTCATTAGTACCAGCCCATGAGGTTTTCATTTCGAGACTCGCAGAATTTCGCCAGCTCGGAAAACATCTCGCAGAACAGTTGCAGGCATTTTAGGCTCTGAAGGGGGATGCTGGTCTAAAGAAAGAAATTGAGTTCGAAACAAAGATTCGTGATTTGCTGGCCAAGTATGACTTCAGCCTTAAGGATGTCATCAATATTTTTGATCTCCAAACGGATAGTCGCGTTTCTACGGCTCCCGCCAAAAAGGGCAGTCGTAAGGCGCGTCAGATTAAAGTCTATAAAAATCCGCACAGCGGAGAGACGATCGAAACAAAAGGCGGCAATCATCGTGGGTTGAAGGCTTGGAAGGAGCAGTACGGCTCCGACACAGTGGAGACGTGGCTCAGCAAATAGTGAGTCGCCAGCTTTTAAAAGAGCCCTAACGGGCTCTTTTTTTGATTACGTAGAGGCTTCCGATTTCTGAGGCGTAGGTTATGAAACGTCAGAACTCTACGGTTGTCAGTTTTCAGACGGTAACCAAACGCAAGCAGGGTTAAATGGCAGGCAACAAAAAAGTCCGCTATAAAAGCGTTTTCGTCTGGATGACGATCTGTACGCGACGATCCATCGCTAGACACTCCCTGAGCTCTGACTTCGGAAGATCACGCGCACAACTTGAAATCGGCTTTTGTGAACCAGCCGCTTTGATATCTATAGGAAATGCGGCCCCAAGGGTTTTGAGCTGTTCGACGACACTTTCTGCCCGACGACGTGACAGCTGTTGGTTGCTGTCGTTAGAAGCAAGGACTGGGTTCCGATCAGTATGGCCTGTGACTGTGATCGCGACCACTTGCCGCTTTGACTCTTCTAGATAGCTTTTAACTTTCGCTGAAAAAGCCGTTAGGGCTGACGTACCTTCTGGCGTCAGGGTGGAAGCTAAGCTTTCAAACAGCAAATCATTGCCGAGTGTAAAGCACAACGGAATACCTGCCTTGTCACCCGGGCGACGGACTACATTTACGCCCGATCTATTCAATTCGAACTGATACGGAGACCCATTGCTGTTAGTAAGAAATGGCATCTCGATCAGTGTGCGTTCGCCCATTCCATGCCAAAGGACATTCACATGGTGCACAACCTGCTCCGGGTGACCGTTGTTTCCACAGGTGTGTAGCGTCAGATCTAGCTCATCCACTACGCTTTTAACGATATTTTGATTGGTTAAATCAAGGCTGACCGATACATCCATCTGCCGGAAGCCAAGGCGCTGCATGGAATTGGATATAATATTCGCAGTTAGATCGGGAACAAAAATCATTGGCAGAATGATTGCAGTCGTCACGATGAGAATTTTTAGGCGCAGGTGTTCTTGTACTCGCGCCACTGGCGTGTAAAGAGGCAGGGGGTTCCAGTACCACGGAATGATCAAAAGAATCATCGCACCAAGTAGAGGAGCCAGAACTTTCACATTATGGGAGGCCAAAGCAGCGATACCAAGCACCAATGCGGAGGCCACGCCGAGCAGAAAAAGGCCACCGTCGAACTTGATTTTACCCGAGCGCCAATGGAAGAGCCCGTGAACTGCTCCCAGCGCGAGCGAGTACCATAGGGTGTAGAAAATTCCGAACATCATCGCTGCAAAAACGAAGAGCAAACTTTCGCTGATCGTTATACCGGTCGGGTAAAAATTGATTATGAAGGCCCAGTAGGCGAAAACCACGATCACGCCAAGGGTAATCGTGACTTGCAGCAATGTGGCGGCGTAAGACTTGAACAGATCGAACAGATACTTCAACGGAACATCCTTGTCATTTTTGAGTGGCTCTGTGCCACTATACCAATGACAATTTGAAAAGCTACCCGGCGTCATGAAGGATGGAACGTCAATGAAACTTACCACCGGGTGGTTGAAGCCGCCTTCCACGAGTAAAGGAATCGATCACCTAGGCACGCAGGCGCCGTGTGGAATGATCTATGGCCAGTTACTGCCAGGCATCACAAACGTGACCGATCGGGCGCGTTATTACTCTTTCTATCCCTGGCTGGTTTGGTCATACGACCAGCGCTATTCCAAAGATGACCCTGCGCATTTTGTTGAGCGTTTCCGGCGAGCAGATTGCTTGTTCACGCTGATTGCCGAGCGACACTCCCAAGTCGATGATCAAGATGATGAGCGACACGGCATCGCGATGGTTGGTCGCAACAAGCTCGTTACAGCGTTGACCCGCTTGAAGGCTGTGGGAGTCCTTCTTTTATCTCAGTACGCAACGACCGATACCAAAGAGGATCGGTACTTTGTGAATAGGTTAGGAGGGCTTTCTCAGTATTACGCAGGCACCTTGGCCAATCTGATGATCATGCAGTCGTCTACAACCTCATGGACCAGGTACAGCACAGAATACGGCAGTCTACTGGCGCAAGACTTCGAAACAAACGTTGCAGGAACGCTTTTCTGGGAGAAAGTTGAAAGTGACGAGATCACGCTGGCGGATCTGGATGAACTCAGTGGTTTTTGCGCTTGCAACATCCCTTCATGTCCCGCTGAGTGCCAGCACCTGACCGACATTTTTTTCGATGTAAAAGTTCGGTATGGAGATGAGGGCGAGCAGCGCCGCCGGAGCTTGGCACTCATCCAGCAACTGGCGAGTGCTCTTCCGGATGGCGAGGATCTCTCTGAAGAGGTTTTTCGTGCTTGCACCTACACCGGCGTATTGCCCGGAGGGCTGCCTTGGACTATCCCTCCGACGCTGCAAAGTACCTGTGCACTTTGGGTCGTCTATGTGCGTAACGATCTGCTCTCAGTGGCATTTCAGACCATCCTCTCGATTTGTCTAACGGAGCTACAGCCGCGGACGTCCGATGAACGAGGGAGGTTCGGCTCGATTGAAGCCTTCGCTGACTGGTTTGTTGGCTCTGAAAAGATGGATGAAGTCTTGAACGAGCTTGAATACGAGACTTTCTCAGACCTTGTGGAGCATGCGAGCGTGTTGGGTCCAGCTTTAGCTGATTGGGGAGACATGGGACATGAAATTCAACTTGGAAAGCAATTGATTGCTGACTGGCGTGGTGGCGCGGAAGTCCCGTTATTACTCGCCAGAAGCCTTGAGCTATTGGCCATGCTCGTTGCCCGCGATGATTTGACGAAGCAACCATATTCAGGCTTGGTGATTACTGCGGATTCGTTGCGGGATTACCCGATTAATTTGGTTAGCTTCCGTCATCGTGCCGCGGATTGGCAGACGATGTCAGTGGGCCAAGTGGCGAGCGATTTGATGCTTTGGTGCATGAACACCCACCTGCGCGTGGCGCTGCGCAAGCTCAGGCAGTCAGGTCGATCAACATTTCAGCTTCACCCATCGGAGCTTGGGGTGGAGGTTGCCTGCGTTCACGTTCCAGCACCCACTCAGACCACTCCTAGATTCAGGCAAGCAGTACGCATTTTACGAGACCTGGGGCTGTTGACGCGTGAGGGAGGTAGGACACGACTCACCGATCCGGGTAGACGTCTGATGGAGGTAGCCAGTGTCTGAAGGCGTTTCGATTCTGGAGGTGATCAAGCGAGGAGGGTATGAAGCTTCGCTTATCACCACCTACAACGCGACACTGCCGTTTTACGAGGATGTGTTGCTGCGAAAGCTAGTGAGTGCAGGATGTCGGCACAATGTGGTGCTGATGGATAGGCAGCAATGTGCAGTTGCATGGGCGAGTCAGGCCACTCGACCTCGTTCGGCTGGAAGAGTCAGGAACTGTGGGATCGCCTCCTTGAGCGGGGCTGAGTCCTGGGTGGCGAGCAGCTTGGCCAGCAGCTCTGGGAGGACTCGGGATAGGTCACCGCAGACACGATCCACGAGGTCCTTCTCCGCGGCGAATAATGAGTCCATTACCCAGTACGCCTGATTGCGCAGTGGACCATCCAGGTGAGCAATCAGGGGCTTGATGATGTGCTCAGCGACTTTGCTGCCCAAGTGGTTTTGGACTGACTCCACCCATAACTCCGGGCCTTCTATCGCTTTTGCGTAGGACTCTGCGGCTAGTTCCTCCACCGAAGCATGTACAGTTTGTAGGGATGAAGCAGGGATAGCGTTTACTTGCTCGTGGATCACTTTACGAAGCACATCACTGATCGGACGCGTATAACGCCGTGGGTCGATCGTCAGTGACAAGTCTTCGCCAGACGGACGCCCCAAAAGATTCCATAGGTCGCGATCCAAGGAGGGGTAGGGTGAGGTACGCATCCCCGATCTGAATCCGGTGTCGGTGGTCAGCACGATTCGGCGGCGCGGAGCTTGTTGACGCTTGAAATCCGAGTCTAAAAAGTCGCGGAAATACTGACTGATCCGCGTGGCGACTGGCCGAAGTTGCTGCCCCAGAGCTTCCATTAGATTCCCCTAAAAACGAACACTGGACTTCGCTGCTCGAAACCCCGTGAACTCGGTATCGAGAGCAATCCAAAAAAATAACAATGAGATGGGCGTCACAATACTGGCTCTGGCTCGACCGCGCCAACAGCAGCGTCCAGTCGTAGCGATTGCCGCATTAGGAGTGGTGGATCTGATATCTAAAACCTGAAGCCATTCGCATACATGATTTAACATAATATACATTACACGTAACAAAGTATTACAACGTTAGCATGGTCACACAGGAAATTTGAATCTGCGTTGGCCGCTTCAAGACCAGCTTTCCCTATAAACTGCATTCTTCCCAATCTACAGCCCTCGTCCATCATCACGCGTCAGCTTTTCAATCAGCGCTCCGTGCTGTGAAAACTGTGCCGTGAGTTTTGCGCGATTACCGATTTCCATGTCTGCGAAATCAAACCCAGGCGAAACCGCTTCGCTGATCAAGCCAAAGCCATTTGAGCCTTCCAGTAATCGAGAGGCTTTCCAAATTCCACCCGGTACGTGCAACTGCAGTTGCTGACCAGCCAAAACATCGCTGCCCATCACCAGCGTTTGCAATGAGCCGTCGGCGTGGATCAGGTTGTATTCGATGGCGTCGCCCAACTGAAAATAATGCAGGATGTCGGACTGGTTGAAATGAAACTGGCCCGCCGGCGATTGCTCAGTGAGCAGATAGTAGATCGAGGTCAGCAGATAACGCGGGCCTTGCTGCGTTTCGAGGCAGGCACGGTGATCGGCTTGATAGGTTCTGCGGTAATAACCGCCCTCGATATGAGGCTCTAGATTCAGCGCAGCAATCACATCAGTTGCGTTCGGCTTGCGCTGAATCATGGTTTTCTCCGTTATCGGTAATGATTTTTTGTTAGCTCAACTAAACGGTCATTTAGTGTAGTTAACGTATTATCGACGAAGATCGATGCAATCACCCTACTATCCTAGAAATCCACGGTCGCCGAAAGCAGGTACGTTCTTGGCGTAGAAAGCGTCAATCCCGGCTCACTGTCATCCGATGCACCCGCCGAGCTCCAATAGCGTTTATCCAGCACGTTTTCGACATTGGCGCGCAGGGTGATCGTCTTATCGTCCAGCTTGAAAGCATAGCGTGTGCCTACGTCGAGCCGTTCCCATGAGTCGATTTCCTTGTCGTTCGACTGGTCCAGATACTGCGAACTTGAGTAAATACCGCGACTGGTCAAGGTCAAACCCTGCACCATGGGCACGTCCCACTCCGCACCAAGGTTGACGTTGTATTTCGGTGTCGCCGGTGCGCGGTTGCCGTCGAATGTGCCGTTGGTGGTGTGGGTCAGTTCGCTGTCGATGTACATCAAACCGCCGAGCAATCGGAACCCCATGAGCGGTTCGCCGAACACGCTCAGTTCTACGCCGTTGTTCTCACGCTTGCCGTTCGGGCCGAAGACTCGCGTGGTCGCATTGGTTTCGTAGGCAGGCTGTTTGATGCGGAACACCGCTGCCGTCAGCGCGTATGCGCCGGCGTCGTACTTGGCACCAACTTCAACCTGGCGGCTGACGAATGGCGGGAAGATTTCGTCTTCGTTGATCGACGTTGATGGCGCGATCTTGCCTTGGCTGAGGCCTTCCATGTAATTGGCGTACAGCGAGAGTTTGTCGGTTGCCTTGAACAGAATGCCGCCCGATGGCGAGACTTTTTCCTCATCGTAAGCCGTGTCGCCCTTGATGCCGTCGCTCCAGTCATCAACTTTGACTCGCTGCCAGCGCGCCCCCAAAGTCAGCAACAGACGATCGTCGAAGAAGCCAAGCGTGTCGGACAGCGCCACGCCGCTGAAGCGGTTCTCGGTGTAGACCTTGGCGTCATTGCGGGTCGGCGTGCCGGGCCTGGGGATTTCCACCGGGTCGTAGAGGTTGCTGCGCCCGGCCGCGTAACGGGCGCCGCCGTTTTCGAAGTCCATATAAAAGTAGTTGGCCGCCAGATTGACTTCATGGCTGACCGGCCCGGTGTGGAACCAGTTGCGCACCCCAGCGGTGGCCGTGCGCACGTTTTCGTCGCGGGTGAAATCTCGCGGCTGGACGCTGAAGTCGCCGGCGTCGTTGCTCACCGAAACTGCATGGCGCAAGAATTCGTGATCGCTTTTACGAGCGCCGACGCCGCCATACAGCATGACCGAGTCGCTGACATCGAACTCACCGTTGACTGTGCCGAAGGTGTCTTTGGTGCGCGCCCGGCTCCAGGGTTGCGCATAGTTGTCGCGCACATCATTGGCGTTCGGCACTTTGGCATTGGCGGCGACTTGCACGCGTTCCTGCGGCGCGTCGGTGTCGCGTTCGGTGTGGCCGATATCGGTGGAAAGTCGCAAGCGTTCACCACGGAAATCCAGACCAAGGACCGCCATGTCGCGATCGACACTTTGATGATCCCATTCGGTATCACCGGACTGTTTAACCCCGTTGAAGCGCAGACCGAATTGGTTTTCGTCACCAAAACGCCGTCCGACATCCACCGCGCCGCCGGCTTGGTTGTTCGAGGCGTAATTGGCTGTCAGCGAGGTGATCGGCTTGTCGGTCGCGCGTTTCGGCACGACGTTGATCCCCCCTCCTACACTGCCCCGTGGCGAAATCCCGTTGATCAATTGGCTCGGGCCTTTGAGGATGTCGACGCGATCGGCCATTTCCATGTCGATGGTGTACGTCGGCAAGATTCCGTAGAGGCCGTTGTAGGAAACGTCACTGTTGAACAGGCTGAAACCACGGATGGTGAATTGCTCGTAGCGGCCACCGGCCGGGTTGGTTGCGCGTACCGAAGGGTCGCTGCCGATCAAGTCGCCGAGGGTGCGCGCCTGTTGGTTTTTCACCGTTTCGTTGGTGTAGGTGGTCATGCTGAACGGGGTTTCCATGAAATCCCTGGAGCCCAACAGCCCTTGCGAACCGCGCCGCGCGACCTGACCGCCGGCGAATACATCGGCATCCGCTGAACCGCTCGCGCCGAGAATCGATGTCGGTGCCAGTTGCAAGGTGCTGCCTTGCGCTGCGGGCACCAGCGTATAAGCCTGATCGCCGACCGGTTGCAGCTGCAAACCGGAGCCCAGCAACAACCTGCTGAACCCCTCCTCCACACCGAACTCGCCGGACAATCCATTGCTGTTACGGCCGCTGACCAGCGCCGGATCCACCGAAAGATTGACTCCAGCGAGACCGGCGAAACGCGTCAGCGCCGCACTCAGGCTACCGGCCGGCACCTGATAACTGCGGCGGCTGCCGTCGTCGGCCCAGCTTGATTGGATCAACACGGGGCTGGCACTCAGGCTCAGCAACAGACTCAACTGCAACAACGGACGCAAACGACCTGGGAATACTGCGGGCATTGGAAGAAGCTCTCGATTTTGTTCACTTGCCTGGAATGACCAGCGAGGCGAAAAAAAGGGACAGGCTTCAGCCAGTTTTTTCTGCGCGCGGTACCAGTGACACCCAAAATCGCGTTCGCGTATGCACATCGACGGGCAAACTGGCTGCCAGCAGTGCCAGCACTTGATCGGTATCGTCGAGGCGGAAACTGCCGGTGATACGCAGTGATTCCAGCGCCGGATCCCAACGCAGCACGCCCGAGCGGTAGCGACTCAGCTCGCGGAGGAAATCACCCAGCGCCTGGTTTTGCGCCATCAACACGCCGTCGCGCCAGCCGGGCATCAACGCATCGAATGCCGTCACCGCCCCCACGCCCGAAGCTTGCAGATTGACTTGCTGGCCCTGCTGCAATACCAGCGCCGGGCCGTGCAGTGGCTGCAATTGCACCGAACCACGCAATACGCAGACCTGGCAATCGCGCGCATTGAGGCGCACCGAGATGTCGCTGTGATTGACGATCATCCGCCCATAAGGCGCGTTGACGATAAAGGCTGAATCGCCCGCCACGTTGAGCGCCATCTCGCCACGAATCAGTGTCAGCTGACGTGCAGGCAGATCGACATTCACCGCGCTGTCGGTGTTGAGTTGCAATGAAGAATCCTGGGCCAACTGCACTTTGCGCCGCTCGCCAGTGCTGGTGTGCAAATCGGCGCGCCAGACCTCCAGCGGCAGCTCCCGACTGATCAACCACGCCGCTGGCACCAGCGCCGCCACGCCCAAGGCACGCTTGAGTGCCGCGCGCCGCGCCGGATCCGGCCGATCGAGCGTGGCCATGGCCAGTGTCGGCGGCAAACCTGCGAAACGCTGGCGAAGCTGTTGGATTTTCTGCCAAGCGTTTTCGTGGCGACTGTCACTGGCGCGCCAATACTGCAATCGGGCGTGATCTTCATCACTGGCGCCACCGGATTCGAGCAAGGCCAGCCATTGCGCTGCGGCCCGTGCCACTTCACGTGTTTCCTCGCTCGGGGCAACGCGCATCACAGCTCCACCAGCAAGCAATGCTCGTACGCCTGGGCCATGTAGCGTTTCACCGTGCGTTCAGAAACCTGCAACCGCTCGGCAATCTCGCGGTAACCCAAGCCCTCAAGCTGACTCCAGAGAAATGCCCGTCGCACCGCACGTGGTAAGCCATCGAGCAATTCATCCAGCGCCTGCAAGGTTTCCAGCAGCAACCAGCGCTGTTCCGGCGACGGCGCGCACACTTCCGGCAATTGCGCCAAGGCGTCGAGGTAGGCTTTTTCCAGATGGCGTCGCGTGTAGAAATTGCTCAGCAGCCGTTTGCCGACGGTGAGCAGATACGCGCGCGGCTCGCGCAACTCGGCCAGTGGTGGCGCGTTGCACAGGACGCGCAGAAAGGTGTCCTGACTGAGGTCCGCCGCATCCCACGCATTGCCCATGCGCCGGCGCAGCCAGGTTTCCAGCCAGCCGCGGTGCTCGCGATACAACTGCTGCAGGCTCTGCTCCGACGGTGACGTGGCTTCAAACATCTCAAGAGACCCTGCGCGAAGGTAGATTCAAATGAGACTGATTCTATTTAACTTCTCGAAGGACACAAAGCCTTTTTCTGCTCAGCGCTTGAGCGTTTCGCTCGGCAGCTCCTTGAACAGCGCGCGGTAACTGCTGGAAAAGCGTCCCAGATGCCAAAACGACCAGCGCATCGCCACTTCGGCAACGGTGGTTTCCGTGGGCCTGCGCTTGAGCAATTCACGGTGCGCACTGTTCAGCCGCCTCAGCCGTAACCAGTGGCTCGGGGTCATGCCGGTGTAGGCCTTGAACGCCTGCTGCAACTGGCGCAGCGGCACACCGGCGACGTCGGATAGTTCGAGCAGATTGACCGTGTCTTCCGGCGAATCTGCCGCCCACTCCCCCACTCGTTTCATGATTTGGCGTTCGTCGTGGCGCCGCTGCAATCCACCGCGATCGAGACGAGTTTGAGCGTTGTCGAGGATGAACAGACAGTCCTCGAGCAGTTGCCGAGTCAGGCGATCTTTATCAAGTGGATCAGCAGCTTGCGACAACTTCGTGAGATTCGAGCTTAACCAGCCGCTGAACAAAGCGTTCTGTCCGCAGTTCAGCGGCGCCATGAACAACCCTTCGAGCTTGGCCACTTGCAGGCCGTGCTCGCGGACAAAATCCGCCCCGAACACCACGGCGATTTCCCGATAGTTTTCCGGAGTGATCCAGATGTTGCGGCTCTCTTCGTTGAGCAGATACAGCGCGTTGTCGCTGCGATCAAAGCAGAACGCCAGAGCACCGGATGGCGCACTGAAATTCTGCTCGACCCGGGTGTTCATCTGTTCTTCGTAGACCTCGACGCCCTGCAGATCCAGATAACGAATCTGCCCGGCGAAATGCCCCGGCGACATCTGCTGGTAATGCTGGACCCAACCCGGTGTGGCGCGGATTTGCTCGGCCACGTCGGCGGTATTGAACGCTTGTACCTGGAGCGGATTGCACGTTGTCATGGGGTGACCTTGCGCACTCTTTTGGTGCGCTTTGGTGCTGCTGAAAGTGGATAGATGGAATCGCGAGCCGCGCCCAAGATAGTCGCCAACGCGCCACAGGGGAAGGGGCGGAAGATGAAACCCGCCCTCCCCGGCGTCTACAAAACCAATAACGAGGTCTTTATGAACGCCCCTTTCGATCAGCTGTTCACCTGGCTGAAAGATCACAAGATTACCGAAGTCGAATGTGTGGTCAGCGACCTGACCGGCATCGCCCGCGGCAAGATTGCACCGACCAACAAATTCCTGCATGAGCGCGGCATGCGCCTGCCGGAGAGCGTGCTGCTGCAAACGGTAACCGGGGATTTTGTCGACGACGACATCTACTACGACCTGCTCGACCCGGCCGACATCGACATGGTCTGCAAACCGGTTTCCGACGCCGTGTATGTCATCCCGTGGGCCATCGAGCCGACCGCCATCGTCATCCACGACACCTTCGACAAGTTTGGCAATCCGATCGAACTGTCGCCGCGCAACGTGCTGAAGAAAGTTCTGCAGCTCTACACCGACAAGGGCTGGAAGCCGATTGTCGCGCCGGAAATGGAGTTCTACCTGACCCAGCGCTGTGAAGATCCGGACCTGCCGCTCAAGGCACCGCTGGGCCGTTCGGGCCGTGCGGAAAGCGGCCGCCAGTCATTCTCGATCGATGCCGCCAACGAATTCGATCCGCTGTTCGAAGACGTCTACGACTGGTGCGAACTGCAAGGCCTGGACCTCGACACGCTGATCCACGAAGACGGCCCGGCGCAGATGGAAATCAACTTCCGTCATGGCGATGCGCTGGATCTGGCCGACCAGATCACCGTGTTCAAGCGCACCCTGCGCGAGGCGGCGCTCAAGCACAACGTCACCGCGACGTTCATGGCCAAGCCGATCGGCGACGAGCCCGGCAGCGCCATGCACCTGCACCAGAGCGTGGTCGAGATCGCGACGGGCCAGCCGATCTTTGCCGACGCCGAGGGCAACATGAGCGAGCTGTTCCGTCATCACATCGGTGGCCTCCAAAAGTACATCCCGAAAGTCCTGCCGATGTTCGCACCGAACGTCAATTCGTTCCGCCGCTTCCTGCCGGACACCTCGGCACCGGTCAACGTCGAATGGGGCGAAGAGAACCGCACGGTCGGCCTGCGAGTGCCGACTTCGGGGCCTGAATCGATGCGCGTGGAGAACCGCTTGCCCGGCGCCGACGCCAACCCGTATCTGGCGATTGCCGCGAGTCTGCTCTGCGGCTACATCGGCATGGTCGAACAGATCGAGCCGAGCGCGGCGGTCGAAGGCCGGGCCTACGAGCGCCGCAATCTGCGCCTGCCGATCACCATCGAAGAAGCCCTGACGCAGATGGAAGAGTGCCCGAAAGTCGCCGAGTACCTGGGCAGCAAATTCGTCCGTGGTTACGTCGCGGTGAAGCGCGCCGAGCACGAAAACTTCAAGCGCGTGATCAGCTCGTGGGAGCGGGAGTTCCTGCTGCTCAGCGTCTGACGGCGAGCCCATCCCTGTGGGAGCGAGCCTGCTCGCGAAGACGTCGGCACACTCACCATAGATGTCGACTGAAACACCGCTTTCGCGAGCAGGCTCGCTCCCACATGGGATTGTGCAGCGCCTGAGAATTCCAATAAATCCAAGAGGTGTCGATATGCGTCTATTGAAATCCGTACTCCCGGTCGCGCTGAGCGTGCTGTTCAGCGCAGCAGCCCACGCCGAGCCCCAAGTGAGCGTTTACAACTGGACCGACTACATCGGCGAAACCACCCTCGCCGACTTCCAGAGCAAGACCGGGATCAAGGTGATCTACGACGTCTTCGACTCCAACGAAACCCTTGAAGGCAAACTCCTCGCCGGCCGGACCGGTTACGACGTGGTGGTGCCGTCCAACCACTTCCTCGCCCGTCAGGTAAAGGCCGGGGCGTTCATGAAGCTCGATCGTTCACAGTTACCAAACTGGAAGAACCTGGATTCGAAACTGCTTGAATTGCTTGAGAAAAATGATCCTGGCAATGCGCACTCGGTGCCTTACCTGTGGGGCACCAACGGCATCGGTTATAACGTCGATAAGGTCAAGCAAGTGCTCGGCATCGACCACATCGATTCCTGGGCCGTGCTGTTCGAGCCCGAGAACCTCAAGAAGCTGAGCCAGTGCGGCGTGTCGATAATGGATTCCGCCGACGAAGTCTTCCCCGCCATCCTCAACTACATGGGCATGGACCCGCGCAGTGAAAACCCTGAAGACTACAAAAAGGCCGAAGCCAAGCTGCTGAGCATCCGTCCTTACATCACTTATTTCCATTCTTCCAAGTACGTCTCCGACCTGGCCAATGGCGACATCTGCGTCGCGTTCGGTTACTCCGGCGATGTGTTCCAGGCGGCCAACCGCGCCAAGGAAGCCAAGAACGGTGTGAATATCGCTTACGCCATCCCCAAGGAAGGCGCCAACCTGTGGTTCGATCTGCTGGCGATCCCAGCCGACGCGAGCAACGCCGAAGAGGCGCACGCCTTCATCAATTACCTGCTCGATCCGCAAGTGATCGCCAAAGTCAGCGCTACCGTCGGCTACGCCAACCCGAACCCGGCGGCCAAGCCGTTCATGGATCAGGAACTGGTCAACAACCCTGAGGTTTACCCGCCGCAGTCGGTGCTCGACAAACTCTACATTTCCTCGACCCCGCCCCAGGCGATCATGCGTCTGATGACCCGGTCGTGGAGCAAAGTGAAGTCGAACAAATGAATCAGCAAAGCGCACAACACGCCGGCTCTTATTACGCCGCTTCTGCGCGGGCGAGCACGCCCTACCCTGCGCTGGATGGTGATTTGCTTGCCGATGTCTGCGTAATCGGTGGCGGCTTCACTGGCGTCAATACCGCGATTGAGCTGGCCCAGCGCGGTATGTCGGTGGTGTTGCTCGAGGCGCGACGTATCGGCTGGGGCGCCAGCGGGCGCAACGGCGGTCAGCTGATTCGCGGCATCGGCCATGAAGTCGAGGGTTTCGCCCGTTACGTTGGCCAGGACGGCGTGCGCTATCTGCAGCGCGCCGGCATCGATTCGGTGGATCTGGTGCGCCAGCGCATCACTGAAAACGCCATCGACTGTGATCTGCGCTGGGGCTTTTGCGAACTGGCCAACACCGCCGCGCAATTCGCCGCGTTCAAGCAGGAACAGGACAGTCTCGCCGAACTCGACTATGCCCACGAAACCAGGCTGGTCGGCCCGCAGCAGATCCGTGAGCAAGTGGTCGACGCTGGTGTGTACGCCGGCGGATTGATCGACATGGGTTCGGGCCATTTGCATCCGCTTGATCTAGTCCAGGGCGAAGCGCGTCTCGCGGCATCGCTGGGCGTGCGGATCTTTGAGCAAAGTCCGGTGCTGGAAATTCTCCATGGCCCGACCGTCGAGGTGCGCTGCGCCACGGGTTCAGTGCGCGCCGGCAGCCTGGTGCTCGGCTGCAACGCGCACCTGGATGAACTGGAACCCAAACTCAGCGGCAAAGTGCTGCCCGCCGGCAGTTACATCATCGCCACCGAGCCGCTGGACGAAAGCCGCGCCGCGCAGTTGATTCCACAGAACCTGGCGTTGTGCGATCAAAAAGTCGGGCTGGACTATTACCGACTCTCGGCTGATCGACGGTTGCTGTTCGGCGGCGCTTGTCATTATTCCGGGCGCGATCCGGCGGATATCGCTGCCTACATGCGCCCGAAAATGCTCAAGGTGTTGCCGCAACTGACCGATGTGCGCATCGACTACCAATGGGGCGGCAAGATCGGCATTACCGCAAACCGTTTTCCTCAGGTTGGCCGGCTCAAGCAGCACCCGAACGTGTTTTACGCGCAGGGTTATTCCGGTCACGGCCTCAACGTCACCCATTGGTGCGCGAAGTTGTTGGGCGAAGCCATTCATGCCGGGCACAGCCAGGGCATGGACGTGTTCAGCGGCGTGCCGCACATGACCTTCCCCGGTGGCCCGGCCTTGCGTTCGCCGCTGCTGGCGCTGGGCATGTTCTGGTATCGCCTGCGCGAAATGCTCGGCTGAACCCGCCACATCCCCGGCCCCCTGTAGGAGCTGCCGAAGGCTGCGATTTTTTTATCTGTTCTGGGACGCAGAGTGTCCCCGGCGGCATTCCTTTGCTGCGCATGGGAACGATCAACGCCAGCTATACACATTTGCTCTATCGCCAAGCACTTCTATATTGATGAAGTGCTTTTGCGTTCCTGACGCTCAGTGCCCGATTAATTGAGGAGGACATGGATGAAGTCGTCAGCCAGCGATGAGCCGCGAGCACCCGGCCAGGCGCCGATCAAAACCCGCCGTTTCGCTATTTCACTGGTATGGATCGTGCCGATTGTGGCGGTGCTGGTGGGCATTTCGCTGGTGATTCACAACATCCTTCAGGAAGGCCCGGTCATCACCGTCACCTTCAAGACTGGCGATGGCCTCACCGCCAACAAGACCGAAGTCAGATACCGCAACGTGGTCATTGGCCATGTCTCCGACGTCGAACTGGCCAACGACCATAGACATGTCAACGCCACGATCAAACTGGCCAAGCAAGCCGAAGCCTTTACCCGCGAGGACTCGCAATTCTGGGTCGTGCGTCCCCGTATCGGCGCCGGCGGTGTCTCGGGCATCGATACGCTGCTGTCGGGCGATTACATCGGCGCCGACATTGGCCAGGCCAATACCCGCTCGAAAAACTTCAAGGGTCTCGAGAATCCGCCGCCGATTACTTACGGCGAGCCGGGCAAGCGCTTCACCCTGCATACCGCCGACCTTGGCTCGCTGGACATCGGCTCGCCCGTTTATTACCGCAAGATTCCCGTCGGCCAGGTTGTGTCCTACGCGCTGGACCCGGACGGTAAAGGCGTCAATATCGAAGTGTTCGTGCATTCGCCCAACGATGTCTACGTCACCGAAAATACCCGCTTCTGGAACGCCAGCGGCATCGACATCAACGTCGGCGCCAACGGCTTTGCAGTGAAAACCGAATCGCTGTCGACCCTGCTGGTCGGCGGCATCGCATTCCGCGCTCCGGACTACAGCCCCGACGATAAGCCGGCCAGCGACGACAAGAGTTTCGAGCTGTTCGCCAATCAGACCGCCGCCCTCGCCCCGCCCGACGGCAAGGCGCAATACCTGTCGCTGCGCTTTGATCAGGCCTTGCGCGGGCTCAAGGTTGATGCGCCCGTGGAGTTTCTCGGCATCGAAATCGGCCGGGTGGTGGCGGTCAATCTCGACTTCGACGAGGTCAAGCGCACCTTTCCGGTGAATGTCGGCATCGTCATTTATCCGCAGCGACTCGGCCGTGCCCACGCGAAGATTCTCAAGACCTACCATGGCGACGAAAACGACGAGGCCACCGGCGCGCGCCTGATCGGCACATTCATTGAAAATGGCCTGCGCGCCCAGGCCCGCAATGGCAACCTGCTCACCGGTCAGTTGTATATCTCGCTGGATTTCTACCCCAAAGCGCCGAAAGTCGCGTTCGACCCCAAGGCACGGCCGGTCACCATTCCGACCGTCCCTGGCAGCCTCGAACAGTTGCAGGAAAAACTCGAGGCGATGGTCAACAAGATCAACGCATTGCCGGTGGAACGCATCGCCAGCAACCTCGACGGCAACCTGGTCGAGCTGCGCAAGGGTCTGAAGCAGTTCAATGCCAAGACCCTGCCGGGCGTGCAGAGCACCCTCGCCGACGTCAGCAAGACGTTGCAGTCCGCCAATTCGACGTTGGCCGAGGACTCTCCGCAACGCGAGCAACTCACCGAGACCCTCGACGAGCTCGGGCGCATGTCGCGCTCGTTGCGTGAATTGTCGGATTACCTCGGTCGCCACCCTGAGTCGCTGATTCGCGGGCGTCCCGACAACGCCGCGCCGCTGGACCTCAAAGGACCGCCACGCAATTGAGCACAGGAGCTGAATCCATGGCTTTACCGTTGAAGATCACCGTGCTCGCTGCGTTCGTGCTGCTGACTGCGTGCCGTAGCGACCCGATCAGCTTTCACACGCTGGTCCCGGCGCAACCGGGCGCCAGTCGCAACGGCGCCGACATCGCCATCGAAAGCATCAGCGTGCCGCCGCAGGTCGATCGCGCGCAGATTGTGATTCGCCAGGGCAACAGCGGCGTGGCCATCCTCGATACCGACTGGTGGAGCGCCACGCTTGCCGATGAGTTGCGCGGTGCGCTGGCCGATCAATTGAGCGGCGGCGTCGGCCAGCATCGAGCATCGGTGCGCGTCGATGTGCAGCGCTTCGATTCGATTCCCGGCCAGTACGCCTTGATCGATGTGAAATGGCGAGTGCGCCCGCTGGATGCAACGGACGCGGCGCTGCTCACCTGCCGCTCGGTGTTGCAGACGCCTTCAGGGCCGAGCATCGAGGAACTGGTGACGGCGCAGCAGAGCAACGTCAAACGCCTTGCTGCGCAAATCACTCAGGCTGCGAGCGGCTCGCGCTGCCCGGTGCAAAACTGACTCAGCCTACAAATCGAAGCGATCCACCGCCCGCCGCCGCTCGTTGTCATCGCGCACATCATAGTTGGCGGTCGTCTGGATATTGCTGTGATGCGCCAGTTTCTGCGCGATCGACAGGTCGTGTTCTTCGATCACCCGGGTGATGAACGAACGCCGAAAATCATGCGGCATGATTTTCACCCCGACCTGCGTACCGCGCTGGCGGGCGATGTAGTAAATCGCGTGTTTGGTGATGCGCTCGCGGGTGATGTGGCTGCCGCGGCGTATACGATTGAACAGAAAAGCATCGTCGCTCTCGCCTTCCTTGAGCTGTGAACGGCGCAGTTCCAGCCAGGCATCAAGCTTGGCAAAGGCCCAGGCCGGCGCGTACTTGATCAGCTGTTTGTTGCCCTTACCGGTCACCGTCAGGCTGCGCTCTTTGAAGTCGACCTGACTCAGATCCAGATCCACCGATTCCGACTTGCGCATGCCGGTGCCGTACAGCAGCGCTATCACCGCCGCATCACGCAAACCCTGCGGGCGCGGGTCGGCAGCGCAGACTTCCATCAGTTCGTGAATCAGCGTGCGCTTGAGGTTGCGCCCCTGGGACAGCCGTGTGCCGGCTATGCCCTTGACCGAACGCATCTTCAACAGGTGATCCTGGCTGATCAGGCTCATGCGCCACGCTTCGTTCATCACCCCGCGCACGGCGTTCACGTAAAGCGACGAGGTGTTCGGTGCATAACCGTCGGCACGCAAAGCGGCGACCAGCGCCACCACGTCTTCCGGTTGCAGGCCGTGCCAGGGGATTTCTTCGATATCGACGTCCTCGAAACCGAGGCGGTCAGCGGCATCTTGCAGCACATAGCGCATGGTCAACTGGCTGGAAGGTGCCAGTCGCGCCAGGTAAACGGTCAGCGGATTGCTGTTGGACGGTGTGGGTTGGGTACTCGACAAATCACTCAAACGAAACGGCCTTGAAATAAAAAACGATTCAACAAAAACAATAAATGCATGAAATGAAACGCAAAAAACAGCATGACTCAATGAAAGGGGTTGCCGCGAAAGGCCGACAACCTGCCGTTCGAGGCAATAAAAGTCAATCGGGCATTCCCCGAACGGTCTGTTTGCTGCTTTATCAGCACGGTAGGCGAACTGAAACATCGCGCTCTTATGTTCAGTGCAGGGAACTGCAAGCAGGAGTGCGACATGAAGATCACGGTGTTTGGCAGTGGTTACGTCGGTCTGGTGCAAGCGGCGGTGCTGGCCGAGGTCGGTCATGACGTTGTGTGCATGGATGTAGACGCGCAGAAAATCGAGCAGTTGCGCCAGGGCCACGTCAGTATTTTCGAGCCGGGGCTGGCCAGCCTGGTGCGTGAGGGCCTGGATTCGAAACGCCTGCAATTCACCACTGATGAGCGACTCGCGGTGTTGCATGGGCGGGTCGCGTTTATCGCGGTGGGCACGCCGTCACGGGAGGACGGTTCGGCGGACCTGCGCTACGTGCTGTCGGTTGGCGACGCGATTGCCAGGCATCGTCAGCAGCCATTGATCGTGGTGGAAAAGTCCACGGTGCCGGTGGGCACGGGCGACGCTTTGCGCAGCCACATCGAAAAGGCCCTGATCAAGATTGGCCGCCTGCTGCAGTTCGATATTGTCTCCAACCCGGAGTTTCTCAAGGAAGGTTCAGCGGTTGCTGATTGCCGGCGGCCGGATCGCATCGTCATCGGTTGCGAAGGCGCTGAAGTGCGCGATGTGATGCGCGATCTGTACGCGCCGTTCAACCGCAACCATGACCGCATCATGTTTATGGACCTGCGCAGCGCCGAGCTGACCAAATACGCCGCCAACTGCATGCTGGCGACCAAGATCAGTTTCATCAACCAGATCGCCGAACTCGCTGAGCACCTTGGCGCAGACATCGAATCAGTACGCCAGGGCATCGGTGCCGATACGCGGATTGGCTATCAATTTATCTACCCGGGTTGCGGCTACGGCGGTTCGTGTTTTCCCAAGGACATGCGCGCGTTGATTCACAGTGCCGAACAGGCGCATTGCTCCAGTGATCTGCTGCAAGCGGTAGAAGCGATCAACCAGCGCCAGAAACACAAACTGTTTGAACGCATCAACGCCTTCTACCGTGGTGACTTGCGCGGCAGGACCTTTGCCTTGTGGGGCCTGGCGTTCAAGCCCAACACCGACGACATGCGCGACGCGCCGAGCCGGGTTCTGCTCGAAGATTTATGGGCCGCCGGGGCCAGCGTGCGCGCGTTTGATCCGGAAGCCATGGTGGAAACCCAGAATCTCTATCCAAATGAATCAAAACTGATGCTGATGGGCACGCCGGAATCGGTACTGGCCGGCGCCGATGCGCTGATCATCTGCACCGAATGGCAACAGTTCAAGGCGCCGGATTTCGAGCTGATCAAACAGCGCCTCAATAGCCCGGTGATCTTTGACGGCCGCAACTTGTACGATGCCGAGCGTCTGGCGCGCAATGGTTTCCAGTATTTCCCGATGGGGCGCGGTGAATCGTGCAAGTTGCCGATCACCTTGCGGCAGAGGCCGGCGGAGTCGGATGTGGCTTGAACTGGCCCTGTGGGAGTCATTGCAAATTGTGAGCTACACAGACCCTGTGGGAGCGAGCCTGCTCGCGAATACGGTATGTCAGCGACATCGCAGGTGACTGATCCGCCGCCTTCGCGAGCAGGCTCGCTCCCACAGGGAAATCATGTGTTCCCAGGGACGCTGGTATATCAGCTTGACCGGTGGCGGCTGCCCAGAGAGGATGGCGCTCGCCCCAGGCTTCCCGAATAAGGACATTCCCCTTCCGTGGCCATGTATTCGCCGTTCATTCGCCGGTTGATGATCAGCTCGCTGACCGTGGTCATCAGCCGCGCCTTGGTCAGTCCGTTGCTGACACTGTTCCTCAGCAATAAGCTCGGCCTCAATCCGCAGGATGTCGGCTTGCTGCTCGGCATCGCCGTGTTCAGCGCCACGCTGTTGTCGCTGTACGGCGGCTACATCATCGACAAGCTGGACAAGCGCCAGTTGCTGATTGTGGCCATGCTCTCCAGCGGTATCGGTCTGATCCTGCTGACCTTCGCGCAGAATCTTTATGTGGTCACCGTGGTGCTGATCATCAGCGAAACCGCGTCGGCGCTGTTCCTCATCGGCTCCAAGGCGATCCTCAGTGAAAATCTGCCGGTCGGCCAGCGGGTCAAGGCGTTTTCCCTCAATTACACGCTGACCAATATCGGCTACGCCGTCGGCCCGATGCTTGGCGTGGTGATTGCCGGGGTGCAGCCGTCCGCACCTTTCATCGTTGCCGGTGCGATCGCCATTGGCAGTATTTTTCTGCTGCTCGGCGCGACCAGGGATGCCAGTCCGATAACTTCCGGAACTGCGCCGCAAAGTTTCCTCAACACGCTGATGATCCTGAAAAACGACCGCACCATGGTGCTGTTCACCCTTGGCTGCCTGCTCAGCACATTGGTGCACGGACGCTTCACCCTGTACCTGTCGCAATATCTGCTGGTCACCCACTCCCAGCAACAGACCCTGGACACCATGGCCGCCCTGCTCGCCTGCAACGCAATCACAGTGATCCTGCTGCAATACCAGATCGGTCGCTGGCTCAGCCGCGAACACCTGCGTCACTGGATTGCCGGTGGCACTGCGCTGTTCATCGTCGGCTTGATTGGCTTCAGTGTGGCGGACAGCCTGCTCGGCTGGTGCGTGGCGATGTTCATCTTCACCTTGGGCGAAATGATCATTTACCCGGCAGACTTCCTCTTCGTCGACACTCTCGCTCCGGAGACACTGCGCGGCAGCTACTACGGCGCGCAGAACCTGGCGGCACTCGGCGGCGGGGCGAGCCCGGTGCTGTGCGGGTTTCTGCTGATGCACACGCCGGCGCCGAGCATGTTCTACGCCCTGAGCGGCTTGGCGGCGCTGGGTGGATATCTATGCTTCGTCAGCGCGCGGCGCACCCGTTCAATGCAAAAATAGTGCACTAAAGCTGCATTTATATGAATTTGTCAGCATCGATTTTGATCGGCAAACTACGCGCGTTCCTCCCCCAATGTTGGAACGCTTCGAGGGCTTTCCGGATATGCCGGACAAGTCCTTTTTTTTGCCCCGGATTTTGTAAAGGATCAGTTCTACATGCTTGCTCGCTGGTTGCCCGCCGCCATCAATACCCGCCCCACTGAATGGAGCCGTGCCGCGATCGGCATGGGCCTGGGCACGCTGTTCAGTGTGTGGATGTGTGCGCAGGTGTTCGGCCATGACGTTGCCTTTCACCTGGTCGGCCCGCTCGGCGCTTCGGCGGTGTTGCTGTTCGCCGTGTCCTCCGGCGCCCTCGCCCAGCCATGGTCGATTCTTGGCGGCTACCTGTGTGCTGGCGTGGTCGCCTTGTTGGTGGCCCACGTGCTTGGCCGTACGCTGGGCAGCGCCTGCCTGGCTGCCGGCATGGCGGTGATTCTGATGTGCTGGCTGCGTTGCCTGCACCCGCCGGCCGGCGCCCTGGCGCTGACACTGGTGCTGGCCGACCCCGCAACCATCGCCATGGACTGGAAAGCCATGGAGCCAGTGATGCTCGGCGCCGTGTGCATGCTCATTAGTGCGCTGGCCTATAACAACCTGACCCGCATCCGTTATCCGAAACGCGCTGCTGACCCGGCACCGCCAGTGGTCCCGGTCGACCGTCAGGCGATCACCGCCGAAGACTTGAAACTGGCGCTGGCCGACATGGAAGCCTTCATCGACGTCACCCCCGAAGACCTCGAACGCCTGATCCACGCGAGCGAACTGCACGCCAAGCGCCGCAGCATTACCGAAACGTTCAGATAACCCCTTTGTAGGAGCTGACGAGTGCAACGAGGCTGCGATCTCTTGATCTTGCTTCCAAGATCAAGATCAAAAGATCGCAGCCTTCGGCAGCTCCTACACGGACAGCGGCGCTAAGAGAAAAACGCAGATTCCCCCTGCACATATCCCCGTTGTACACGACAAATTTGCACTGTTACGATCCGCTAACGCCCGCGCGCGGGCTATTCGAATAAAGACAATAAAAGCAGGGAGTTACAGATGACAGCTCAGGCTTCATCCCGGCGGACCCCGTCCATGGATGCCATGAAAAACGACGTGCTGGCCGAGGTGCGCAACCATATCGGCCACCTGACCCTCAACCGCCCTGCGGGCCTTAATGCAATCACCCTGGACATGGTGCGTCTGCTGCAACAGCAGCTCGATGCCTGGGCGTCTGACGCCAATGTTCACGCCGTGGTATTGCGCGGTGCCGGTGAAAAGGCCTTCTGCGCCGGCGGTGATATCCGTTCGCTGTACGACAGCTACAAAAGCGGCGACACGCTGCACGAAGATTTCTTCGTCGAGGAATACGCCCTCGACCTGACGATTCATCACTACCGCAAACCGGTGCTGGCCCTGATGGACGGTTTTGTCCTCGGCGGCGGCATGGGCCTGGTGCAAGGCGCCGATCTGCGCGTGGTCACCGAGAAGAGCCGTCTGGCGATGCCGGAAGTGGCCATCGGTTACTTCCCCGACGTCGGCGGCAGCTACTTCCTGCCGCGTATTCCCGGTGAACTGGGGATTTATCTGGGCGTCAGCGGCGTGCAGATTCGCGCGGCCGATGCGCTGTACTGCGGCCTCGCCGACTGGTATCTGGACAGCAGCAAACTGGCCCTGCTCGACGAGAAACTCGATCAGATGGAGTGGCAGGACACGCCGCTCAAGTCGCTGCAGAACCTGCTGGCCAAGCACGCCGTGCAAACGCTGCCCGATGCGCCCCTCGAAGCACTGCGCCCGGCCATTGACCACTTCTTTGCCTTGCCCGACGTGCCGAGCATGATCGAGCAATTGCGCGCCGTCACCGTCGCCGACAGCCACGAATGGGCAGTCAGCACGGCGGATCTGCTGGAAACCCGCTCGCCGCTGGCCATGGCCGTAACCCTGGAAATGCTCCGTCGCGGCAGGCACCTGAGTCTGGAGAATTGCTTTGCTCTGGAGCTGCATCTGGACCGCCAGTGGTTTGCCCGTGGCGACCTGATCGAAGGCGTGCGCGCCCTGCTGATCGACAAGGACAAGTCACCGCGCTGGAACCCGCCAACCGTCGCTGAGCTGGACGCTGCGCAGGTGACGAGCTTCTTCCATGGTTTTGATGAGAGCGGGAGCTGAGTCATGCACGATCTCGAACTGACTGAAGAACAAGTGATGATCCGCGACATGGCCCGGGATTTTGCCCGTGGCGAAATCGCGCCCCACGCCCAGGCCTGGGAAAAGGCTGGCTGGATCGACGACGCGCTGGTGGCGAAGATGGGTGAGCTGGGCCTACTCGGCATGGTTGTGCCCGAGGAATGGGGCGGCACTTACGTCGACTACGTCGCCTATGCCCTGGCCGTCGAGGAAATCTCTGCCGGTGACGGCGCGACCGGCGCGTTCATGAGCATTCACAACTCGGTAGGCTGCGGCCCGGTGCTCAACTACGGCAGCGACGAACAGAAACAGACCTGGCTGGCCGATCTGGCCAGTGGGCAGACCATCGGTTGCTTCTGCCTGACCGAACCCCAGGCCGGCTCCGAAGCACACAACCTGCGCACCCGCGCCGAACTGCGCGACGGCCAATGGGTGATCAACGGCGCCAAGCAATTTGTCAGCAATGGCAAACGGGCAAAGCTGGCGATCGTCTTCGCGGTAACCGATCCGGATCTCGGCAAAAAAGGCCTGTCAGCGTTTCTGGTGCCGACCGACACACCGGGTTTCATCGTCGATCGCACCGAACACAAAATGGGCATCCGCGCCTCCGACACCTGCGCGGTGACGCTGAACAACTGCAGCATCCCCGAGGCCAATCTGCTCGGCGAGCGTGGCAAGGGCCTGGCGATTGCCCTCTCCAACCTTGAAGGCGGACGCATCGGCATCGCCGCGCAGGCATTGGGTATCGCCCGGGCGGCGTTTGAAGCGGCGCTGGCCTATTCGAAAGATCGCGTGCAATTCGACAAACCGATCATCGAGCACCAGAGCATTGCCAACCTGCTGGCTGACATGCACATGCAGATCAATGCCGCGCGGTTGCTGATTCTGCATGCAGCGCGGCTGAGGACGGCGGGCAAGCCGTGTTTGTCCGAGGCGTCACAGGCCAAGCTGTTCGCTTCGGAAATGGCCGAGAAGGTGTGTTCTGCGGCGATTCAGATTCATGGCGGCTATGGCTATCTGGAGGATTACCCGGTCGAGAAGTACTACCGCGACGCGCGGATTACCCAGATCTATGAAGGGTCGAGCGAGATACAGCGGATGGTGATTGCGCGGGATTTGAAGAACTATCAGTTGTAAAAGCTTCGCGAGCAGGCTCGCTCCCACATTGGACGGTGCAGATCCAGTGGGAGCGAGCCTGCTCGCGAAAGCGTCAGCTTAGGCACCGCATCTATTTGCCTTGGAATGCAGCCTCACGCTTGGCAATAAACGCCGCCATCCCTTCCTTCTGATCCTGCGTCGCAAACGCGGCATGGAACACCCGGCGCTCAAAGCGCACGCCCTCGGTCAGGTTGACCTCGAACGCGCGGTTGACGCTCTCCTTGATCATCATCGCAATCGGCAATGACTTGCCGGCGATCACCGCTGCAACTTTCAGCGCCTCATCAAGCAGCTCATCGCTCGGCACGATCCGCGCGACGATGCCGCAGCGCTCGGCTTCCACGGCGTCGATCATGCGCCCGCTCAGGCACATTTCCATGGCTTTGGCTTTGCCCACGGCGCGGGTCAGGCGCTGGGTGCCGCCCATGCCCGGCAGCACGCCGAGGTTGATTTCCGGCTGCCCGAATCTGGCGTTGTCGCCAGCCAGGATGAAGTCGCACATCAGTGCCAGTTCACAGCCGCCGCCGAGGGCGAAACCATTGACCGCGGCGATGATCGGCTTGCGTCGGTTGGCCACTCGATCGCTGTCGCTGAACAGGTCGTCCATGTAGATCTGCGGATAGGTCAGCTCAGCCATTTCCTTGATGTCGGCGCCGGCGGCAAAAGCTTTTTTCGAACCGGTGAGGACGATGCAGCCAATGTGCGCATCGGCTTCCAGCGTATCGAGGGCGTGGTTCACTTCGCTGACCAGTTGCGCGTTCAACGCGTTCAGTGCCTGCGGCCGGTTGAGGGTGATCAGGCCGACGCGGTCGCGGGTTTCCAGCAGAATCGTTTCGTAAGTCATGAATAAAATTCCTTGTCAGAGATTGCGCGAAATGACCATGCGCTGAATGTCGCTGGTGCCTTCGTAGATCTGGCAGACGCGCACGTCGCGGTAGATGCGTTCCAGCGGGAAGTCGTTGAGGTAACCGTAACCGCCGAGGGTTTGCAAGGCCATGGAACAGACCTTCTCGGCCATTTCCGAGGCGAACAGCTTGGCCATCGACGCCTCGACCAGCGCCGGTTGGCCGCTGTCGCGCAAGGCTGCGGCGTAATGCACCATCTGCCGGGCGACGGCAATTTGCGTGGCCATGTCCGCCAGGCGGAACGCCACGGCCTGATGCTCGATGATCGGCTTGCCGAAGGTGTCACGCTCACGGGCGTAATCACGGGCGGCTTCGAACGCAGCGCGGGCCATGCCGACTGCTTGCGCGGCGATACCGACGCGGCCGCCTTCGAGGTTGGCCAAGGCAATCTTGTAGCCCTCGCCCTCCTCGCCAAGTCGGTTGGCGACCGGCACTTTCACATCTTCGAAGAGGATCTGGCAGGTGTCGGACGCGTGCTGGCCGAGTTTGTCTTCGACCCGCGCGACTTTGTAGCCGGGCGAGTCGGTCGGCACGATAAACGCGCTGATCCCGCGTTTGCCGGCGCTCGGGTCAGTCACGGCAAACACGATCACGATGCCGGCGTTCTGCCCGGAGGTGATGAACTGTTTGCAGCCGTTCAAAACGTAGTGATCGCCTTCCAGCCGCGCGCGGGTTTTCAGGCTGCTGGCATCGGAACCGGCCTGCGGTTCGGTCAGCGCGAAGGCGCCGAGCATGGCACCGCTGGCCAATGGTTTGAGGAAACGCTCGCGCTGGTCGTCATTGCCGAACTTGAGAATCGGCACACAGCCGACCGAGTTGTGCACGCTCATGATCGTCGAGCACGCACCGTCGCCGGCGGCGATTTCTTCCAGGGCCATGGCGTACGCGAGGTAGCCGGTGTCACAGCCGCCCCACTGCTCCGGCACGAGCATGCCGAAGAAGCCCAGCTCGGCCATCTCGGCGATGGCTTCCTTGGGGAAACGGTGCTCGCGATCCCACTCGGCGGCGAACGGCTTGAGCCGCTGCTCGGCAAACTGCCGGGCCATGTCGCGGATCTGGGTTTGGTCTTCGTTGGGGATCATCGTGATTCCTTCAAATCTGAGTACGACATAGAACCCTGTGGGAGCGAGCCTGCTCGCGAAAGCGGTGTATCAGTCACGCATGTGCCGGCTGAAACGACGTCTTCGCGAGCAGGCTCGCTCCCACAGTTGATCGGCGATGCCTTCAGTAAACGCATTCCACCGCCATGGCCGTGGCTTCGCCGCCGCCAATGCAGATCGCTGCAATGCCGCGTTTGAGTTGTTTCTGCCGCAGCGCCGCGAGCAACGTCACCAGAATCCGCGCCCCCGACGCACCGATCGGATGGCCCAGCGCGCAAGCGCCGCCGTGCACGTTGAGCTTGTCGTGGGGAATCTCCAGGTGCGTCATCGCCGCCATGCCGACCACGGCAAACGCTTCGTTCACTTCAAACAGATCCACTTGATCCAGCGTCCAACCGGTCTTCTTCACCAGTTTCTTGATCGCGCCAATCGGTGCAGTGGGAAACAGCCCAGGGGTATCAGCGAACGCAGCGTGGCCATGAATCACCGCCAGTGGCTTGAGGCCCAGTTGCTGCGCGTGGGACTGTCGCATCAGCACCAGCGCCGCTGCGCCGTCGGAAATCGAGCTGGAGTTGGCCGCCGTGACCGTGCCGCCCTCGCGGAACGCCGGTTTCAGCGAGGCAACCTTGTCGAGTTTGGCTTTTGGCGGCTGTTCATCGTTGCTGATCACTACCTGCTCTTTGCCCACGGTCACCGTCAGCGGGACGATTTCGTCGTGGAAGCTGCCGTCCTTGATCGCCTGTTGTGCGCGGGTGGTCGAGGCAATGGCGAAAGCGTCCTGCGCCTCGCGGCTGAAGCCGTTGGCCTCGGCGCAATCCTCGGCGAAGGTGCCCATCAGGCGGCCCTTGTCGTAGGCGTCTTCGAGGCCGTCGAGGAACATCGAATCGAGCACGCGGCCATGGCCCATGCGATAGCCGGCGCGGGCGCGATCGAGCAGGTACGGCGAGTTGGACATGCTTTCCATGCCGCCGGCGATCACCACGTCGGCACTGCCGGCAAGCAGCATGTCGTGAGCCATGATGGTGGTCTGCATGCCCGAGCCGCACATCTTGTTGACCGTGGTGCAGCGCGTCGATTTATCCAGCCCGGCACCCAGCGCAGCCTGACGTGCCGGCGCCTGGCCGAGGCCGGCAGGCAGTACGCAACCGAACAGCACTTCATCAACCGCATCACTGGCGACACCAGCGCGTTCGACGGCAGCCTTGATCGCCGCCGCGCCGAGTTGCGGTGCGCTGAGGCTTTTCAGTTCACCTTGAAAACCGCCCATCGGTGTGCGGACAGCGCTGACGATAACAATCGGATCATTGGACATAGTCATGACTAATCCTCCTTACTTGGCGGCCATGCGCAAGGCGCCGTCGAGACGGATCACCTCGCCGTTGAGCATGCTGTTTTCGATGATGTGGCGCACCAGCGCGGCGTATTCGGCAGGCTTGCCCAGCCGCGGCGGAAACGGCACACCCGCGGCCAGCGAGTCGCGCACTTCCGGGGTCATGCCGGCCATCATCGGCGTTTCGAAAATGCCCGGTGCGATGGTCATCACGCGAATGCCGAAGCGCGCCAGTTCGCGGGCGGCTGGCAGGGTCAGGCTGGCGATCGCGCCTTTGGATGCCGAGTACGCAGCCTGGCCAATCTGACCATCAAACGCTGCGACCGAGGCGGTGTTGATGATCACGCCACGCTCGCCGTCAGCATTGGCTTCGCTCTCGGCGATCGCCGCCGCAGCCAGGCGCAGCATGTTGAAACTGCCGATCAGGTTGACGTTGATCACTTGCGAAAAGCTGCTGAGCGCGTGCGGGCCGTTCTTGCCGAGGATTTTTTCGCCACGGACGATACCCGCGCAGTTGATAAGACCGTTGAGGCTGCCAAATGCCGCGACAGTCGCCTGCACAGCCGCTTCGGCTGCAGCTTCATTGCTGATGTCGGCAACCACGCTTTGCGCACCGAGGCGCTGGGCCTGAGCGGCGACGGCTTCGGCGTTCATGTCAACCAGCATGACTTTGGCGCCGGCACTGACCAGCAATTCAGCGCTGGCGGCACCGAGGCCTGATGCGCCGCCGGTGACGATAAAAACCTTGTTCTCGATCTGCATGACGGTGTTTCCTTGGATTCAAGCTGAAACGTTGTGCGCCGCAGCCTCTTGAGCCTTGGCGATTTCCTGGTTGCGCAAGATAAAGCGCTGCAATTTGCCACTCGGGGTTTTGGGCAACTCGCTGACAAATTCGATTTCACGCGGGTACGAATGCGCGGCCAGACGCTTGCGTACGTGTTGGCGCAGTTCTTCGGCCAACTCCGGCGCGGCGCGGTACTGCGCGCTCAGCACGACAAAGGCTTTGACCAGTTCGGTGCGTTCCGGGTCGGGCTTGCCGACGACCGCCGCTTCGATCACAGCCGGGTGTTCGATCAGCGCGCTTTCGACGTCGAACGGGCCGACGCGGTAGCCCGAAGTGGTGATCACATCATCACTGCGGCCGACGAAGCTGATGCTGCCGTCCGGGTTCCATTCCACGGTGTCGCCGCTCAGGTAGTAGTCGCCGACGAAGGCCTTGGTCGGCGCGCCTTCGTAGCCGCCGAACCAGCACATCGGCGACTGCGGGCGGTCGATGGCAAGAATGCCCGGCTGACCGACGCCGAGTTCGTTGTATTGCTCATCGAGCACGACGATGCGATGGCCCGGCGAAGCGAAGCCGGCGGCGCCGACATGCACCGGGTGCGCAAGGCCGTGGTGGTTGCACAGCACCATGCCCAGTTCGGTCTGGCCGTAATGATCGTGAATGACCACCTCGAGGTTGTCAGCGAACCAGCGGATCACTTCCGGGTTCAGCGGCTCACCGGCGCTGCTGACGATGCGCAGTTTGCCCTTGATCGATCTGGCGAACTCTTCGCCACCGGCAATCAGCAAACGATAGGCAGTCGGCGAGCCGGTGAGATTGGTGATGGCGTATTTGTTGATCACCCGGCAGGTGCTTTCGAGGGTGAACGGGCCATCGTAGAAGGTAATCGGGTGACCCAGCGCCAACGGCCCGGTCACACCGAAATAAATCCCGTACGCCCAGCCCGGATCGGCGACGTTCCAGAACGCATCTTCAGGGCGCAGGTCCACCGCATCACGGGTGTAGCTCTGAAAGGCGACGATGGCTTTGAGCGGCACTGACAGCGCTTTCGCCGGCCCCGTGGTGCCCGAGGTGAACATCAGCAGGAACGGGTCTTCGCCGGTCAGCAATACCGGCTCGCAGACATTGGAATAGTTGGCCAGCTCAGCCCAGAAACTGAAATCACCACGAACGATGCCCTGACCTTTGCCGCCGGCAACGGTGACGATGGTCGGGCATGCGCTGACTTCGCTGAGCTTCGGCCGATTGACCGCATCGGTCACCACGACCTTAGCCCCAGAGCTGTTCAAGCGATGTTCGAGCGCTTTCGGGCCGAACGCGGTAAACAGCGGCTGATACACCGCGCCGATGCGCCAAGTGGCGAGCACGGTGATGAGTAATTCGACGTTGCGCGGCAGCAGGCCGGCGACCTTGTCGCCCTTTTGCACGCCTTGGGCGAGGAGGTAATTGGCGAAACGCGCGGCTTTGTCTAGCAGATCAGTGAAGGTGTAAGTCGCACTTGAACCGTCGCGTCCTTCCCAGAACAACGCAATACGCCCGGGCAAGGCATGGCGGTCGCAACATTCGACGCAGGCGTTGAGGGCAGCAAGCGTGCCGCTGAGTGCCGCGTCGACGGTGTGCTGATAATCGAACTGTTCGGTAGCAGACAAGTAATCGCGCATTGCCAGAATCCCTCGGTGTTTTTATTAGGCTGGGAACCGTAAACAACACAGGGATAGTCGCGCCGCGCGGGGCTTGGGGCAATGGTCAAAGTTATCAAAGTGGCTGACTGGTTTGGCCAAGAGGTTGGAGCTGCGTCCCCTGTAGGAGCTGACGAGTGCAACGAGGCTGCGATCTTTTGATCTTGATCTGGATTGTGAAAATCAAAATCAAAAGATCGCAGCCTCGTTGCACTCGTCAGCTCCTACAGCGGAATGCATTTCAAAGGGTGGGAGCGAGCCTGCTCGCGAAGGCGTCGGGTCAGACCACCTCATTGAGGATCAGTGTGCGGTAATGCCCCGGGTTCGACCCGGACCACTTGCGAAACGCCTTGTAGAACGAACTGGCATCCGCAAAACCCAGCCGTGCAGCAATCTCGACGAAACTGATCGAGGGCTCTGCCAGCCAGGTGATCGCCAGCTCTTTGCGCACACTGTCCTTGAGACCCTGATAAGTCTGCCCTTCCTCGGCCAGGCGACGGCGCAGGGTCGAGGCGGACATGCACAGTTGCTGGGCCAGCGCCTCGGTTTCCGGCCATTGTTCGGCGGGTACTTGCCGCAGATCGTGCTTGATCCGGCTGGCGAGGCTGTCGGGGTCGCGATACTTGACCAGAATGTTCGCCGGCGCCTGGGCCAGGAAGCGCTTGAGTTCTTCGGCACTGCGTTTGGTCGGCAGATCGAGGCAATCAGCGGAAAAGATCATTCGTGTTCGCGGGCGTTCGAAACGCAGGTTTTCCGAAAACATCACCCGATAGTCGTCGGTGAAATCCGGCTCCGCGCAGCGCAGTTCAATCGCCAGAATCGGAATCCGCCGCCCGGCCAGCCAGCAGGCCACGCCGTGCACGATCATCCAGTAAGTGAAATAGGTGAAGGCGCGGCGCGGTTCGGCGTCATCTTCGAGCAGAACAATTTCCGCAAGGCTCTGCTGATGCACCAGTTGCGCCGGCAGTTTTTCCAGCATCAGCGACAGGAACGTCAGACCGGTATCCAGCGCCGCCGCCAGCGTCGGTTGCGCCATGGCGCTGCGACACAAAAATGCCAGGCTGCCGGACTTGAGCGGGCGTGGGTCCATGCCGAAGAACTCGTCATCACCGCGTCGTGCCAGCAGGCGCCAGAGTCTGGCGTATTGCGAGGCCGGCACCCTGCCTTCATCGGCCGCTAACAAAGCCGGTTCGATGCCGACCTTGCTCAACGCCTCATCCGTCGCCGCGCCCGGGGCGCAACTTTGCAGCAGCGCTTCGCGCACCAGTTGAATGGCAATGGTGTCTTTTTCCGCCATGGAGCGAGGTGAGCCTTGTTGTTTTTCGGTGGTGGGCATCTTAACCCAGCTGCTGAAGTCACCGCAGGGCCAATGTGGGAGCGAGCCTGCTCGCGAAAGCGGTGTGTCAGATAAAGAAATGTCACAGGCATACCGCATTCGCGAGCAGGCTCGCTCCCACAGGAATGACAGTTGTTCAGCTAAGGTTCAGCTAAATGTCAATGAATGCCATTTGGGAATGAGTGTCATTATGTTACAACTTAGCCTCCTATCTAAATCGCTGTGGCTCGCCAATGCTCGTTCCCTTTTTGATCATGTTGCGCGAAGGCATCGAGGCCGCGCTTATCGTCGGCATTATCGCCAGTTATTTGCAGCAGACCGGCCGTGGTCAATGGATGCCAGCGGTGTGGATCGGCGTTTTCCTCGCCGCCGCCCTTGCCCTGCTGGTTGGCGGCGGTCTGGAGCTGGTCAGCGCTGAATTCCCGCAGAAGCAGCAGGAGCTGTTTGAAGGCGTCGTCGGTCTGGTTGCGGTGGGCATCCTCAGTTCGATGGTGTTCTGGATGCGCAAGGTCGCGCGGTCGATCAAGCATTCGCTGCAAGCCTCACTGGATCAGGCGCTGACGCAATCCAGGCATCAGGTGATTGCATTGATTGGCATGGTCTTTTTCGCTGTTGCTCGCGAAGGTCTGGAGACGGTGTTCTTCCTGCTCGCGGTGTTCCAGCAGAGCGAAGGCCCGGGCGCGCCGATCGGTGCCCTGCTCGGCCTGATCCTGGCGGTGATCGTCGGTTTCCTGATCTACAGCGGCAGCATGCGCCTCAATCTTTCGGCGTTCTTCAAGTGGACCGGATTGTTCATCCTCGTGGTCGCTGCCGGGATTCTCGCCAACTCGGTGCAGGCGCTGCATGAAGCGGGGCTGTGGAATCACCTGCAAACGGTGCTGTTCGACTTCAGCGCGACGCTGCCGATGGACGGCCCGCTGGGCTCGGTGCTGGCCGGCATGTTCGGTTATCAGGATGCGCCGACCGTCAGCACCTTGGGCGCGTACCTGATTTATCTGCTGCTGGCACTGGTGATGTTCTTCATGCCCGCGCCTCGCCAGGCGACGCCAACCACTTCCGTTTCCAGCCAATAAGGCCCTTCATGTCTACTATCCAAACCCCTCCGGCCCTGCGTTGGGCGCTGGCCGGCTCGGTGCTGCTGATGATCGCCGCCGGCGGGCTGTTCTGGTACGCCTCGAACATGGCCGCCGCCAAGCGTCAGCACAACCACGACGAAATCGTCGTTAACATCCACCCGCACAGTTGCGAGCCGAACGCACTGACCGTGCCCGCCGGCCGCGCCAGTTTCCGCATCGTCAACCGCTCCGAGCGTGCGGTCGAGTGGGAAATTCTCGACGGCGTGCTGGTGGTCGAAGAGCGGGAAAACATCGCGCCGGGCCTGAGCCAGGTGATCAACGCCAATCTGCAACCGGGCGACTATGCGATCACCTGCGGCTTGCTCAGCAACCCGCGCGGCACTTTGCACGTCACACCGACGGCCGCTTCCGATGCCGCCGCCAAGGCCAAGCCATCGATGGTGGCTTTCGTCGGGCCGCTGTCGGAATTTCGCGTGTATCTGGCCGTTCAGGGCAGCGCGTTGATCAAAGCGGCGACGGCGCTGAATCAGGCGATCGCCAGTGGCGATCTGGCGCAGGCGCAAGCGTTGTACCTGCCGGCGCGTGCCGCTTATCAGCGTCTGGCGCCGGCGGCGCAGCGCCTGGCCGAGCTGGACAATCAGATCAATGCCCGCGCCGATTATTTCGAAAAGCGCGAGCAGGATCCGGCGTTCGTCGGTTTCCATCGCCTCGAATATGCGCTGTTCGAGCAACGCAAACTCGACGATGTCGCGCCGATTGCCCAGCGCTTGCTCGCTGATGTCACCACCCTCAAGCAACAGTTGCTCGCGCAGTCGCTGCCGCCGGAGCAACTGGTCAGCATCCTCGTGCGCAACCTCAACAGCCTCGCCGATGTGCGCGCCGGCAGCGGCGAGGAAGAACGCTACAGCCACAGCGATCTCAACGGTTTCGCCGCCAACGCGCAAACCGCGCGCAAGGTCGTCGACCTGCTGCGGCCGATGCTGAGCAAATCCGCCGCTGACGTGTTAGCGAATGTCGACCAGGCCATGAGTGATTTCGACAGCCAGCTCAACGCGTTCAAATCCGCTGATGGCTACGTCAGTTACGACGCCGTGACCGCCGCGCAACGCCAGCAGATCGCCGCCAAAGCCAAGGCTCTGGCGACGGCAATGGATGGCATCGACCCCGCCCTCGGCCTTTCCGGCCTGTAAGCAGAAGACCACGACAGATGAACGATTCAGAACCTCTCAACCTGCAACGACGTCGCGTGCTGATGGGCATGGGCGCCGCCGGTGTCGCCCTTGCCGGATCGGCGCTGAGCTGCCCGGCCATGGCCGCGCAGCCTGCGCAAGTCACCGAAGCGCCGAGCAGCGACAAGACCGAAGACCGTCACGACTTTCACGGCGCACACCAGGCCGGCATCGTCACCCCGCGCCCGGCCGCAGGAATGCTGGTGGCGTTCGATGTGCTGGCCAGCGATCGCGAAGATCTCGAGCGGCTGTTCCGTACCCTCAACGAACGCATCGCGTTTCTGATGAAGGGCGGCCCGGTGGCGCAGATTGATCCGAAATTGCCGCCGCCGGACTCCGGCATCCTCGGCCCGGTGGTCACCCCGGACAACTTGACCATCACCGTTTCCGTCGGCGACTCGCTGTTCGACGAGCGCTTCGGTCTGGCGGCGGTGAAACCCAAGCGTCTGCAACGCATGGTCGGCTTCCCCAACGATGCGCTGGACGCCGATTGCTGCCATGGCGACCTAAGTCTGCAGTTCTGTGCCAACACTGCCGACACCAACATTCATGCCCTGCGCGACATCGTCAAGAACCTGCCCGACCTGCTGCTGGTGCGCTGGAAACAGGAAGGCAGTGTCCCGCCGCAAGCCCCGGCCAAACCCGGTGTGCCGGCGCAGTCGGCGCGCAACTTTCTCGGTTTTCGTGATGGTTCCGCCAACCCCGATTCCAACGACGCCAAGGCCATGGAGCGGATTGTCTGGGTACAACCGGACAGTGACGAACCGGCCTGGGCTGCCCACGGCAGTTATCAAGCGGTGCGCATCATCCGCAACTTCGTCGAGCGCTGGGATCGCACGCCGTTGCAGGAGCAGGAAAGCATTCTCGGCCGGGTCAAGAGCAGCGGCGCGCCCATCGGCGGCCACAAGGAAAGCGAAGTGCCGGATTACAGCAAGGATCCGGCCGGCAAGCTGACCAGGCTCGACGCGCACATTCGTCTGGCCAACCCGCGCACCGCCGCGACCCAGGCCAATCTGATCCTGCGCCGGCCGTTCAACTATTCCAACGGCGTCAACAAGAACGGCCAGCTCGACATGGGCCTGCTGTTCATCTGCTACCAGGCCGATCTGGAAAAAGGCTTTATCACCGTGCAAACCCGCCTCAACGGTGAACCGCTCGAGGAATACCTCAAACCGGTCGGCGGCGGTTACTTCTTCACCCTGCCCGGCGCTACCGGCGATGACGACTTCATCGGTCGCTCGTTACTCGCTGCGACCTCCCAAAACAAAACCGCATGACACCCAACCGACACTGGAGCCGCCCCATGAAAAAGACGCCACTCGCGTTATTGCTGACCCTTGGTTTGCTCAACACCCCGCTGTCGGCGTTCGCCGCGACCGCGCCGCTGGATCTGGTGGGGCCGGTGTCGGACTACAAGATTTACGTCACCGAAAAGCTCGATGACCTGGCCAGCCACACCCAGCAGTTCACTGACGCGGTGAAGAAAGGCGATCTGGCAACGGCGCAGAAGCTCTACGCGCCGACGCGGGTGTATTACGAGTCGATCGAGCCAATTGCCGAGCTGTTCAGCGATCTCGATGCGTCCATCGATTCTCGCGTCGACGATCACGAAAAAGGCGTAAAGGCCGAAGACTTCACTGGCTTTCACCGGATCGAATATTCGTTGTTCGCGGAGAAATCCACTAAGGGCCTGGATGCATTGGCCGACGGTTTGAACAAAGACGTGCAGGATCTGCAAACCCGTGTGGCCGGTCTGACCTTCCCGCCGGAGAAAGTCGTCGGCGGCGCTGCTGCGCTGTTGGAAGAAGTGGCGGCGACGAAGATTTCCGGCGAGGAAGACCGCTACAGCCACACCGACCTGTACGACTTCCAAGGCAATATCGACGGCGCCAAGAAAATCGTCGACCTGTTCCGCCCGCAGATCGAACAGCAGGACAAGGCGTTTGTTGCCAAGGTCGACAAGAACTTCGCCACGGTCGACAAGATCCTCGCCAAGTACAAAACGGCAGATGGCGGCTTTGAGACCTACGACAAAGTGAAGGACAACGACCGCAAAGCGCTGGTCGGGCCGGTGAATACCCTGGCGGAGGATCTTTCGATGATGCGCGGGAAGTTGGGGCTGAACTGATTTTTTAGCCTCTGGTCTGGCCCCTTCGCGAGCAGGCTCGCTCCCACAGTTGGAATGCATTTCCCTGTGGGAGCGAGCCTGCTCGCGAAAGCAATTCCGGACGCTCTAGAGAATCCTGTAGAGCAACCGCTCAATCCTCACCCGACTCACCCGCTTGAGAAACTTCGCCACACCTGCCGGGTAATCCGGCAGTGTCTCCAGGGTCTGGAAACTGTCGATCCGCGTGGTATGGCGGAAGATGTTTTCCAGCTCTTTCGCCCGTGGCTCCAGCCACTCGCCTTTCGGGTCTTCGATCAGCAGCGCGTTTTCCAGATCGAGACGGAATGCGCGCGGGTTGAGGTTGTTGCCGGTCAGCAAGGTGTAACGCTGATCGATCCACATGCCCTTGAGGTGATAGGTGTTGTCGCCGTCGCGCCACAAGTGCAGGTTCAACTGGCCGCTGTCGATACTGTGCTGATGGCGTTTGGCGAAGCGGCGCAGGCTGATTTCGTATAGATACGGCAGCGCAGCGATCACCTTGAACGGCTCGCTCGGCGGAATGTAGAAATCGTTGGCGGTCTTGTCGCCGACCACGATATCGATCTTCACGCCACGGGCCAGCGCTCGATTGATCTCACGGATCACGCCCAGGGGCAGGTTGAAGTACGGAGTGCAGATAGTCAGCTGCTTTTGCGCGCTGGCGATCAGCTCGAGAATCGCCCGGTTCAGCGGGTTGTTCTTGCCGACGCCGAGCAGTGGCGTGACCGACAGCCCTTCCCGGCTGGTGCTGCCGGCGCCGGTGTCATAAGTCGCGTATTTGAGACGGCTGCGCAGGTCACCGATGTCGTTGCGCAGGCTGCGGGTAGTCGGCAGGTTGGGCAGGTCGAGGCGGTGCACGGCTTTCGATTCGATCAGGCCATGCTTGACCAGGTGATGCATCGAATCCGCCAGCTCGCGACTGTGCAGCACGTGGTAACGGTCGAAACGGTACTTGTCGAGTTTGTGCAGATAGACGTTGTTGAGGCTGGCGCCGCTGTAGACCACCTTGTCGTCAATCACGAAGCCTTTGAGGTGCAGCACGCCGAACAGCTCGCGGGTCTGCACCGGCACGCCGTAGATCGGCACTTCGCTCTGGTGCGTGCGGGTCATGTCCTGATACCAGGCGGCGTTGCCCGGCTGCTTGCCGGCGCCAATCAAACCGCGCTGGGCGCGCAACCAGTCGACCACCACGGCGATTTCCAGCTCGGGACGCTTGAGCTTGGCCGCGTGCAGAGCGTCGAGGATTTCCTGACCGGCTTCGTCCTGCTGCAAATACAGCGCGACGATGTAGATGCGCTGGGTCGCTGCGGCGATTTGCTCGAGCAGGCAGCGTCGGAATTCGGCGGCACTGGACAGAATGCTCACCGCCTCGGCGGTCAGCGCGAAGCTGCGCAGTTTGGGCAGCAGAGAACGTTTGAAAAGCAACGGCATAAGGCTCGCAAGGTTCGATTCCGAAGAGTTTGAGAGCTTACACCATCGTCTGCGCCGGGTCTTGTCAGTGTCCGTGATGGCCCCTTCGCGAGCAGGCTCGCTCCCACCGTTGAAATGCATTCCCCTGTGGGAGCGAGCGTGCTCGCGAAAGCGTTTTCACACACGCCGAAGAAATTCGCTTGACCAAGGAGAACACTCGTTCTACTGTTCGCCACATGAACGAATCAATCAGCAATGAGACACGCGACATCATTCTGGATGTCACCGAAAAGTTGATCTACAAAAGTGGTATCGCTGCCACCAGCATGGATCTTTTGGTGAAGACCGCCGGCGTCTCCAGAAAAAGCATTTACCGTTACTTTGCCGACAAGGACGCACTGGTTGTCGCAGCCCTTCAGCGCCGCGATGTTCGCTGGATGCACTGGTTCACACATGCTGTCGATCCGGCAGAAACCCCGGGCGATCGCCTGCTCAACCTGTTTACCGTGCTCAAGGGCTGGTTCGACTCGGAAGGCTTTCGCGGCTGCGCCTTTATCAACACCAGCGGCGAAACCGGCGATCCGCAGGACCCGGTGCGGCTGGTGGCCAAAGAACATAAACAGAAGCTGCTCGACTACGTGTGCGAGTTGTGTACCGAATATGGTGCCGAGGATCCGCAACTATTAGCCAGACAGTTGCTGATCCTGATTGAAGGCGCCATTACCGTAGCGCTTGTGATGGGTGATCACAGTGCCGCCGATAATGCGCAATGCATGGCGCGAAAGTTATTGGGCCTGTAACTCTTGATAAGCCGGACTTGTTGTTCATACATTAAATGAATCAGGAGATTGAACATGTCGACTGCAACCCAGGTACGTCCGCCATTGCCGCCGTTCAACCATGCGTCAGCGATCGAGAAAGTACGCCTGGCCGAAGATGGCTGGAACACCCGTGATCCGGAAAAGGTTTCGCTCGCTTACACTCTCGACACCAAATGGCGCAATCGCGCCGAGTTCGCCAACAACCGCGAAGAAGCCAAGGCGTTTCTGACGCGCAAATGGGCGAAGGAGCTGGATTATCGCTTGATCAAAGAGCTCTGGGCCTACTCTGATACACGTATCGCGGTGCGTTATGCCTATGAATGGCACGACGATTCGGGCAACTGGTTCCGCTCGTACGGTAACGAGAACTGGGAGTTCGATGACAACGGCCTGATGTTCCAGCGCTATGCCTGCATCAATGACATGCCGATCAAGGAAAGCGACCGCAAATTCCACTGGCCGCTGGGCCGCCGCCCGGATGATCATCCTGGGCTGTCTGAACTCGGTCTCTAAAGGCTACGCCGTGTAGGAGCTGCCGAAGACTGGCGATCTTTTGATCTTGATTTGATCGCTCCCACGCGCAGCAACCGGGACGCTCTGCGCCCCAGGAGATCGCAGCCTTCGGCAGCTCCTGCACGGGAACGCATTCCAAATGCAATCGGCAATGGCATGCTCTGGCTCGCCGCAACAGTTCGATACAGGTAACATAGCCGCCCTCCCCGCAGCCCATGTTCTGCGCCTTGCCGAATAAGCCGACTCCATGCCTTTCGAACTCAGCGTTGACCTCACCACCCTGGCCATTCTGGCTGCTGTTGCTTTCCTTGCCGGTTTCATCGATGCCATCGCTGGCGGCGGCGGTCTGTTGACCACGCCGGCCCTGCTGATGGCGGGCCTGCCGCCGCATCTGGTGCTGGGCACCAACAAGCTGAGTTCGACCTTCGGTTCGGCGACCGCCAGCTTCACCTTCTACAAACGCAAACTGTTCCACCCACGCCAGTGGACCCACGCGATTGTCGGCACACTGGTCGGTGCGCTCACTGGCGCGGTGGTTGCGCATTACCTGCCGGCCGAGTGGCTGAACAAAATGCTGCCGGTGATCGTTTTCGCCTGTGGCCTGTATTTGCTGTTTGGCGGCACGCCGAAAGCGCCGCTGGACAGCGACGCGCCGATCAAAAAGAAATGGCAATCGACCCAAGGCTTCAGCCTCGGCTTCTACGATGGCGTGGCCGGCCCCGGCACGGGCGCGTTCTGGACCGTGAGCAGTCTGCTGCTGTACCCGATCGACCTGGTCAAGGCCAGCGGCGTGGCGCGAAGCATGAACTTCGTCAGCAACATCGCGGCGCTGTCGGTGTTCATCTTCTCCGGACAAGTCGACTGGATCATCGGCCTGTGCATGGGCCTGTCGGTGATGGTCGGGGCTTTCTTCGGCGCGCGCACCGCGATCAGCGGCGGCGCCAAATTCATTCGTCCGGTGTTCATCACCGTCGTGCTCGGGCTGACTGTGCGCTTAGCCTGGCAACACTGGTTCAGCGTGGCCTAAGCGCCGCGCCACATAGACGTCGATCAGGTAACGGGCAATCGAACGCGACGCTGGCAACGGCGGCAACTCGTGCACGTTGAACCACTGGGCGTCTTCGATCTCGTCTTCCTGACAGACAATTTCGCCACCGGCATATTCGGCATGGAAGCCGAGCATCATCGAATGCGGGAACGGCCAGCACTGGCTGCCGATGTACTGGATGTTCTTCACTTCAATCTGCACTTCCTCGCGAACTTCGCGAATCAGGCAATCCTCGGCTGATTCCCCCGGCTCGGCGAAGCCGGCCAGCGTGCTGTAAACCCCGGTGACGAAACGCGGCGAGCGTGCCAGAAGAATTTCGTCGCCACGGGTGATCAGCACGATCATGCTCGGTGAGATGCGCGGATAGCTGCGCAGATCGCACGGCTGGCAATACATCGCTCGTTCGCGCGGTACTTGCGTCATCGGCTGGCCACAGTTGCCGCAGAAGCGATGCTCGCGCGCCCAGGTGCCGATCTGTGCGGCGTAACCGAGCACTTTGTACACGGTGTGATCGCTCTCTAGCATGAACGCCCGCAAGCCTTTCCAGCCGCAACCGGGCACTTCGCTGACGCTGCGCAACTCGAGCAGATACACCGGCTCGCCATCGAGATGACCAATACCGTGCTCAGCAAGTACCGAGAGATCCTGGCGCTTGAGCCACTCGCGCGGGAACAGTGCGCCGTTGTCATCGAACAGGAAGCCTTCCGGGCTGCGCGCTACGGCCCAGCCGCCGGGTTGATCGGTGTCGAGTACTGCAGTGGTCCAGCGAGAGGTCATGTTTACTCAATCCAGAAATTCGGGTTTCTGTTTGCTCATATGGGCGGCCATGGCCACGCGCAGATCGGTGGATTGCAGCATGGCGGCGTTCCAGGTGGCAACGTATTCGAGACCATCGTCGATGCGATGGTCGCGCATGTAGCTGATCATTTCCTTGGTGCCGGTCACGGCAATCGGCGACTTGGCAGCGATGTCCCGGGCGATGTCGAACACGCCTTCGAGCAGCGTGTCCTTGTCGCTGTAGACCCGGTTGACCAGGCCCATGCTGCGTGCTTCCGCGGCGCCAAAGGTGCGACCGGTGTAAGCCAGTTCACGCAGCATGCCGTCTCCGATGATTCGCGGCAACCGTTGCAATGTGCCAACGTCAGCGGCCATGCCGATATCGATTTCCTTGATCGAGAACTGCGCGTCCTCGGCAGCGTAGCGCATGTCGCAGGCTGAGATCAGATCAATCGCCCCGCCCAGGCAATAGCCCTGAATCGCAGCAAGCACCGGTTTGCGGCAGTTGTCGACGGCGTTGAACGAGGCTTGCAGGTTGAGGATCTTGCGCCGCAACAGGCGCGCATTGCGGCCCACGTCCTTGCCCAGTTCATTGGCGACACCCGCAAGCATCATCAGGTCGATGCCGGAAGAAAAATGTTTGCCATTACCGCTGAGGACTACCACGCGGACTTCGTCGGTATCGTCGATCCATTGGAAGATCTCGACGATCTCGCTCCAGAACGCCGCGTTCATTGCGTTGATCTTTTCGGGGCGATTGATCTGCACATGCGCGATGTTGTCGGCCAGTTCGACGCTGAAGGCGGAGTATTGAGTCATGGCAGTGATCCTTTACCGGGCGGGGATATAAGGCCCGAACTATAACAAGGCAACGGGGCGGCGGTTCGGCCAAATGCGGGACTGACTGGCGCGCCCAATATGTAGGAGCTGCCGAAGGCTGCGATCTTTTGGGACGCAGAGCGTCCCGGGCTGCATTCCCACGCAGAGCGTGGGAACGATCAAGTCTGCGGAATATGCGGGCCTCTTCGCGAGCAGGCTCGCTCCCACAGGGAGACTGCATTTCAATGTGGGAGCGAGCCTGCTCGCGAAGGCGTCGGATCATTCACCGCACGCAATCATTTCAGCCCCAGCCTGTACAGCGAACCATTCTCTTCATCCGTCAGCACATACAGATAGCCATCCGGCCCTTGGCGCACATCGCGTATCCGCTTGTTCAACTCACCCAGCAAACGCTCCTCATGCACGACTTTGTCGCCATCAAATTGCAAGCGAATCAGCTCCTGCGTCACCAGTGCGCCGATAAACGCGTTGTGCTGCCACGGCGTGAAGCGATCGGCGTCGTAGAACGCCATGCCGGTAACCCCGGGGGATTTTTCCCAGACATGATGCGGCGCCACGGTACCTTCAGCACTTTTGCCCTTGGCCTCCGGAATCGGCTGCATCGAGTAATTGATGCCATGGGTCGCCAACGGCCAGCCATAGTTTTTGCCGCGCTCGATGATGTTCACTTCGTCACCGCCACGTGGTCCGTGTTCGTTCTCCCACAGCGTGCCGGTCCACGGATTGAGCGCCGCGCCCTGCGGGTTGCGCAGGCCATAGGACCAGATTTCAGGCCGGACACCGGATTGGCCAACGAAAGGGTTATCGTCCGGCACTTTGCCATCGGGGAAGATGCGTACGACTTTGCCTTGCAGCTTGTCGAGATCCTGCGCCGTCGGCCGATCGTTGTTTTCACCCAGGGTAATAAACAGATAACCGTCGCGATCAAACACCAAGCGCGAACCAAAGTGATTGCTCACCGACAGTTTCGGTTCCTGACGGAAGATCACATTGAAGTCCTTCAGCGTCTTCAGGTCATCCGAAAGCCGTCCGCGCCCTACCGCCGTACCAGCCTTGCCGCCCTCGCCACCGCCTTCGGAATACGACAGGTAGACCATACGGTCCTGCTTGAAGTCTGGCGACAGCGCCACATCAAGCAACCCGCCCTGCCCTTTGGCCCAGACTTGCGGCACGCCACTGATCGGCTCCGACAGTTTGCCGTCCTTGCTGACGACCCGCAGATGCCCCGGGCGTTCGGTCACCAGCATGCCCTTCTGGTCAGGCAGAAACGCCAGCGCCCACGGATGTTCCAGGCCTTGGGCAATGGTGGTGACTTCAAGAATGCCCTGTTCGCTTTTCAGCTCTTTAGGCGCGGCGGCGAAGGCCGGGGCACTTATCAGCGCGGCGGCGCAGCAGGTGGCTATAAGGGTTTTACGCAACATGCACGATTCCTTTTGTTCGTGTGAAAGGCTGACAGGACCTCAGTCCCGCCGTTCAACGGTTGCTGCCGGTGCCCCGTGGGGGCGGGTTGGGAATGAAGGTTGGCGGATTGCTCGGCACCGAGCGAATGGGCTGGCCATTGCCGATACCGCGATTTTCAACGGTTGGCTGACGTGGCACGGGAACGGTGTTCGGCCCGCGAAGGGGCGGAGCACTGGGCTGGGTGCCCTGCATGCTGTTGGGGTTGGCCCGGCGGATCGGGCTGTTGTAAGGGTTATTGCTGTTGCCGGTGGGGCTTTGCGCCAGCACGACATCGGCATGCACCAGACCGCCACTGAGGGCCAGGACGGCGATGCCAATCAGAAAGCGGTTCATGAGGAATACCTCTCGATGTGCGTGGACTAGAGCCTTGGAGCCCACGCTACGCCGTGGGTTCGGATTTGTTAACCCTCGCGTCTTAAACAACATGTAACACGGCTTGACCGTACCGCTGGACGCTGCGCAATCACTGGAAACTTTCTCACCGCGCCACGGGTCACCTGATCATCACTCGGAGGACAAGTCATGGCTCGGGCAATCTGGAAAGGCGCAATCAGTTTTGGACTGGTACACATCCCCGTGGCGCTGGTTTCAGCGACGTCGTCCCAAGGCGTGGACTTCGATTGGCTCGACAGCCGCAGCATGGACCCGGTGGGCTATAAACGCATCAATAAGGTCACCGGCAAGGAAGTCACCAAAGAAAACATCGTCAAAGGCGTGGCCTACGAAAAGGGCCGATACGTGGTGCTCAGCGAGGAAGAAATCCGCTCGGCGCACCCCGTTTCCACGCAGACCATCGACATTTTTTCTTTCGTCGACGCCGAACAGATTCCACTGCAAAACATCGATACGCCCTACTACCTGGCGCCGGACAAGCGCGGTGGCAAGGTTTACGCGTTGCTGCGCGAGACGCTAAGCAAAACCAACAAGGTCGCCCTCGCCCGTGTCGTTCTGCATACCCGCCAATACCTGGCCGCGTTGATGCCGCTGGAGTCGGCGCTGGTTCTGGTGAAGCTGCGCTGGCCACAGGAAGTGCGCAGCCTCGATGAACTGGCGCTGGGCAGTGAAGTGACCAAGCCGCAGTTGGCCAAGGGTGAGCTGGACATGGCCAAACGTCTGGTTGAAGACATGACCTCGGAGTGGTCGCCGGAAGACTACAAGGACGAGTTCGAAGACAAGATCATGGCGCTGGTCGAGAAGAAAGCCCACGAGGGCAAGATCGAGGATGTCGAGACCGCCACTGGCGAGGAAGAGCGCAAGACTGCCGATGTTATCGACTTGACCGAGCTGCTTAAACGCAGCCTCGGCGGCAAGGCACCGGCCAAGCCCAAGGCCAAGTCCAGCAGTAAGGCGGCGCCGGCGAAGAAGACTCGGAAGGCGTCCGGGGAGTGAGTGTTGAATCAGATCTAAATGATTTGCAGCTGAAGGCCGCCTTCGCGAGCAGGCTCGCTCCCACAGAGGGTTTAGTTTGGATGAATTATTTGCATTCACCCAAATCAAATGTGGGAGCGAGCTTGCTCGCGAAGAGGCCGGTACTGACTCCGGAAATCTTCAGATCAGAATAAAGATCGCCAACAACGCGGCAAAAATCGCCCATTTTTCCAAGTAGTAACGCGTACGGTTGCGCTTCTTCAGATCTTTGCCGCGCAAACGAATCTTGTAGATCTTGGTAAACAAGCGGTTGATCCCACCGGTCTTGTCCCCCGCATCATTCGGCGCGCCTGCCGCTGACATCACCGTGCGGCTGAACCAGCGATTGAACGCCGCGGCCCAGCGGTATTTCAGCGGCCGTTCAATGTCGCAGAACAGAATGATTCGGTTCTGATCCGTGGTGTTTTCTGCGTAATGAATAAACGTCTCGTCGAACATTACCGCTTCGCCATCGCGCCAGTGATAGTTCTCACCGTCGACATTGATGTAGCAGCCGGGATCATTCGGCGTATCCAGGCCCAGGTGATAACGGTAGGAACCCGCGTACGGATCGCGGTGGCGCACCAGCTTCGAGCCCGGTGGCAGCTCGGCAAACATTGCCGCTTTGATCGAGCCGATGCTTTGCACCAGTTCGGTGGTGCGCGGGCACAGCTTCATCGCCGAGGGGTGACTGTCGCCGTACCACTTGAGGTAGAAGCGCTTCCAGCCAGTCTTGAAGAAAGAGTTGAAGCCGACATCGTCATACTGATTCGAGCGCTTGATCTCGCCGGCACGCAGCAGACTCTGGCCTTCCTCGCGAATCTCTTGCCAGTGCGCCTGCAATGGGCTCAGGTCGGGAAAGTCTGCCGGGTTCAGATAGGGTTTGTTGGGAATCTTCGAAAACAGATAGAGAAAGCAATTGATCGGGGCGAGAAACGTCGAATGGTCACTCAATTGCCGGCCCAGTTTGTGGCGCACGCGTCCACGCAGGTGAACGTAGGCAATTGAAATGACATAAACAGCGGCAATGATGAGTTTCACGGAAAAGGGTCACACGTCAAAAGTGAACAAACTGCGCGCGTGGCGACCTGAGGCCCAGCGTCTTATGCAGCGGTCTTGATGCACAGGGCGCGTCCTTGGCCCGCGCCGTTTCCGGGCGCTCGGTGAAGGGTGGCATTTTAGCCACACTTTGTAACCGGTAGTGAACTCTCAAGTGTGAAAAACTGTCTTGCAGATCTTTTGTGTAATAGCTGCGGTACATGAAAAACAGGCGCAACGGCCATTGCTCATTTCGATGGAACCACGCTTCGCACGCACTCCTCTATCGCTTATCAACAATGGGAGGAACCCTCATGATCGCCCCACAAACCGGTATGAAACCAGGTCAGCGCTATCGCATTGAAAGTGTCGAACGCGCGCCGCAATTCTCTGGCTTTTTTCTCGATGGCAAGTATTACCTGGGACCCGAATTGCAGACCGCGATCGGCTGGCTTGAAGGGCAGACATTTTTTTACGACCAGCTCGACCCGACCGGTGAGCCGGTGTATCCGGACAGAATTGCCGGGACCATCGAGGGCCTGACGCTGGAAATGCCGGACGGCTTGCGCCTGGAGATCGAAGAAGCGCCCTACCAGGCGGAACCTGCCGCTGCGGTGCGTTCTTCGTTTGAGGGGCGGGTCGAGCGCATCTCGCGCCTGCCGATACGCCCTTCGCCGCTGCTGGTAGCCGGTGCGGCAATGCTGGTAGGGGTTTGCCTGCTGACCATTTCGCGCATCAGAAATCGCTGAAGGCCACCGCGCGAGCAGTGGCCCAACTATCGGTCACTGCTCGCGGGTTACCGTCAGTGCGACCACGGCGATTCGCTCGGCGCGCTCGTATTCAGGCTTGAGCAATTCCTCGCTGAAAACGTCCGGATCGAGTTCGCGATAAGTCCAGCCAAAACGTTCGCCCTTGAGCAGAGGCGCCACAGCCTCGCGGAACGGATCCTGCCCGGCGACGATCGCCACGCCGGTGTACACCAGCAACGTGCCGCCGACTTCCAGACGCGGTAACGCCTCACGCACGATCCGCACCGACAAACCCTCACCCAGCGCCCCGCCGCCGTGGCGATAGGCGCGCTGTTGTTCGTCGTTCATGTACGGCGGATTGGCGATGATCAGATCGAACTGCCCTTCGACACTGGCGAGCAGATCGCTGTGATACACCAACACATTGTTTGCGCCCGCCAGCTCGGCGTTGACCGCACTCATGCGCAGCGCCCGCGGATTGATGTCGACCGCCAGCACGTCGGCATCAGGACGTGCCTTGGCCATGACGACCGCTCCGGCACCGCTGCCGCAACCGATGTCCACTGCGCGTCTGATCGGCGAAAAGCGTTGCTGCAATTGCGCTTCGATGGCCTGGGCGAAGCGATAAGTGTCGGGGCCGAAGAACACTGCGTCACTCGCCGTCGTCGGGAACGCCGAATGGGCGAACAACCGGTCATTCAGCGTCGACCAGCGCACATGGCTGCGCCAAACCGCGCCATCGCGTTCGACTACGCCGGCCTGCTCCAGCGTGGCCAGTTCCTCTGCGCGAAATAGCTCTGAAGGAAACGGCATCGACCAACCAAACACATCGCGCAGATCCTTGGCCAACGGCGTGGCAAAGCGCTGCAGAAATCGTTCGTGAGTCAATGGCGTTGGAGTAATGAAGTGATAACCACTGTCGAGCAGGCGCTTGCCCAACTCGAACAGGGCTCTATCGGATGTTTCTTGTGCCGACATGAAGCCTCCTTGTTTCAACGCAAGCGGGCGCGCAGTTGGATGAAGCGACGCGTCGCGAAAAGTCCGGCCGGGCGCCAGTGTCGCTGCGGTTGCAGCCACGGCATCAACAACGCCATTTGCTCGGCGGCAGGTTTGTCAGCCAGTGCCGCTTCCAGATTGAGCAGATCGGCATCATCGTCAAAGGTTTCCTCTACCGCAGCTTCGCGGCGTACGTAAGGCCGAGGTCGCGATGCCGGGCAATCCTGAGTGATCCAGTCGCGCAGCAGCTGTTTCTCATAGCCGTTGAACACCCCGAACATCGCCGCATCGCTACCGTCGATCAAACGCCAGAAGCGACTTTCTTCCACCGCCTCGCCGCGCTTGATCCAGCTCTTGCGCTCCAGAGCTGCAAGGAATTCGCCCATTTGCCCCGGCGTGGCCAGCCATTGATTGATGGTGCGACTTTCGATGCGGCAGTAATCGGAATGCATGTGCCGGCCAAAGACAGCCTTGCGCTCAAGCATGGCGATGACTTCATGGTCCAGATCGAACTCTGTGATCACGGCGGTTGTGCCCTTGCCGATGTCATTCAGGCGATAACCGATGGCCATGCGCCGATAGAACTCATCGCGCTCTTCGCCCAGCGGCATCAGCTCAAGCATCGATTGCACAGCCTTGCGTGCGTGCCCGGTGCTGGCGTTGTCGATGGTCACGTGCAGGCGGAAATAGTGCGGATCGATGCCCAGTTCAGCCAGCTCATAAGCACTGATCAACAAGTGCAGCGGCAGTTGCTCGTAGCCGAGGTTGAAGCCAATGACTTCCGGCAGAAACTGTCCGCCGAAGCGCCCCAGCGCCAACTGCACCGCGCCTTGCAGAAAATACTCGTCGGCAATACCGCTCAGATCGGAGCAGTCATGCTCGGCAAGCAGTTTGCGATAGATCACCACATGGTTCTGCCGAGGAACACCTTCGCCCAACTCTTCCAGATAGGTATCGAGCAAATCGTCGAAACGCGGATCCTGCCACTGCGGCAGCAACCCGGCCAGCCAAGCGCCATCGACCTCTTTGGTCGGTGCCACATGCAAGATGAAATACAACGCGTGTGACTTGTTGCGGAAATAGCGCCGTGGTGCACCTTGCTGGCGTTGTTCGAGGTACTCAGCGTATTCGGCAGCAACTCTGGCGCACCGGGTTTCCGACCATTGCAGCAGCTCTTCGGCGCTGGCCGGCAAATCGTCAGACAGCGCAGCCGCCTTGCTCAGTTGCCGACGGAGAAAGTCCAGTGCCGCACGGTCAGCCGTGGAGTCTTCTGCCAACAATCGGTCATAGAGCCGGCGCTCGGTATCCGCCGGCATGGATGTTTTACCCGAAGACTTCCTGGTCGGGATTTCGATCAGCGACATGACTCATTCCCCTGCGTTATTGGCATTGCCTATAAACGAAAGAGTGATTGGCGCTGAAAAAAATTCCTTTTTTGTGCGGGGCGATGCGCTCAGTGGTGTGCGTCGGTTGGCTAACCCAAAGCCGTGTCGAGAAACATCATCACGCCGAAGCCGAGCATCAGCCCAAGCGTGGCAGGCGTTTCGTGACCGTTGCGGTGAGTTTCCGGAATTACTTCATGGGAAACCACGAAAATCATCGCACCAGCGGCCAGGCCCATCGCCACCGGAAAGCCCAACGCAAAACTGTTGGTGATGCCCAATCCGATAATCGCGCCCAACGGTTCCATCAATCCTGAAGCGGCAGCAATCAACGCTGCACGCACGGCGGAAATGCCGGTCACCCGCAGCGCCAACGCCACAGCCAGACCTTCGGGGATGTCCTGAATGGCGATCGCAGTGGTCAGCGGCAAGCCGATTTTCATGTCGCCGGTGGCGAAGCTGACGCCGATCGCCATGCCTTCCGGCAGGTTGTGCAGGGTGATCGCCAGCACGAACAGCCAGACCCGATTGAAGCGCTTGGCTTCCGGCCCGCGCCGGCCGCTTTTTTCATGTTCGTGGGGGACGAAGCGGTCAAGGCCGACCATCAACGCCACGCCCAAAGCCATGCCGGCCACAACGACGGCAGCGGCGAGCATGGGACTGCTCACGGCCTCCTTCGCCGCCGCAATGCCCGGCAGGATCAGTGAAAAAGAGCTGGCGGCCAGCATCATCCCCGCCGCGAACCCGAGCATGGTGTCCTGGGTTCGTGAAGTAATCGCGCGCAAAGCCAAGGCCAATAACGCACCGACTGCCGTGGCCGCGAAACCCGATAGCCCGCCCAGGCTGGCGAGGCGCAAGGTGTCGCGCCCGGTACTGACCAGACCGGTGTAGCCGCTGATCAGCAGCAACACGGTTACACCGACCAGGGTCAGCCAGAAAATGCGCCCTCCCCAGCCCGTACGCGACAGGCTGACGAACCATGCGCGTACGGGAGCTGCGAATGAAGATGACGGTAGCGCCATGAAAACTCCTCGGTTTCAGGTGGCCGGTGCGAACGGTGTGGTTTCATCCAGCTGCGCCAGCGGAACATCGCTGCCACCCGGGGTCAGAATCACCTTGCGGCATTCTTCCTGCTTCTTATTGAAGATCTTGTAGCCCTCGGCCGCCTGTTCCAGCGACAGCCTGTGAGTGATGATCGCTTCGGGCTGCAACTTGCCGGTTTCGATGTAGCCAAGTAGCTCCGGCAGAAAACGCTGTACGTGAGTCTGGCCCATTTTGAAGGTCAGGCCCTTGTCAAAAGCGTCGCCGAACATGAAGCCATGGATGAACCCGGCATATACGCCCGGAACGCTGACCACTCCACCGCGCCGAACGGCAGCGATGCATTGGCGCAAGGCTTTGCCGCTGCTGCCTTCAAGCTTGAGTGTAGCCATGACGGTTTCGGTGGTGCTGCCCTTGGCTTCAAGGCCGACGGCATCGACCACCGCATCGACGCCGCGATGGCCCGGGGTCTGGCTGGTAATGGTGTCAGCAGGGTCATCGTCTTCATCGAAGTTGATCGGAATCACGCCATAGGTGCGCTGGGCGTAATCGAGGCGGTACTGGTGATGGTCGACCATGAAAATCAGCTCGGCACCGAGCATCCTGGCGCAGGCTGCGGTGAGCAGACCGACCGGCCCGGCGCCGTAGATGGCCAGACTCGAACCCTGTTTGACGCCGGCGTTGATCACCGCTTGCCAGGCGGTCGGCAGGATGTCAGAGAGAAACAGCACTTTCTCGTCCGACAGCGTGCCCGGCACCTTGAACGGCCCGGTGTTGGCTTTCGGTACGCGCACCAGCTCCGCCTGGCCACCGGGAATTCCGCCATACAGACGGCTGTAGCCGAACAGCGCTGCTGGCGGCGGAATCATTTTCTTGTTCAGCGCCGCGCCGGGGCCTTCATTAGTGGTCTCGCAGGCGGCGTAAAGCTCTTGCTGACAGAAAAAGCAATCGCCACAGGCGATCACGAACGGAATCACCACACGGTCGCCGCGCTGCACAGCGGTGACGGCTGGGCCGGTTTCTTCGACGATGCCCATGAACTCATGGCCAAAGATATCGCCGTGCTCGACGGTGGGTATTTTGCCTCGATACAGGTGCAGGTCCGATCCGCAGATGGCGGTAGCGGTGACGCGCAGGATGATGTCGTCGGCGGCTTCAAGTTTCGGGTCCGGTACGGTTTCGACGCGCACGTCATGGGCGCCGTGATAGGTCATTGCTCGCATGGCTTGGTCCTCACTCGTTTGAACGAAAATGGCTACTGCTCCACTTTCCGAAGTGAAAATGGTCGAGTGAGTTCATTCGGGTTTTCGAGATTTTGATCAGCGGATGTCGATCGCTTCTCGGACGAGCCGATGTGTACGTCCGTTTGCCTGCCATATAACTGCCGTCTGAGTTATGCGACAATGCGCGCCAATGTCCAACAAGAACCCCGTACTCGTCGCTCAGCAGCTTGCCTTCAACGGCCCCAGTTGCGGACGGCTTATGCGCGTTGGCTCAACTCAAGCACAGACTGGGGGGAGCTGGAAAAGCTCCAGATTGGTACTCAAGTCCGGTACCAGGCACCACAGACCAGCTCTAACCCATTGATAGGTAAGGTAATTGATCTCCACAGCTAACATCACGATGCAGTTTGGCGCCAAGCCGCTGTTCGAAAACGTTTCGGTCAAATTCGGCGCAGGCAATCGCTACGGCCTGATCGGTGCCAACGGTTGCGGCAAGTCGACCTTCATGAAAATCCTCGGCGGCGATCTCGATCCGTCCGGTGGCCAAGTCATGCTCGAGCCGAACGTGCGTCTGGGTAAGCTGCGCCAGGATCAGTTCGCCTACGAAGAATTCACCGTGATCGACACCGTGATCATGGGTCACGAAGAGCTGTGGAAGGTCAAGGCCGAGCGCGATCGCATCTACTCGCTGGCGGAAATGTCCGAAGAAGACGGCATGGCCGTTGCCGAGCTGGAAACCGAATTCGCCGAGATGGACGGCTACACCGCCGAATCCCGCGCCGGCGAACTGTTGCTGGGTCTGGGCATTCCGCTGGAACAGCATTTCGGCCCGATGAGCGAAGTTTCGCCAGGCTGGAAACTGCGCGTGTTGCTGGCGCAGGCACTGTTCTCCGATCCGGAAGTGCTGTTGCTCGACGAACCGACCAACCACCTGGACATCAACACCATTCGCTGGCTGGAAAACATCCTCACCCAGCGCAACAGCCTGATGATCATCATCTCCCACGACCGTCACTTCCTGAACAGCGTGTGCACGCACATGGCTGACCTGGATTACGGCGAGCTGCGTCTGTTCCCGGGCAATTACGACGAATACATGACCGTGGCGACCCAGTCCCGCGAGCAACTGCTGTCGGACAACGCCAAGAAGAAAGCGCAGATTTCCGAGCTGCAATCGTTCGTCAGCCGCTTCTCGGCCAACGCCTCGAAAGCCAAGCAGGCCACCTCCCGCGCCAAGGCGATCGACAAGATCCAGCTGGCCGAGGTCAAGCCTTCCAGCCGCGTCAGCCCGTTCATTCGTTTCGAGCAGAACAAGAAGCTGCACCGTCAGGCGGTCATGGTCGAGAAAATGGCCAAGGGTTTCGACGGCAAGCCACTGTTCAAAGACTTCAGCTTCCAGGTTGAAGCCGGCGAGCGCGTTGCGATCATCGGCCCGAACGGTATCGGCAAGACCACCCTGTTGCGCACCCTGGTCAACGAACTGACCCCGGATGCCGGTAGCGTGAAATGGACCGACGCCGCCGAGCTGGGCTACTACGCTCAGGATCACGCTCACGACTTCGAAGACGACGTCACCCTGTTCGACTGGATGGGTCAGTGGACCCAGGGCGAGCAGATGATTCGCGGTACTTTGGGCCGGATGCTGTTCTCCAACGACGAGATCCTCAAGTCGGTCAAGGTCATCTCCGGTGGTGAACAAGGTCGCATGCTGTTCGGCAAGCTGATCCTGCAAAAGCCCAACGTGCTGATCATGGACGAACCGACCAACCACTTGGACATGGAATCGATCGAGGCGCTGAACCTGGCGCTGGAAAACTACCCGGGCACGCTGATTTTCGTCAGCCACGACCGTGAGTTCGTATCGTCCCTGGCCACGCGCATCATCGAGCTGAGCCCGAACGGCGTGACCGACTTCAGCGGCACTTATGACGACTACCTGCGTAGCCAGGGTGTCGTTTTCTAAGGGCAGCTTTTAGTTTCAAGCTGCAAGTTGAAAGCCCTGTCCGTGTGACGGGGCTTTTTGCATTCGGCGGTTGGGAATTGTCGGTGCGCAGATATTCGCGAGCAGGCTCGCTCCCACAGGGGAATGCATTTCAAATGTGGGAGCGAGCCTGCTCGCGAAGGGGCCGTCAGCAGCCCCATCAATCCCAAGGGAAAGTAGTTAGCCTGCTTTCTTTTATCCCAGCCCCGCGCCATGATGTCGGCAACTCTCCCACCGCCGCCCGCGAACGAGTGCTCATGTCTGCGCAGCCACTGCCCCCGCAAAGCTCCCTGGCGATCACCCTGCAGATCGTCTCCATCGTTTTCTACACCTTCATTGCCTTTCTCTGTATCGGTTTGCCGATTGCGGTATTGCCCGGTTACGTCCATGAGCAACTCGGTTTCAGCGCGATCATTGCCGGCCTGGTGATCGGTTCGCAGTACCTCGCCACACTGCTCAGTCGGCCAATGGCCGGGCGCATGTCGGATACCCTTGGCACCAAGCGGGCGATCATTTATGGCTTGTGGGGGATTGTCCTCAGTGGCGCGCTGACGTTGCTGTCGACCTTGCTGCAAAGTTTTCCGCTGACCAGTCTGTTGATCCTGATTGCCGGGCGCTTGTTGCTCGGTATCGCCCAAGGCCTGATCGGCGTCGGCACCATCAGTTGGTGCATGGGTCAGGTCGGTGTCGAGCACACGGCAAAATCAATCGGCTGGAACGGCATCGCCTCTTACGGCGCGATCGCAATTGGTGCGCCTCTGGGCGTGGTGATGGTTGCCGAATATGGTTTTGTCAGCCTTGGCCTCGCGCTGTCGGCGTTGGCGGCAGGTGCGCTGTGGTTGATTCGCAACAAGCCTTCGGTGCCGGTGATTCGTGGCGAGCGCCTGTCATTCTGGGCGGTGTTCGGCAAGATTGCGCCGTACGGCACCAGCCTGACCCTCGCCTCGATCGGCTACGGCACGCTGACCACCTTCATCACTCTTTACTACCTCAACCGAGGCTGGACCGGCGCGGCCTATTGCCTGACCGTGTTTGGCGTGTGTTTCATTCTCTCGCGGCTATTGTTCATCTCGGCAATCGCCCGGTTTGGCGGGTTTGCCTCGGCCATCGTTTGCATGTCGGTGGAAACTGTCGGCCTGGTGATGTTGTGGCTGGCGCCCTCCACTGCGTATGCGTTGATGGGCGCAGGGCTGGCCGGGTTCGGGCTGTCACTGGTGTATCCGGCGCTGGGCGTTGAGGCGATCAAACAAGTGCCGAGTTCCAGTCGCGGATCGGGGCTGGGAGCTTATGCGGTGTTCTTTGATCTGGCGTTGGCGATCGCCGGGCCGCTGATGGGCGCGGTGGCGTTGAATCTGGGCTATTCATGGATCTTCTTCAGCGCGGCATTGTTGTCGGTGACCGGGTTGGGCCTGACCCTCGTTCTCAAGCGCCGCGCAACCTCCTGAAACCACACGATTCCCCTGTAGGAGCTGACGAGTGCAACGAGGCTGCGATCTCTTGATCTTGAAAAATCAAAGTCAAAAGATCGCAGCCTCGTTGCACTCGTCAGCTCCTACAGGAATTGGTGGGGGGTGATGAAGTTATTGATCCGCCGTCTGCATCCCCGCCCTGCTCGATTTGCCCAGTGCATGGGCAAAAAACCGTCCGGCCTCGGAGATCAGGTTGCGGTGAATATCCTCGCGATCCACCCCGTCGGCATCGGTACACAACGCTGGCATGGCGCGGATCTGCTCTTCGGTGCACGGTGCCATGAACACGAAGTGCCCTGCCCCGGCCAGCAGTTTGAAGTCCGGCGCAGTGGGCAGTTTGCGCGCCAAAGCCGCAGCGTTTTTATCGAAGGCCACCAGTTTGTCGCCGTCGCCGCTGTAGAGCAGCACCGGCACATGCACATCGGCGAGGGTATGGCGGCCGAACTTCAGGCTCAGCGGCGCCATCAGCAATAAAGCGTGAACCCGTGGATCGGCCACCGGCTGCAAGTCATCGCGATCAACAATCAGCTCGCCCTGGGTGTTGCAGGCGTCGTGATCGTCCGGGCGTTCCTGACAATAGCGGCGCAGACGATCCAGATCCGGTTGCGCCCCGGAAAGAATCAGCGCGGTCTCGCCACCGGCCGAATAGCCAATCACGCCAACCTGGTCAGCATTGACGAAAGGCGCGAGCATGCTGTCACCGAGCGTCGCGGTGATCGCTTGGGAAATCTGGATTGGCCGCCCGTAAAGATTGCTCAACGTGCCGAGTCGGCTGTGATCGCGCCAGTTGTCGCCGGGATGAATCACCGCCACCACGACAAAGCCTTTGCGAGCGAGCGACGTCGCCAGATCATGCAAGGCCAGCGGCGTGCCGGTATTGCCATGGGAGAGCATCAACATGGGAAAGCGGCCGATCGCGACCTTGGTGTCCTCACCAGCCTCCACGGAATAGCCCTCAAGCAAACTCATGTGCTCACGGTCACTGGACGGATAAAAAGCGATGGCGCGCATCGGTTGCAGGTCGAGCGGGTCGAGAAAGGTCATCTCGTGATAACCGACGCTCCAGACAGGGTGGCGCCCCGGTGCGGCCTGCACCGAATTCAGGCTGCCCAGCAGGCAAATCAGCAACATTGCACAAAGATGCCTCATGAATGCCCCACCCTGTCGGACCACATCGTCGGATGTGCTGAAACTGCATAACCCGGGCCAGATTATGTAACAGCCAGAAACAAAAAACTCCGTATTCGGCCCTTGCGGAACCAGAATACAGAGTTTTTTGGGCATTACCTGAACATCGGCTGTTCTTTACGCAAGCCTTACGCAGCGGCGAACAGTTGCTCGCTGATCTTCGCTTGTGCAGCGCTCATGGCGTTGTTGCGCACTTCTTCGCCATAGGCCAGACCTTCAGCGCGGACGATTTCGATATCGGTGATGCCGAGGAAGCCCAGTACCAGCTTCAGATATTCTTCGTGAGCGATGCCGCTGGCCTGACCGGCGTGGATGCCACCGGAAGTCGACACGATCACCACTTTCTTGCCGCCGCAGAGGCCTTCAGGGCCGGCTTCGGTGTAGCGGAAAGTCTGGCCGGCCACGGCGATGCGGTCGATCCACGCTTTGAGCTGGGTCGGCACGGTGAAGTTGTACATCGGCGCGGCAATCACCACGGCGTCGGCAGCGATGAATTCGGCCAGGGTCGAAGCGCTCAGCTCGGCTTCGTGCTGTTGCGCAGCGTCGCGCAGTTCGGCGGTGGTGCCGGCGGCAACCAGTGTGGTCGACGAGAAGTGGCTGATCGCGTCGGCGGCCAGGTCGCGGTAGGTGACTACGGCGCTTGGCTCGGTGGCTTGCCAGGCGTCGACGACTTGACGGCTCAACTGACGGGAAGCCGAGTTGTCGCCGAGAATGCTCGAATCGATGTGCAACAGTTTCATATGGGTTCTCCTGAAAGAATCGCCGGCGGCGACGGAATGGAGACAATCCTACGCAACAAACCAATAGCTGATTAGTCGCCGACGATGCGATAGTTCGTCCCATTGATAGAACGACTGGAAACGCGCATGCAGGACCTCAACGATCTCTACTATTTCGCCAAGGTGGTCGAAGCCGGCGGATTTGCCGCCGCCGGGCGCCTGCTCGGCATTCCCAAGTCACGGCTTTCAAGAAGGATCGCCGAACTGGAAGAGCGCCTCGGCGCACGTCTGCTGCAACGCACCACCCGCCAACTCAATCTCACTGCCGTCGGTGAACGCTATTTGCGCCACTGTCAGGCGATGTTGCTGGAAGCGGAAATGGCCGATGAAGCGGTAGCAAGCATGTCCAGCGAGCCGCGCGGGCGCTTGCGGGTGTCGTGCCCTACCGGTCTGGCCCATGAAATGCTGCCGACGGTAATCAGCGACTTTCTCGGCAAGTTTCCGCAGGTGCAGCTGGAGGTCGTACTGCTCAATCGCCGGGTCGATCTGGTCACCGAAGGCATCGATGTCGCTTTGCGCGTGCGCGATCACGGCGATGAAGATCCGTTGCTGGTAACCCGGCGCTTGCGTCAGGCCCAAGCAGTGGTGATCGCCAGCCCGGCCTTCATGGAAGGCAAAACCATCAATCATCCGCAGGACCTGAAGAATCTGCCGGTGCTCGGCGCGCTGGAAGCCGATCGGATGGTGCATGTGCGTCTGCTTGATCAACAGGGCAAGAGCGTCGATCTGAGCATGGAAGCGCGGTTGGGCATCGATGACTTCGTAGTGCGCAAGGCCTGCGTGCTGGCCGGTCAGGGCTTTACCGTGCTGCCGATGATGTTCTGCGAAACGGAATTGCGTAACGGCACACTGGTGCAGGTGCTGCCGGAGTGGTCATTGCCCGGCGGCTGGTTGCAAGCGGTGTATCCGCACCGGCGCGGAGTGATGCCGGCGGTACGCGCATGGATCGATCACCTGGTCGAATCGTTCAATGCCTGCGGGGACAGGTTTCTATGAAACAAGGAAGAATGAGCGAAGCCGAGGTTGCCGAGTTTTGTCTGGCCCTGCCCGGCGCGCGGGAAGACTACAAATGGGGCGGCGTGCGGGTATTTTCGATTGCCGGCAACAAGATGTTTGCCTTGCAGGGGCTGCGTGGGGATTCGCTGGCGTTCAAGGTCGACAAGGATCTGTTTCTCGGCCATTGCGACCGCCCCGGGATTCATCCGGCGCCGTATCTGGCGCGGGCGCAGTGGATCATCATGCATCCGCCCTACCCGCTGGGTGCCGAGGAATTGCGGGGTTTGTTGCAGCGATCGCATCAACTGGTGGTGAGCAGGTTGCCTAGGAAAACCCAAATCGGCCTGAAGCTGTAAACCGATCCCGTGTAGGAGCTGCCGAAGGCTGCGATCTTTTGGGACGCAGAGCGTCCCTGGCTGCATTCCCACGCAGAGCGTGGGAACGATCAATCAAAAGATCGCAGCCTTCGGCAGCTACAGAGGAATGTGTTTTCCTCAGATCAGCGACAGCAAGTTCGATCCGAGAAACATCTGGTCAATCCAGAACACCTGATGCAACAACACGATCGCCCAGAACAGAATCTGAAACGACACCTTGCGGGTCTTGTGCCGGAACACCTGCTGCGCGACCAAGGCGCCCGGCCAGCCGCCCGCCAGTTCTAACGCATGCAGGATGTTTTCCGGGGTGCGCCAGGCGTCGGCGCGAGCTTTGCGTTTGTCGGCCCAGTACACAAAGAACGCCAGCACACTGACAATCCCGTACGCCGCCAGCGGCACCGGCGAGATGCCGCTGAGCCACATCGACAGCGAGCCGAACAACGGCAGCGCGCAGACGATCAACAGTACCAGCAGTTTCAACCTCAGATGCTGAACGCGCCCGCCCGCAGGCCGGCCTTCCGGGCGGCGTCCGCGGGAATCATTCATGCCTTCGCTGCCGACCAGTCCACCCAGCCGAACTGCCAGGTCGCCAGGATGAACAGGCCGAAGGCAATCCGGTACCAGGCAAAGGCTGCATAGCTGTGGCCGCCGATGAACTTGAGCAGGCCGCGCACAGCGATCATGGCGAAAATGAATGCCGTGACGAAACCAATCGCGAAAACCGGGAAATCCGCCGGCACGAACAGATCGCGGTATTTGTAGCCCGAATACACCGCCGCACCGACCATGGTTGGCATGGCGAGGAAGAACGAGAACTCGGTGGCGGTCTTGCGTGACAGGCCGAACAGCAGGCCGCCAATAATTGTCGAGCCGGAACGCGAGGTGCCTGGAATCATCGCCAGGCATTGCGCGAAGCCGATTTTCAAGGCGTCAGTCCAGCGGATCTCGTCGACGGTTTCGGCATGCACTTCATGCTGGCGCTGTTCGGCCCACAACATGATGATTCCGCCGATGACCAGCGCTGCGGCCACGGTAATCGGGTTGAACAGGTATTCGTGGATCAGATCGGCAAAAATCACCCCGAGCACTACGGCTGGCAGGAAGGCGATCAACAGGTTGGCGGTGAAACGCCGTGCACTCGGCTGGGTCGGCAGACCGATCACCACGTCGAGGATCTTGCGGCGAAACTCCCAGACTACCGCGAGAATCGCGCCGAGCTGGATGATGATATTGAACGCCATGGCCCGTTCGCCGCCGAAGTTCAGCAAGTCGGCAACGATGATCTGGTGTCCGGTACTCGAAATGGGCAAAAACTCCGTCAGCCCTTCTACAACGCCTAGTATCAGTGCCTGCAAGGCAGTCCAAAGATCCATCAATCCCCCAGAGAGCGATGCACACCGGCATGCCCCGATAGTATTTTCTAGTGTTCACTGCGTTCAGCGTAGCTGGTTGAAGCTGTACCGATTCCGCGCGCACAGGATCCACACGAAACGGTAAAAATTCCGTGAAATTTCAAAAACGGATTCAGGTTTTCACGCGCGGGGCCGAAATCTTAACAGACAAGCCTTAATAGCGCTTCCCGCGTTGAAAGGCTTGAATCGCGCAGTCCCGAGCACTCAGCTGTGGCTGGATGCTGGCGATCGTTTATTACAAGAACAAGAATCCGGAGTGACAGCGTTATGAACAGCTTGCGCAGTGTGTCGATCAGCCGACGCTTGTGGCTCATCCTGGTGGTGGCGGTGGTCATGTTGCTGACCTTGGGCGTGCTGATGCTCAAGCAGATCCACGACGACCTCTACAGCGCCAAGGCGCAGAAAACCCAGCATGTGGTGCAGACCGCCAGCGGCCTGCTCACCTACTACCACGGCCTGGAAACCGCCGGCACCTTGACCAGGGATGCCGCGCAGAAACAGGCGCTGACCGCAATCCGTGGCCTGCGCTACGACCAGAGCGACTACTTCTGGATCAACGACCTCACCCCCGTGATGGTCATGCACCCGACCAACCCCAAACTCGAAGGCCAGAACCTCTCGGCGATCCGCGACCCGGACGGCTTTGCGGTGTTCAACGAAATGGTCGCCATTGCCAAGGCCAAGGGCGCTGGCATGGTCAATTATCGCTGGCCGAAACCGGGGGCGACGGATCCGGTGGCGAAGACTTCCTATGTGAAGCTGTTCGAGCCGTGGGGCTGGGTGATCGGTTCCGGCGTGTATGTCGACGACGTGCAGGCGGAATTTCAGGGACAAATGATCAAGGCGTCGGCAATCGGCCTGGCGATTGCGCTGATCATGGCGCTGCTGGTGATCCTGATCGCACGCAGCATCGTCCGTCCGTTGCAGGAAACCGTGAATGCGATGGCCAACATCGCCAGCGGCGAAAGCGACCTGACCCGCAGCCTCGATACTTATGGCAAGGATGAAGTCACCGAACTGGCCCATCACTTCAATGCCTTCACCGCCAAGTTGCGTCGGGTGATTGGTGAGTTGCAGGTGTCCGCCAGTGCCTTGGGTCAGTCGTCCAGCGAGCTGGGCAACGACGCATCGCAGGCGCAGCAGCGCAGTCAGCAGCAATCGCAGCAGATGGAACTGGTGGCCACGGCAATCAACGAAGTTACCTACGGCGTGCAGGACGTGGCGAAAAACGCCGAACACGCCGCCGCTGAAATGCGTGATGCCGAGGCGCAGGCGCAACAGGGCCAGATCAACATTGACGGCAGCTTGCAGCAGATCGACAAACTCTCGGGCACGATCGATCAGGCGGTGGAAGTGATCCGCACCTTGGCTTCCGAGAGCACGCAGATTGGCAGCGTACTGGAGGTGATTCGCTCGATCGCCGAGCAGACCAATCTGCTGGCGCTCAATGCGGCGATTGAAGCAGCACGTGCGGGTGAGCAAGGTCGTGGGTTCGCCGTGGTAGCCGATGAGGTGCGCTTGCTGGCGCAACGTACGCAGAAATCGACGGCGGAGATTCAGTCGATGATCGAGCGCCTGCAGAATCATTCGGAGGCTGCGGTGAAGGTGATTGGCGACAGCAGCAAAGCCTCGCAACTGACCATTGAACAGGCGGGACTGGCCGGGGCGAGTCTCAATGCGATTGGCCAGGCGTTGCGTAATCTGAATGGGCTGAATGCCTCGATCGCCAGCGCCACGTTGCAACAGGCGCATGTGGTCGAGGACATCAACCAGAACGTGACCCAGGCGGCCGGGCTGTCGCACAGCACTGCGTTGGCGGCTGAACAATCCAGTGCAGCCAGTCTGCGACTTGGACAACTGAGCGAACAGCTCAACGGGTTGCTGCGCCAGTTCCGGGTCTGACCGGTCACCGAGGTGAGCCCACCCCTCACCCCAGCCCTCTCCCCGAGGAGAGGGAGCCGACCGAGGGGTCTGGCGTCATACATCGACCTGAGCAATCGAGTCGATTATGGATTCAACGAAAATCGTTCAAACCGACGCTGCTCCAAAGCGTCCCCCAATCAGTCCCCTCTCCCTCCGGGAGAGGGTTAGGGTGAGGGGGCTTTTGATCTTACTAATGCAGTACAATCCGCCCCCTTCTTTAACTCCCCAAGGATCCCTCATGTCCGGGCTTGAACTGTTTGCCGCTGCCCTCGGGGTCATCGCCGTGTGGCTGACGGTCAAGCAGAATCCATGGTGCTGGCCGATCGGGCTGGTCATGGTGTTGCTCTACAGCTGGATCTTCTTTGAGGTGAAGCTGTATTCGGACATGTTGCTGCAAGTGATCTACGCCGCGCTGCAGATCTACGGCTGGTGGCAGTGGACTCGCGCCGGAACCATGCATGACGGTCGCGAAGTCACCCGCCTCGATACACGCTCGATTCTGCTCGGCCTCGGTATCGGCGCAATCGGCAGCATCTTGCTGGGCGCCGCGATGGCGCACTGGACCGATGCCGCACAGCCGTGGCTCGATGCTGCGCTCACCGGTTTCAGTTTGGTCGCGCAACTATGGATGGCGCAGAAACGCCTGCAATGCTGGGCGCTGTGGTCTGTCCTCGATGTGATTTTTGTCGGCCTGTTCATCTATAAAGGCCTGTACCTGACTGCCGGCCTCTATGCGCTGTTCACCCTGCTCGCCGTGCAAGGCTGGCGGGAATGGCGCGCCGATCCGGCGTTGCGCACATGAAAGTCGTGGTTCTCACCGGCCCGGAATCCACCGGCAAGAGTTGGCTGGCGGCCGGTCTCGAGCAGCATTTCGGCGGCGTGCGGGTTGATGAGTATGTTCGCCGCTTCATCGAAGAAAACCCACGCGACACTTGCCTCGCGGATATTCCCGATATCGCCCGGGGCCAGTTGCAATGGGAAGATCAGGCACGGGCGAAACAGCCCGCGCTGCTGATCCTCGACACCCATCTGCTGAGCAACATGCTCTGGAGCCAGACCCTGTTCGGTGACTGCCCGGACTGGCTGGAAACCGAATTGCTTGCGCGTCATTACGACCTGCACCTGCTGCTGTCGCCGCAACAGGTCGACTGGGCGGAAGACGGCCAGCGCTGCCAACCGGATCTCGCGGATCGCATGGCCTTCTACGGAGCCACCCGCGACTGGTTGATCCAGCATCAACAGCCTGTGCAAATCATCGAAGGCAATTGGGCCGAACGCCAGACACAAGCCTTTGCGGCGGTCGAGCGTTTGCTGTCCACTTGAGCCGCGACGGCGGCATTTCGGGCAAAACTGTCCGTTTTTGAAACACTCCTGACCGCGCAAAGCCCCCGTCCAAACGCTGTTCATCTCTCCGTCACGCGACCTGTTACGCCGATGAAACACATTGGCGCAAACCCTTGTTCCAGAGCTATGTAACGTCAGTTGGCACTCAACCGGCTCCCGGCGTGTATCAACGGTGAAACAGTAATGACCAGAGCCATCCGCTCATATCCGCAAGCCATTGAAATAACAAGACAATCCAAAACCGGCACAGCTTTCGCTCTCACCTTCACAACGCTGAATAACCCAGCCCACTGAAGAAGGAATTGCAGCCGTGGGAAATTTCAATAAGAGCCTGACCTGCCTCCTGCTGATCGGATCAGCCGCCAGCGCATTGATCAGCGTCAGCGCCCAGGCCGAAGGCAACGGGGTGATCGTCCTCAATCGCGACGTTCAGCCGATTCCGATCGGCCGCAATGGCGGCAAAGACCCCTATCCGACCACGGTCAACGCCAACCCTTCGGCGCGGATCAACCAGACCCTCAGCAGCACCGAACTCAGCGACGGCGATTTCGCCAGTGTCGCCAGCGGCTCGTCGATTCGCGGCAACATGACCACGCCCAGCTCCAACCTGCCCGGCATGAATACCCTGACCAACCAGAATGGCCTGCCCGGTATGCGCACAGGCAGCGGCGGGGGTTCTGGCGCCTCCATCTCAAACACCGTCAACCGGGCGATGAGCACCGGCCTGGCGCCGCTGACTCGCATGGCCGGAGGCCAATGACATGAATCGCACCCTGCTGCTTCTCGCCCTGCTCGGCTGCACCAGCGCCATGGCCGATTCTTCTTCAGTCAACAAGGCAAACATTCAGGATTCAGGCGCTCAGTATCGCGGCAACTTCAACGTCAACCAGGCCGCCGGTGACCAGATGCAACAAGCCAACACCAAGGCGATTGCCATCGGCACCGAATCCCATGCCACCACCAGCGTCAGGCAGAACATCGATACCTCCGCCAGCCGCGCCATCGACGCGAGCGCCAACATCGGCGGCAACTCCTTCAGCAATGGCAACGGCATCCTCGGTGTGAACCAGGGCGCCGGTGCCAACAATCAAATGGCCAACGTGACGCGCGTCAGCATCAGTGCCGGCCCGCAGAGCGTTGACGACAGCGCCCTTTCGCAACAGAACGTGGCGTTTTTACCGAGCTCAGGAGCAACTGGTACCTCAATCGGCAGTCGCCAGGTCACGACAAGTGATCAGGCCTTCACCGGCAGCCGCGGGGTAATCCAGGTGAACCAGAGTGCCGGGGTGGGGAACCGAATGGCTAACACCCTGAGCATCCGGGTCGCAGACTGACCCATACAAAGTGCAATTGGAAAAGTAACAACACTTAACCCAACTAATAAGCACGACGGAGAAACACCATGAAACCTACAATGGCTCTCAAACCACTGGTTTTCGCACTCGCAGCAGTGATGGCAATCGCAGCACAGGCAGGCGGCCGTGATGACAACAACGGTCATGGTAACGGGCATGGCAATGGACACGGCAACGGTCACGGCCAGCCACAAGGTCCAAATCTTGAACAACTGCTGCAGATCACCGCAGGCGCCGGCGCCGCTGTACTCGACGCGCAAAACAGCGACGGCAACGTGGTGAAAAACCAGGGCACCCTGAACAACGCCAATGCCAGCGACTCGCTCAACGGCTCCAACGGCAACATGGGCGCCAACGTCGCCGCTGGCGACGGCAACCAGCAGGACAACGCTGCTGCACTGGCCACCGCTGACGAAAGCTTCATCTTCGGCAATGCTGTTGCCGCCTCGAGCGCGACTCAGGTGAACAACAACAACTACGTGAAAAACTCGTCCACCTTCAACAACGCCACGCTCAACAATGCTGGCAACAACGGTTCCGGCAACATCGGCATCAACGTGACCGCCGGCAACTTCAACCAACAGAAAAACAACCTCGCCATCGCCGTTTCCGGTGGTCGTGTAGCGCAGGCTGCTGCCTCTGCCAACCAGTCCTCGACTGGCCTGGTCGTGGAAAACAAAGGCGTGCAGGCTTACAAAACCGACACCCTCACCGGTACTTATGCAGCTGCCGGCACATTCAAAGCCAAAGGCACCGCGACCATCGAAGACGACAACCACGGCGGTTGGGGCAACCGTGGCGGCGGCCATGGCGGCAACGATGATCAGAAAGCCAAGTTCGAAGCCGTGGGTACTTTTGGCCTCGCTGGCGTCACCACCCAACAAGTGTTGACCAAAGATGGCTGGAAAACCCCAGTCGTCAACAACGCCAACATGACCAACTCGATGAACAACTTCTCCGGCAACGGCGGAGCCAACGTCTCGGCGGGTGTGGGCAACCAACAAAGCAACTCGCTGTCCATCGCCGCAGGTTGCAAAGCCTGCATGTAATCGCGATCGAAACGAAAGCCCCGGCAACGGGGCTTTTTTCCCAGGTTCCACAAGGCGTATTCGATCATGCGGACTCCTGCCCTCCTCGCTCTGCTTTGCCTGTGCGGCCTGACCCAGGCAGCGCAGATGCCCGTGGCTGCCCTGCCGGGTGGCGTGCTGGTCTACAAGGACGTGCAAAGCATTCGTGAGCGCAAGTTTGCCGACATCGTCGAACAGAAAACCGATTTCAGCTGCGGCGCTGCCGCACTGGCAACGGTCCTGCGCCAGGCCTATTGGCTCGACGTCGATGAGGAGCACATCATCAAAGGCATGCTGGTCAACGCTGACCAGGACCTGGTGCGAACCCAGGGTTTCTCCATGCTCGACATGAAGCGCTACGTAGAAAGCATCGGCATGCGTGCCCGTGGCTACCGGATCCCGCCCGAGAAACTCGAAGCGGTGACCATTCCGGTGGTGGTCCTGATGGACATTCGTGGCTACAAGCATTTCGTCGTCCTGCAGCGCTCGGACAAGAATTGGGTCTACATCGGTGACCCGGTTCTCGGCCACAAGCGCTACAAGCACGACGACTTTGTCAAAGGTTGGAACGGCATTGTCTTTGCCATCGTCGGCCCCGGTTACGACAAGGCCAACGCCTTGCGCAGCCCTCCCGTGCCGCTGACGGCGAAGAACTCGCTGGACAGTTTCAACCCGGTCAAAGATGCGGAACTGATGGATTTCGGGTTCATTCAGAGCGACTTCTTTTAATCGCCGAGTTAGAAAATGGGACTGGATGTCCCGGGAGCAGCAGATGAAAAGCTCATACTGGCTGGCCGCCGCCTGCCTGGCAGCGAGTGCGTCAGGTTTAGCCCATGCCGGATTCAAACCCATCGAAATCAAGGACCAGGAGCTCGCCGAGCTGCGCGGTCGTTACGTCATGCCGGGGCGGATCATCAGCTTCGGCATTGTCATGAGCAGCACCTGGCGCAACGCCAGCGGCGATTTGATCGGGGCTGCGACCTCGATGCAGGTCCAGGCCGCAACGGTCAAACCGGAATTCTATGTCTCGACCATCAAGGAGTCGGGCAATGGCAGTGCTCCCACATTGGGTACCGGCACTGTCATCGGTGGCGCCGGCCTCAACAGCAGCCAGGGCGTGACGCAAAGCGTGCGCGCCGCCGGCGATGGCAACACCGCCAACAACAACGTCGCGATCAACGTCAGCGAGGCCAGTCAGGCCCCGGCTCTGGTGCCTTCGCAAGGCCAGGCCCTTGTCGCCGGGCAGACCATCACCGGCAGCAACGGCGCCGGCAGCGTCGCGGTTTCGGCCAATGGTGGTGGCGTGCAAATGGCGATTCAGGCCAGCGGCAATCAGGGCACCGCGCTGCAACAGGTCGCCCAGGGCGGGCTGCTGCAGAACACCCGTTTGCTGGGCAGCGCCAACGTGGTCAACAACCTTACGCAACTCAACGTCGTACTTAACAATAACGGCAGAAGCGCCGGTGCACTGGATTGCAACCTGACCCAACTCGGCGCCCTACGCAATATCGGATATTGAACTACGCTGAGTCTCGATCATTGGGCTTAAAGGGACGGCTTATTCATGTATCGATCAGTATCACTGCGTTTTGCAGTGTGTTTGAGTACCCTTCTCCCGGCGGCAATGCTGCAAGCAGCACCCGACGCCGATGTAGAAGCCCTGAAACGGGAACTTCTGGAACTGAGACAACGATACGAACAACAACAACAAGCGCTGGCGGTACTTGAACAACGGGTCCGCCAGGTAGAAGAAACACCCGCCGCCCCACCGCCAAAACGGCTGGCCAAATCGCCGTCCGACATGAAAGGCAATCGCGTCGCCGCCGGAGCCGCCACAGGCACCGGTGCGGCCGCTGCATCGGGAGGCGCCGCCGGGGGCAGTGGCGCTTCTTACGGTCAATCACTGGCCGATGATTCGCAACCGGCGCAGAGCGTTTCCAATCTGTATGACGAAGCCAGCGGTTTCTTTGGCGGCGGCAAGTTCAGCGTCGAAACCGGCCTGACCTATTCGCGCTACGACACCCGCCAGTTGATCCTCAACGGCTTCCTTGCGCTGGATTCGATCTTTCTCGGCAACATCAACCTCGACCGGATCAAGGCCGACACCTGGACCCTCGACCTCACCGGCCGCTACAACTTCGACAACCGCTGGCAGTTCGACCTGAACGTGCCGGTGGTGTATCGCGAGTCGACGTATCAGTCCGGCGGCGGCAATCAGGGCGCGGCCGGTGTGACGACTGAAGAAACCGTGACCAAGGATCCAACCATTGGTGACGTCAACTTCGGTATCGCCTACAAGTTCCTCGACGAGTCGGTCAACACCCCGGACGCCGTGGTCACCTTGCGCGTCAAGGCGCCGACCGGCAAAGACCCGTTCGGCATCAAACTGCGCCAGACCGACGCCAACTCCAACCTGTTCGTGCCCGACACCCTGCCCACCGGCAACGGCGTCTGGTCGATCACCCCGGGCATCTCGCTGGTCAAGACGTTCGACCCGGCCGTGCTGTTCGGCAGCCTCTCCTACACCCACAACCTCGAGGAGTCATTCGACGACATCAGTTCCACGGTCAACCAGAAAACCCCGGGCAAGGTGAAGATTGGCGACAGCTTCCAGATCGGCGCCGGTATCGCCTTCGCGCTGAACGAGAAGATGAGTATGTCGTTCTCGGTCTCCGACCTGGTGCAACGCAAGAGCAAGCTGAAACAGGACGGCGGCGATTGGGAATCGGTGGTTTCCAGTGATGCCAACGCCGGTTACTTCAACGTCGGCATGACGATTGCGGCGACCGACAACCTGACGATCGTGCCGAACTTGTCGATCGGCATGACCGATGATGCGCCGGACTTTTCGTTCAGCCTGAAATTCCCGTATTACTTCTAAGCAAAAGCAAAAGATCGCAGCCTCCGGCAGCTCCTACAGGGATTACGCAATCCAAACGTAGGAACCGCCGAAGGCTGCGATCTTTTGATTCTCAGGTTTTTTGCTCATCGACCATTCATCGGAAACATGCCCGCACCTGTCAGGTATGACAGGTGTGCTTTTCACGTAATTAACTTCTGATACTTGCAGTGTCTGGTCGCCGTGATCAGCATGTTCAGGAGCATTTAGCCGTGACTGTACTTAGCGCCGCAGACTTGTTTCGTCCTCGAATTCCCTTGGCTACCGAGCTGGAAACGCCGGAGGAATATCATGGTGGCATATCGTTGGAAGCAGTGAAAAGTGGCTCTCTGACCGGGGTCGTTGATCCTTGGCTCAACATGGCTCTGAAGGACAAGTGTGCTTTTTACTTTGATAACCCGGTTTTCCCGGTTCGTACCATAGAGATCGATGAAAACAACATTAATAAACAGCTCACGTTCGATATCCCGGCAGGCCAGATCACCAATGGCAGCGCCAACGCCTTCTACATAGTTACCCGATTGAATCAGGGTCCGGTCGAGTCGGATAGCTTGCTGTTATGGGTCAAACTCACCCGCCCTGGCGACGTTGACACCGACAGCGAACCGGGACATTCCGGCCTTCTCTACACCCTTGATCCCGACCCTTCGAAGGGTGTGGATGCCGATATGGCCAGGGGTGGGATCAAAATGCTGGTGAAGCCTTACAAGAATATCGCCACTCATGATCGGATGTTTTGTCGCTGGGGTGACGAACTGGTTTCGTACTACCCGGTGACTGAAGCACAAGTCGCTGATCCGGCAAACAATCCGATCATCGTCACCTTCACTGAAGAAGTCATCAAAAAAGAAGGCAGCAAACCCCTTGTCGAAGTGTCCTTTCAAGTGGTCGACCGCGTTGGCAATTTTCCGGATCCAGAGGCGCCTTGGTCGAAAATCACTAATGTGTCGGTGGACCTTACCGACCGTTTGCCAGCGCCATTAGTTATGGTCGATGAACAAATCGTCTCGGCGATCGATCTAAAGCAATTGGGCAGGCACGATGCCGTTGCCCGCGCATTCTTCACAGACCAGCATTTCCAGATCAATGACGAGCTGAGCCTGACCTGGACGGGTATTCCGCCGCAGGGGCAGCCCGTAATTGTGGGACCGGCGAAAAAGAAGCTTCTTAGCCTGCCCAACATCCTCGATCTTACGATCCCGAACGCTGCGATCCTGCTCATCCGCAATGGTTCGGCCAAGGTCAGCTATGACTTGATCCGAGGCGACTTGCCTGCCCGTCAATCCCGTGAAGTCGACATCAAGGTGACCGGTGAAGTCAGCCAGTTGGAGCCACCGACTGTCACCGAAGCGCCGAATCTGGTGCTTGATCCGAATGTGCATCAAAACGGCTTCACAGTGGTGTTCGATAACTTGAAGTTGAATGCCAATGACGAAATTGAACTGGAGGTGGTCGGGCGACCTGGAGATGGTTCGGTGCCGCCCCAGAAGAAGATCATAGTGGCTGGGCAAACGAAAACTGAATTCAAGATCCCTTACTCGATTACCGGAGCGAACCTGCAACTTCCAGTGGTTTTGAAATACTCGGTTATCAGCAGCGGACAGGGAACACCGGTTCAGAGTGTGGAATTGAAGATTGGCGAGTTGCTGCAGTCGAGCATGCCGATGCCGAAACTTGAGGGGTTTGATGGGGAGGTGCTGGATGTTGGGTTGATCAAGGATGATACAAAGGTGTTGTGTGAGGCTTGGCCGTTGCAGTGCGCGAAAGGATGTCCGATTTGGTTGAAGTATGTGGAGACGTTTGCGGGTGGTGGGGAGCGGGTTAAGGAGCAGTTTGTGGGGGCGGTGCATGATCAGGGGGTGGGGCTTAGTTATTTGGCGGAGGTGGAGTGGTTGCGGGGGTGTGAGGGAGGTTCGAACATTGTAATCTCACTTATGGTTGGTCTATTCAGAGAAGCAGTCGTCGACGATACAGTAGAATGTGAAAAAAGGTTATATTGCCTGAAGACAGATAATGAAGATTTAACTACATTCATAGAATACGACTGGAACCACTGGGTGACATTAAGCTATAGAGCAATAATCGCCAAACTCAACGAAGAGTATTTTCTCGAAACAGTGATAACCTCAGGGCAGCACGGAATCGTGATAGCAAAAACATTTCAAGGAATTTCAAAAGGAACCAGCATTTCCATTAAATTCGAGTATATAGCAGGGGAGGGTAATTTCTTTCAGATCGCTCACGATGAAGTTTTGCATATCAATACAAAACTGCCCGCTTCAGATACGTGGAAAGAGGGGGGCGCAAGCTTTTACATAGATACCTTAGCAACACCTACGTCAATAAAACTAACCTTCTTTATCCTAGGGCAATTCCAACCGGCCTTTGTAAAAAATATCTCCGTAAAAATACATCGTTAAGACCTCGCAACTGCATTTAAACTGTTTGGTTTGGGATCAGTTTAAATTAAAGGTTAGGAGATTATCTAATCTGATGCTTATGCAACAACCGATAAAAAGTAGGCCGCGAAACCCCAAGGACTTTCGCGGCCACGCTCAAATTATCGCTATGCCGATTCAACACATCACACAACGCCTGCCGTTCCGCGCGAGTCTTGTAATCCTCCAGGGTACCCATCGGCGTGGCAATGGAGTGCTGGCTTATCAAGCCGAGATCCCGCGCCTCGATCTGCCGGCCCTCCGCCAGCACCAACCCGCGCCGCACCCGGTTGGCCAGCTCGCGCACATTCCCCGGCCAGTCATGCTTGCCCATGGCGATCAACGCATCTTCGCTGAAGCTGCGTGGCCGGCGGCCGGTTTCATGGCTATAGAAGTGGGAAAAGTGGTTGGCCAGCATCGATAGATCGCCATGGCGTTCACGCAGTGGTGCGGTTACCACTTGCAGAACGTTGAGCCGGTAATACAGGTCTTCACGAAAGCGCTTCTTCTCGATCGCGGCTTCTAGGTCAACGTGAGTTGCCGCGAGCACGCGCACGTCTACGGGGATCGGCTGACTACCCCCTACCCGCTCAATATGCTTTTCCTGAAGAAATCGCAGCAGATTGGCCTGCAATTCCAGCGGCAGGTCGCCGATCTCATCGAGGAACAATGTGCCGCCATTGGCTGCTTCGATGCGCCCGACCTTGCGCTGATGTGCCCCGGTGAACGCGCCTTTCTCGTGGCCAAACAATTCCGACTGAATCAAATGCTCGGGGATCGCCCCGCAGTTGATCGCCACAAACGGTTTGCTGTGGCGTTGTGATTGCCGGTGCAGGGTGCGGGCGACCAGCTCTTTGCCGGTGCCGCTTTCGCCGCGAATCAGCACTGGCGATTCGGTCGGTGCGAGTTTGCTCAGGAGTTTGCGCAGTTCGCGGATCGGTTTGCTGTCGCCGAGCAGTTCGTGCTCCGGCTGATCGACATGAATCGTGCCCTGCCCGCGCAGGCGTGCCATGCCGAAGGCGCGGCCCAGGGTGACCTGCACGCGGGAGACGTCGAAGGGCAAGGTGTGGAAATCGAAAAACCATTCACAGACGAAGTCGCCGACGTTCTGCAAGCGCAGGACTTCCTGATTGAGCACCGCAATCCACTCGGTGCCGCTGCGGCTGATCAGCTCTTTAACGGCTTCGGGACGTTCCAGATGGAACGGCTGCAAACGCAGCAGACCGACGTCACAGGCGCGCGATGCGGCGTTTTCCAGATTACAACTGTCGACATCCCAACCCACGGCGCGCAATCCGGGCAACAGGCGATGGCAGTCGTCACAGGGATCGACCACCAGTAAACGTCTCGACGCGGGCGCTTCGCTCATGACTGCTCCTTGGCGCCAAATTTTATAAATGATTGTAAAAACAGTCATTTGGCAGACCCGGTTGTAACACTAGCAAGATTTTGACGGGGGCTTGTATCGATTGCTTATATGAAGCTTGATGAAAGAGTTATAAGAAACCTGGTTGTTAGTTAGCTATCGACTATTTGTGTTGTGTCAGAGAGCGGCCCCTCACCCTAGCCCTCTCCCCAGGGAGAGGGAACTGACCGAGGTGTTTGCACGGGGTACGCCGATCTGAAAGACCAAGCCGAACTCGAGTTTGAAAAGCCCACGAATCGGCTCCCTCTCCTCGGGGAGAGGGCTGGGGTGAGGGGTGAATTCAGCGCGGTGTCCTGACATGTGCAGGACTACCGAAGCGAACGGCCGTTATGTAAAGAACTTGAAATTTCTTTGTTTCAAGTGTGACCCACCCCCCGGTTGCGTGCATCAGTACAAGTAACCCGCCGCACGGTAAGCCCAACCGACGGCACATCATTTGATTGGGCGCCAATAGAGAGAAGACCCCATGACTGCCCCGCTGCGTATCAACGAAGCACTTTTGATTGCCAACCACGCGTTCAAGCCTTTCCAATGCGTGGCCTGGGCGCCACAAGACGGTAACGGTGAACTTAGCCTGACCGTCATCGACCGCACCAACTCGCACATCGGTCGCAAACAGATCCCGAGCAGCGCCTACTCTGACCCGGCGCAACTCGAACAACTGCTGCAGCAGGCCCGTGCCGAGCTGAGCGAAGACGGCCACAAGTTGCAATCGTGGTCGATGCCACACTGATAACCGCACAAGGGCGGATGACGTTGAAGTCATCCGCCCTTGTTGTATGCGTAGTCGAATAAGCAGGTACTTTCAGCGCAGTTTTACCCAAAGTACTTGGCTCGCTTGCGACTGGTTCAACAAGACACTGTTCTGGCACAGTGCGACCGTCGTTCTGTTAATCCGTCCAGTTGTGCTTCACGCGGTTCAGGGATTGAATGTTTCGCTCGTGCAGTCAGCCGCCCAATCACTGGGTATCGGTTCACTCGCAAGGAGATGCGTGCATGTCCACCCTGAACACTTTTGCGCTGCCTACTGCATGGAACAACCCCGGTTCGCTCGACTCGGCATTCGCCATTGGCGGTGTTGCGCAGGTGTACTTTGCCGGCAGTCTATCGAGCCAGACTCAGCATGTAGCGCTCGATGCACAGGGGCGGATTCTGGTTGCCGCGAAAGTCGGTACGCCAAAGGGAAGCCGATTTGGCCTGGCGCGACTGCTGGCGGATGGTTCGGCGGATTTGTCCTTTGCCATTCAGGGCAGCGTGATCGGCAGCTTCATCGAAGGTTGCGAAGCCAGGGCCGGCAAGGTCCAGGTGCTGCCTGACGGGAGGATTCTGCTGGGTGGCCTGCATTATGAGGGCACCCATCGCACCCTCCCCGCCCTCGCCCTGTTCGATACCAACGGCCAGCCAGACCGCACCTTCGGGGATGACGGCTTCCAGGTCGTGCAACTGCCCGGCGAGTTGTCCATGGGAACCCGCGACAACTGGTTGCCGCCGGGCGTGCCGGGTGTCGAAGCCTGTGATTTTGCGGTGCAGCAAGACGGCCGCATTCTGCTGATCGCCAATCATCATTTCAGCCTCGCCGACCACGCCGGGATGCTGATTCGTCTGCTGCCCGACGGCCAACCGGACGAATCCTTCAACGGACGCGGATTCGTGATGGTCCGCCACCTGCTGCTCAATACCTGGCTGAGCACCCTGCTGTTGAAGCAGGACGGGCGCATCGTCGTCGCAGGCTCGATCGACTTTCCGCAGCAAGGCCTGTTGGCAGTTTATCGCCCCGATGGCAGCCTGGATGAGCGCTTCGCCGTGGACGGTTTCATGGCCTTCAAGGCCCATGGCAACAGTACTCAGGTCAGCCAGATCATCGAGTCCGACGACAGGCTCTATTGCTTCGGCAGCAGCCGCGATCCGATCCGCTGCCTGACATTTGTCCTGCACGCCAACGGTCGACCGGACCTGCACTGTCATCGTGGCCAGCCACAGGTGTTGGACATCGGCCCCAGCGGTTGCCAATGGAATGCCGCCCAGCCAATGAGCGACGGCCGCATCGTCGCCGTAGGCGCCACCATCGGCGGGGTTGAAGCCGACTTCATGGTCGCCCGTTATCAAGCTGACGGCAGTCTCGATCCAGCGTTCGGCCAGGGCCAAGGTTGGTTACGCACGCGACTGGGGCGAAGTCTCGACACAGCCAGTTCGCTGGCCGTGCAAACGGACGGGGCCATTGTTGTGGGCGGTTATTCACTGGACGGCAACTACCGGGCGATGGTTGCGCGTTATCTGAATCCATAGAGCATTGAACAGGATCGAGGTTAACGGCGACTTGATCTTCCCTGAAACATCCGGCAACTTTCGCGCTTCTAAATAAAAGGAGCAGCCGATGTCCGGTTCAATCGCCCAGGCGTTCGCGCACAACTTCCTCGGGCAATCGCCGCGCTGGTACAAGGCGACCATCGTCGGTTTTCTCATTCTCAATGCCGTGGTGCTGTTCACTATCGGCCCGGTCGCCGCAGGCTGGTTACTGGTGATCGAGTTCATCTTCACCCTGGCCATGGCGCTCAAGTGTTATCCGTTGATGCCGGGCGGCTTGTTGTTGATTGAAGCGTTGCTGCTGAAGATGACCACACCGCAAGCGCTTTACGATGAGTTGCTGCACAACTTTCCGGTGATCCTGCTGCTGATGTTCATGGTGGCCGGCATTTACTTCATGAAGGATCTGTTGCTGTTTCTCTTCTCGCGGCTGCTGTTGGGCGTGCGTTCGAAAGCCATTCTCGCGCTGATGTTCTGCTTCTTGTCGGCGTTTCTTTCGGCGTTTCTTGATGCGCTGACCGTGACGGCGGTGATCATCAGTGCGGCTGTCGGCTTTTACTCGGTGTATCACCGTGTCGCATCGGGCAACGATCCGCGTCAGGACAGCGAATTCGGTGACGATCAGCATTTACCGTCGCGACACCATGAGGACTTGAATCAGTTCCGCGCTTTCCTGCGCAGCCTGTTGATGCACGGCGCGGTCGGCACAGCGCTCGGTGGCGTCTGCACCTTGGTCGGTGAGCCGCAGAACCTGTTGATCGGCCATGAGATGGGCTGGCATTTCGGCGAGTTTTTCCAGAAAGTTGCCCCGGTGTCGCTGCCGGTACTGGTGGCGGGTCTGGTTACTTGCGTGCTGCTGGAGAAGCTGCGCTGGTTCGGATACGGCACGCTGCTGCCGGACAACGTCCGCGCGGTTTTGGCCAACTACGCCGCCGAGGACAACGCCAAACGCACGCCTCGTCAGACGGCGGCGCTGCTGGTGCAAGGTGCGGCGGCGCTGATTCTGATTGGTTGCCTGGCGTTTCACTTGGCTGAAGTCGGCCTGATCGGTTTGATGGTGATTGTGTTGATCACTGCGTTTACCGGCATCACCGACGAGCATCGCCTGGGCAGCGCGTTCAAGGACGCCATGCCGTTTACCGCGCTGTTGGTGGTGTTTTTTGCCGTCGTGGCGGTGATCCATGATCAGCAACTGTTCGCCCCGCTGATCCAGTGGGTTTTGGCGCTGCCGATGGATCAACAGCCGGGCATGTTGTTCATCGCCAATGGCCTGCTCTCGGCGATCAGCGACAACGTATTCGTCGCAACCATTTACATCACCGAAGTGAAACAGGCTTTCCTTGCCGGGCACATGACTCGCGAGCACTTCGAAACCTTGGCGATTGCGATCAACACCGGCACCAACCTGCCGAGTGTGGCGACACCGAATGGTCAGGCAGCGTTTCTGTTCCTGCTGACCTCGGCGATCGCGCCGCTGGTACGTTTGTCGTACGGGCGCATGGTGTGGATGGCGGTGCCGTATACCGTGGTGATGGGACTGCTGGGCTGGTATGCGGTGAGCTACTGGCTCTAAGCAACACTGAATAAACCTGTGGGAGCGAGCCTGCTCGCGAACGCGTTGGGTCAGGCAATGAAGGTGTTGAATGTGCCGACGCCTTCGCGAGCAGGCTCGCTCCCACATTGGTTTTTGTGTTGGGTCAGTGCGGGAGGATGTATTTCTCTATCGCCAGGACCACGCCGTCTTCGGTGTTTGACGCTGTAACGACATCAGCCTGACGCTTCACCGCCTCTTCCGCCTGGCCCATGGCTATCGACAAACCGGCGCATTTGAACATTGCCGGGTCGTTGCCACCGTCGCCGATGACGGCAGTCTGTTCCAGCGGCACGCCGAGGTATTCGGCGATGGTCGTCAATGCCGTGCCTTTGTTGGCCTCGAGCGCAGTAACGTCGAGATACACCGGCTGCGAACGCGACACCTGCGCCATGCCGTTGACCTTCGGCAACAGCTGCGCCTCCAGTTCGATCAACAACTCAGTGTTGTTGCTGGTGGCGACTATCTTGTCGATGCGCTCCAGATACGGTTCAAAACTTTCCACCACCACCGGCGGATAGCCGAGGCCGCTCTGTTCACGCGGGACCATCGGCCCGTGCGGATCCTTGAGCAGCCAGTCACCGCCGCTGAACACCCAGATTTCCACCTCCGGTTGATCGGCAAACTGCGCCAAAGCAATCAGCGCGGTCGTCGCTGGCAAATAATGCGCAGCCAACAGTGTGCCGTCCGGTTTGACGATGGTCCCGCCATTGAACGCCGCTGTCGGCAGATCAACGCCCAGCGCCTCGATCTGCTGCAACATGGCTTTCGGCGGGCGGCCGCTGGCGAGGCTGAACAGCACGCCGGCCTCGCGCAACGAGCGCACGGCGTCAATGGTGCGTTGATTCAGTGTGTGATCCGGCAACAACAGCGTGCCGTCCATGTCGCTGAGCAGAAAACGTATGGGTTGTTTCGACAAATCACTCATCCCAGGCCGTGCCAGACGCGACCATCGCGAGTCAGCAGATCTTCGGCGGCCTGCGGGCCATCGTCGCCAGCGGCATACAACTCGACGCTGGCATCCTGCTGCCACGCATCAAGGAACGGCTGCACCGCTCGCCAACCGTTCTCGATGTTGTCGGCACGCTGGAACAGCGTCTGATCACCGGTCAGGCAGTCGTAGATCAAGGTTTCGTAGCCAGTCGACGGCTGCATCTCGAAGAAATCCTTATATGCAAAACCCAGCTCGATATTGGCCATGTTCAGCGCCGGCCCGGGCCGCTTGGCCAGCAGGTCGAACCACATGCCTTCGTTTGGCTGGATCTGGATACGCAGGTAAGTCGGCTGCAACTCGTCGACTTCGGTGTCGCGGAACTGTGCGTACGGCGCCGGTTTGAAGCAGATGACGATCTCGGTGTCGCGCACGCTCATGCGCTTGCCGGTGCGCAGATAGAACGGCACGCCGACCCAGCGCCAGTTATCGATCATCACCTTCAGCGCCACGTAGGTTTCCGTGGTGCTGTCGGGCGAGACGTTGGCTTCTTCGCGATAACCCTTCAATGGCTGGCCATCGCGCTCGCCGGCGCTGTACTGACCGCGCACCGAGTTGGCCCGGGCTTCCTCCGTCGACCAGGGACGAATCGCCCCGACCACTTTGGCTTTCTCACCGCGCACCGCGTCAGCGCCAAAAGCCGCCGGCGGCTCCATCGCGACCATGGCCAGCAGCTGGAACAGGTGATTGGGCACCATGTCGCGCAGTGCGCCGGTGTGTTCGTAAAAACTGCCACGGGTTTCCACACCGACGATTTCCGCCGCGGTGATTTGCACGTGGTCGATGTAATGGTTGTTCCAGAACGCTTCGAACAGGCTGTTGGAGAACCGGCTGACCAGGATGTTCTGCACGGTTTCCTTGCCCAGATAGTGGTCGATCCGGTAGATCTGCTTTTCGCTCATGACCTTGAGCAGGCAGGCGTTCAAGGCTTCGGCGGTGTGCAGGTCGGAGCCGAACGGCTTCTCGATCACCACCCTTCTGAACGCTTCGGGAGTTTCTTCGAGCAAACCGGCGCTGCCGAGGCGGCGCACCACTTCACTGAAGAAACGCGGCGCGGTGGCCAGGTAGAACACCGCATTGCCAGTGCCGCTGTCGGCGATTTTCGCCGCCAGGGCTGAATAAGTGCTGTCGTCGAGGAAATCGCCCTGGACGTAGCTGATACCTTTGGCGAGCTTGGCCCACAAGGCCGGATCAAGCATCTGATCGCCCTTGCCGACCTTCGCCGCCACTTCGGTACGGATGAAGTCTTCAAGCTTTTGCGCGAAGGCTTCATCGGTAATGGCGTTGTGATCAACGCCGACGATCCGCAGATTCTCGTCGAGCAGGCCGTCGCGACTGAGGTTGTACAGCGCCGGCATGAGCAAGCGCTTGACCAGGTCGCCGTGGGCACCGAACAGGAACAGCGTGGTCGGTGGTGCGGGTTCTGCCTTGGATTTTCTGCGGATCGTACGGGTCATTTCTTGGCAATCTCCACGTGGCCGCCGAAGCCGAAGCGTTGTGCCGACAGGATCTTGTCACCGAAGGTGCCCTGCCCGCGCGAGCGGTAACGGGAGAACAGCGAGTTGGACAGCACTGGCACCGGCACGGCTTGCTCCATGGCCGCCTCGATGGTCCATTGACCTTCGCCGCTGTCGGCTACCGAGCCGGAGAAACCGTCGAGCTTCGGATCGCTGGCCAGCGCATCGGCAGTCAGGTCGAGCAGCCACGACGAAACCACGCTGCCACGACGCCAGACTTCAGCGATATCGGCCACGTTGAGATCAAAACGCTGATCTTCCGGCAGGCGTTCGCTGGATTTGGTCTTGAGGATGTCGAAGCCCTCGGCGAACGCGGCCATCATGCCGTACTCGATACCGTTGTGGATCATCTTCACGAAGTGCCCGGCGCCTGCGGGACCGGCGTGGATGTAGCCATGCTCGGCGCGGTGGTCATCGGACTTGCGATCCTTGGTGCGCGGAATGTCGCCCATGCCCGGCGCCAGTGCGGCGAACAGCGGATCCAGACGTTTGACCGTCTCGGCGTCGCCGCCAATCATCATGCAATAACCGCGTTCCAGGCCCCAGACGCCGCCGGAGGTGCCGACGTCGATGTAGTGCAGGCCCTTCTCGTTCAGCGTCTTAGCGCGACGAATGTCGTCCTTGTAGTTGGTGTTGCCGCCGTCGATGATGGTATCGCCGGGTTCGAGCAGTTCGCTCAGGGTGTTGATGGTGTCTTCGGTCGGTGCGCCGGCCGGCAGCATGACCCAGACCGCGCGCGGCTTGTCGAGGCCGGCGACCAGCGCTGGCAAGTCAGCGACGCCAGTGGAGCCCTCGGCGACCAGGTTATCGATGAAAGCGGTATTGCGATCGTAAACAACGGTGGTGTGCCCGTTGAGCATCAGACGTCGCGCAATATTGCCGCCCATGCGGCCCAGTCCAATAATCCCGAGTTGCATGTGCTGATGCTCCTTACTACAAATAAATGTGTGTCATAGGTTATAGCCCAACGCGACTGATGGAGGTTAGTCCAGAGCGTTGCGATGAAGTTTCCGGGCATTGTGCCCGATCCAGAGTGATAACGCCCCGAATCCTGCCGAAGACACACCGACCATGAAAAATAAAAAAGTTCCCTTCCAGGGCAAAAGAAATCAAAATTGGCGCCGATAGTAAGTCAAGCGCCTCAAAACGAGGAGTGACTTACAGTTGATGCACGCCATTTGCGAGGTGAGCAATGGGCACAGTACACACAGCAATGCCGCCACAAACCCTCTACGTTACGATCCGTCGCGATGAATTGCGCCAGTTGAAAGACGAGCGCGACCAGTTGAAGCACGAATTGGCGCAATTGCGCGCATTGACCCAGGGCTCGCAGCCGCAACCGCGTCCGGTTGTCCAGCGCGCACCCCACGCCTGATCCCCGCCTGCATCGGGAACGGCCCCCGTCGTTCCCGACACGTTGCACCTCTGACCGCTTGATACTCAACAAACGCGGCGCTTAACAAATCTTTCACAAGCCCTTGGGGATACTCCGCCCCATTCTGGCCGTGCCTGCGCGTACGGCCTCTGTTCGTCGGTGTCATGGAAGCGTTTCCGGCGTGGGTCTGATGATTGAGCTGGAGCGCTGAATGGCATTGTTCAAACGCAGCAAAACGACTGCGACCGGGTTCGACTGGGCCGGATTCATCTGGCTGTTCGTCTTCTTCTGGTACTTCTCGGGTATTACCCAACTGCTGATCCAGCTGACTGGCACGTCCGGCTTCACCGGATTTCGTCAGGCATTCGTGATGAGCGCGCTGTGGCTCGCGCCGATGCTGCTGTTTCCCAAACAGACGCGCCTGCTTGCGGCGATCATCGGTGTGGTGCTGTGGGCCTGCTCGATGGCCAGCCTGGGTTACTTCTTTATCTATCAGCAGGAATTCTCGCAGAGCGTCATCTTCATCATGTTCGAGTCGAACGTGTCGGAAGCGGGCGAATACATGACCCAATATTTCGCCTGGTGGATGATCCCGGCGTTCCTCGCCCATACCGCGTTCGCCTATTTTCTGTGGACACGCCTGCGCCCGGTGTACATGCCCCGCGGACGCGCACTGGTTGCCGCGACCGCGATCGTGGTCGCCGTGGCCGGTTATCCGCTGATCAAACAAACCATGCGCATGGGCAATTTCGCCGAAGGTTTCGAGAAATTCGAAACCCGCATCGAGCCTGCCGTGCCGTGGCAGATGGCCGTCGCCTATCACCGCTATCTGGAAACGCTGGGGGACATGCAAGGCATGCTCGACAGCGCGAGCAAGATCGCGCCGCTGAAAAACCTCAAGGACGCCTCGGCCGGTCAGCCGGCGACGCTGGTGCTGGTCATCGGTGAGTCGACCAACCGTCAACGCATGAGCCTCTACGGTTATCCGCGCAACACCACGCCGGAACTGGACAAGCTCAAGGATCAACTGGCGATCTTCGACAACGTCATTACCCCGCGCCCGTACACCATCGAGGCGCTGCAGCAAGTGCTGACCTTCGCCGATGAGCAGAACCCGGATCTGTACCTGTCGACGCCATCGCTGGTCAGCGTGATGAAACAGGCCGGTTACAAGACCTTCTGGATCACCAACCAGCAGACCATGACCAAGCGCAACACCATGCTCACGACCTTTTCCGAGCAAGCCGACGAGCAGGTGTACCTGAACAACAACCGCAACCAGAACTCGGCCCAGTACGATGGCGACGTCATCGAGCCGTTCAACAAGGCGCTGGCCGATGCGGCGCCACGCAAGCTGATCGTTGTGCATCTGCTCGGCACGCACATGAGCTACCAGTACCGTTATCCGCCGACGTTCGACAAGTTCAAGGATCGCCAAGGCGTTCCGGCTGGCGTGCGTGACGATCAGGTACCGACCTACAACAGCTATGACAATGCCGTGCTGTACAACGATTTCGTGGTGTCGAGCCTGATCAAGGACTACGCCAAAACCGACCCGAACGGTTTCCTGCTGTACCTCTCCGACCACGGCGAAGACGTCTTCGACTCCGCCGGCCACAGCACCCTGGGCCGCAACGAAAACAAACCGACCGCGCCGATGTACACCATCCCGTTCATGGCCTGGGCTTCACCGAAGTGGAAAGAAAATCACGACTGGAACTTCGCCGGCGACCTCAGCCGTCCATACAGCAGCTCGCAGCTCATTCACACCTGGGCGGACCTGGCCGGGTTGAGCTCCGATGAACTGGATCGCAGCAAGAGTCTGGTCAGCGACAACTTCGTACCGCGCAAGCTGCTGATTGGCGATCCGTATCAGGCACCGCGGCGGGCGTTGATTGACTTCAGTTTGATGAAACCCAAGCATCCCGATCCTGCGGAAGTAGCGCAGAAGTAAAACTACAAAGGGCCGAGAAGGCCCTTTTTTGTGCCTATCGACCGCGTTGTTTCTGTAATACGCCGCAATATTTGCGCTGAACCAGCGTTAACCCATTGTTAATGGCGGCGACGCAGACTCTTTTCTGCGGTCTGCTTCACGGACGAACCGACTCCCACTTGTTCAGTAGGAGGCACCATGAAAATCACCACTATCATCCTCACCACCTTGCTCGCCCTTGGCTCCGCCAGCGCCTTTGCTGAAGGCGGCGCCGAGCGCATGCGCAATTACTACGACAATTTCCCGGTCCAGCACGCGCAAAGCGAGCAAAAGACCGACGCCAGCGCGAAAGAAATCCGCGTCCCTGCTGACCAAACGGCGCAGGTCACCGAGTCTTATCGCGACTGAGTTTTACCGAGCAACCGATGGACCTTCCGTGGCTCCGCTCTGGCCCGGGAGATGACAGTTGAGGCGCCCTGATTGGGGCGCCTTTTTTTATGGCCGGGCTAATTAGGACCGGCTTTTCATTTGCGGTGAATTCCCCCCTCACCCCAGCCCTCTCCCCGAGGAGAGGGAGCCGATTTGTGGGCTTCTCAGAACCTGAGTTCGGCTCGATATTTCAGGTCGGCGTATCTGGATCAGTCACTGCGGTCAGTCCCCTCTCCCTCCGGGAGAGGGTTAGGGTGAGGGGCTTTTCAGACCTGCAAATCCTTTATCCAGAACAGCATCCGCCCGTGATCCGGATTGAACATCCCCGGTGCAAAGCCGAATTTGCGATACGAACCCTGCGCCACCGCATTGCCTTCCAGCACTTCGAGGGTGATTTTGCAGCAGCCACGCTGGCGGGCGATCTCTTCTACCTTCTGCAGCATTTTCTGACTGAGCCCAAGGCCACGAAATTTGCCGACCACGGCGACGTCGTGAACGTTGACCAGTGGTTTACAGGCGAATGTCGAGAAGCCTTCGAAACAGTTGACCAACCCCGCCGGTTCGCCGCCGACGAAGGCCAGCACGCTGAAAGCATGCGGGCGGCGAGCGAGTTCTTCGGGGAGACGGCGCAGCAGGTCGGGGTCGAGGGAATGACCGCCGCCCATGGGGTCCTCGGCATAATGGTTGAGCACGATGCCGATGGCTTCGGCGTGCACCGGGTTGCTGTAACTGGCCTGAAGTACGAGTATTTCTGCGGAATCCATTTCCATCCCCAAATACATAAGCCCCGGCGCGCAAGGTGCTTGCTGGAAGGCTGAGGGGGACATTAGCTTGGGTTTGAATGGGTGGGCAACTGGAAAACAGAAGAGCAAGATCAAAAGATCGCAGCGTCGTTGCACTCGTCAGCTCCTACAGCCCAAAACGTGTAGGAGTTGACGAGTGCAACGAGGCTGCGATCTTTCGCGTCAGTGGCCCCATACAAGTTCTTCCGTCCAGCCCAATTCCGCGAAGTCTTCGGCACGCAATGCGCTTTCGCCGACACAGAAAAATTCATCCAGTTGCGGTGGCTTTACCGCCGTGCCGCTGAGCATGGCGTGCACCTGGCCACGATGATGGAGCTGGTGCTCGAACAGGTGCGAGAGCATGCGCAAGCGGCTGTCATGTTGCGGTACGTCGCGAGCGATAGTGACGATTCTCGCCAGGTCGGCATCGCGCAGTTGCTCGCAATAAGCGATAAGCCGGCGATCGACGCGTGCCTGTTCCTCGCGCAGTGCGGCGGCTTCGGTAAACGGTTCGTCTGTATCGAAGAACACGTAACAATCCGGGTGCGGCTCGTCACCGCGCAATTCGCGCTCCAGCGCGTCGACGTAGAACCAGTCGCAGGTGAGGATGTGATTAAGCGTCAGGCGAATGCTCGGGAAGAAGCTCACCCGTGGCGCGGCCAATTCAGTGGCGTCGAGCTGGCTCCAGGCCTTGGCCAGACGATGATTGGCCCAGGCATTCTGGTAGGCCATGGTCAGCAAATGATGGGACAGCGGTTGAGTCATGTCGGCGCCCTCTTCTTTCAAGCTTCGGCGAAACGCTGCAACTGCATCTCCTGCAAACGGCTGAGGGTGCGGCGGAACGGGAATTCCAGATAGCCCTCGGTGTACAAGGCGTCCATCGGTACAGCCGCCTCGACGTACAGCGGCACTTTGCGGTCGTAGCATTCGTCGACCAGCGCGATAAAGCGGCGAACGCCGTCGTCATGCACCGACAACTGCGGCAACTCGCGATCACCGGCCACTACGCGCTCGGCGCCGTCTTCGGTGCCGCGTGCGATGCGCCCTTCGCGTTTCTGCGCGCTGAGGTTCGGCACTTCGCTCAACAGAATAGCCCGGTAGCGATCACACAGGGCGATGAAGTCCATGGCGGCGAAAGGTTGCTCGCACAGATCACTGTAGCGGCACCACAGCACGGATTCACTGGCTTGCACGACGTTGAGCGTGCGGTGGCCCACGGCGACTGGCTCTTCGCTGACAGTCTCATCTGCAGCCAGCGACTTGAACACGGCCTCCAGTGCGCTCGGTAAATCATCCGCGCGAACAAAATAACGCTGCTCGATCGCCCCCGGATGCAAGCGATGATCCTCGGCGCCATTCACCGCGACCACGGTCATGTGCGCCTTGATCGCCGCAATCGCCGGCGTGAAACGGTCGCGGTTGAAGCCGTCGGCGTACAGATTATCGGGCGGCAGATTGGAGGTGCAGACGATCACCACACCTTCCTCGAACATCACCTGAAACAGCCGGCCGAGAATGATCGCGTCGCCGATGTCATTGACGAACAGCTCATCGAAACACAGCACCCGCACTTCGCCGGCCAGCTCTTTGGCCAAGGCGCGCAACGGATCGGCGATGCCACTGAGTTGGAACGAACGCTGATGCACCCAGCCCATGAAGTGATGAAAGTGTTGACGCCGCGCTGGCACCCGCAGGCTCTGATAGAACTGATCCATCAGCCAGGTCTTGCCGCGCCCGACCGGACCCCACAGGTACACGCCGCCGACCGAGCGGGCACCGGCGTGCAAGGCTTCATGGCATTTTTGCAAGGCCCAGACCGCGTGTTCCTGGGCTTCATCCTGGATGAAACCCTTGTGGTCGACTGCGTATTGCCATGCACTGAGGGGGGAGTCGAAAGTCATGCGCGGGAGTATGCCACGGGCGATTGGCCATTGCTGATTAACGGGCATGGACGATCATTGTGGGAGCGAGCCTGCTCGCGAAGGCGGCTCGTCAGTCACCAAGATGCAGACTGAGCCACCGCTTTCGCGAGCAGGCTCGCTCCCACATAGGCAATAAAACCTGACCTTTCAGGCAGTTATTGCTCGTTGCCCTCGCCGCCCGCTTGCGGCATTCTGCGCACCCATTTTCTGACCCGGCCCCGCCTTGCGGCGCGCACATCACCATGACCGCCTCTGACAAAACCCCGCGCAACAACGACCTGATCTACGGCCTCAACGACCGTCCGCACCTGACCGCCACGGTGTTCGCCGCGCTGCAACACGTGCTGGCGAGTTTCGTCGGCATCATCACCCCGACCCTGATCATGGGCGGCGCCCTCGGTCTGCACAGTGAAATCCCCTACCTGATCAGCATGGCGCTGTTCGTCTCCGGCCTCGGCACCTTTGTCCAGGCCAAACGCTTCGGCCCGGTGGGTTCCGGTCTGCTCTGCCTGCAAGGCACCAGTTTTTCCTTTATCAGCGTGATTCTCAGCGCCGGGTTCATGGTCAAGGCGCGTGGCGGTGGCACTGACGAAATCCTCTCGACGATCTTCGGCGTGTGCTTCTTCGCCGCGTTCATTGAAGTGGTGCTCAGCCAGTTCATCGGCAAACTGCGCATGCTGATCACGCCGGTGGTGACCGGCACGATCATCACGCTGATGGGCCTGTCGCTGATTAAAGTAGCGATGACCGACATCGCCGGCGGCTTCGGCGCGCCTGACCTGGGCGCGGCCAGTCACGTATTTCTGGCAGCGCTGGTGATCGGCACCATCGTTGTGCTGAACCGTGTCGACGTGCCGTTTCTGCGGCTGGGCGCGATCGTCATTGGCCTGACCCTTGGCTACGTAGTGGCATGGCTGATGGGCACGGTGGATTTCGCCTCGATGCCCGTCGTGCCGCTGGTCAGCGTGCCGGTGCCGTTCAAGTATGGCTTCAACTTCGATTGGGTGGCGTTCGTTCCGGTGGCGGTGATTTTCCTGGTTTCGCCGCTGGAAGCGGCCGGTGACCTGACCGCCAACTCGATGATCTCGCGGCAACCGGTGAAAGGCCCGCTGTACATCCGCCGAATCAAATCCGGCCTGCTCGCCGATGGTCTCAACTCGGCCATGGCGGCGGTGTTCAACAGCATGCCGATGGTGACCTTCGCGCAGAACAACGGCGTGATCCAGCTGACCGGCGTGGCCAGCCGCTACGTGGCGTTTTTCATTGCCGGCCTGCTGGTGTTGCTCGGTTTGTTCCCGATGATCGGCGCGGTGCTGCAACTGATGCCGAAACCGGTGCTGGGCGGCGCCGAGCTGGTGATGTTCGGCACCGTCGCCGTGGCCGGAATCAAGATCCTCGCCGAAGCCGGCCTGCATCGGCGCAACATGCTGATCGTGGCGATTTCCCTGGGCATGGGCCTGGGCATCGCGGCGGTGCCGGAAGTGTTGCGCGAACTGCCGCAGGCGCTGCGCAACATCTTCGAATCGCCGATCACCGTTGGCGCGTTGTGCGCTATCGTGCTGAACATCTTCCTGCCCGAGGAATTCATCGAGCTGGAAGAAGACGATTTCGACCCGGAAGCTTCGATTCTGCAGGTCATGGAAAACCCCGACGTCACCGGCAAAGGTGAACCCGGCCAAGCGGCGGCTGTCGCACAGTTGAATCGCTGACGTCGCGCCTTGGCAAAAAGGGCTGCACCGGCGACGGTTCAGCCCTTTTTTGTCGAGAGATTTTTATGCGCCGCGTCCATGCCGTCATCCTGTCGCTTCTGCTGTTGTCGCTCAGCGCCTGCGCGCTGTTTCCCAACCGCGACCCGGTGAATATCAACGTGGTCGGCCTCGAACCGTTGCCGAGTCAGGAACTGGAAGTGCGCTTCGCGATCAAGCTGCGCGTGCAGAATCCCAACGAAACGGCGATCGATTACAACGGCATCGCCCTGGATCTGGAGGTCAATGGTCATTCGCTGGCGTCGGGCGTGAGCGATCAGAGCGGCTCGATCCCGCGTTTCTCTGAAGCCATTGTCACGGTACCGGTCAGCGTCTCGGCGTTCTCGTTCCTGCGCCAGACCTTGGGCCTGAGCCAGACGCAAAGCCTCGACAACCTGCCCTACGTGCTGCGCGGCAAACTGGCGGGCGGGTTGTTTGGCACGATGCGCTTCACCGACAGCGGCAAGTTGAGCCTGCCCAAGGCGAGCGCGGCGACGTGGTAGTCAGCGGTCGCAATCGGCAGAACAACACACAACCCCTGTGGGAGCGAGCCTGCTCGCGAAAGCGGTGGTTCAGGCAATTCCAATATTGCAGGTGCCTACGCCTTCGCGAGCAGGCTCGCTCCCACAGGTTGTCAGCAAGTTTCAAGGTCAGGAGTTGAACCGCACCCCCGGCTTCGCGCGCTCATCAACGGTCAACTCGAACACATCCGGCCGCGCATAGTGGCCGACCACATCGTAGTCATACCGCGCGCGGATCAGTTCATCGGTGTCGATCTGCGCCGTGAGCAAGCCCGCTTCCCCGCGCAACGGCCCCGCCAGCACATCGCCCATCGGTCCGACGATCACGCTGCCACCGGCAATCAACGGTCGATCACCCGGCCAATTGGCAATCTCCACCCCCAACGCATTCGGCGAGGCCTGTACCTGACAGGCGCTGACCACAAAGCAGCGGCCTTCATGGGCGATGTGGCGCATGCTGACCTGCCACATCTCGCGCTCGTCCACGGTCGGCGCGCACCAGACCTCCACGCCCTTGGCATACATCGCCGTGCGCAGCAGCGGCATCATGTTTTCCCAGCACACCACCGCGCCGAGCTTGCCGACCTGGGTGTCGAATACCGGTAGCGTCGAGCCGTCACCCTTGCCCCAGATCAGGCGCTCGGTGCCGGTGGGCATGAGCTTACGGTGCTTGCCGATCAACCCGGCTTGCGGGTCGAAATACAGCACCGTGCAATACAAGGTGCTGCCGGCGCGTTCGATCACGCCGATCACCAGATTGGCCCCGGTGCGCGCGGACAGTCCCGCCAGCGCTTCGGTTTCCGCTCCCGGCACATCGATGGCATTGGCGAAATACCGGGCGAAAGCTTCTCGACCCTCGGGCAGTCGGTAGCCCAACTGGGTGCCAAAGCCCTCGCCTTTCGGATAACCACCGAGCAAGGCTTCCGGCATCACCACCAACGCAGCGCCGGATTCGCGGATTGCGTCTTCCCAGCCAAGAATCTGCTCAAGGGTTTCGCCCTTGCCACCGGGCAAGGCACCGATTTGCAACGCCGCAACTATTGATTTGGCCATCGTGTTTACTCCATCAGGTTCAGGTGTTGCCGATTCTCCAGCCTCACGCGATCATGAATAAAGCCCTGCCTACTGCTGAATGATATGAGCCAAATGAATATCGCCGACATCGACCTCAACCTGCTGAAAGTCTTCGAAGCGCTGTACGAGGAATCCAGTGCCAGCCGCGCAGCCCTGCGCCTCGGCGTAACGCAGTCGGCGATCAGCGCGGCATTGCGGCGCTTGCGTGAGGTCTATGGAGATCAATTGTTCGTGCGCACCGGGCGCGGTCTGGCGCCGACCCTGCAAGCCAATCAGCTGAAACCAGTGATCAGCGATGCCCTGAGCAAATGCCGGCAAAGTCTGGCCATGCTTGATCCTGCGGCCAATCAATACGACGGTCGCTCGGTGGCGATTGGTCTGTCAGATGATTTTGAAATTGCCTACGGACGCCACTTGATCGAGGAAATCGCCCGCCGTGCGCCGAAGCTGCGGCTGATATTCCGCCAGACCCACAGCCAGATCGTCGCCCGCGCGTTGATGGAGCGCAGCATCGACCTGGCGATCACCGCCGGCGGATTTGCCGAGCGCTTGCTCAGCCGTCAGGTGTTGGGAGAAGGCGGGTATGCGTGTCTGGTCGACCTGGCCAGTCTCGCGCCAGGCCAGCAGCAGATCGAATTGCAGGAGTTCGTTGAGCGCGAGCACATTCTGGTGTCGTCGGGAGGCTTTATCGGCATTACCGATGAGGGATTGGCGGCAGCGGGTTTGAGCCGCCGGGTCTGCGCGTCGACTACGCATTTTGCCGCGCTGCCCTTTTTGCTCAAGGGCAGTCAGGCAGTGGCGACCATTCCGGCCCACGCTGCCGCAAGTATCGCGGCGCTAAGCGGGCTGGCGCTGCTGCCCTGCCCTCTGGCTTTACCGCGCTATCCGGTGGAACTCGGCTGGCGCACCAGCACACAGATCGATCCGGTGCTGGTCAAGGTTCGCGAGGCGATTGCCGCCACGTTCAGCCAGGTGTGAAACAGATTATTTGTTCGCCGCCATCAGGCGATTGACTTCACTGCGCACCATGTTGGCGAACTCCGGCGGCGACATGCCGTCCAGTTCGGCGCGGACCCACTCGGCCCATTTGCCCTTGCGCTTGGAGCGTTCCCCAAACAGACGCGCGGCTTCGCCTTTGGCTTTGCCCAGATTGTTCTGCCAGAGTTCGAACAGACGGGATTTCTCGTCTTCCAGTGCTGCGCGCTCTGCGAGGGATTTGTCGGCCAGATTGAAACTCATGGGGATTTATCCTGCTGCGTAAAATGGCGACATCTTACACGCTCGGTACAAATCTCCGGTGCAGGTTTTTCCCTTGTCCGCGAATGACATGCAACTTTTCGTCTGCCGCTACACTCCATTGGTCACTGTCCATTCACCTGCAAGGAGTCACCCAATGGCCCGTAAAACCGCGGTGCAAGCCGCCGAAGAGCAAATCAAGGATCAGGCCTTCAGCGAGCTTCAGTCGCTGATCGAGGAATCGGACAAACTGCTCAAGAGCAGCGCTTCACTGGTAGGCGAAGAAGCGGAAACCCTGCGCGCACAAATCGCCCTGAAACTGCAGCAGGCACTGGATTCAGTGTCGAGCGTGCGCGAGCGCACCAAACCCGCCGTTGAAGCCACGGAAAATTACATCGGTGGCCACCCATGGCAAACCGTAGCGATCTCCGCCGGTTTCGGCCTGGTGGTGGGCCTGCTGCTCGGCCGTCGCTGAGTCAGGCGCACAAAAAAAGGCGAACCTCAGGGTTCGCCTTTTTTATGCCCACCGCTTTGCTTTTCCATTACTGAATTCACCTCGGTATCCCAAGTCCGCGTATCTCGCCCAAACCACGCGGTCAGTCCCCTCTCCCCCTGGGAGAGGGCTAGGGTGAGGGGCTTTTGACCTTGTCACTGCAATCGTCAGAACAACAAAAGACTCACTCCCCCGCCAACTCCCGCAACTGCCCCAACGTCTGCTCATCCAGGGCAATCCCATGCGCCAATGAGCGGGCACGCTGCAAATGCCGTCGATCCCCCGGCAAGCGCTTGAGACCGACCCCGTGCATCTGCCGCACCAGTTCCTCACTACGCTGGGCGAAACTCTGCCCCGCCGCTTTGCTCGGGTCGATCACGATCAATAGCTGGCCAGTCCATGGAGTCTTCGCGCCAGGATGGTTGGACCAGTCGAACTCGAAAGAGAAATTGCCGCCGGTCAACGCCGCCGCGAGCAGCTCGACCATCATCGACAACGCTGAGCCTTTGTGCCCGCCAAACGGCAACAAGGCGCCACCTTCAAGAATCGCTTTGGGATCCTGTGTCGGTTGGCCGAGGCTGTCGACGCCCATGCCGGCCGGGAGTTTTTCACCTTTGCGCGCGGCAATCTGCACATCGCCATGGGCAATGGCGCTGGTGGCGAGGTCGAAAACGATCGGCGCGGCGTTGGCCCTTGGCGCGGCGAAGGCAATCGGATTGGTGCCGAACAACGGCCGATCCGCGCCATGGGGCACCACGCAGGTCATGCTGTTGACCACGCTCAGGGCTACCAGACCTTCATCGGCAAACGGCTCGACATCCGGCCACAACGCGGCGAAATGATGCGAGTTGCGAATCGCCAACACCGCGATCCCGGCATTGCGCGCCTTTTCCACCAACAGTGATCGTGCAGCGGCCAGCGCCGGTTGAGCGAAACCGTTGCCAGCGTCGACACGGACAAAACCGGGCGCGACGTCTTCGACCTGAGGCACGGCGTGACCATTGACCCAGCCGCTTTTCAACGTCGAGACATAGCCGGGAATGCGAAAGACGCCGTGGCTATGGGCGCCATCGCGTTCGGCGTTGGCGCAGTTGGCGGCCAGCACCCGGGCGACTTCCGTGGAGGTGCCGTGGCGCAGAAAAATCGTTTCAAGCAGTTGCGTCAGTGCTTCGAGGGGCACTGTGGACGAGCCATGATCGTGTGGCGCAGACATCTGAAGCTCCAGAATGATTATTGGAGGGAACAACAGCGTACGGTCGGTTTGCCCACCGATTAACCCCGTCGAAGCTGTCGGCTGTCAACCCTTCTATTGATCGCGTCCGTCCTGCCGCACATTTCGCATCGGCACGTGCGGTAACTCTCTACCGCAAGTGCCGCGGGCCGCGCCTCTACTGTTGAGTCCCGGCCCAAGGGCGCCCCGATCAGAGCTTTGATGATGTCCAGTTCGACCGCACCACTCCTGTTCCCCAACATTCTGAATTTCCCAGGTTTGCATCGTGCGCTGGCGACAGCTCACGGTTTCAACAGCAAAGATTTCGCCTGGCTCGCGCACGTACAGCTGGCGAGCCACGAACTGCGCAACGCGCAAACCCCGCCAATGCGCGCCGAGCGAATTCTGCTCAACGCCGACAAACAACCGGCCGTTGCTCTGGCCGGCAGTTTCATCCTCGGTGCCGGGCCGGATGACAACGGTGTTTTTCTCTATACCCCCTACGATGGGCTGAAGAAATACAGCGATGACAAAGCGCTGACGCTGGCCCTGCAAACGCGGCTCGACAACGCCACTGAAGAGGATGACCTGTTGGCGTTTCTCCGCGTTTCGCAGCGCAAGGAGCTGGTGGAAAAACGCGGTATCACCATCACCCGCGAGACCATCGAGGGAGATGTATTCGACGATCAACAAACCGCGATTACACGCTCTCAGGAGCGTTGCGCCGGTGACTTGCTGGACGAACTGAAACGCCTGCCGTCGCTCACCACCCTGCTGGAGAAAATCCTCGACGAACAGCTCCAGCCTCACTTTGGCGATCTGCAGCAGTCGCTCACCCAGGTCGGTTTTTACGCCGCTGCGCCGCCTGCCTCTTCCGGCGCAGGCAAGCAGTGGGTCGACTCGCGCTCACTGCCTGAGGCCCTGCTGCTGCATTTTCGCCGTCAGGGCTGGGCACACGGTCAGACTGTCGAATTTTCACATCCGGCCCGTCTATCCAGCGCTGGCGATCAATCAGCATGGGCAGCTGCAATCAACTTGGCCTCGGGCAAACTCACCATGCTGTTGTTTCGGCAGCTCGAGGTCTACTGGAATGCCGCTTCATTCGAGGGTTCGCCGCGACGCACCTTCTTCGCCCAGACGCTCAAGGATCAGGCGCGCGCGGACCTGATGATCAAGCGCGAAACGGAGATTCTTTCAGCCAATGAGTTCGACGCCCTCCACAGCCTGATCCGCGAGCCAAACGTGGCCGTGCGGCGGCCTGCGTACGAAACCGTGTGCCTGCGCGAGGGCACTGCTCAAGTCGAGTTGGCCGGCTCGCTGATGATCAACCACGACAAGGCTTATCTCTACACTCCGAGCGAGGGCGTGCAAGTGCTCACAAACTACGCCGACCTCAAACAAACGCTGACCGCCAAGCTCGGTGCTGCGGGGCACGAAGACGAGCTGTACGGGCTGATGAACCTCGAAGAGCGCAATCGCTACCTGGGTTTTGCCAATGCTCAGGTGTCAGGCGAAAACATCGGCGGCGATATCATGACGACCCTGTTTGAGGCAATCCTCACCAAGCAGCGGCAAAACATCGAATTTGTCCTGCAGCGGTTTCGCCAGAGCGAACGCACCAGCGATATTCACGCGCTGTTCGACAAGGCGCTGGATATCCGTTCAATGCTCCATCAGCGCCTGCTCAAGCTTGACGTCAATCAGCGCTGGAGCACCCGACCGTTGTTTGCCAGCGCTCCGCCATCGTCAGTGGTGCAGGCGGACAAGGCTGCGCAATGCCTGACAAAACTGCAACGAACGCTGGATAACCTCAGCGCTGACTTCAAGAACCAGCCGACTGCCAGCAGTCGTGAGCAGCGCGGCTTTGTCGAAAGCCTTGGCTGGAAACTGGCCCAGGCTTTCGAAGCGGCCATACGCGGCGAAGCCCAGCTGAGAAACCTCGGTGGTACGTGGCTGGAAGCCGAACGACAGATCGTCGATACCGTGTTCGACACAGGCAACGCTACGCGCGCCGAGCGCAAATCGCTCAATGGTTTTCGTCCGGATGCCTGGTCAATGACGGTGAGATGCGATGGCCAGAATGACGCGTTGCCGCTTGCTCATTGCGTGCTGTTGACCGAGCGCGGTGGCATGGACGTCGCGCATTCCGGACGCGCCCTTATGTGGACGCCAGCCGATGGCCTGGAATCGTTCGACGATATCGAAACCGCGCGCAAACAACTGCAAGGTCGGTTGAATAACAACAACCGGAGCCAGGCCCTGCTGGAAAATCTGCCATCCAAGCAACGGCGCATGGGCCAGCAGTACACGCTCGGCACGTTCCAATTGATAGAAGAAAGTGTGTCGAGCAATCGCATGCAATCGGCTATCGAGCACTACATGGACGAGTGTGATCTGTTCCGCACGTGCATCAAGGACGAAGCCACGCTAGCGAAGTTCCTCGGCCACATGAAAGCCACCGTCATCGATACCAATCTGCGCCGAGCCATTGATTTCGCTCGCGCCGTTGCCGGCCATCTGGACTACCCGGACTGGTTGCGCATGGCCCCGGCGAAAGAGCAACACACGCAACTTGCACTGCTGGATGAATTGCGCCACGCATTTTTTGAAGGCAAGGATTTTCTCGAGGGCGTTCCGGCACTCGCCACTCATGTCGAGCAGACACTGAAGACACTGCTTGACGCCAGATTCCCCAACAACCGCCTCAAACCGCAGGACATCCAGATCACCCCGAACCTGACGCTGGCCGGTACAGCCTGCGACCTTGTGGAGTTTGCCCTGCATCACTACAACATCGTGCAGGGTACCGGTTTCAAAGTGACCGCGAAGACAGCTACGGCGCTACCGAAAAACTTTGGTCAATCCGCGGTGCAGCAGCTGCTGCAGTCTCTGGAAGTATCCACGACCTATGCAGGGAAAGTGACCGCCGCACTGTCCGGCGACAGTGAGTCGGCACGCATCAGCAAACAGCGGTTTCTCCGTCAGGTGCCTTGGCAACTGATGCAACACGCACACGCGTTGAAGCTGCAACAGCAACTCTCCGAGAACGGTTACGACTACATTTGCCAAGTGCTCGACATGCCTGACGGGATGGCTCGGGCCATGGTCGAGGGCGCCCAGGCAATTGTCTGCCCGCTGTCATTGATCAAGACCGGTGGCGCTGATCCCGTCGACACACTCGGGCTGTATGTCTTCGGGCCAGGATCGGGGCACACCGGCCCACGGGTGCTCTATGCACCCTACTCCAGATTCGTGTTTCGCGAGTTTGAAAACCAAGCGCAATTGATTGATGCGCTGAACACTCCGGGGCATTTCCAGGATCTGATCATTCGGCGTCTGCCGGAGGGGCAGCAGGCCGTATTCAGAAACTTGCTGAAAACGACGATTGGCAAATCCAGCGAGATCACTGTTGGAAGTCAAGCTATCAGCGGCAACGTGCTTGAACGGCTGCACAAGGACACCCTCGGACTTCTGCCGAAAATGCTCGGCAGTCAGCCGCAGATCAATGCCCAGGCGGATTGGGAAGCGGCAAAGTTTCTCTTCAGTCACGGTGTTCGTCTGGTTCCGCACGTGCTGCCAGGCAAACTCGCCTCGTTGCTGTTCCTTTGGAAAAGCTTTGAGGACTTCAAGCAATCCGCTGAAGACCTTCAGGACCACCATTGGGCCAATGGTGTGAAGAGTTTCATCGCAGGGGCCATCTCTCTGTTCAGTCTGGGACGCTTGTCCTGGGAAGACGAAGCAGAAACGGCGACCACTGAATTTGCCGCCCACGCGCAGCCCTCATCCGGTGTCGCCACAACGGTCAAAGCAGCCCCGCGCTGGGCGAAAATGCCGCCGACTGCGGCCGCTCGCGTCAATTTGCAGCCGTATGAAACCAGCACCGCACTGGAAACCCTCAAGCTTGACGCGCAAAAGCTGGTCTACAGTGCCCCTTCGACAACTGACAAGTACGCGGCTATTGCCGGCAAGGTCTATGCGGTGGCCCAGGCCGAGAAAACCTGGCATTTGCGCAAAAAAGACGGCAGCCAGGGGCCAGCACTCGAGGTAAAAAACTCGCGACTGGTAGTCGCCAGCGCGGACCACCCGGCCCATTGCTCCAGGTCCACGCACCGTGACCCCGTGCAGCAGGATGTCGAGAAAAACCGACGCATAGAATTGCTTATCCAGGCGAGAGGAATGGCTCAGATCAATCGTCGTTACCCCGCGAGGGCCTACGTGATACAGCAAGCGGTGGTTCGGGCGAGAGAGTACGCATTGAAGTGCCTGCATAACTTCGTCATAAGTCGCGACAATCTGGGCGGCACAAGGGTGGAAACGCTGCTGAAAAGCTTTTTTGAGGTGACTCAGGTTACGCCTGAACTGCTGAGGAAATTCGAGGACGTAGCCATCCCTATTTGCCGCGAATTGATGGATCCCAGAGATGATTTGCTCTCTACCGAACGTTTCTACGCGGGACTCAATGGCTACGTTGACAGCAATATCCTCGCCTTTGTTTTCAAAAACGACAAAAAGCGAATCATCCATCTTACTGAAGTTTTTTTTAATCCCGGGATGGATGGTTACACCGCCCATTTACCTTTCAGATTCGGCGTCGATTCTCACGCCCGCGCGGTGACGCTCATCCACGAACTTTCGCATCTGGTCTGCGCCAGCGAAGATCTTGTCTGGGTACAGGCAATCGGGCCATTTCCCAGCCTTATCGACACCACAACCGACATGGGTCAACTTGCCTTGGAAAGTCTTGAGCGTCAGCGAAATTCATTGTCGCGTTCTGCCCCGCACCTTTTCGCAGAGAAAACCAGCGACACGGTGTGGACTGACCTGGACCAGATTCCGTCGCGCGCCGATGAATACAAAAAAATACTCAGCCTTACCAAAACCACCAATCTCGCAGACGCGCGCAAAGCGTTTCGCAATCCTCTCTCGGGCGAGGCACGCATCGACGTCCACCTGGCCAACGCCGACTCGATCGCGTTGCTCATCAGCGAAATGGGCAAGGATCTGGATCCCCTTCCGACACCCATACCGCTGCCCGCACCGGTGCCAAGCCAACCGGCATCCTCGCAACCTGAGCCGTAAACAAAAAAGGTGCGCCGGCTCAACGCCGGCGCACCTTTTCCAACAACCTGTATGGGAGGCTTAATCCTTCTGGTCCCGCAACACATTGCCGGAAGCACCATCGATACGGAATTCATAGACGCTGCCATCAGCCTTGCGCCCTTCGCCTTCCCAGTAACCGTCAGTGTCGGCGCCGATCTCATAGACCTCGACATAGCCGGCCTTGGTCTTGGCGACCTCGATGGCTTTCTCGATGGTTATCCAGCCTGCGCCTGGCTTGTCTGCCAGGGCGGCACCGGCGCTGAGCAAACCGGCGGTGGCAATCAGGGCTGCGAATGTCTTTTTGATCATTTTTTCACTCCATTTATGGATAGTAGGCAGTTGCTTCCTGTTTTTTTGGGCGCCACAGGGAAAAATAAGTTCCACGTTGATGGGTAAATGCCATGACGGATGTTCTCGGCAGCCTGCCGGCGAGGTTAGAATGAGCGAAATCAGGACGAGTCAATGACCCAAGACACTCTCTCGGAAGCCGAATACGATGCGATTACCGATGCCGCCGCGCATTGGTGCATGCGTCTGCACGCCGCTGACTGCACGGACGAGGAGCGTCGCGCATTTGAAGCCTGGCACGAAGCCCATCCGTTGCATGCCTTTGAATACGAAGCGATGCAGGAAATCTGGGAAGTGGCCGGGGATCTGCCTCGAACCGAGCCGGGTGAGCTGGCCGCACAACGCAAGCCTTCGCGACCGTGGCGCAAGTTCGCGGTCATTGCCGCAGCATGCGCCCTCGCCCTGCCGCTGGCGGCTTACAGCGGCTGGAGTCTGGGCTGGCTGCCCAACAGTTATCAGCATTACGCCGCCACCGACAGTGTGCGTCGGGTCACGCTGGGTGACGGCAGCCAGCTGGAACTCAACCTCAACACCGACCTGACCTTCAGCAATTACAAACATGAACGTCGCGTTACCCTGAACAAGGGTGAAGCGTTTTTCAACGTCAGTCACGACACCGGGCATCCATTCGTAGTACGTGCCGGCGACGGCAAGATCCGCGTGACCGGCACCCGGTTCAACGTATGGATGTATGAGGATCAGGTGCGGGTCAATCTGGTCGAAGGTTCGGTGCTGGTCAGCAGCAATCGCGATCTGCCGGGCGACGGCCTGCGCCTGAGCCCCTCGATGCAGGCACGCTACCGACATGGCGATTACGCCCCGCAGATCAGCCAGACCTACCCAGGCGACACTTCACTGGCGTGGCGCAGCGGCAGACTGGTGCTCGACAACCTTGCGCTTCACGACGCCCTGCCGCTGATCAATCGTTACCTCGACAAGCCGTTGATGCTCGCCGACACCAGCACCGGCGCGATCCGCGTGGGCGGCGTCTACAACATCAAAGAGATGAACAACCTCGCCAACACCCTGCCGAAAGTGCTGCCGGTCTACCTGACCCGCAACAAGGAAGGCAATCCGGTGATCAACTCGATGCCGCAGCGTCCGCCGAAAAGCTGAAGGCCGCGTCCCTTGCGGGAGGCGGCCTTCGTTTGTTTCAGGCGACGACTGTTTACTGCGCTGCCACCTTCCCTGCCTGATCCAGCTTGATCGTCTGCACCTGATATTGCGGATCCGCCTTGATCTGCTGCTCAGTGAATGGCAGGACACTCCACTGTTTCTTCGAAAACGCCTCGGTCTGGTCACGCGAATATTGCGACGCCGGATCACTGGATAACGAAAATGCCAACAGCCCTTGGGCGTGAGGGCCTTTTTCGTCGAAGCTCACCACTTGCAGGTAGCTGGTGCCGCTGACCACCTCGAGCTTGCCGTCCTCGCGGGGAATGCTCTGCATCGCGTTGTAGATGCCCAGCGTACCCGGCCCACCGTGAATCGGCGTTTGTTGCCCGCCGCTGCTGACCACCTGGATGTCACCCCAGCGCATGTCCGGCTCCAGGCCCATTTTGCCGGCCAGCGCGACTGAAGCCAGCATCGCTTCACGCAGCGCCTTGGCCACGGCCGGTTGTTCGACCGCAAGGCCGCGCGGAGTGTGTTGCGCATCAGCCGGGTTGAACGCGACGCGCCAGATGTCCGGCGACTCGAGCAGCGCCTGCATGATGTTCTGGAAATGCACCAGACCGAGTCCGGAATCCAGGTTGGCGCGACCATCCCAGGCTTTGAGGCTGGCACAGGCAGGTTTCAGTGTCGCCGCATCGCTGCCCAGATCGGAGGCGCAGAACTTCAACAGGTCCGGCATGATCTGCGCCGCCAGGTACACCTGATCGTCCATCACCATGTGCTGCAGATCCCCGACCGCCAACGGGCCTTTTTTGCTCAGCTCAGCCAAACGATCAAGCGCGAATCGCGAGCGCAGGCCCAGCGGCTGTCCTTCCTGGCTGATCAGCGGCGAATAGCCGGTGAGCGGTTGCGCCGGGTTGGCCAGCCACGCCGAGTCGTTGGAATGCTGCACGAAATCCTTGCGCAACAGCTGCGGCAACTCGCTGGAGGCGAAAATGCCCTTCTGCGCCGTTTGCGGATCGATATCCCAGGCACAGACGCTGTTGGAGCCGTCCAGCACAATCATGCGCAGACCAAGACGCGGGTCGCTGCACTTGGCCAGTTTTTCCGCGCTGACGTTCGGCACCACCGACAGGTTCATGTACAGCGTCTGGCCCTTGTCATCCGCTGCCAGGGTGTTGACCCACGGGATGCCCTGAATCTTCTGCACCGCGTCTTGCAGATCGTGGAGATTGCGGGCCTGGTTCATCGCATACCACTGTTTGAGTACGCGATCGTTATCGAGGTTGGCATCGCGCAAGCTGTAGGCGTACTGCTTGTCCCAGTCGAGTTTGCCCGGCCATTGCACGATCGGACCGAACTGCGAGCTATAAATGTTGCGCGCCACCGGTACGATCTGCCCGTCAGCCTGCTTGACCTGCACGGTGACCGTCTGTTTGTTCAGCGGCAGCGACTTGCCGTCAAGCAGATACCGGGTCGGATCCTGCGGATCGAGTTGCAGGCGATACAGCGTGAAGTGTTTCGACGAATCGACGGTATGGGTCCAGGCCAGGTGCTGGTTGAAACCGATGTTGATCATCGGCAGGCCCGGCAACGCAGCGCCCATCACATCGAGCTTGCCGGGGATGGTCAGGTGCATCTGATAGAAACGCATGCCGCCGACCCATGGGAAATGCGGGTTGGCCAGCAACATGCCACGGCCATTGAATGAACGCTCGCTGCCGACCGCCACGGCATTACTGCCGCGATCCAGGGCGAAACGTTGCTGACGTGCGTCGGCCAGTTGAAACGCCTGGGCGTTGCGCTCGACTTGCGCGGTGGCTCGCGGCGGCGTGGCGCCGGCCAGAGCCTCAGCGAACTGTCCCACCCCACCTTCTACCAACAGGCGCCGCGTCAGTTTGACCAGATCGCGGGCACTGATATCACGGACCCACTCACCCTGACATTGCTGCGGCAGCCCCTGCTGACGACGTTCGCCCAGATAGCGGTTGTACCCGGCGGCATAACCTTCGACCAGGTCGCGGACCTGCACCGGTTGCGCCTGCCAGAAGGTCTCGACCGCTTCAGAAGTATTGAGCCAAGTGAAGAACACATCACTGACGCGGTTTTCCCGCTGTTCGACAGTGAACTGCTCCGGGCCGAAGTAGCGTGAGCGCTCGCCGTTGACCGTCACAATTTCGTTGGCCAGCAAACACAGGTTGTCCTGGGCGTAGGCGTAACCGATGCCGAAACCCAGCCCGCGTTCGTTTTCGGCGCGAATGTGCGGCACGCCGAAGCTGGTGCGGCGAATGTCCGCGCTCGTTTGTGCAGCCGGACTCAGTGCATGGGCCGACAGGCTCAGTCCGAATAAGGTGCCGGCAAGGGCCAGCCCGGTGAGTTGCCTGGAAATGATCACGCTCGCTCCTGCTCGAAAGGTCAATTGCCCACGCGTCCACGCGCAATGAGCCTGTCGAAGAAACGAAACTGATGAAAAAAATTTAGCGAGCATTCCATCCAGGCAAAGCCGTCATCACACGGCCGAGACGAATTAGCGACGAAATTTCTACATCTTTTCTTTCATGATTTGTCGTGCTGAAACGTCTTGTTTAGAGAGCGCAACAAAACCTTTCCCGATCTGGCTCTGAAAAGGAGTAATCGCATGTACAACTCGCAACTACCATCGGACGGTAGCCAGACGCCACAGGGCGTTTCCATGAGTTCGCACACCGGCAGTTTCCCTCAGCGCGGCGAGCGTCCGGGCAATGAGCGTATTCGCGTGTTATTGAAGAGTTTCGGCCTGCGCACCAGCCTGATTCGGCTGAAAGTCATCGATGCCCTGCTGGTGGCGGCTCAGAGCAATCGTCGCCTGGGCGTGCGCGGTGTGCATGGTCAATTGCTCGATCTCGATGTGCCGCTGTCCTTTCTCAGCGTGCGCGAAGTGCTTAAACGCTTGTGCGCCGAAGGCGTGATCACCTTCAACGCCGACAAGAGTTACAGCCTGCACCCACAGGCTGCGGCAGTCCTCAACAACGAATGAGGCCCTGGGTGCCCGCCGTTACGGCTTGACCTTGCGGCGCATCACACCATTGATCACCACCACAACCACCGCCACGCCGATCGCGACGTACTGGAAGGTCTTCTCGGTGATCATCCCGGCATTTTGCAGCCAGGACAGGCCCAGCATGATCGCCAACACGGACAGGGCGATCAGAATCGAATAAATCAAGCGTTGCTTCTGGGTCATTGCGGTTTCCTGAAACGTTGGAATAGATCTGTGCGCATGTTCATGCGCTTGCCGATGCGCGGACGCGTCGCTGCAAACGGGCTGTCATGTTACAGCCGCCGAAGCGTTTTGGCTGCATGCGGCTCAACCGCAAGGCACGGCACCACCACTCGCTCCACTGCAAACACCTCTTGCGCTGCGCCGACCCTGTAAACATGCCGAGAGTTTTTGAAATCTGCTGACGCAGCAAACGGCTAGGTGAGCCGCGTGTCTGCACCTAGGCTCTGCGAACTTTCCACAGCTGTTAAAACAGGGATGTTCATGCAGAGCACACTTATAAACATCAGCCCCCGCCAGACTGCAGGTTTCTGTCTGGCGCTGACCACTTTCGAACTTCTCACGTATATGGGCAGTGACGTGATCATGCCGGCAATGCTGGATGTCACGAGCGAACTTGAGGCGCACGCGCGGCAAGTGCCCAATGCGTTCAATCTGTATCTGTTGGGCGGTGTTTGCCTGCAATGGTTACTCGGGCCTTTGTCCGATCAATTCGGGCGCCGGCCACTGTTATTGAGCGGCAGCGCGCTGTTCGGCAGTTCATGTGTGGCAGCATTTTTCAGCGACAGCATTGAAGCCTTCAACCTGTTACGTGTATTGCAGGGCATGGGCCTGGGCTTTGTCGTCGCGGTGAGTTATCCGGCGCTTCAGGAAGTGTTCTGCGAAGCCGACGCGGTCAGGCTCATGGCCCTGCTGGGGAATATCGCCTTGTTGTCGCCGCTGCTCGGGCCGCTGCTTGGCATCCTGCTGCTGGAATGGCTGAACTGGCGGGAGATCTTTCTGCTGCTTGGTTTCGCAGCGGCGCTGGTCTGGCTCGGCCTGTTGCTGTGGATGCCGGAAACCGTGGGCGTCGAGCGCCGCGACGGGCATCGAAACCCGACAGTGTCTTTCTCCTGGCGTTTCACTGCGCAACGCTATGGCACGCTGTTGGGCAATCCGCGCTTTCTCTGCGCCAGTCTGGCGCTGGGCCTTATGAGTCTGCCGCTGATTGCCTGGATTGGCCTGGCACCGTTGCTGTTGGTACGGGTTCTGGAGCTGACGCCGCTGGAATATGGCCTGTGGCAGATTCCGGTGTTCGCCGCGGTTATTGCCGGCAACCTGCTTCTCGATCGCGTGCTGCGCACCCATACATTGCAGCAATTGATTCAACTGGCGCTCTGGCCGTTCTGTCTGGGCCTGCTGCTGTTGGCGGCATGCGCCTTGCTCGGCGTGGGGCTTGGGCCGGTGGTCGCCAGCCTGGCGCTGTACGCCGTCGGGCTGGGCATGAGCAACGCGGCGGTGTATCGGATTGCGCTGTTTTCCAGCGATGACAGCAAAGGCCTGGTGTCGGCGCTGACAGGCATGATCTCGATCGCCGTCATGGGACTTGGCGGTTCGCTGATCGCGGCCATCGGTGGCGGCAGCCGTCTTGAATACTTCGCTCTCTGGGCCGCGTTCGGCGGGTTGATGTGTCTGCCCATGGTGTACCGACTGCTGCAAACCACCACGCCGGATGTCGCCTCGCCTCAATAAGGAACATTGATGATCGACTTGCCCTTTGCCGACGCGCTCTGCGCGTTGACGGCCCCCTATTGCGCTGATTCCGCCCCGGCTGACCTGTTTGATCGGGCGATGGCTGAAATCAGCCGCTTTCACTGCGATCACACCCCGGGTTACGCCCACTGGCTCAGCGTTCATGGACTGGCGCCGAAGGATCTCGACAGCCTTGATGACTGGTCGCGTCTGCCGCCGATCTTTGCCAGTTTCTTCAAGCAACACCTGCTGCTGAGCAGCACGGGGACGGACGCCCTCGAACTGACTTCATCAGGCACCAGCGGGCAGAAAAGCCGCATGCGTTACGACGAACGCAGTCTTGCTCGGGCGCAGTTCATGGTTGCGCAGATATTTCGCCACTACGGCTGGGACACTCCCGATACGCCGTGCAATTACCTGTTGCTCAGCTATGAGCCTGAGGGGCGCATTACCCTGGGAACGTCGTTCACCGACCAGTTTCTCTGTCAGTTCGCCCCGGCCAATCGCGTGGTTTATGCCTTGCGCAGCACCGGTAGCGGCCATCAGTTCGACGTGTTCGGCGTCATCGCCGCGTTGCAGTCATTCGCTGAAGAAGGTTTGCCGGTAAGGATTTTCGGCTTCCCGGCGTTCCTCTGGCAGGCGCTGCAACGCATGCAGGCTACCGCTGTGCAGGACCTGCAACTGCCCGCCGGTTCACTGGCGTTTTTTGGCGGTGGCTGGAAAAACCAGGCCACGCAGGAAATTCCCAAACAGCAGTTCTACGCGCATATCCATCGGCAACTGGGCATCGAACCCGGCCGCTGCCGCGACGGTTATGGCGCTGTCGAACACGCGGTGCCTTACATCGAATGCGCCCGGCACCGCTTTCATGTGCCGGTGTATTCGCGGGTGCTGATTCGCGACCCGGTAGATTTTTCCCTGCTGCCCCATGGCCAACCAGGCCTGCTCGGCTTCGTCTCGCCCTATATCACCTCCAGCCCGGCCCACGCCGTGGTCATGAGCGACCTGGCCACGCTGCACCCGGGCGCAAGCTGCGGCTGCGGACTGACCAGCGACTGGTTCGAACTGCACGGCCGCGCCGGCACCACGGCGGGCAGGAGCTGTGCAATGGCCGCCGCCGAATTATTGGGAAGTCACTGATATGTATTTGATCAATGGACAACTGCACGACGTTTACCAACTCGACCAAGCGCTGCAAGAGTTGCAACAAAAGTTGCCGCAGCTCTTGGCGACGGCAATCGACAGCAGCCAGGTCATCAAGGCAGTGGCGAGGTTTACCGACCGACTGCGTAGCGCACCGACGAATCTGCCCCTCGACAACGAGCAGCGTCAGGCCCTGATGGATTTCTGCCGGCCCGAGGCCTTGATCTCTAAACGCGAGCGCGAACTTGGCGCCGATCCCGACTCTCTGCGTCGCATCGATTATCGCCAGCCGCGCTTCGAAGCGTGGCGCCCACTCGGGCTGGTGGTGCACATCACTCCCGCCAACGCGCCGTTGCTGGCCTTTTGTGCGGTGGTCGAGAGTCTGCTCGCCGGCAACATCAACTGGCTGCGCCCCAGCCGCAGCGATCAGGGCCTGACGGCACGACTGCTCAGCGCATTGGTGGACTGTGATCCGAGCGGACACCTGGCCGGTTACGTCGCAGTCGTCCCGGCTGATACCGAACAGATCGGCCAATTGTGCAAGCACGCCAACGGTGTTGCGGCATGGGGTGGCGAAGCGGCGTTACAAGCGATTCGGCAACAGCTGGCGCCGGGTTGTCGCTGGATCGATTGGGGGCATCGCATCAGCTTTGTGTATCTAACCCCGGAATCGGCTACGCCAGGGGCGCTCGATGCCGTCGCCGACGAAGTCTGCCGACTGGATCAGCAGGCCTGCTCGAGCCCGCAATGGCTGCTGGTCGACAGCGATGATCCGCAGGTGTTGCGCGATATCGGAGAACGCCTGGCGCAGGCGCTGCAACGACGCGCCGCGCAATGGCCGGCACTGGTACCGACAATCCAGGAGGCCTCGCAAATTACCACGCACACGCAGATGGCCCGCCTCGGCCAGAGTTTCGCCGGTCACACCGGGCAAGTCTGGAACGGCGCGGGCTGGCGGGTGATATGGGCGCACGACCGGCAGCTTGCGCCTTCACCGCTGTTTCGCAGCGTACTGCTGCATCCAGTGCCGCAGGCGCTGCTGAGCGCCACCCTGCTGCCGTGGCGCAATGTGCTGCAAAGTTGTGCGTTGGCGTGTGCTCAACCGCGCATTGTCGAGCTTTGCCATGCGCTGATCGCTGCCGGGGTCACGCGGATCGCACCGATCAGCGGCATTCACGACGGTTACGCAGGCGAACCCCATGACGGCGTCTACGCGCTGCAACGCCTGAGTCGACGCGTATCGGTGTGTCTGGAGGCCACGCATCTGTCGAATCAGGCCAGTCTCGATTCAGCGCCGTTACCAGCGAAGCCATGCACTGCGATCATGGACAAACAGGCCTTCGTCGCCCAGCCCATCAACGATCAGGCGCAGTTGTATTTCCGTTCTGGAGGCAGCAGCGGCACCCCTGCTCTGGCCGGCTACAGTTATCGCGACTTCGATCGGCAAATGCGCGCAACCGCAGACGGTCTGTTCGCCGGTGGCCTTGATCCGGCGCGGGATCGGGTCATGAACCTGTTCTTCTGCGGCGGGCTGTATGGCGGTTTTCTCAGCTTCAGCAAAGCGCTGGAACTGCTTGAGGTGACGCACCTGCCCATGGCCGCTCCTACAGATGACGATTATCGTGAGATTGCCCAGCTGATCATCGATCAGCGGGTCAACGTGCTGGTGGGTATGCCAGCCACGCTGCATCGCCTGTTTCTCAACGAGCAGGAATGTCTGCGCATTTATGGCGGGGTCGAAAAAGTCTTTTTGGGTGGCGAGCACCTGAGCGAGCAGAACCGGGCATTGCTGCGCCGCTGTGGCGTATCGACGATTCGCTCGGCGATCTACGGCAGCGTCGATGCCGGCCCACTTGGCCATGCCTGCCAGGCTTCGGCCGATGGGGTTTTCCATTTGATGAGCGATATCCAGCAGTTGGAAATCGTTGCGTTCGAAGAAGATGTGCCGGTTGCGGGTGATCAGGTGGGGCGGCTGCTGGTGACCTCGCTCGCCCGCGACGGTGGTCAACGCGTGCAGCGTTATGAGATTGGCGACACCGGGCGCTGGCTGCCGGGCGTTTGCGCCTGCGGGCTGACGTCGCCACGCTTCGAGCTGTTGCAACGCCACGGCAAGCTGTTGCGCATCGGCACTGACTTTATCTCCCTGAGCGAATTGGCGTCGCGGCTGCAAGTTCCGTTTCAGTTGCAGCTGGACCACAGCGCTGACGGCGTCGAGCGCATGCAACTGCGCTGCGAACTCGCAGCCGACATCGCTGAAACCCGTCTCGCCGATTACCTGACATTGATGACCGTCATCGACAGCGGACTGCTGGTCCTGCACATCGAGCAGTGCTCGCCCGCGAATTTCATTCAAAACAGACACAGCGGCAAAACGCCGCTGGTCATCGACTCACGCCGCTGACGTTCGAGCGTGAGCCAGCTCATTCGAATCAAGAAGAATACATCGTGAAAACAACCGACCCGATTAGCGAATTGACGGGTTATGCCCGTGAGCATTCGCCCTACTACAAGAACAGCCTCGCCGATGTTCCCGAGGCAATAAACTCGCTGTGCGAATTACCGTTGCTTGATCCGGCAGATTTCTGGAAAGACAGTGCGGATCTGGCGCACTGGCCGGTACTGACAGCTCCCATTGAACACGCCTTGGTCTTCAAGACCGGTGGCTCTACCGGCGGCGGCAGGCTTTCGGTCTATACCCGCACTGAATGGCAACGCACGGTCGAAGATTTCGGCCGCAGTCTGAGCGGGCAATTCAGCCCTGGCGACCGTGTCGCCAATCTGTTTTTCGCTGGCGACCTGTACGCCAGTTTTCTGTTTATCCATGATTCGCTGGCCCATGTTGAAACAGCGATCACCGAGTTTCCGTTTACCGGTGAGGTCGATCCGCTGAAGTTGGCCGATGCCATCGCCCAGCACCGGATCAACGTGCTGGCTGGCGTGCCTGCGCAACTATTGACCTTCGCCAGTTGGCTCAAGCAACGCAACCTTGCGTTACCGTTGGTTGATACCGTGCTTTACGGCGGGGAGAGCCTGTTTGCCTCACAGCGCCAACTCCTTGAGCAAGTGCTGCCCAACGCGCGCATTGCCTCGATCGGCTACGCCAGCGTCGACGGTGGATTTATCGGTGCCAGTCATCGTGACTGCATGGAAGGCGAACATCGCACGCCCGACGGCCACGTCCTGCTGGAGATTGTCGATCATCACAGCGGCGCAACGATCGAGGCCTGCGAGCAAACAGGTCTGCTGGTGTTGACCAATCTGCATCGGCGCCTGATGCCGCTGATCCGCTATCCCGTGGGTGATCTGGCGTGCTGGCGCGAACCGGCTGGAACCGCGCAACGCAAATTCGCCTTGAAAGGCCGCAGCGCCAGCAGCCAGCGTGTGCGGGTCGGCATTCTGTCGCTGATAACCGATGAAATCGGCGAAACCGTGCGATGCATCACGGGCAGCGACGACTGGCAGTTGTTGATCGAGCAGGCCGACGGCAGCGATGTGTTGACCTTCAAATGCGTGATCAACGAACGCTCGATCTGCAGGCTCGGCCAGCTTGAAGCGCGACTGATCGAACTCTACCCCGGGATATTGCCCCTGCAGGCCGCAGGGTTACTGGAGTTGCGTATTCAAAGCTGCCAATTCGAGGATCTCGCACGTCATCCTCGCGCAGGCAAACGACTGCGGGTGATTGATCTGCGCTGCTATGACCGGAATGACAGGGAGGTGTCTGATGGAATCTTTGGTCCTGCGCAATTACCGTGACAGCGACGCGGTTGCTGTCAGCGAACTGTTTCGCGAGGTTTATGGCGACCGTTACCTGAAGATCGACGTGTATCTGCCCTGTCTGATCAACCAAAACCATGCGGATAAACGCTGGCATTCACTGGTGGCAGTCGAGGGCGAGCGGATCCGGGGTCATGCGACCTTGTATCGGCAGAGCGAAAAAGCGCACGACGCCGAGTTGGCGTTGAGCGCCGTACATCCCGACACACGCGGGCAGAACATTGCCACGCGGCTGGGCGAGCAACTGCTCACTCACGCGCAGGCGTTGGGCTGTCGCAGCGTTTCGATCAAACAGGTGACCCATCACCCTTACACCCAACGCATGGCCCTCAACCTCGGTTTTCATAACACCGGACTGCTCCCGGATTACGTCCGCTCACCTTTCGGCTGCAAGATGCCAGAGTCGATCGTGGTGGGCGTTCGCGCCATCGATGGTTATCAGCGACCACTGCCAGCGCAGGTGTGGCCCCCCAGCTGCCGTACGTTCATGCACAGACTGGCGGACGTATTCGGTGTCGGGGCCGGCGCTACACGCTGGCGCGGGGCCTCGGTCCAGGTCGAACAACATGGCAATCGCCATGAAATGCTGCTGGAGAAACTCGACCCGGAACTGCTCAGCCAGCTCAGAGCATTACCCAGGCATTGGCTGATTTCGATTCATCTGCAGCTGTCGCGACACTTTGCCGGGGACCTGCACAGCCTGAACGCCATCGGTTTCGCTTTCACCGGCCTGGCGCCGGCGCATGACAATTGCGGGGGATGGCTGGCGTTGTTCCATCGCGGTTACCGTCCGCGCAAACTGGCATTGCATTGCCCGCACATGCAGACGCTGCATGATCAGATACGACGGCAAATCGGCAGTGGTGATTTGCCGCCGGTTTGAACGAGCGCCAGTAAACGACATGAGCCCGCTCAACTGCGCGCGGGTTTATGCCTTGGCCGTCAGGCCCTTGTCGGATGGCACGGCAGCGTTGCCTTCACCATAGGTCTTGAGATTCTGCAGGACGTAAATGGCTTTCTTGAATTCGGGAATCAGGCTCTTGCCGTAGTAATTGCCATTGAGACTGTTGGTCTGGATAGCATCGAGCTGCGTGGCGAAATATTCCAGCGCGTTGAACTTAGCCTCCGGGTCCTTCTGCACGCCGAACCGGTCGAACTTGTCGCCGGCATTGAGCAAGGTAATCGAGGTGATCTCGGAAATCAGGCCGCGCCCGCGCAGAAACTCGCTCAGGTTGCCCAGTTGCTTGACGGAGACGTTGGCCGGGTCGAAACCCTTGATCTGCTTGCGCAAGCCCTGTTTGTCCATCTCCGCGACATTCAGTGCATTCGGATCGTTACCGACCAGGGTCAACATCTGCTGCACTTTGACGCTCTGCGAAACCTGCTTCTTCGCGCCGGTATCACGGACCAGAACGCCCGCCTTGCTTTCCCAGGCGCCGGTATAGCCGATCGTCATGCGAGTACTCCTTGTGCAGTGAGCATGAAATGTCCTTGTCCAACGATTTGAATGTGCGCGAGTATCGGCCGCTTCGCCTGATCCAACCAACCCTTTTGTGCGCTTTTTTACAAATCTCGTACATTCATGACACTGAGCTGAAGGCCCGCAAACATTGCTTCAGAGCCGTCATCAGGATGTAACAACTGTGGCGATTACTGGAGATGTACCAATCCCGATACCAACCGGTCATCGCCCTGAGTTCTTTCGGCACGCAAGTACCTAAAGCTTCCGCGCGCCACGTCGATACGCTGTGATACCCGTCCTGTTTTGACCCTGCCTTCCAATAAAAAACGCCGCTCAAGGATCAGTTCCATGCCCGCACTGCGCACTATTCAGGCTCGCTACACGCTGTTTCTGGTTCTGTTCATCCTGCTGTTGTCCGTGCTGACCGTGGTCGGCATCAGCCAGTTGGTCGCACCGACCCTGCGCGATACCGAAGAGAAGGTGGTACTCAACCGCATCGCCGAAGTCGCCGTGCAGATTCAGGGCGAGTTGAACAAGGTGCAGGCGCAGCAACGCAGCATCACCCAGACCATCCCCCTGCTCGACAGCGCCGCCATCGATGTGGTGTTGCCCGGGCTGGTGGATCAGTACGGCGAACTGAAAGTCTTTGGCGGCGGTATCTGGCCGTTGCCGGGCCAGCGCGAAGCCGGGCGCAACAAGTTCAGCACCTTCTGGCACCGCGATGCCTCGGGGCAGCTCAAGGTCAATACGTTCTGGAACAGCGACGCCGCACCCAACTACTACGACCAGAGCTGGCACAAGGGCGGCATGGCCACCCCGCGCGGCCAATGCGCGTGGGCCGCTGCCTATAAGGACGACGCCAGTGCCGAGCCGCGCACCAACTGCGCCATGGCGATCTACAAGAACGGCAGCGCCTGGGGCGTCTCGACCATCGACGTGACCCTGGGCTTTTTCAACGACCTGGTGGCACGCAAGGAAAAAGACCTCAACGCCGAGATGCTCATCGTCGAGGCTGACGGCAAGATCATCAGCAACAGTTCGCGCATCAGCGGCCCGATCGTGTTGAAGAACATCAGCGAACTGGCGGCCAGCTCGACCTTCGTCAATCAGATCAAGACCGGCCTGCAGAACCGCGATAAAGCGCAGCGCGTCGAGTTCGACAACAACGGTGAAGACGCCACATTCTTCATGCGCCCTATCGAGGGCACACCTTGGTTCCTCGCCACTGCCCTGCCGACCAAGATGCTCACCGCCCAGCGTGACGATGTGCTCAACAGTCTCAGCCTGATCCAGATTCCACTGGTGATCCTGCTGGTGCTGTTGCAGGTTTACGCGATTCGCAAACTGGTACAGCGCATGAAGGCTCTGAAAGCCAACATCGATTCGCTGTCCAGCGGCGACGCCGACCTGACTCGCCGCATCACCATTCGCGCCGAAGACGAACTGGGTGCCATCGGCCATTCGGTCAACACCTTCATCGTCTACCTGCAGAACATGATCGGCGAAGTCACCCAGGCCACCGGCGCCATGGCTTCCAGCCTCGACAATCTGCAACGCACCTCGGCGCACACCAGCCAGATTCTGCTGCGTCACGCCTCGGAAACCGACCAGACCGTCACCGCCATTACCGAAATGAGTTCCACCGCTGAAAGCGTGGCGCAGAATGCCGCTGAAACCGCTGCGTTCACCCAGCGCGCCAATGAAAACGCCGATCGCTCGCGCGTCGTGGTGGGTGAAGCGACCAACAGCGTGGTTGCGCTGATCGACGAAGTGGCCAGCGCTACACACAAAGTTGAAAACATGCAGCAGGACGCCCAGCGCATCACCGAAATCCTCGGCGTGATCGGTGCGATTGCCGGGCAGACCAACCTGCTCGCCCTCAACGCCGCGATTGAAGCGGCGCGTGCCGGGGAACAGGGTCGCGGTTTTGCGGTGGTGGCGGATGAAGTCCGCGCCCTCGCCGCCCGTACCCAGGCCAGCACTTCGGAAATCAACGAAATGTTGACCCGTCTGACCCAAGGCGTGAGTTCGTCGGTCAGCGCCATGGAAAACACCCAGGCCAGTTGCCAGTCCGCCGCTGACGCCACCGCCCGAGTCAACTCGGGGCTGGACGAAATGGCCGGTTCGGTAAGCCATATCAACAGCCTCAGCACGCAGATCGCCACCGCCGCTGAACAACAAAGCGCAGTGACCGAAGAAATCAACCGCAGCATGGTGCAGATCCGCCACATGGTCGATGAACTGGTGCAGAGCGGCCAGGCCAGCGAATTGAACACCCGGCAGTTGCTCGAAGCCAATAGCCGTGTGAGCGCGATCATGGGGCGTTTCAAGGTCAGTTGAGCCAGCCGCAACCACGGGGATTTTGGCCTTTACGCCAATCCCCTGTGGGAGCGAGCCTGCTCGCGAAAGCGATTTTTCAGTCACTGTATCTGCGGCTGGTCAACCGCATTCGCGAGCAGGCTCGCTTCCACATTGGTTCAGCTGTCTTGTAGCAACTGGAAACACTCAGTTGATGCCGGGATGGAAAAACCGGTCAAAATGCGTTCTTGCTGACCTTCACCGAGTCGAGAGCCCATTCCCATGCGAAGCCAACTGCGTCTGCTCGCCCTGAGCGCCCTGTTCATCTCCTCCCTGGCGCAAGCCGCCGAACTGATCCCGATCGAAGTGCACCGCGACGCCAATTGCGGCTGCTGCAAAAAGTGGATCAGCCATCTCGAAGCCAATGGTTTCAAAGTCGAAGACCACGTCGAAAGCGACATGAGCAGCTTCAAACAGCAGCACGGCGTACCACAGCGTCTGGCGTCCTGCCACACGGCGATCATCAATGGCAAATTCGTCGAAGGCCATGTGCCGGCCGATCAGGTGCTTGCGTTGAGCAAGCGCGACGATCTGCTGGGTGTGGCTGCGCCGGGCATGCCAATGGGCTCGCCGGGCATGGAAATGGACGGCATGAGCGATGCGTACCAAGTGATCGGCCTGAAGAAGGACGGCGCTGACGTGGTAGTGGCGGACTACCCGGCCCGTTGATGGGGGCAGCCTACTTCGGCCTGTTCTTTGCTGCGTTTGGTGCGGCAACTTTGTTGCCATTGCAGTCCGAGGCGCTGCTGGTCGGCCTGATCGTCAGCGAGCGTTACTGGCTGTGGGGTTTGCTCGCGGTGGCGACGCTGGGCAACGTGCTCGGTTCGCTGGTCAACTGGTGGCTGGGCCGTGGCATCGAACGCTTTCAGGATCGACGCTGGTTCCCGGTCAGCCCAAAGCATATGGCCAAGGCGCGCAAGCACTACGAGCGTTATGGGCATTGGTCGCTGCTGCTCAGTTGGCTGCCGGTGATCGGCGATCCGCTGACCTTGATAGCCGGCGTCATGCGCGAACCGCTCGGGCGCTTTCTGTTGATCGTGACCCTGGCCAAAGGCGCGCGCTATGGCGTGCTGGCCTTGCTGACACTGGGCTGCCTCGGTTGAACCAACCTTCGCTGTGATTGCCTTTGTTTAACGTCGGCGTAATCCCCGCCTTCCAGAGTCGGCCAATTTTCAAGGAGTTTGTGCTTATGTCCGTCACGCTTTCCCGCTGGCTGCCCGGCCTCGTCCTCAGCGCTGCCCTGCCATTAATGGCGCACGCAGCCACTGAAACCGCACCTGCCGAAGGGCCGGCCTACGGCCCGGAGCTGCAAGGCTTCCAATATCCCTACACGCTTAAACACTTCGCCTTCGAATCCCAGGGTCAGAAACTGCAAATGGGTTACATGGACGTCGCCGCCAATGGCAAGGCCAACGGCCGCACCGTGGTGCTGATGCACGGCAAGAATTTCTGCGCAGCGACCTGGGACAGTTCGATCAAGGCCTTGAGCGACGCCGGCTACCGCGTGATCGCGCCGGACCAGATCGGCTTCTGCACCTCCAGCAAACCTGAGCACTATCAGTACAGCTTCCAGCAACTGGCCACCAACACTCAGCAACTGCTCAAAGCCCTGGGTATCCAGAAAGCCACCGTGCTCGGCCACTCCACCGGCGGCATGCTCGCCACCCGTTATGCGCTGCTGTTCCCCGAGCAGGTCGATCAACTGGCGATGGTCAACCCGATCGGTCTGGAAGACTGGAAAGCCCTCGGCGTTCCGTATCGCACCGTCGATCAGTGGTATCAGCGCGAGTTGAAGGTCACGGCCAAGGGCATTCGCGACTATGAGCGCACCACCTATTACGATGGCCGCTGGAAGCCGGAATTTGATCGTTGGGTCGACATGCTCGCCGGTCTGAGCAAAGGTCCGGGCAAGACCCAGGTCGCGTGGAACTCGGCGCTGATCTACGACATGATCTTCACCCAGCCGGTGTACTACGAGTTCAAGGACCTGAAGATGCCGACCCTGTTGCTGATCGGCACCTCCGACACCACTGCCATCGGCAAGGACCTCGCACCGCCGGAAGTGAAAGCGAAAATCGGTCATTACGAGGTGCTCGGCAAACAGGTCGCCAAGCTGATTCCGCAGTCGACACTGATCGAGTTCCCGGGCATGGGCCACGCGCCACAAATGGAAGAACCGGAGAAATTCCATCAGGCGTTGCTCGGCTGGCTGGGCAAGACTCCTTCCGCTCCTTGATGAGGTAAGGCGATGACGGTGCAGATTGCAGTGATCGATGACTGGCAGGACGTGGCCCGCGACGTGGTCGACTGGTCCGTGCTCGAGGGCATCGGTGAAGTAACTTTTGTGCACGATTACCCGGCCGACAACGCCACGCTGGCCGAGCGCTTGGGCAAGTACCAAGTGATCTGCGTGATGCGCGAACGCACGCGTTTTGATGCCGACCTGCTCGGGCGCCTGCCCAATCTGAAGTTGCTGGTCACCGGCGGCATGCGCAATGCGGCGCTGGACATGCCGGCTGCAGCAGCGCTGGGCATCAAGGTCTGCGGCACCGACAGCTATAAACACGCCGCGCCGGAACTGACCTGGGCGCTGATCATGGCTGCCACCCGGGATCTGGTGAAGGAAGCCAATGCCCTGCGCGCCGGCCTGTGGCAACAAGGACTCGGCGGCGACCTGCACGGCAAGACCCTGGGCATCCTCGGCCTTGGCAGTATCGGCCAGCGGGTCGCGCAATTCGGTCAGGTGTTCGGCATGCGGGTGATCGCCTGGAGCGAAAACCTCACCGCCGAACGCGCGGAACAGGCCGGTGTGACGTACGTCAGCAAGCAGCAACTGTTCGAGCAGGCCGACGTGCTGTCGGTGCATCTTGTGCTCAGCGAGCGCAGTCGCGGTCTGGTCGATGCCCAGGCGCTGGACTGGATGAAACCGACTGCGCTGCTGGTCAACACTGCTCGCGGGCCGATCGTCGATGAAGCGGCGTTGATCAAGGCGCTACAGAAACGGCGGATTGCCGGGGCAGCGCTGGATGTGTTCGAGCAAGAGCCTTTGCCGGCCCTGCACCCATTTCGCACGCTGGACAATGTCCTCGCCACCCCCCATGTGGGATATGTCAGTCGGCAGAATTACGAGCAGTTCTTCCGGCAGATGATCGAGGATATTCAGAGTTGGGCAGCTGGGGAGCCGGTGCGTCTGTTGAATTGAGTCCATCACTTTAAAGTTGAGTTGCTGCAACAGGCCTCTTCGCGAGCAGGCTCGCTCCCACAGGTTGTACGCGTCCCAATGTGGGAGCGAGCCAGCTCGCGAAGGGGTCATCTCAGATACCACGCTGAAATACCCTCGCACCACAACGGTGCAACCCGCCCATCCCTTAGCACAAAATCGTGACCGCTCAGTCACCGTTTTGGCCCACTCCGACCGAAAAACATGCCCTTCGTCGGAGCGTTTCCCCTCCTGAACCCTCGCTTACATCCCGACACAACCGATTGTCGAACAATTTACCCATTTGCCCTTACCCGCTCTAGGATCTGGCCTAGACTGATTTTTCAGTGGCCAAACCACTCGGTCATACCGACGAAAAAAAGTCGAAACTTTTGCTTCACGCCACAGGTCATCAGAACAACTGGGCGAAAGCGACTGGTGTAATCCTTGCAACGGCCTCACCACCCATTCTGCTTGCGCGTGTTGGGTCAGCATTTGCTCACCGATGCGTGGCGCCTTTGCGCCCGGCCACAGGACTTGGCCACGAAACAGCTTGTTCGAGACAAGAATCAGATCACACACGGGAGATACATATGATCAGTGCGGCATTGGATATTCAGGGAGAGCGTGCTCACCAGTCGCTTGGAGAATCGAGCACCATCAGTGTTCCCGGCAGCCGACAGATCAACGTACCCGGCACCAAGACGCTTGCTCCGGTAGCAAGCCAGAATCCCAACAAGAAAAAAGTGTTGTTCGTGACTTCGGAAATCGCCGATCTGGTCAAGACCGGCGGCCTCGGTGACGTCTCTGCCGCCCTGCCCCGGGCCATGGCTCATCTGCATGATGTGCGGGTGCTGATTCCCGGTTATCCGCAGGTGGTTCACAGCGAAAACCCGATTCACATCATCGGCGAGCTGGGTGGCCATGCCGCGCTGCCACCTTGCAAGATCGGGCGCATGGACATGCCCGATGGCCTGGTGATCTACGTGCTGATCTGCCCTGAACTCTACGAGCGTGAGGGTGGCCCTTACGGCGCCAACAACGGTCGCGACTGGCCGGACAACCATATCCGCTTCGCCCGTCTCGGCCTGGCCGCTGCCGACATCGCCGCCAATCTTGCGCAAATCCATTGGCGCCCGGATCTGGTGCACGCCCATGACTGGCCGGCTGGCCTCGCGCCCGCTTACATGCACTGGCGCGGGCAGCGCACGCCAACGCTGTTCACCATTCACAACCTTGCCTATCAAGGCGTGACCAGCCTTGGTTCCTGCCCGGAGCTGGGGATTCCCACACATGCCCTGCAACAGGAAGGCATGGAGTTCTACGGCAAGATGTCGTTCCTCAAGGCCGGCATGGCCTATTCGAGCCACATCACCACCGTCAGCGCGACGTATGCGCAAGAGATCACCACCCCGGACTTCGGCTGTGGCCTCGACGGTTTCCTTGCCGCCAAGACCCAGCAAGGCCTGCTCAGCGGCATCCCGAACGGCATCGATGAGAGCTGGGATTCGGCGACCGACCCGCACCTGTTTGCCCCGTTCGCCATCGGCGACTGGGAAGGCAAAGCGATCAACGCGGCGCACGTCCGTGAGCTGTTTGGCTTGAACGATTCGACTGGCCCGTTGTTCGCCGTGGTTTCGCGTCTCGTGTATCAGAAAGGTCTCGACCTCACCGAAGCGGTGTCCGAGTACATCGTGCAGAACGGTGGCCAGATCGCGATCATCGGCCGTGGTGAGCCGGAAGAAGAGCAAGCCATGCGTGAACTGGCCCTGCGCTTTCCTGGCCAGATCGGCGTACGCATCGGCTTCAACGAAACCGATGCCCGACGCATGTTCGCCGGCAGCGATTTCCTCCTGATGCCGTCGCGTTACGAGCCTTGCGGCCTGAGCCAGATGTACGCCCAGCGTTTCGGCTCGCTGCCGGTCGCGCGCAATACCGGCGGTCTGGCCGACACCATTGAAAACGGCGTCACCGGTTTCCTCTTCGATGAGTCCACCGTTGATAGCTATAAAGACGCCCTGAGCCGCGCGTTCAAGGTCTTCGCCTTCCCGGAATTGCTCAATGCCATGCGTTGCCGCGCCATGGCTGCACCGTTCAACTGGAGCAAAGCGGTTGAACCGTACGCCGAACTTTACGAACAACTGGTCGCCAAGGCGTTGGGTAAAGCCAGCCACAAATAACCAGGGAGTTGCAGAAAATGCCGTCAAGGACCCAAGAAACCTGGCCCCACGGCGCGATCATGCTGGATGCCGAGCACACGCAATTTGCGTTGTGGGCGCCTGACGCGTTCTACGTCAGTGTGGAACTGGAAGATGGAAAATCGTTGCCCATGCTGCCTCAGGGCGACGGTTGGTTTGTAATCAAGGCCAATTGCCCGGCGGGCAGTCGCTACGGTTACTGCATCGATGGCGAACTGGAGGTGCCGGACCCGGCCTCCAGAGCGCAGGATGGTGACCTCGACCGCCACAGTGTGGTGGTCGATCCCCATGCCTACCAATGGCGGCACACGACCTGGAATGGTCGGCCGTGGAGTGAAGCGGTGATTTACGAGCTGCACGTCGGTGCGCTCGGTGGTTTCGCCGAAGTCGAACAGCATCTGGCGCGCTTGGTGGCGCTGGGCATTACCGCCATCGAACTGATGCCGCTGGCGCAATTCCCCGGTGATCGCAACTGGGGCTACGACGGGGTGCTGCCCTATGCACCTCAAGCTTCCTACGGCACACCCGAACAACTCAAACACCTGATCGACACCGCCCACGGCCATGGCCTGGCGGTGATTCTCGACGTCGTCTACAACCACTTCGGCCCGGATGGCAACTATCTGCATCGTTACGCCAAGGGTTTTTTCCGCGAGGACAAGCACACGCCCTGGGGCGCGGCGATCGACTTCCGTCGCCCGGAAGTGCGCGAGTTCTTCATTGAAAACGCGCTGATGTGGCTGCTTGAATACCGTTTCGACGGCCTGCGTCTGGATGCGGTGCACGCGATTGAAGATCCCGACTTTCTCAGCGATCTGGCCCGACGCATTCGCCAGCAGATCGACCCGACCCGGCACGTCTGGCTGACTGTCGAGAACGAGCTGAACCAGTCGAGCCTGCTTGAGACCGACTACGACGCGCAGTGGAACGATGACGGCCATAACGCTTTGCACGTGCTGCTGACCGGCGAAACCGACGCCTATTACGCCGACTACGCCGCGCAACCCACCGAGCAATTGGTGCGCTGCCTGAGTCAGGGCTTCGTATTCCAGGGCCACATCACTCGCCATGGCGAACCTCGCGGCGAGCCGAGCGAACATCTGCCATCCACTGCGTTCGTGCTGTTCCTGCAGAACCATGACCAGATCGGCAACCGCGCGTTTGGCGAACGCCTGCATCAGCTCGCCGACCCGCGTGCGGTACAAGCGGCGACGGTGTTGTTGCTGCTGTCGCCGATGATCCCGCTGATGTTCATGGGCGACGAGTATGCCGCCGAGCAGCCGTTCCTGTTTTTCACCAGTCACCACGGTGAACTGGCAGAGCTGGTGCGAGAAGGCCGGCGCAATGAGTTCGCCGCGTTCAGTGCCTTTACCGATCCGCACAAGCGCGAGCAGATCCCCGATCCGAATGCCGAAGAAACCTTCCGCGCCTCGCAGCCACGACTGGTTGGCAGTGGCACGCCGTTACAACAGGAGACGCAAGAGCTCTACCGGCAGCTGTTGAAGTTGCGTCACCAGTACATCATTCCCCACCTCTCCGGAACTCAAGCGTTGGGCGCGCAAATGCTCGGCCATGGCGCGGTCAGCGCACGCTGGCGGCTGGGCAACGGCAGTGAGCTGCGAATTGACCTGAACCTCAGTGACACGCCAGTGGTCAACCCTGCACAGACTGATACCGAGTGGTTGTTTCAACAGCCAGCCGCAGTCGAACTGTCGGACCCGAACCAACTGCCGGCGTACACCGCGCTCGTCAGCCTCACGGCCGCACCCCTTTTGCACCCCCTGGATGGAGAGCGCCTATGAGCGATGCGCAACTGGAAATACTCGCCAGTCGAGCCGGCCTTGCCGTCGACTGGATCGACGCCAACGGGCGTCAGCAAAAAGTCGCTCCTGCTGTGTTGCGCAATGTCCTGATCGGACTCGGCCACCCCGCCAGCACCGCGCAAGAAATCGATGCCAGCCTGCTGGAATTGCAAGAAGTCCAGCAAGACCGCCATTTGCCGCCCCTGCTGACCTGCGACGTGGGCGTTGCCCTCGATCTGAGTCGCTACTTCTCACCGGAAACCCCCTGCGAAATCCATCTTGAAGACGGCTCGCAGATGAACCTGAAGCTGGACAACGAAGCGATGTTGCCCGGCTTGATTCCGGTCGGTTACCAGCAAGTGCATATCGCCGATCAGTATTTCACGCTCGCCGTGGCGCCTGAACGCTGCTTCAGCGTCGCCGATGCGGTCGATAGCCCGATCCCGCGCGCCTGGGGTCTGAGCGCCCAGTTGTATTCGCTGCGCCGTCCGGGTGACGGTGGCTTTGGGGATACGCAGGCGCTGGAGGAACTGGTTCGTGTAGCGGGTGAACGTGGCGCCGATGCGCTGGCGATCAGTCCGATGCACGCGATGTTCAGCGCAGACAATGGCCGCTACAGCCCTTATTCGCCGTCCAGCCGTTTGTTTCTCAATTCACTGTATGCCGCGCCGGGGAGCGTTCTCGGCGAACGCGCGTTGCGTGATGCAATTGATGCCAGTGGTCTGGCCGCGCAGTTCGAGCAGCTGGAAAATCTCAAGCTGATCGACTGGCCGACCGCTGCCGAAGCCAAGCAGAAACTGCTGCAAGCCTTGTATGACGGTTTCGTCGCTGGTGAGCATCCGCTGCACGCCGACTTCGCCAGTTTCCGCCATGCCGGTGGCGAAGCGCTGGAAAACCATTGCCGCTTCGAAGCGATTCAGGAAATGCGCGCCGCCCGTGGCGAAAGCCTCGACTGGCGCGAATGGCCGGAGCACTGGCAGGACCCGCGCGGCGCGGCGCTCGGCGCGTTTGCCGAGGAATACGCCGAGCGCATCGGTTATTTCGCCTTCTGCCAATGGCTGATCCATCGCTGCCTCGAACGCGCCCAAACTGCTGCGCGCAGTGCCGGCATGGGCATCGGTCTGATCGCCGACCTCGCCGTCGGTGCTGATGGGGCTGGTAGCCAAGCCTGGAGTTTTCAGGACGAATTGCTTGCCTCGCTGACCGTCGGCGCGCCGCCGGACATCCTCAATCGCAGCGGCCAGGGCTGGGGCATTTCCGCCTTCTCGCCGGAAGGGCTGATCCGCAACGGTTTCCGTGCCTTCATCGACATGCTGCGCGCCAACTTCGCCCACGCCGGCGGCCTGCGTATCGACCATGTCATGGGCCTGCAACGCCTGTGGGTGATTCCCAACGGTGCCGCCCCGGCCGATGGCGCCTATCTGTATTACCCGTTCGACGACATGTTGCGTCTGCTGACCCTGGAATCCCATCGGCATCAGGTCATCGTGCTCGGCGAAGACCTCGGCACCGTGCCGGAAGGCCTGCGGGAAAAACTCGCCGCGCGGTCAATCCTGGGCATGCGCGTGCTGTTGTTCGAACAGGACAACACCCGTTTCAAAGCGATTCTCGACTGGCCGGATGATGCCCTGGCGACCACCAGCACCCATGACCTGCCGACACTTAATGGTTGGTGGCATGGTCGTGACATTGACTGGAATGCACGCCTCGGCCTGGTCGATGCCAATGGCGAAATCGACTGGCGCCGGCATCGCGAGCGTGAACGCGAAGGCCTGCGCGATGCGCTGCGCCAGGATCCGCAGAACTTCCGCGAAGAGTCCCACGAAGCCGATCAAGTGGTCGATGCCAGTGTGCGTTTCCTCGGCCACACCCGCGCGCCGCTGGTCCTGCTGCCGCTGGAAGATGCCTTGGGTATCGATGAACAGCCGAATCTGCCTGGCACCACCGATTCACATCCGAACTGGTCGCGACGTTTGCCCGGTCCCAGCGAAGCGTTGCTGGACGGCCCCGATGCCGCCCGCCGCCTGGAACTGCTGGCTTGCGCGCGCCTTCAAGCCTCTGAGCGTGACCAATGAATCAACAGCAAATCCAGCCACTGCGCGCCACCTTGCGCCTGCAATTTCATAAGGGTTTTACCCTCGAACAAGCGGTGCCACTGGTGCCGTACTTTGCCCGCCTCGGCATCAGCCATATCTACGCCTCGCCCCTGCTGGCGGCGCGCGCCGGTTCCATGCATGGCTACGACGTGGTCGACCCGACCCAGGTCAATCCGGAACTGGGCGGCGAGCCGGCGTTGCGCCAACTGGTCAGCACCCTGCGCGAACACAACATGGGCCTGATCCTCGACATCGTTTCCAACCACATGGCCGTGGGCGGCAATGACAACCCGTGGTGGCTCGACCTGCTCGAATGGGGACGCCTGAGCCCGTACGGCGAGTTCTTCGACATTCAGTGGCACTCGCCGGACCCGTTGATGGAAGGCCAGTTGCTGCTGCCGTTCCTTGGCAGCGACTACGGAGTGGCGTTGCAGGAAGGCACACTCAAGCTCAAGTTCAACGCGCAGACAGGGACTTTTTACGTCGAGCACTACGACCACCATTTCCCGATCTGCCCGAACAACTATGGCGAACTGCTCAAGTCCGACGACACGCTGAAGTCTCTGGCAGATCGCTTCAGCACACTCAGCTACCAGACCGACGCACATTCGCTGGCGATGCCGCTCAAGCAGGAGCTGCGCGAGCTGGCGAGCGATCCGCGTGTTCTGGCGACTATCGAAGGCAGCCTCGCACAGTACGATTCCACCACCGAGGAAGGCTTTCACAAGCTTCACGAACTGCTGGAACGGCAAAGCTATCGCCTGGCCAGTTGGCGCACGGCGGCGGACGACATCAACTGGCGGCGCTTCTTCGACATCAACGAGCTTGGCGGCCTGCGCGTCGAGCGTCCGGCGGTGTTCGAAGCGACCCACGGCAAAATCTTCCAATTGGTCGAAGAAGGTCTGGTCGACGGCTTGCGCATCGACCACATCGACGGCCTCGCCGACCCGCGTGGCTACTGCCGCAAATTGCGCCGTCGCCTTGATCACTTGGCGCCGGGACGTCACCTGCCGATCTATGTCGAGAAGATCCTCGGCGAGGGCGAAACCCTGCGCCGCGACTGGAGCGTCGACGGCACCACCGGCTACGAGTTCATGAATCAGCTGTCGCTGCTGCAACACGACCCGGACGGCGAACATGTCCTCGGCGAACTCTGGCAGCGCCGCACCGAGCGCCCGGCTGCGTTCATGGAAGAAGCGCAACTGGCCCGCCAGCAGATCCTCAACGGCTCGCTGGCCAGCGACTTTGAAAGTGTCGCGCAGGCCCTGCATCAAGTCGCGCGGGATGACCTGATGACCCGCGACCTGACCTTGGGCGCGATTCGCCGCGTGCTCCACGCGTTGATCGTGCACTTCCCGGTTTATCGCACTTACATCAGCGCCATGGGCCGTTCCGAGCAGGACGAAGCGATTTTCCAGCACGCCATGGACGGTGCGCGGCAAACCCTCAGCGAAGCTGACTGGCCAGTGCTCGACTCGGTCGCCAGCTGGCTCGGCGGCACGCCTTGGCGCCGCAAGCCACGGGGGCGCTCGCGCAAGATCCTCAAGCATGCCTGCGTGCGTTTCCAGCAACTGACTTCGCCGGCAGCTGCCAAAGCCGTGGAAGACACCGCGCTGTATCGCTCGGCGGTGCTGCTGTCGCGCAATGATGTCGGTTACAACACCGAGCAATTCAGCGCGCCGGTCAGCGAGTTCCACGAAGTCAATCAACAGCGCATGGCCGAGTTTCCTGACAACCTGCTCGCGACTGCTACCCATGACCATAAGCGCGGCGAAGACACCCGCGCCCGGCTGGCGGTACTCAGCGAGCGCAGCCATTGGTACGCCGATCAGGTCGAACTGTGGCGCGCCCTCGCCCGCCCGGTGCGCATCGAAGATGACGCGCCTTCCGCTGGCGACGAGCTGATCCTCTATCAGGCATTGCTCGGCAGTTGGCCGCTGGATCTGCGGGACGACGACAAGGCCGGTTTCGCCGATTACGCCAAGCGCATCTGGCAGTGGCAACAGAAAGCCCTGCGCGAAGCCAAGCTGCAAAGCAGCTGGAGCGCGCCGAATGAAGCCTATGAAAACGCGGCACAGGCTTTCACGGAAAAGCTGCTGACCGGCGAAGAAGGTGAGTTGCTGCGTGCGGCGCTGAGCAAGACCGTCAACAGCATCGCCGCTGCCGGCGCGCTCAACGGGCTGGCGCAAACCTTGCTGCGCATGACCGTGCCGGGGGTGCCGGATCTGTACCAGGGCAACGAGTACTGGGATTTCAGTCTGGTCGATCCGGACAACCGCCGCCCGGTGGATTACGCCGCCCGCGAGCAAGCGTTGCAGGCATCCGTGCCGGGTACCGAACTGCTCAAGGACTGGCGTGACGGGCGCATCAAACAGGCGCTGATCAGTGAGGTGTTGAACCTGCGCAAGGAACACAGCGAGCTGTTCCGTCGAGGCGATTACCAGTCACTGGAAGTGCTGGGCAGCCAGGCGCACAACGTGCTGGCGTTCGCGCGTGAACACGAGGGCGTGCGGGCCATTGTGGTGGTGCCGGTGCGCTGCGCAACGTTGCTGGAAAACAGTGCCATACCGCAGGTCGATGCGCTGCGCTGGGGCGATACGCGGGTGGTTTTACCGTCTGCCGCTTCGGATACAAACCTGAAGGGACTTTTTGCCAGCAGCGTAGTCACACAAAACAGGGAGCTGAATGTCAGCGAAGCGCTGGGGGATGTCCCGGTCAATCTCTTTATCCAACACTTAACACAAGCATGAGTTCAGTTCAGGAGCATTGCGATGAGCACCGACGATAAACGCATTCGCGAATTCGCCTATCAGATCTGGGAGTCGGAAGGGAAACCTGAAGGCCACGAAGAACGTCATTGGGAAATGGCGCGCAAGCTGGCCGAGGCCGAAGCGCTGGCACCCAAGAAGCCACCGAAAGCGGCGGGCAGCAAAGTGGCTGGCAAGACTTCAGGCGCAGCAGCGAAAAGCACCGACGGCAAGACTCCGGCAGCCGCCAAAGCCAAACCAGCAGCAAAAGCCAAGCCGGCGGCCACGCCCAAAGTAGTCCCGCCGGGCGAAAAGGCTGCCGAGAAAAAGCCGCGAGCCGCGAAGAAGCCTCCGGCGAACTGACCCGATCCATTTTTGAACTGAATGACTGTGTGGCGAGCGTGCTCGCCACAAGGGGTTCTTGCGCCCCGAAGAAAGTCCCTAATTGGGAAAAACACACAACCCTGTGGGAGCGAGCCTGCTCGCGAAAGCGCTAGGTCAGTTGGTGAAAATGTCGAATGTACCGACGCTTTCGCGAGCAGGCTCGCTCCCACCAGGAAATCTCATTGCCCGAACTGTCCCGTTTTTTTGCAGGAGCAATCATGACCCGTCCAAAGAAAGCCGAACCCGCTGCGCACGCCGAGCCGTCGAGAATCCGTGAAGGCCTGCCCTTCCCGCTCGGTGCGACCTGGGATGGTCTGGGGGTGAACTTTGCTCTGTTTTCCGCCAACGCCACCAAGGTCGAGCTGTGCATTTTCGACGATGCCGGCGAGGTCGAACTCGAACGCATCGAGCTGCCGGAATACACCGATGAGATCTACCACGGCTACCTGCCGGATGCGCACCCTGGCTTGATCTACGGCTACCGCGTTTATGGTCCTTATGACCCGGCCAATGGTCACCGCTTCAACCACAACAAACTGCTGATCGACCCGTATGCCAAACAATTGGTCGGTGAGCTGAAATGGTCGGAGGCGCTGTTCGGCTACACCATCGGCCACCCCGACGCCGACCTCAGTTTCGACGAGCGCGACAGCGCGCCGTTCGTGCCCAAGTGCAAGGTTATTGACCCAGCGCACACTTGGGGCAACGACCATCGCGTCAGCGTGCCGTGGGACAAGACCATCATCTATGAAACCCACGTGCGCGGCATCAGCATGCGTCACCCGTCGGTGCCGGAAAACCTGCGTGGCACTTTCGGCGGTCTGATGGTTGACGACGTGCTCGAGCACATTCGCAAGCTCGGTGTTTCGTCTGTCGAACTGCTGCCGATCCATGCTTTCGTCAACGATCAGCATCTGCTGCAAAAGGGCATGACCAACTACTGGGGCTACAACAGCATCGCGTTCTTCGCCCCGGACCCGCGTTATCTGGCCAGTGGCAAGATTGCCGAATTCAAGGAAATGGTCGCGCACCTGCACGATGCCAACCTCGAAGTCATTCTCGACGTGGTCTACAACCACACTGCCGAAGGCAACGAGCAAGGCCCGACCCTGTCGATGCGCGGTATCGACAACGCCTCCTACTACCGCTTGATGCCCGACGACAAGCGCTACTACATCAACGACTCCGGCACCGGTAACACCCTGGACCTGAGTCACCCATGCGTGCTGCAAATGGTCACCGACTCCCTGCGCTACTGGGCCAGTGAGATGCACGTTGACGGTTTCCGCTTCGACCTGGCAACCATTCTTGGCCGCTACCACGATGGTTTCGACGAGCGCCACAGCTTCCTCGTCGCCTGCCGTCAGGACCCGGTGCTGCGTCAGGTGAAAATGATCGCCGAACCGTGGGACTGCGGCCCCGGCGGTTATCAGGTCGGCAACTTTCCGCCGGGCTGGGTGGAGTGGAACGACAAGTTCCGCGACACCGTGCGCGCCTTCTGGAAAGGCGACGACGCTCAGCTTGCCGATTTCGCCAGCCGCATGACTGCCTCTGGTGAGATGTTCAACCAGCGTGGGCGCCGGCCGTATTCGTCGGTGAATTTCATCACCGCCCACGACGGTTTCACTCTCAACGATCTGGTCTCGTACAACGACAAGCACAACGAAGCCAACGACGAGAACAACCAGGACGGCAGTAACAACAACCTGTCGTGGAACCACGGCGTCGAAGGTCCGACCGATGATCCGGAAATCAACGCTTTGCGCCATCGGCAGATGCGCAATTTCTTCGCCACGCTGCTGCTGGCCCAAGGCACACCGATGATCGTTGCCGGTGACGAGTTCGCCCGCACCCAGGACGGCAACAACAACGCCTATTGCCAGGACAGCGAGATTGGTTGGGTCAATTGGGACCTGAGCGAGGACGGCAAGGCCCTGCTCAAGTTCGTCAAACGCCTGATCAAGCTGCGCCTGACTTATCCGATCCTGCGACGCGGACGTTTCCTGGTCGGCGAATACAACGAGGACATCGGCGTCAAGGACGTGACCTGGCTGGCACCGGACGCTACCGAGATGACCACCGAGCACTGGCATGATGCGCACAACCGCTGCCTCGGCATGCTCCTCGATGGCCGCGCGCAGGAAACCGGCATCCGTCGCAAAGGTGCCGACGCGACCCTGCTGCTGGTGGTCAACGCACACCACGACATCGTCAACTTCACCCTGCCGGAAGTACCGGACGGTGGCTTCTGGACCTGCATGATCGACACCAATCAACCGTCGATTCGCGGCCAGGAGCGCTTTGACTTCGGCCATGAATATTCGGTGACCGGGCGTTCGTTGCTGTTGTTCGAACTGCAACGTGACGAAGAAGATTGATATGGACTTTCAACATTATCTGGCCCGCCGTCCGCCAGATTACGCCGACACCAACGCCCTCGGCCGTTGCCTGAGGGCGATGGTCGAGGCCGGCCTCGACCGCTTGCCGTTGCCCGGCAGCGGTCACACGCTGGAGCGCTTTCAGCGTCTCTCGGAAGTCGGTGGACACGATTTAGGCCTGTGCAAACTCTATGAAGGCCACACGGATGCGCTGGCGATCATCGAGCAATTGGGCGGTACGCCAACGCCCGGCAGCACGTGGGGAATGTGGGCCGCCGAACCGCCGCAGGCACGGGTGAAAGTCACGCCGGCCGGGCACATGGTGGCGCTGAACGGGCGCAAGGCCTGGTGCTCTGGCGCTGCGGTGCTCAGCCACGCCTTGCTCACCGCATGGGACGCGGACGGTCAGCAGCAATTGGTTGCAGTCGCACTCGATCAACCTGGCGTGACCATCACCGATCAAGGCTGGCAAGCGGTGGGCATGGCGGCCACCGGCAGCGTCGAGGTGCTGTTCGACAACGCCGAAGCGCAGGCCATTGGCAACCCCGGTGATTACCTGCAACGGCCGGGTTTTTGGCAGGGCGGAATCGGTATCGCGGCTTGCTGGTATGGCGCTTCACGACGGATTGCCGAAGGGCTGCGTCAGCATTGCGCGCAACGCGATGAACCGCACGCCCTCGCCCATCTGGGCGCCGCCGACACAGCGCTGCAAGCGGCTGCCGATGTGTTGCGCTTCAGTGCGTTGCAGATCGATGCGCAGCCCGAGGCCGACGCTGAATTGCTCGCCCGCCGCGCCCGCGCCGTGGTTGAACAGTCTGCTGAACAGGTGATGCGTGAAGTGGGTCGCGCGCTGGGTGCCGGGCCGTTTTGTCAGGATCGGCATTTCGCCCGGTTGAGTGCCGACCTGCCGGTGTTTCTGCGCCAGAGTCACGCCGAACGCGACCTTGCTGCGCTGGGCCAGCAGATTGCTGGTCAGTCCTGCGAGGTCTGGGCGTTATGAAGGACAACCCGATCGTTGGCCAGGGCACTTCGCTGCAGCAATGGCAGGCTTCGCGACGTCTGGCCGAGCTGCCTGCCATCGATATTCTTGACTTGGTACCGCTGGGCTCGCGAGCGGTGATCATCGCGCCGCACCCGGATGACGAAGTGCTCGGTTGCGGCGGCATCATGCAGTTGCTGGCGGCAGCCGGACGTCCATTGCAGTTGATCTCGGTCACCGATGGCAGCGCCAGTCACCCCGGCTCGCAGCGCTGGACAGTCGAGCGTTTGAGTGTGGTGCGTCCGCAGGAGTCTGCCGAAGCCTTGCGGCGCCTCGGTCTGCCGATGCACAGCCTGAAATGGCTGCGCGGCGGTTTTACCGACACCCAAGTGGCGGCGCAGGAAACCGAATTGAGCGAATTCATCGCCGGGTATCTGCACGCCAGTGATGTGGTTTTCACTACCTGGCGCCAGGACGGCCACAGCGATCACGAGGCCGTCGGCCGCGCCAGTGTCGAAGCGGCGCGACGCGTTGGTGCGACCTGCCATGAACTTCCGGTCTGGACCTGGCACTGGGCAACCCCGGAAGACGCCACAGTGCCATGGGAGCGTGCGCGCAAGATCCTCCTTTCACCGACGCACATCGCACGAAAACGCCACGCAGCGCACGCGTTCGCCAGCCAGTTGGAAGGCGACCGCGACGTCGGCCTCGGGCCGGTGCTCGCGCCCTATGTGCTCGATCGTTTGCTGCAACCTTTTGAAGTGGTGTTCCTGTGAGCGTCGATGACCGCTATTTCGACGGCCTGTTCGCGGGCAATGACGACCCATGGGCGTTCCGCCAGCGTTGGTACGAACAGCGCAAGCGAGCGATCACCCTCGCCGCCCTGCCCCGTCCGCGCTACAGGTCGGTTTTCGAACCGGGCTGCGCCAACGGCGAACTGAGTGCAGAGCTGGCTCCGCGCTGCGACCGCCTGTTGTGCTGCGACACGGCGAGCGCGGCGGTGAAGCTGGCGCGTACGCGCTTGAGCGTGTTCGAGCATGCCGAAGTCCGTAAGGGCCGCCTTCCGGCTGACTGGCCCGAGGAAAAATTCGACCTGATCGTATTCAGCGAAATCGGCTACTACCTCGACGAAAAAGATCTGACAGAAATGATCCGCCGGATCAGTGAATCGCTGACCGCCGACGGCCAATTGCTGGCCTGCCACTGGCGCCCGCCGATCGAGGGCTGCCCGCAGAATGCGCGTCAGGTCCACGATCAGATTCACGATCAATTGGCTTTGCCGCGTCTGGTGCTGCATCAGGAAGCGGATTTCATTCTCGAACTGTGGAGCCGCGAGCCACGCTCGGTGGCGGCCCTGGAGGGCTTGCGTTGATTGGTATTGTGATTCCGGCGCACAACGAAGAGGCGCTGCTTGATGAATGCCTGCGTGCAGCGTTGCGCGCCAGCCAGCACGGGCAACTGGCCGGCGAAGCGGTGGAAATACTGGTTGTCCTCGACAGTTGCAGCGACGGCTCGGCGCAGATCGTCAGCGCTTATCCGGTGTTGAGCTTGCAGATCGATGCGCGCAACGTTGGCGAAGCCCGCGCCGCCGGTGCGCGCCTGTTGCTCGAGCGCGGTGCCCGCTGGATCGCCTGCACCGACGCCGACAGCCGCGTCGCCGATGACTGGCTGGCGGCGCAACTGGGACTGGAGGCGGACGCAGTGTGCGGCACGGTCACCGTCGAGCACTGGCACGAATCGATCGATGAGGCGGCGCAGATTCGCTATCACCATCACTATCAGGCCCGCGATGGCCATCGGCACATTCACGGCGCCAACCTGGGTGTCAGTGCCGAGGCTTATCGCCTGGCCGGCGGTTTCAAGCCGCTGACCTGTGACGAGGACGTGCAACTGGTGCGTGCACTGGAGCGCAGCGGCGCCAATATCGCCTGGAGTCACCGCCCGCAAGTGCATACCAGCGCCCGTCTCGACAGTCGGGCCAAGGGCGGGTTCGGTGACTTTCTGCGCAATCTGGCACAGCTGGAATAAAAAATTACGGATCAGATTGATCTGTGACGCGACGAATCGGCTGTCTTGAGCAATACTCTGCCTCGCAGTAATCCAAGGGTTGGAGCACTGCACCGTTGCTATTCATTTGCCTTCACGGGCCGCGATCAGCGTTGGCTGCTCACGACTGAGGGCGAGATACCACAAGGACGTCGCACTCATGAAATCGTCATTGCTCAACGAACACGGCCTGCCGGCACAGATCTGGAACAGCGCGCCGCAACTCGACAATATTCCCGTCATCAACACCCACAGTCTGGTACCCGCCGGCGCCCGCGCCGTGGTCATCGCACCGCATCCGGGCGACGAAGTGGTCACTTGCGGCGGTCTGCTGCAACTGCTCTCCAGCCTTGGCCATCCTCTGCAATTGCTCTCGATTACCGACGGTAGCGCCAGCCACCCGGGCTCGCGCCAATGGTCGGAACAACGTCTGAGCGTGTTCCGCCCGCAGGAAAGCGTCGAAGCCCTGCGCCGCCTCGGCCTGCCCATGCACAGCCTGAAGTGGGTGCGCGGCGGCTTTACTGACAATGCACTGAGTGATCAGCAAAGCCAGCTCACCGAGTTCATCGGCCGTTACCTGCGACCAGGCGACGTAGTGTTCAGTACCTGGCGCAAGGATGGCCCGCCGGATCATGAAGTGGTTGGCCGGGCCAGTTTCGACGCGGCGCAAAAGGCCGGGGCGACCTACCACGATGTGCCGGTGTGGGCCTGGCACTGGCCGGAGCGCGAGCAGCAAATGATTCCCTGGGAACGCGCGCGCAAGCTGCGTCTCGACACCTGGACGGTCGCGCGGAAGAGCCACGCCACCCACGCTTACGCCAGCCAGCTCAAGGGCGAACCGGCCATCGGCATCGCCCCGCTGCTGCCGCCAGTGCTGCTGGAGCGGATGCGCTTGCCGTATGAAATCGTCTTCTTCTGAACGGCGGAAGCACAACATACCTGTGGGAGCGAGCCTGCTCGCGAAAGCGATGTGTCATGTGTCAGATGTATTGAATGTGATGAAGTCTTCGCGAGCAGGCTCGCTCCCACATTAGCCCAGCAGTGAATCATCGGAAGGAACTGCCACCCCCTCAAACCAGTCGCATGAACAGGCATGGCCCAATTCAGAGGAGTGAACGTGTCCAGCGATCCCAAGCGTCAAGCGGTCGACGCGCCAGTCATTCATCGCCTGCGGGTACTCACGGTCAACACCCACAAGGGCTTCACCGCACTGAATCGGCGGTTCGTTCTCCCGGAGCTGCGCGAGGCAATGCGCAGTACTTCGGCCGATCTGGTGTTTCTGCAGGAAGTAGTGGGTGAACACGAACGCCATTCCAGTCGTTACAACGACTGGCCGCAGACCTCGCAGTACGAATTCCTCGCCGACAGCATGTGGAGCGATTTTGCCTACGGGCGCAACGCCGTTTACCCGGATGGCCACCACGGCAACGCGCTGCTGTCGAAATACCCGATCCGCGAATATCGCAACCTCGACGTGTCGATCACCGGGCCTGAACGGCGCGGGCTGTTGCACTGCATTCTTGATGTGCCTGGGCATGCCGAGGTGCATGCAATCTGTGTGCATTTGAGTCTGCTGGAAAGCCATCGGCAATTGCAGTTGCAACTGCTCTGTCAGCTGCTTGAATCTCTACCCGACGATGCGCCGGTGATCATCGCCGGCGATTTCAATGACTGGCAGTTGCAAGGCAACGCCGCCCTCGCCCGTCGCGATTATCTGCATGAAGCCTTTGAGCGCCATCATGGGCGCCCGGCGAAAACCTATCCCGCGCGGTTTCCCTTGCTGAGGCTTGACCGGATCTACTTGCGCAATGCCAGCAGCCACGACCCACGCATTCTTGGCAACAAGCCGTGGACGCATCTTTCCGATCACCTCCCGCTGGCGGTCGAAGTGCATCTGTAAGTGCATTTTTGACAGCAATTAAATGACAGGCCTTCCCGGCAACTGACGCTAGGAAAGACCTTTCGTCGGCGGCAAAAAACCGTCAGCAGCCTGCCTTACAAGCGTTTTTCCATGCAAACAAACACTTAGTTATGTGCAGAAAAACAAACGCTTGCAAAGGCCGATTTAAGTGCACCATTCATCGTGCATTTTCTTGACGCGCAGGCATCACTCTTCTTATCTCTACCTTACTACCCCCGGAATCACTACTGGGGCTGACCTTCCGGCACTCGCGAAATCGAGCAGCCGCGGTTCGCCCCGCTCTATTCGGTCGCCCCTCATTCGGGGTAGGAGAGACGCCAAACACGAGATGACGCATGCGCTTGCAAGGTAGACCTCCATGAAAACTTCACTGACCCCACACGAACTGAAAATCACCCTTTGCACAGTGTCAGGTTCGCTGTTGCTCTGCTCGTCCATGGAGGCGCATGCGGGATCTGCGGCGGACGAACCCGCGTGGTATCGCACGGACGTTCCGGTGCTGACCCTGCCAGCAACCGTGATAACACCCGGACCGCTGCCATTGAGTCAGCAGAGTTCGCGCCTGATCACTGAGGATCTTGCCCCATCTGCCTGGGACGAGCTGTACGGTAAAAGCGCTCGGCAAGCACAGACCGACGCACTTTCATCCGGTTATGCGATGGCCGCTGGCGAGTTCAAAGGTCCGGCCGTGGTCACGTTGAAAAGCGCTAACGGGATTACTCAGACCCTTGGTCTTATAGGTGGCGACAATCAGGTCCAGCTGAATGCCGATGGTGCGCTGACCCGCCGTGCTCTCGCCGACCGCAACACTGACAGCCTCAACCTGCAAGGCCAGAGCCTCGGCGCCTATTACCGCCTGGTCGGCGCGCAGGGCTGGCACGTCGACCTGTCGGCCAGCGGCGGTCGGGTCAGCGGTTTCAGTCGCACTGCGCAAGGTAATCGGCAAGCCACCGAAGGCAATGCGATGACCTTTTCCGTCGAAGGCGGTTACCCGATCGGCTTGAGTGAAAACTGGGTGGTCGAGCCGCAGGCACAACTGATCAACCAGCGCATCAGTCTCGACGCTCCGTACGCCGGCTCGGGCAATGCCTCTTCCACCGACCTGACCGCGTGGAGTGGCCGCGTCGGTGCGCGATTGAAAGGCAGTTATGACTTGAACGGGTTGCCTGTTGAACCCTACGTGCGCACCAACCTTTGGCACACCGTTTACACCGGCAGCACGGTGACGCTCGATCAGGTCGACAAGATCAGCAGCAGCCGCAAGTCTTCAACAGTGGAATTGGGTTTGGGACTGGTGGCGCGGGTCACACCGGCGGTAAGCCTGTACATGAGCGCCGATTACAGCAGCGATGTGGATGACAATGATCTGAACGGCATCATCGGCAGCCTCGGCGTGCGGATGCGTTGGTGATCTGCTGAACGATGAACAACCTTGTGGGAGCGAGCCTGCTCGCGAAGCGGTGCCACCTTCAACATCATTGTTGACTGACATGGCGCCTTCGCGAGCAGGCTCGCTCCCACAGCTGCTAGCCCTGCGGCTTGAGAATCAACACCGCCAACGGCGGAAGATTCAGCTCCAGCGACAACGATTGACCATGACTCGGTACTTCATCGGTCAATGCCCCGCCGCCATTGCCATAGTTGGAGCCGGCGTATATGTCGGCGTCACTGTTGAACAGCTCGGTCCAGCGCCCGGCAAACGGCACGCCGACCCGATACGACTGGCGCGGTACCGGCGTGAAGTTGGCGACGACCAAAACCGGCGAGCCATCCTTGCTCCAGCGCAACCATGCGTAAACGCTGTTGATCGCATCATCGCCAATCAACCACTGGAAGCCTTGCGGTGCGTCGTCCTGGTCGTGCAGAGCCGGCTCTTCGCGATACAGCCGGTTGAGATCGCCAACCAGTTTCTGCACACCTTTGTGCTCGGAGTACTGCAGCAGGTACCAGTCCAGTTGCTGATCGTGGTTCCACTCGCGCCACTGGCCAAACTCGCAGCCCATGAACAACAGCTTCTTGCCCGGATGCGTCCACATGAAGCTCAGATAGGCGCGCAGGTTGGCAAATTTCTGCCAGCGGTCGCCGGGCATCTTGTCGATCAGCGAGTGTTTGCCGTGCACCACTTCGTCGTGGGAAATCGGCAGGATGAAGCGCTCCGACCAGGCGTAAACCAGGCCGAAGCTCAGCTCATTGTGATGATGGGCGCGGTACACCGGGTCCTGCTGGATGTAGTGCAGCGAGTCGTGCATCCAGCCCATGTTCCATTTGTAGGAAAAGCCCAAGCCGCCCTGCTGGGTGCTCTGGCTGACGCCCGGCCATGCGGTGGATTCTTCGGCAATCACCAGCGCACCCGGCGCTTCCAGTTCAACCACGTCGTTCAAATGCCGCAGGAAGTCGATGGCCTCCAGGTTCTCCCGACCGCCGTGGCGGTTCGGCACCCATTCGCCAGCCTTGCGCGAATAGTCGCGATACAGCATCGACGCCACGGCATCAACACGCAGGCCGTCGATGTGGAAGTGTTTCAGCCAGTGCAGCGCCGAGGCCAGCATGTAGCCGTGCACTTCAGTGCGACCGAGGTTGTAGATCAGCGTGTCCCAATCCTGATGGAAGCCTTCCAGCGGATTGCCGTATTCGTACAGCGCGGTGCCGTCGAACTGCGCCAGACCATGGGTATCGGTGGGGAAATGCGCCGGTACCCAGTCGAGAATCACACCGATGTCGGCCTGGTGACAGGCGTTGACGAACGCGGCGAACTGATCCGGTGTGCCGTAACGTGCGCTCGGCGCGAACTGCGAAAGCAACTGGTAACCCCAGGAACCACCGAACGGGTGCTCCATGATCGGCATCAATTCGATGTGGGTGAATCCCAGCTCTTTCACATAAGGAATCAGCCGCTCGGCCAGTTCCGGCCAGGTGTACTGGCGCGCGACTTCGCCGAGATCATCCAGCTCGCACTGCCAGGAGCCGGCGTGCAACTCGTAGATCGACAAAGGTTTGGAGCGCTGCTGGCGATCCTGACGGGAATTCATCCACTCGTGATCCTGCCAGTCGATTTGCAACGGCGAGGCGACTTTCGAGGCGGTATCCGGCGGCAGGCTGGTAGCCAGCGCCATCGGGTCGGCCTTGAGCGGCAGAATGCCGTGAGCGCCGAGGATTTCGTACTTGTACAACTCCCCCGCTTGCAGGCGAGGGATGAACAACTCCCACACGCCCGAAGGATGGCGCAGGCGCATCGGGTGACGACGACCGTCCCAGACGTTGAAATCGCCAACCACCGAGACACGGCGGGCATTCGGTGCCCACACGGCAAAGCGCACGCCGTCCACGCCATCAACGGTTTTCAGCTGTGCACCGAGGCAAGCGCTGAGGTCACGGTGATTGCCTTCGGCGAACAGATACAAATCCATTTCCCCGAGCAACTGACCAAAGCTGTACGGATCTTCGGCGACCTGCTCGCCACCAGCCCAGCGCGTGCGCAACAGGTACGGTCGCGCCTGATCGAAATGGCCGACAAACAGCCCCGGCGTCTCGGTCATCTCCAGCGGGCCAAGCTCTTCGCCGCTGTCCTTGTCCAGCACCGCCACACTCAGCGCACCCGGCAGATAAGCGCGGATGAATTGTCCGCCAGCGCCATCGCCGTGCGGGCCGAGAATGGAAAACGGGTCCTGATGTTCAGCGCGCACCAACGCATCGATGTCGCGCGCCGAGGGTAACAATGCTTCCTTTACCACACCCTGTTCCTTGTTCGAGAAACTCATGACTACTCTCCACCAAGATCGGAAAAGGGTTTAAGCCCTGTCAATAATCCATACAAGCCGTGCAATGGCACGGGCAGCCACGTTGGGCGGTTTTCCGCCTCGTAGGCCACTTCATAAGCGGCTTTTTCCAGGCCGAACAACGCCAGCGCGGCGTCGGCACCCTGAGGATCCTGCCAGGCATGCTCAAGACTAGCTGCTGCCTCGCGGTATGCCTGGACAAATGCCTCGCGTGCTTCGCGCAAATAACGCTCGGCGACACGTTTACGCGCCGCTTCGGCTTCGGTGCTGTTGTCGACGTTGTGCACGTTGATGGTCATCGCCGCTGCGTAATCGAACGAACGCAGTACGCCGCTGACATCCTTGTACGGGCTGTGCTTGCCGCGACGCTCACTCAACGGCCGCGCCGGTTCGCCCTCGAAGTCAATCAAGTAGGCATCGCCCTTGATTACCAGCACCTGACCCAAATGCAAGTCGCCATGCACCCGGATGCGCAAACCGCCGGTGGCTTTCTTCGCCAGATCCTGCACATGGGCCAGGATGGTTTTCTTCTCGTCGAGCAGACGCTTGACCAGTTTCTGGTCCGCCGCGTTCAACTCGCCTTGATGCTGCTTGAGCAGTTTCAAGGCATGTTCGACCTGGGCGGTGACATCCTTGGCCGTCGCGGCCATGTCCTTGCTCGACGACACTTGCGGCGCAAAGTCGGCGTTGTCGGTTGGCGCAGCGAGCACCTGATGCATCTCGCCCAGACGCTGGCCGAGCATTCCGGCGAAGTCCCTCAGCTCGCCGAGCGCGTTGTAATGCTGCTCCTGCTCGGACATGGCGTCGGCCAGTTCATCGCGCAACGCCCGTTCGAGGTTGTTCTGCGTCCATTCCCATGCATCGCCCTGATTGCTCAGATAGCCTTGGGCGATCATCAGCAAGTTATCTTCGCCCTGCGCATCACGGCGAATCACCGAACCGAGCAGTGGAGAGATATTGGCAAACCCGGCCTCGGTCAGGTAAGCGCTCATCTCCAGTTCCGGGTGTACGCCAGAAGCCACTTTGCGTATCAGCTTAAGCACCAGGCTGTTGCCGACAACCACGGAGCTGTTCGATTGCTCGGCCGACAGGTAGCGCACATCCGACTCGGCGCCGAGGCCGAGTTTTTCCAGATGATCTGTCTGTTCGAAGCGGATTTCGCCTTCGATCGACTCCAGTACGGTGTTGCTCTGCATGCCTTGCAGAACGGCGCGGACGAAAGTTTCCAGGCTGAACGCATCGGTGATCAGGCCGACCTGACGCACACGGCGTACACGCGACAGCGCCAATTGCTGCGGCAACGGTGGGCCGACATGGTCTTCGGCAATGAAGCCGAACGGCAGTTGATAACGGTTGGTCTGGCCGCCGCTGGTGACTTCGATTTCGCTGAGCAGCACCGGATGCTGGGCGTCGCCGAAACGCACGCCGTAAGCCAGATTGACCTTCTCGATCGCCGCGTCCTTGCCGGCGAACCAGCGACGGTTCTGCAGCCAGCTCGGCAGAATGCTTTGCTCCAGCGTCGTACGCGACGGCGCTTCGAGCAGCTCTTCCATGCGTTTTTTCAGTACCAGCGTGGTGAAGTCCGGCAGGCTCTGCGCCGGCTCGACGTGCCAGCTTGGCATCTGGTTCTCTGCTGCCAGCGCGAACCAATAGAAGCCGTACGGCGCCAAGGTCAGAAGGAAATTCAACTGACCGATCGGCGGGAACGCGTTACCGCCGAGCATTTCCACCGGCACCATGCCGACGTACGCCGACAGATCCAGCTCCACTGCTTGCGCACTGCGCGAGACGTTGGCCACGCACAGGATGATTTCGTGCTTGCCATCGACATCGGTGTATTCGCGGGTATAAGCCAGCACGCGACGGTTGGCCGGCGAGAGCATTTTCAACGTGCCACGGCCGAACGCTTTCGATTGCTTGCGCACGGCCAGCAGGCGCCGCGTCCAGTTCAACAGCGAATGCGGATCGCCGGACTGGGTTTCGACGTTGACCGACTGATAGCCATACTGCGGATCCATGATCGGCGGTAGTACCAGACTGGCCGGATCGGCGCGGGAGAAACCGCCGTTGCGGTCGATCGACCACTGCATTGGAGTACGCACGCCGTCGCGGTCGCCGAGGTAGATGTTATCGCCCATGCCGATTTCGTCGCCGTAATACAGGGTCGGCGTGCCGGGCATCGACAGCAGCAGGCTGTTGAGCAGTTCGATGCGGCGACGGTCGCGCTCCATCAGCGGCGCGAGACGACGGCGAATACCGAGGTTGATTCGCGCGCGACGATCAGCCGCGTAGTAATTCCACAGGTAATCGCGCTCACGATCGGTGACCATTTCCAGGGTCAGCTCATCGTGGTTGCGCAGGAAAATCGCCCATTGGCAATTCGCCGGAATTTCCGGGGTCTGCCGGAGAATGTCGGTAATCGGGAAGCGATCTTCCTGAGCCAACGCCATGTACATGCGCGGCATCAGCGGGAAGTGGAAGGCCATGTGGCATTCGTCGCCATTGACGCCAGCGGCATCGGTGTCACCGAAATACAGCTGAGTGTCTTCCGGCCACTGATTCGCCTCGGCCAGCAGCATGCGGTCGGGGTAGTTGGCGTCGATCTCGGCACGGATCTGCTTGAGGACGTCATGGGTCTCGGGCAGGTTTTCGTTGTTGGTGCCGTCGCGCTCGATCAGGTACGGAATCGCATCGAGGCGCAGGCCGTCGATGCCCATGTCCAGCCAGTAACGCATCACCGACAACACGGCTTTCATGACTTGCGGGTTATCGAAGTTCAGATCCGGCTGGTGCGAATAGAAGCGGTGCCAGAAGTATTGGCCGGCGACCGGGTCCCAGGTCCAGTTGGACTTCTCGGTATCGAGGAAGATGATCCGCGTGCCGTCGTATTTCTGGTCGTCATCGGACCAGACGTAGAAATCCCGCGCCGCCGAACCCGGCTTGGCTTTACGCGCACGCTGAAACCACGGGTGCTGGTCGGAGGTGTGGTTGATGACCAGTTCGGTAATCACCCGCAGACCGCGCTTGTGCGCTTCGGCAATGAAGCGCTTGGCGTCGGCCATGGTCCCGTAGTCGCTGTGCACGCCACGGTATTCGGCGATGTCGTAGCCGTCGTCGCGACGTGGCGAGGGATAGAACGGCAGCAGCCAGATGGTGTTGACGCCGAGGTCGGCAATGTAATCGAGTTTGGCGATAAGCCCGGGAAAGTCGCCGATCCCGTCATTGTTGGAGTCGAAAAACGATTTGACGTGAACCTGATAGATCACCGCGTCCTTGTACCAGAGCGGGTCTTTGATGAAGGCGGCTGCCTTGGGTTTCTTCGCCATGTGGAACTCCTGAAAAATTCTCTGATACACCGAGGGACTCGCATTGGTGAGCCCCTGTGGCGAGGGGATTTATCCCCGTTCGGCTGCGCAGCAGTCGCAAATTATTAACGCGGTGCAGCTTGAAAAAACGGGCCGCTGCGCGCCCCAACGGGGATAAATCCCTTCGCCACGGAGGCGGTGCAAATGTTACGAAGCTGAAATCCGCCAAATCCCGAACGGCTGATACGCCGGGTCAATACGCATGAACTGATATTTGCCGTGCCAGTCCCAGCGATGGCCATTCATCAGATCTTCGCCATGGGTGGTGGCATCGTCCGGCAGGCCCATTTCCCACAGCGGCAGTTCGAAATTCGCTTCCTGCACGTTGTGCGGATCGAGGCTGACCGCGACCAGGATGAAATTGCTGCCATCGGCGCTGCGCTTGCCGAAGTACAGAATGTTGTCGTTCCAGGCGTTGTAGATTTTCAGACCCAGATGCGTGTGCAGCGCCGGGTTCTGCCGGCGGATGCGGTTGAGCTGAGCGATCTCGGCAATGATGTTGCCCGGCGCGGTGAAGTCGCGGACACGGATCTCGTATTTCTCCGAATCCAGGTATTCCTCTTTGCCCGGCACCGGCGCCGATTCGCACAATTCGAAACCGGAATACATGCCCCACAGCCCCGAACCCATAGTCGCCAATGCAGCGCGGATGAGAAATCCGGGACGCCCTGACTCATGCAGGAACGCCGGGTTGATGTCCGGAGTATTGACGAAGAAATTCGGCCGGTAGCATTCGCGCCAGGGCGACTGATTCAGTTCGGTGAAGTATTCGGCCAGCTCGGCCTTGGTGTTGCGCCAGGTGAAATAGGTGTAGCTCTGCGAATACCCGACCTTGCCCAGACGCGCCATCATCGCCGGCGTGGTGAAGGCCTCGGCGAGGAAGATCACTTCCGGGTACAGGGTGCGCACATCGGCGATCAGCCATTGCCAGAACGGCAGCGGTTTGGTGTGCGGGTTGTCAACGCGGAAGATTTTCACGCCTTCCTTGACCCAGCCGACGACGATGTCGCGCAACTCGACCCACAGGCTCGGAATCGCGTCCGGCGCATAGAAGTCGACGTTGACGATGTCCTGGTATTTCTTCGGTGGGTTTTCGGCGTATTTGATCGTGCCGTCCGGGCGCCAGTTGAACCAGCCCGGATGTTCCTTGAGCCACGGGTGGTCCTGGGAACACTGGATGGCGAAGTCGAGAGCGATTTCCAGGCCATGGTCGGCGGCGGCAGCCACCAGGCGGCGGAAATCTTCACGGGTGCCGAGTTGCGAGTGAATCGCTTCGTGGCCGCCCTCTTCGCTACCAATCGCGTACGGGCTGCCGGGATCGTCTGGGCCAGCGGTCAGGGAATTGTTGCGGCCCTTGCGGTGGGCGCGGCCGATCGGGTGAATCGGCGTGAAGTACAACACGTCGAAGCCCATGTCCTGAATCATCGGCAGACGCGAGTGCACATCGTTGAAAGTGCCGTGACGCTGGGGATCGTCGGTGATCGAGCGCGGAAACAGCTCATACCAACTGGCGAACTCGGCCAGTTCACGCTCGACGTCCATGGGGAATTCGGCGCTGACGCTCAGATAGGCGCGGTGATCGGCCTGAGCCATCAGCTCTGCACTGCGCGAGTGCAGAAACAACGCGACCTGCTCGGTTTCGAGCAGGCCCGACAATTCATGGTGCAGCGCCGCGAGTTGCTCGCTGAGCTGGCCTTCGCTGCGTTCGGCGGCCTGTTGCACCATCGTCCGGCCTTCCTGCAGCTCCAGCGAAACCGGCACCGCCGCGCTGTGCTTCTTTTCCAGTTCGTACTGGAAGCTGGCGAAATGGTCGATCCACGCTTCGATGCAATACAGGTAGCGGCCCTGCTCCTCAGGGCGGAACTGGCCTTGCCAGGTGTTGTTGCCCTGATCGGACATGACCTCGGTCTGCCAGGTTTCCTGGCCTTCCTCGCGCCAGCGGATGCGTACGGCGAGCTTGTCATGGCCGTCAGCGAATACCTTGCTGGTTACCAGCACTTCGCGTCCGACAGTCGATTTGACCGCGAACTGGCCGCCGTCGAGCGTCGGCATGGTGTTTTCGATGACGATACGTGGCAGCAGCAACGCCTGCGACAGCGGCATGTGCGGGTTGTAACTCAGCTCTGAAGGTCTTTCAGCAGTCATTGAGCATCTCTCCTTAACGCCCCAAGGACGCTCTTGTGCCGGAACAGTATTCGCGAGAAAGCGCCGGCCCTGTCATGAACTCACTTAGGTTCCGAGCAACCGGCGCGGGGAAAAGTTCAGATGAAATTAACAAGACAAACCTGCGGATCGAATTTGCCGTGGCCGGGTCAACTCACTTAAGCACGTCCCACGCCATGTGCCATACGGAGGTCACCTGATGAGCATCCCGATCCCGGCGGAAACGCCCGATCCGAACATCGACAAACCCACCCTGCCGGACACCGAGCCGCCGCCGGTGCCCGAGCAAGAGCCGCCCGGCACCACGCCACCACCGAAGGAAGAGCCACCGAGCACGATGCCGCCGGTGATCGTCTGACATTGGCATGTCTGCGTGCCATCCCTGTAGGAGCTGCCGAAGGCTGCGATCTCTTTGCCGCGCGGCAATGCAAATCAAAAGATCGCAGCCTTCGGCAGCTCCTACACGGGACCGAGTGATTAGCTAGAGATGGTCGTTCTTGTCGACGTCCTTTTCGAACACTCTCACCACGTAGGGCATCACGCTGAAAATCGCCAGCGCCAGAATGGTACTGAGCAATGCCGTCGCTTCCTTGCCCAGCCCGGCTGCCACGCCGATCGCCGCCGTCATCCATAAGCCCGCCGCCGTGGTCAGGCCTTTGACATGCGCCTCGTCGCCCTGCTGATTTTTCAGAATGGTCCCGGCGCCGAGAAAGCCGATCCCGGCAATCACGCCCTGCAATACCCGACTCATCGCATCGGACTCCGCGCCCGAGGTCTGCGGCACCAAAACGAATAGCGCAGCACCCAATGCCACCAGCATGTGCGTGCGCACGCCCGCTGCCTTGCCTTTACGCTCACGCTCGAAACCGAGTATTCCGCCAAGAATCGCCGCCATCACCAGGCGTACGGTGATTCGGGTCATCTGCGAGGCGTCGCCGATGTCGGCAAATTCGGCTTGCATCGTGGCCCACACTTCATCCCACCAGTCTTCCATCGTGCTTCCCTTGTCATTGGCTTGATAAGCGATGGACAACAGCGACCATTAATCGGTTGCGCAGAACGATCGGCGCGCTGCGCTTCCTAATATGCAGACCTCACTGGAACAAGGACTGCCGCCATGCCCGTTCGAATCGATGAATCCAACCCCGAACAGAAAGTGTGTTTTTTCACCGTCGAGCATGGTGAGGAAATTCGCATCTGCGACACTCTGGAAGTCATGACCGATAGCGACAAAGCCATGTCGTTCGTGGAAATCGAAGGCAAACGCACCTACATCACCGAAGCAGAAGCCGATGCCTTGACCGTCGCCGGGGCCAGGGACGGGCGCAAACATCTGAAGGCCGATGACAGTGATTCGGTGGTTTGATTGATCTCGATCAACACCCGACGCAGACGCCTGCACCAGGCGTTTGCGCCGCGCCCACCTTGATGCTTCAAGTTGTCGCAGAGATAGCGCCAAACCTCATCTGATCCGCTTTTTATTGCCAAACCTGAGTCTGTTCTGCAAACAGATCGGCGCTCATAGTGCATCGGCCTGATGGAGGCTGATGAGCGAACGAACATGAGCGAGCAAATCCCCGTCCGAACCGTAGAAGCATCGCCAACGATAAAAAGCGTACCCGCGCGCCCACTGAAGGCGACTGCCGGATCCACCGACAAACAGATCCACACCCGCAGCTTCACCGGTCTGTTCCGCAACCTGCGTATGAGCGGTGCCGGGCTTCTGTTTGTGCTGTTCTTCGGCACCGTGTGGCTGAACTGGGGCGGTCGGCAGGCGGTGCTGTGGGATCTGGCGGAAAGTAAATTCCATATCTTCGGCGCGACGTTCTGGCCGCAGGATTTCATTCTGCTCTCGGCGCTGCTGATCATCGCCGCGTTCGGTCTGTTCGCGATTACCGTATTCGCCGGTCGCGTCTGGTGCGGTTACACCTGCCCGCAGAGTTCGTGGACGTGGATCTTCATGTGGTGCGAGAAGATCACCGAAGGCGAGCGCAACCAGCGAATCAAACTGCAAGCCGCGCCATGGAGCCTGAACAAACTGGCGCGGCGCGCCGCCAAACACACGTTGTGGCTGGCAATCAGCGTAATCACCGGCCTGACCTTCGTCGGCTATTTCACGCCGATCCGGCCGCTGGCCGAAGAACTGCTGACCCTGCAGATCGGTGGGGTCAGCCTGTTCTGGGTGCTGTTTTTTGCCGCCGCCACCTATATCAACGCCGGTTGGCTGCGTGAAGCGGTGTGCATGCATATGTGCCCGTATGCGCGGTTCCAGAGCGTGATGTTCGACAAGGACACGCTGACCATCGCCTACGACGCCGCGCGAGGCGAAAACCGTGGCCCGCGCAAGCGTGATGTACGCCCGGTCGAAGCTGGCCTGGGTGATTGCATCGACTGCCAGTTATGCGTGCAGGTCTGCCCGACCGGCATCGACATCCGCGATGGCTTGCAAATGGAATGCATCGGCTGCGCAGCATGCATCGACGCCTGCGATTCGATCATGGACAAAATGCATTACCCGCGCGGCCTGATCCGCTACAGTTCCGAGCGCGAATTGCAGGGCGGCAAGACCCACCTGCTGCGTCCGCGCCTGATTGGCTATACGGCGGTGTTGCTGGTGATGATTGGAGCGTTGGCATTAGCATTGATCGAGCGGCCGATGGTGTCGCTGGACGTAACCAAGGATCGTGGGTTGTTTCGTGAGAACGCTCAGGGCCAGATCGAGAATATTTATTCGCTGAAAGTGATCAACAAGACTCAGCAACGGCAGGAATACCGGTTGAGTCTGGTTGATGGCGACGGGTTTGAGTTGCAGGGCAAAACGACACTGCGCCTGGCGCCCGGGGAGATTGTCGATGTGCCGGTGTCGGTGGCAATGACCACCGAGCGGCCGGCGAGCAGTTCGCAGACGTTGAGTTTCAGGATTGAAGACAGTGACGAGCCGCAGGTATACAGCGTGGCGAAGAGCCGGTTTGTGGCGCCGATGAATCGCTGAGCGGCTGAAAACGTCCCCCCTCACCCCAGCCCTCTCCCCCGTCGGGGGGCGAGGGGGAAAGGGAGCCGATCTCCATGCTGTTCAAATCCCGCATTCGACTGAGATTTATCAGGTCGGCGTATCTCGAACAAACAACACGGTCAGTCCCCTCTCCCCCCGGGAGAGGGTTAGGGTGAGGGGCCTTTCCCCTGACACGCCATAAAATTGAAGTCCACCAAGGCCCACCGATGAAACGCTACGAAAAATTCGCCGACGACATCGCTGAACTGATCCGCTCCGGCGTCCTCGGGCCTGGCCAGCGGGTACCGTCGGTGCGCTATGCCAGCCAGGCTTACGGGGTCAGCCCGTCGACCGTATTCCAGGCCTATTACCTGCTCGAACGCCGCGGCCTGATCCGCGCCCGGCCGCGCTCCGGTTACTTCGTCAACGCCCATACACCGAGCACATTTTCCGAGCCGGTGATTAGCAGTCAGGTCAACGAATCCACCGAAGTCGACGTCAGCGAACTGGTGTTCTCGGTACTCGACTCGATCAAGGACCCCAACACCGTACCGTTCGGCTCGGCCTTCCCCAGCCCGACCCTGTTCCCGCTGCAACGCCTGTCGCGCTCCCTGGCCAGCGCCGCGCGGGAGATGGATCCGCGCATGGTCGTCACCGATATGTCGCCGGGCAACCCGCAACTGCGCCGGCAGATTGCCCTGCGCTACATGGTCGGCGGGCTGATGCTGCCGATGGAAGAACTACTGATCACCAACGGCGCCCTCGAAGCGCTGAACCTGTGCCTGCAAGCGGTGACCGAGCCCGGTGACCTGGTGGCCATCGAGGCCCCGGCGTTTTATGCCTGCCTGCAAGTGCTGGAGCGCCTGAAGCTCAAAGCCGTGGAAATCCCCGTGCACCCGCGTGACGGCATCGACCTCGGCGTGCTCGCGCAAACTCTGGAACGCCATCCGATCAAGGCCTGCTGGTGCATGACCAGTTTCCAGAACCCGATGGGCGCGAGCATGCCCGAAGCGAAGAAACAGGAACTGGTCGAACTGCTGCGCCAGCATCAGGTGCCGTTGATCGAGGACGACGTCTACGCCGAGCTTTATTACGGCCAACAGGCACCGAAACCGGCCAAGGCCTTCGACACCGAAGGATTGGTCATGCATTGCGGCTCGTTCGCCAAAAGCCTCGCCCCCGGTTATCGCATCGGCTGGGTGGCGGCCGGGCGTTTCGCGCAGAAGATCGAACGGCTCAAGCTGATGACCTCGCTGTGCGCTTCCATGCCGGCGCAAGCGGCGATCGCCGATTATCTGCAACACGGCGGCTACGATCGGCATCTGCGCAAACTGCGTTATGCCCTGGAAGAACAGCAGAGCGCGATGCTCGCGGCGATTGCCCGTTACTTTCCGGCGCAGACCCGGGTCAGCCAGCCGGCGGGGGGCTACTTTCTGTGGCTGGAGTTGCCGGAGCAGATGGATTCGCTGAAGCTGTTCCAGATGGCACTGGCACAAGGCATCAGCATCGCGCCGGGGCCGATTTTCTCACCGACCCAGCGTTTCAGAAATTGCATTCGCTTGAATTACGGCAGCCCATGGACCGAGGAATCGGAAAAGGCCATGGAGACGTTGGGGCGGATTGTGCGGTCGTTTTGACGGATAGGTGTTGTCTGGGCTGGCCCCTTCGCGAGCAGGCTCGCTCCCACAGTTGATTTGTGAATACAGAACCAATGTGGGAGCGAGCCTGCTCGCGAAGAGGCCGGCTTTAACACTGCAAATCCACCGGTTTACCGCCCACCCCCCAAATCAACAAACGTCCCGGTCGCATACGACGCCTTGTCCGACAGCAACCAGACAATCGCCTCCGCCACTTCATCCGGCCGCCCGCCCCGGGCCATGGGAATCGCCGATTCGAGCTTGCTGACCCGATCCGGGTCGCCGCTCAGGGCATGGAAGTCGGTGTAGATGTAACCCGGACGCACGGCATTGACGCGAATGCCCTCGCCCGCCACTTCTTTCGACAGACCGATAGTGAAGGTGTCGAGCGCGCCTTTGGATGCGGCGTAATCAACGTACTCGTTCGGCGAACCGAGGCGTGCCGCGACCGAGGAGACGTTGACGATGCTGCCGCCCTGCCCGCCGTGTTTGGGCGACATGCGCAGGATCGCATGCTTGGCGCAGAGGATCGGCGCCAGCACGTTGGTTTTCATGATTTTGAGGATGCGGAATTCGGACATTTCATCGACCCGCGACTTCTGCCCGACGGTGCCGGCGTTGTTGACCAGGGCGGTAACCCGGCCCAGTTCGGCGTCGACGCGCTGAAACATCGCGATCACTTCGTCTTCGATACTGACATCGGCGCGAACCGCGATGGCTTGGGCGCCCAAGGCGCGAACCTGTTCGAGTACGCTGTGTGCGGCCTGCTCATCCGACTGGTAGTTGATGCAGATCCGGTAGCCCTGTTCGGCTGCCAACAATGCCGTAGCCGCGCCGATTCCGCGCCCGCCACCGGTGATGACAATGACTTTATCCATGCTGGCCTTCCCCCACGTGCACACGTAACAGTCGGGGGAAGAATAACTGCGATTGGCGGGTTTTGCATGGAGTCTGTGGCGTCTGGCCGGACGCCTTCGCGAGCAGGCTCGCTCCCACAAGGGAATGCGATCACCTGTGGGAGCGAGCCTGCTCGCGAAGAACGATGACTCGGTCTCTCAGACCACCGCCAGCCGTTGCCCACGCACGATGTCCTGCATGAAGCGCTCCGCCGGCATCGGGTGGCCAAGCAGATAGCCCTGCAGCGAATCACAGCCCAGTTTGGTGAGGAAATCCTGTTGCGCGCCGGTCTCGACACCCTCGGCGACAATCCGCAGATCCAGGGCCTGCCCCAGCGCAACAATCGCCGAGACGATCGCCGCATCATCGCTGTCGTGTTCCAGATCACGGACGAAACCGCGGTCGATCTTCAGCTCATTGGCCGGCAGGCGCTTGAGGTACATCAGGCTGGAATAACCGGTGCCGAAGTCGTCGATCGACAGGTCGACGCCCATGTCCGACAACTCTTGCAGCACGGTCATGCTCGCGTCGGCGTCGCTCATGGCTGTGGTTTCAGTGATTTCCAGGGTCAGGCTGTTGGCCGGCAAATGGTGGGTGGCCAGCGCCTTGGCCACGCTTTGCACCAGCCCGGCATGGCAAAACTGCAACGCCGAGAGGTTTACGGCAATGCGCCAGTCGGTGTAACCGAGCACGTACCATTCGCGCATCTGCCGGCAGGCTTCGTTCAGGACCCATTCACCCATCGGAATGATCAGCCCGGTTTTCTCCGCCAGATCAATGAACTTGTCCGGCATCAACATGCCATGCAGCGGATGCTTCCAACGCAGCAGCGCTTCGGCACCGACCGGACGGCCATTGGCGGCGTCGAATTTGGGCTGGTAATGCAGGCAGAACTGGTTGTGCTCGATGGCCGCGCGCAGGTCCTGCAACAGTTGCAATTGCTTGCGCGCGTTGGTGTTCATCGATGCATCGAAGAAGCTGTAGCCGTTCTTGCCGCCGCCCTTGGCGTGGTACATCGCGGCGTCGGCGTTCATCAGCAGTTCCTGGGCGTTGGCGCCGTTGCCTGGATACAGGGCGATGCCGACGCTGGCGGAAATCTGCAGGTCATGCTCGGCGACGCGGAACGTGCGACCGATCAGGCCGACCTGACGCGCGGCCAGGCTCAAGGCGTCATTGGGCTCGCTCAAGCGCACCAGCAGAACGAATTCATCGCCACCGATCCGCGCCAGGGTGTCCTGGCTGCGCAAATCCTCACGCAGACGCGCGCCGACTTCGCGCAGCAATTGGTCGCCCATGTGATGGCCGAATGCGTCGTTGACCGGTTTGAAGCCGTCGAGGTCGATGAACATCAAGGCGAAGCAGCCGCCCTGCTCTTCAACTTTTCTGATTGCCTGATTGATGCGGTCGTCGAGCAACATGCGATTGGGCAGGCTGGTCAGCGGATCGTGCAAGGCCAATTGGGTGAGTTCGCGATTGGCCACCGTCAGCGAGTGCGCCAGATCAGCCGTGCGCGCTTCGAGGCGGGCGTCGAGGATCGAGGTCAACAGGGCAATCGACAGCACCGCCAGCGTGGTGACCACGACCAGACTGTCGAGGCCATTGCCCTTCAAGCCATTGAGTGTCGCGCCGCAGAAACTGCCGTCAGGAAACTGCGCCGCCGCCATGCCGGTGTAATGCATGCCGACAATCGCCACACCCATGATCACCGCCGCGCCGGCACGAATCAGCCGCACATAGGGCGAATGCTGGCGCAGGCGAAAGGCGATCCACAATGCCGCTGCCGACGCGCCGACGGCAATCAGCAAGGAGGCGCTGAACAATGTCGGGTCGTAATCTATGCCCGGGGTCATGCGCAGCGCAGCCATGCCGGTGTAGTGCATGGCGCTGATGCCTGCTCCCATGATCAACGCACCGAAGGCCAGTTGCACCAGTGGCAACTTCGGTTGGCTGACCAGCCACAAGGCAAAGCCGCAGGACAGCACCGCGATCAGCAGCGACAGCGCAGTGAGGGCGAAGTCATAGCCCAGGTCGATCGGCAGTTTGAAGGCGAGCATGCCGATGAAATGCATCGACCAGACGCCAACGCCCATCGCCAACGCCCCGCCCGCCGTCCAGAAATGCACAGCCCGGCCTTTCGCCGTGGCGATGCGCCCAGTCAGGTCGAGCGCCGTGTAGGAGGCCAGAATGGCCACGCACAACGAAATCAAAACCAGAGTGAAGGAGTAGCTGCCGATGAGCATGGACGTTCTCGTGACAAGCCGAAACCGTACTGCTTCCATTCTCGGTCGGGCAAATGCGGCGATTGTACTGATTGCGCGGAAGAACGCACTGACAAAGTAATCAAATTGCCATCAAGCCGATGAAACGCTTGTTCGATCGTCCTACAAGGCTCTGCGGTGGGCTTTAAGCACACCTTGTGAAAGTGTCTCACGCCAGACACAAATCCATGTGGGAGCGAGCCTGCTCGCGAAGGCGCAGGTACAGCCACCATCGTAGTTGCCTGACCCACCGCTTTCGCGAGCAGGCTCGCTCGCACAATTTTCAGCGTCCAGCCACCCTTCACCCTTCGAACGCGAATCCCTGTGGGAGCGAGCCTGCTCGCGAAGGCGTCGGCACAGCCACCATCGTAGTTGCCTGACCCACCGCTTTCGCGAGCAAGCTCGCTCCCACAATTTTCAGCGTCCAGCCACCCTTCATCATTCGAACGCGAATCCCTGTGGGAGCGAGCCTGCTCGCGAAGGCGCAGGTACAGCCACCATCTTAGTTGCCTGACCCACCGCTTTCGCGAGCAAGCTCGCTCCCACAATTTTCAGCGTCCAGCCACCCTTCACCCTTCGAACGCGAATCCCTGTGGGAGCGAGCCTGCTCGCGAAGGCGCAGGTACAGCCACCATCGTAGTTGCCTGACCCACCGCTTTCGCGAGCAGGCTCGCTCCCACAATTTTCAGCGTCCAGCCACCCTTCACCCTTCGAACGCGAATCCCTGTGGGAGCGAGCTTGCTCGCGAAGGCGCAGGTACAGCCACCATCGTAGTTGCCTGACCCACCGCTTTCGCGAGCAGGCTCGCTCCCACAATTTTCAGCGTCCAGCCACCCTTCACCCTTCGAACGCGAATCCCTGTGGGAGCGAGCTTGCTCGCGAAGGCGCCGGCACAGCCACCATCGTAGTTGCCTGACCCACCGCTTTCGCGAGCAGGCTCGCTCGCACAATTTTCAGCGTCCAGCCACCCTTCACCATTCGAACGCGAATCCCTGTGGGAGCGAGCCTGCTCGCGAAGGCGCCGGCACAGCCACCATCGAGTTGCCTGACCCACCGCTTTCGCGAGCAGGCTCGCTCCCACAATTTTCAGCGTCCAGCCACCCTTCATCATACGAACGCGAATCCCTGTGGGAGCGAGCCTGCTCGCGAAGGCGCCGGCACAGCCACCATCGTAGTTGCCTGCCCCACCGCTTTCGCGAGCAGGCTCGCTCGCACAATTTTCAGCGTCCAGCCACACTTCACCCTTCGAACGCGAATCCCTGTGGGAGCGAGCTTGCTCGCGAATGCGTCGGCACAGCCACCATCGTAGTTGCCTGACCCACCGCTTTCGCGAGCAAGCTCGCTCGCACAATTTTCAGCGTCCAGCCACCCTTCACCCTTCGAACGCGAATCCCTGTGGGAGCGAGCCTGCGCGAAGGCGTCGGCACAGCCACCATCGAGTTGCCTGACCCACCGCTTTCGCGAGCAAGCTCGCTCCCACAATTTTCAGCGTCCAGCCACCCTTCACCCTTCGAACGCGAATCCCTGTGGGAGCGAGCTTGCTCGCGAATGCGTCGGCACATTCAACATCTCGCTCGACTGACCCACCGCTTTCGCGAGCAAGCGCGCTCCCACAGGTTCAGCGATTATCACTGACGTCCAGTTGCCCATCCCAGCCGCCGCCCAGTGCGGCGATCAGTTGCACGCTGGCAATCAATCGACTCTGCAGAATATTAAGCACACTACGTTCGTTACTCAGCGCCGTGGCCTGCACCACCACCACGTCGATATAGGCAATCAGCCCGGCCTTGTACTGGTTTTCCGTCAGGCGCAGGGAATCGCGGGCGGCATCCAGCGCTTCCTGGCGTACCGCCGCTTCGTCTTCATAGACCTTGAGCTGGACCAGGTAGTTTTCCACCTCGCGGAATCCGTCGAGCACGGTCTGCCGGTAGCGGGCTACGGTTTCGTCGTAGGCCGCCTCGCTGCGGTCGACCTCGGCCGAACGGATGCCACCGTCGAACAGCGGCAACGACAGCTGTGGGCCGACCGACCAGAAACGGTTCGGCAGGCTGATCAGGTTTTTCGAGGTACTGCTGCTGTAGCCGCCGCTCAGGCTCAGGGTCAGGTCCGGGTAATACGCGGCTTTCGCCACGCCGATGTTGGCGTTGGCGGCGATCACAGAGCGCTCTGCCGAAGCGATGTCAGGACGGCGTTCGAGCAATTGCGAAGGCAGGCTCAACGGCACTTGCGGCAGATTCGGGATGTTCTGGGTTTCGGCGATGCTGAAGTTGGCCGGGGCTTCGCCAGTGAGCACGGCAATGGCGTTTTCAAACTGTGCGCGCTGCCAGATCAGGTCGACCAGATCGGCCTGGGTGCTTTTCAACTGGGTTTGCGCCTGCGCCACCGCATCACGCCCGGAAACTCCGGCGCGGTACTGGTTCTGGGTCATTTTCAGCGAGCGTTCATAAGCGGCAACGGTGGCCTCGAGCAAACGCTTCTGCTGATCGATGACCCGCAGTTGCAGGTAGTTCTGCACCAGTTCCGACTGCTGGCTCAAGCGCATCGCCGCCAGATCGGCAAAACTCGCCTGGGCGCTGGCCTCGTCGGCCTCCAGGCCACGGCGCAGTTTGCCCCAGACATCGGCTTCCCAACTGACGCCCAGTTGCGCGTTGTAGGTGTCGCGGATGCCGCTTGAGGAACTGCTCAGGCTCGAACTGCTGCTACCGGTGCCCTGGCTGGAGCGGGTCTTGCCCAGACTCAGGTCGACGCTGGGGTAAAACGCCCCACGCGCGCTGCGCACCAAAGCCTGCGCCTGACGAAACTGCGCTTCGGACTGGGCGACGGTCTGGTTGGAGCTGTTGAGTTTTTCGATCAAGGCGTTGAGCTGTTGGTCGCCGTACAACTCCCACCAGGCGCCACGGGCCAGCGAGTCGCTGGGATTGGCCTGACGCCAGCCCTCGGCTTCTTTGAACTGAGCGATTTCGGCAGTTTGCGGACGCTGATAGTCCGGGCCGACTGCGCAAGCGCTGAGCAGCGCCACGCACAGCGACAGGCTCAACAGGCGCGAGCCGCGGACGGTGGCCAATTGGATAAGCGAACGGTCAGTCATAGCGGAGTTTCCAGAGCGGCGTCAGTGCGCACGCCACGCCATTTATTGAAACGATGGCGCAGCTTGTCGAGATAGAGGTAAACCACCGGGGTGGTGTAAAGGGTCAGGACCTGGCTGAACACCAGGCCGCCAATGATGGTCAGGCCCAGCGGCTGGCGCATTTCCGCACCCTCGGCGCGGCCGAGCAGCAACGGCAAAGCGCCGAGGATCGCCGCCAGCGTGGTCATCAGAATCGGCCGCAGGCGTTGCAGGCAGGCGCTGCGGATCGACTCCAGCGGCGACAGGCCCTCATGCCGCTCCAGTTGCAGCGCCAGATCAATCATCAGAATGGCGTTCTTTTTCACCACGCCGATCAGCAGGAATATCCCCAGCAGGGAAATCAGGCTGAACTCGCCGCCCAGTGCATAGATCGACAGCAATGCGCCAACCCCGGCCGAGGGCAAGGTCGAGAGAATGGTCAGCGGGTGGATGTAGCTTTCATACAGCACACCGAGCACCAGATACACCGCAAGCAATGCACCGAGGATCATGAACGGCTGGCTCTTCTGCGTGGCGGCGAAGGCGTCAGCGGTGCCGGCCATTTTCGCGATCACATCCTCCGGCAAACCGACCTTGGCGATCGCTCGTTCGATGGCGGCACTGCCCTGCTCCACGGTCACGCCTTCAGCCATGTCAAAGGAAATGCTTTCGGACGCGAACTGGCCTTCATGACTGACCCGGTCGTTTTCCAGACTGTTTTCGTAATGGGCGAATGTCGACAGCGGCACCCGCGCACCGTCAGCGGTGATCACCTCGACCTGCTTGAGCGTCACCGGATCCTGGGCGTATTTCGGATTGACCTCCATCACCACCTGGTACTGGTTGAGGCTGTCGTAGATCGTCGAAATCTGCCGCTGGCTATAGGCGTTGTTGAGCACGGCGGTGACCATGTTCATGTCGACCCCCAGGCGTTTGGCCTGATCCCGGTCGACAATCAGCGTCACCTGCTGCGCCCCGGCACCTTCGCGGGCGTCGATGGCAGTCAGCTCTGGCAACGCACGCAGCGCGGTCACCACTTTGGGGAACCACTTGCGCAGCTCGGCAAGATCGCCGCTTTGCAAGATGTAGGTGTATTGCGAACTGGTCTGCTCGCGACCTCCGCCAAACTGCAGGTCTTGGTCGGCCATCAGCATCAACTGCGCCCCTGGCACCTTGGGCATTTCCTTGCGCAGGCGTTCGATGACTTTCTGCGCCGACAGCTGGCGTTGCTTGATCGGTTTCAGGCGCACGATCATGAACGCGTTGTTGGTGCCGTTGTTGCCGCCGATGAACCCGGCCACGCTTTCCACCGCTTCGTCCTTGAGCACGGCGCGGCGGAAGGTTTCCATTTTCGGCTGCATGACGTTGAACGACAGACCGTCGTCGCCACGCACGAAACCGATCAACTGGCCGGTGTCCTGCTGCGGCAGGAAGGTTTTCGGCACCACCACATACAGCGCAATGTTGACGCCAACGGTGAGCAGCAGACTGAGCAAGGTCAGACGTCGATGACGCAATACCCAGTCGAGGCTGGTGGCGTATTTGCCGACCATCCAGTCGTTGGTCTTGTGGCTCCAGCGTTGCAGGCGGTTTTCCTGGCCCGGGGTGTGCGGCTTGAGCCAGCGCGCGCAGAGCATCGGTGTCAGCGTCAGGGACACCACCAGCGACACCACGATTGCCGCCGCCAGGGTGATGGAAAATTCGCGAAACAAGCTCTCGACCAGCCCGCCCATGAACAGGATCGACAGGAACACCGCCACCAACGAGACGTTCATCGACAGCAGGGTAAAGCCGACTTCCTTGGCCCCGAGGTACGCGGCCTGCATCGGTTTGACGCCTTCGTCGATGTGCCGGGAAATGTTTTCCAGCACCACGATGGCGTCGTCCACCACCAGACCGGTGGCGAGAATCAGCGCCATCAGCGACAGGTTGTTCAGTGAGAAGCCGTACAGGTACATCACCGCAAAGGTACCGACCAGCGACACCGGCACCGCCAGCGTCGGGATCAGCGAGGCGCGGAAGTTACCCAGAAACAGGTAGACCACCAGCACCACCAGGGCGACGGCGATCAGCAAGGTCATCTCGGCTTCGTGCAGCGTGGCCTTGATTACCGGCGAGCGATCCATGGCCAGATTGAGTTTGACGCTGGCCGGCAGCACCGCTTGCAGCGCGGGCAACTGCGCCTTGATCTCGTTGACCGTTTCGATGATGTTGGCGCCGGCCTGGCGGTTGATCACCAGCAGCACCGCCGCGTCGTCGTTGAAGAAACCGCTGTTGTAACGGTCTTCGACGCCATCGCTGACTTTCGCCACATCCCTGAGACGCAATGCGGCGCCGTCGGCGTAGTGAATGATCAGCGACTCATAATCCTTGGCTTTCTCCAACTGGTCGTTGGCCTGGATCTGCCACAAGCGCTCGCCGTCCTCGACCGAACCCTTGGGCCGGCGCACGTTAGCGTCGGCAATGGTCTTGCGCACATCGTCGAGGGCCACGCCGTACTGGTTGAGGGCCTGCGGTTCGAGCTCGATGCGCACCGCCGGCAGCGAACTGCCACCGATCTGCACTTCACCGACGCCCTGCACCTGCGACAGGCTTTGCGAGAGGATGGTCGAGGCCAGGTCGTAGAGCTGGCCTTTTTCCAGCACGTCCGAAGTCAGCGACAGCACCATGATCGGCGCCTGCGACGGGTTGACCTTTTTATAGGTCGGCATGCTGCGCATCCCGCTTGGCAGCAGATTGCGCGAAGCATTGATCGCCGCCTGCACTTCCCGCGCCGCGCCGTTGATGTCGCGGTCGAGGTCAAACTGCAGAATCACCCGCGTCGAACCCTGACTGGAACGGCTGCTCATGGTATTGACACCGGCAATCGCACCGAACGACCGCTCCAGCGGCGTCGCCACCGTTGAAGCCATCACCTCGGGACTGGCGCCAGGCAGACTGGCCTGGACCACGATCACCGGGAAGTCCATCTGCGGCAATGGCGATACCGGCAACAGACCGAAGCTGACGCCACCTAGCAACATGATTGCCAGGGAGAGGAGCATGGTTGCCACGGGGCGTTTGATGAAAGGGCCGGAGAGGTTCATCGACTCTTGTTCTCACCGCATACTTCTGTGGGAGCGAGCCTGCTCGCGAATGCGCCCTTACCTTCAACTTTGGCAGTGACTGACCTACCGCTTTCGCGAGCAGGCTCGCTCCCACAGGGGAGATATATTCCGACCGTCATACCGCGACCTCTTCACCTTCGGCCTTGGCTTTGCCAAAGCGCCTTCCGAGGCGGTCGAAGTACAGGTAAATCACCGGCGTGGTGAACAGCGTCAACACTTGGCTCACCAGCAAACCGCCGACCATCACCAGACCCAACGGCTGACGCAGTTCCGCGCCAGACCCCGTGGCCAGCATCAGCGGCACTGCGCCGAACAACGCCGCCAGCGTGGTCATCAGAATCGGCCGGAAGCGCAGCAGCGCCGCTTGATAGATCGCCTCTGCCGGGGCCATGCCCTGGGTGCGTTCGGCGTCGAGGGCGAAGTCGATCATCATGATCGCGTTCTTCTTGACGATACCGATCAGCAGGATGATGCCGATGATCGCGATCATGCCCAAGTCGTTGCCACTGAGCAGCAACGCCAGCAAGGCACCGACCGCTGCCGACGGCAAGGTCGAGAGAATGGTGATCGGGTGGATGTAGCTCTCGTAGAGCACGCCCAGCACGATGTACATGGTCACCACCGCCGCCAGAATCAGCAGCAAGGTACTCGACAGCGAAGCCTGGAACGCTTGCGCCGCGCCCTGGAACTGAGTCTGCACGCCGACCGGCATGCCGATGTCCTGCTGCACCTGCTCGATGATGTCCACGGCATGCCCCAACGCCACGCCCGGCGCGAGGTTGAACGACATCATCACCGCCGGGAACTGGCCGATGTGGGTGATCGCCAATTGCGCCTGACGTTCTTCGACATGCGCCAGACTCGACAGGCGTACCTGCGCGCCGTCGGTGGTCTTGACGTGAATCTGATCCAGCGCCTGCGGGCCGATCTTCTCCCCGGCCTGGGCTTGCAGCACCACGCGGTACTGGCTGGCCTGGGTGTAAATGGTCGAAATCTGCCGCTGGCCGAAGGCGTCGTACAGCGCATCGGTGATATTCGCCACCGACACGCCGAGGCGCGATGCGGCGTCGCGGTCGATCACCAGATAAACCTGCAAGCCTTTGTCCTGTAAGTCACTGGCCACGTCGGTCAACTCCGGACGCTGCGCCAGGGCTTCGACCAGACGGCCACTCCACTGGCTGAGCAATTCCGAGTCCGGCGAGGACATGCTGAACTGGTACTGGGTGCGGCTGACCCGATCCTCGATGGTCAGGTCCTGCACCGGCTGCATGAACAGCCGAATGCCGACCAGTTTGTCCAGTTGTGGTTGCAGGCGTGCGATCACTTCGCTGGCCGTCAGATCGCGCTCGCCGTGGGGCTTGAGGTTGATCAGCAAGCGGCCGCTGTTGAGCGTGGCGTTGTCTCCGTCGACGCCAATGTAGGACGACAGGCTCTGCACCGCCGGATCTTCAAGAATGATCTTCGCCAGTTGCTGCTGCCGCTCGCCCATCGCCGCGAAGGAGATCGACTGCGGCGCTTCGGAAATACCCTGAATCACGCCGGTGTCCTGCACCGGAAAGAAACCCTTCGGCACGATGACGTAAAGGAATACGGTCAACGCCAGCGTGCCGATGGCGACCAGCAAGGTCAGCGGCTGATGCTTGAGCACCCAGCGCAGCATCCGCCCGTATTCCTTGATCATCCAGTCGATGAACGCACCGCTGGCGCGGTAGAAACGGCCTTGCTCGTGTTCCTGCGGTTCACGCTTGAGCAGGCGCGCGCACATCATCGGCGTCAGGGTCAGCGACACCACCAGGGAAATCAGGATCGCCACCGCCAGGGTGATGGCGAATTCGCGGAACAGGCGCCCCACCACGTCGGCCATGAACAGTAGCGGAATCAGTACGGCGATCAGCGACAGCGTCAGGGAAATCAGGGTGAAGCCGATCTGCTTGGCGCCCTTGAGCGCGGCCTGCATCGGGCTGTCACCCTCTTCGATGAAGCGCGAAATGTTCTCGAGCATGACGATGGCATCGTCCACCACGAAACCGGTGGCAATGGTCAGCGCCATCAACGTCAGGTTGTTCACCGAGAACCCGGCGAGGTACATCACGCCAAAGGTGCCGATCAGCGACAGCGGCACGGCCACCGAGGGAATGATCGTCGCACTGGCGCGGCGCAGAAACAGGAACGTGACCATGACCACCAGCGCGATAGCGATCAGCAGTTCGTGTTGCACGTCGGTGACCGAGGCACGGATGGTCTGGGTGCGGTCTGTGAGCACAGTGACGTCGAGGCCGGCCGGGAGGTTGTCGGTGATACTTGGCAGCAAGGCCTTGATGCGGTCGACCACTTCGATAACGTTGGCGCCCGGCTGACGCTGGATGTTCAGCAACACCGCCTGATTCTGGTTGGCCCACGCGGCCAGACGCTCGTTCTCGGCGCCATCGACGATTTCCGCGACGTCCTTGAGCCGCAACGGCGCGCCGTTCTTGTAGGTCAGGATCAGATTCGCGTAGTCCTCGGGCGAGGTCAGTTGATCGTTGGCATCGAGCATCGACACCCGGGTCGGGCCATCGAAGTTGCCTTTCGGCTGGTTGACGTTGGAGGCACCGATCAGCGTGCGCACGTCCGACAGGTTGAGGCTGTTGGCCGCCAGCGCTTCGGGGTTGACCTTGATTCGTACCGCCTGACGCTGGCCACCAGCGATACTGACCATGCCGACGCCGCTGATTTGGGCGATCTTCTGCGCCATGCGCGTATCGACCAAGTCATTGAGCTTGGGCAGCAGCATGGTTTTCGAAGTGATGGCCAGGGTCAGCACCGGGGTGTCCGCCGGGTTGACCTTGTTGTACACCGGCGGCGCCGGCAGGTCGGTGGGCAGCAGGTTGGTCGCAGCGTTGATCGCGGCTTGCACCTGCTGTTCGGCGACGTCCATGTTGATGTCGAGGCTGAAACGCAGGGTCAGCACCGAAGCGCCGCCGGAGCTGGTCGACGCCATTTGCGTCAGGCCCGGCATCTGCCCGAACTGGCGTTCAAGCGGCGCGGTGACGGCGCTGGTCATCACGTCCGGACTGGCGCCGGGGTACAGGGTCATGACGCGGATGGTCGGGTAATCGACCTGCGGCAGGGCCGAAACCGGCAGCAGGCGATAAGCGATCAGGCCGGCCAGGACAATGGCCAGCATGCTCAGGGTGGTGGCTACCGGACGGAGGATGAACAGCCGCGAAATGTTCATGCGCCCTTCTTGGCCTTATCGGCTGTGGTCGCATCGGGATTGGCGGCAGATTTGCCTTGCAGGTGTTCGGTCGGCGAGGTCGGCACTTCGCTGCTGTCATTGACCACTTCGACTTCGCTGCCTTCCTTGAGGCGATCGGTGCCTTCGAGCACCACGCGATCACCTGCGGCGAGGCCTTCGGTGACCACGGTGTTGTCACCGTCGCTGGCACCGATTTTCAGTTGGCGAATGGTGACTTTCCTGTCGCCGTCCAGCGCATAGACGAAGGTGCCGTTGGTACCGAACTGGATCGCTGCCGACGGTGCCAGCACTACACCTTTGAGCGTGTCGGCCAGCAAATGGACGTTGACGAACTGGTTGGGAAACAGCGACTGGTCGCGGTTATCGTAACGCGCCTTGAATTTCAGGGTACCGGTTGCAACGTCGATCTGGTTGTCGAGGCTTTGCAGCACGCCGGTGGCTTGCAGCTTGGTGTCGCCGCGATCCCACGCTTCGGCAGGCAACTTGGCGCCGCTGCGGTAACGGGCCAGCACGGTGTCGAGGCTGTTCTCCGGCAAGGTGAAGGCCACGCTGATCGGTTGCGTCTGGGTGATCACCGCGAGGAACGTGGTGTCGTTGGCGGCGACGAGGTTGCCGACGTCGACCTGACGCAGACCGACGCGACCGGCAATCGGCGCGCGGATCTTGGTGAATTCGAGATTGAGCTTGGCATCGTTGACCGCTGCCTGATTGGTCTTGACCGTGCCCAAGTATTGGCCGACCAGCGCTTCGGCGGTGTCGAGGGTCTGTTTGGCGATGCTGTCTTCTTTATACAGCCCACGATAACGCTCGACGTCGACCTGGGCGTTTTTCAGTTGCGCCTGATTCTGCAGCAACGTGCCTTCGGCCTGGAGCAAAGCATTCTGGTAAGGACGCGGATCGATCTCGGCCAGCAGGTCGCCCGCCTTGACCATCTGGCCTTCTTCGAAATGAATCTTCACCAGCTCGCCGCCCACCCGGCTGCGCACGTTGATGGTATTGAGCGCGGTGACCGTGCCCAGTGCCTTGTAATACAGCGGGAAGTCGCCCTTCACCGCCGGCGCCACACGCACCGGAATCGGCCCGGTACCGCCGCCGAAGCCCGGCCGCATCATCCCCGAGCGCCCGGTATGGCCGGCGGCCGCTTTGTCGCCGCCCGCCTTGTCAGCAGAGCCGGCGGGCCAGAACTTCCAGCACAGGACAGCGATGACCAACAGGACCAGCAGGCTGATCAGCCAGCGACGGGATTTGCGGGGGGACGATTGCATGGAGTTATTGACCATTGGGCGCGTGGGCTTCTATTACGGGAGGCTGAACGATAAGCACTGAGTGGATTTAAGCAAAGCAGCTTTACCGGCAATTTACCTTCCACTTACGTTTCAAGGTGTGAGGCAAAACCCTGATACACAAATGAAAACGGCCTGAACAGGGCCAGGCCGTTAACAATTGTAAAAGCCTTACTTGAGAACGGACAGTGCCGCTTCGTAGTTAGGCTCTTCGGCGATTTCCTTGACCAGTTCGCTGTGCAGGACGGTGTCGTTTTCGTCCAGCACCACAACGGCGCGAGCGGTCAGGCCTTTCAATGGGCCGTCAGCAATGGCTACGCCGTAGTTTTCGATGAACTCGCTGCCGCGCAGGGTCGACAGGTTCTGTACGTTTTCCAGGCCTTCAGCGCCGCAGAAGCGCGCCTGGGCGAATGGCAGGTCAGCGGAGATGCACAGCACCACGGTGTTGCTGATGTCGTTGGCCTGGGCGTTGAACTTGCGCACGGAGGTGGCGCAGGTCGGGGTGTCGACGCTTGGGAAGATGTTGAGGACTTTGCGCTTGCCGGCGAAGTCTTTCAGGGTGACGTCGGACAGATTGCCGGCTACCAGGGAAAAGGCTGGCGCCTTGGAACCGGCTTGTGGCAACTGGCCGTTGACTTGAACCGGATTGCCTTTGAGGGTGACTTGAGCCATGACTTGAGTCCTTCTGTTTTTTGATTGAAAAGCATGCAAGAGGCGGAAGTTAACCACGAAATCGGCTGACGACCTATGCCCTGTTTGAAATTGTTGGGTGCTGAGCGGTGACATTGTATACAACCCACCGCAGCTTCCCTGTAGGGGTGAGCCCGCTAGCAAAATCGCTGTGCCAGGCAGCACATTCGAAACTGATACAGCGAAATGCGAGCAGGCTCACTCCCATACTGAATACGAGTCCAGTGTGGGAGCGAGCGTGCTCGCGAAAAGGCAACCGGCCTTACTGCATCATTTGGCTTCAGATTTGAGTTTCAGATACGACTGATGCAGATCGCTTGCCCAGCCATCGATCACCGCTTTCATGTCGTCGGCTTTCATCACCTGGGAAGAGTTTTCCAGCGGTTTGCCGGTACCTTTGCGCACTACCTGCGCGATGACATGATTGGTCGCGCCGTCCATGAATACCGCTTCGGTGGCCAGCGTGGTTTCCTGGTCGCGGATTCCAGTGGCCGTGCTTACTGCTGCGGCGACCAGTGCGATCGGGATCACTTCATAGACTTGCAGGCCTTCGGTCTTGCTGCTGACTGCTGTAATCGCCGGACGCACCACAATTACGCCCGGCCCGGGACCTGCGGCCAACGGCAGCGATTTGCCGAGTTCGCGCTTGAGCGCCTGATCGTAATAACTGGTGATGCCGTTGAGAGTCTGCTGGGGGATTTTCTCGGTGGCTTGCGGCTTCGGGTAGAGCTGGCTTGGCTCTACGTAAACGCTGGTGAATTTATTGATGTCGAGTTTCGGGTCCATCCAGCGCATCACCTCGGCACCAGAGGGTGACTTGGCCTCCTTCAGCTGGCTGTAATCCTTGAGAAAACCGGAATACTGGTCAGGCTCGACGGTTTTGCTGGAACAACCCACCACGCCAAGGGTGGCAATGCACAGCGTGCCCATCACGACGGCTAGCTTCATGCTGTAATTCCTTTGAGAAGGCCAAGACATTTTGCATAGGGGAGATACAGGTATAGCCAAAACCCCGGCAAATGCGATGGCCAATTGCAAAGTTCACATCCGACAGCGCGTGTGCCTCGCCAACCGGTATTACCAGGACGATGTTTCGCCACTGCGCAACGCCATCTCTCGCCGGCTATTGGCGCGCATCGCCTTGATCAGCGATACCGTTCCCACCAGCAGAATCGCCGCACCAAACAAGAAGTCGATGTTGTATAGCTGGAAATCTTCCACCGGCCCGATCAGCAATGTGCGCACCACCGCAATCCCCACCAGCGTCGCGAGAAAGTCGATCCCCGGCTCATCGCGGTAGAACACCAGCATCAGCGGCAGGCACAGCACCAGCAAGAGCAGCAACACCACGACCTTGAACGAGCCTTTGCGCTCGACGCTGAACGCGCACTCATGCGCCCCGTACGGCTTGTAGTCCTCATCGCGGATCATCGAGTTTTTCTCGTTGATGTAGTCGGCGCGGTTGTACTTCTGGATCGGCGTGAAGGTGTTGGACATCTCCATCAGCGTGGTGATGTTCTTGAAGCGCAAGTCGATGCGCTCGCTGCCCTTGAGGTAATACAGCACCGGTTTGTAGCCGTAGCGATAGGTATCGAAGGGGAACGCCGCGGTCTGGGCGTGCACGCCGATCGGCCGTGGCTCAAGTTCGGCGAAGGCGCTTTTGTTGGTCGACGAGAGGTTGCGGCTCAGCGGCTGCACCTTGACCTGCTCGAGGAAGATCGGCGTGACGCCGAACGACCACTGCAACGGTTCCAGACGCAGGCGCAGTTCGTTGCGGCTCAGGTCGTAGCGGTTGAAGGTGCGTTCGGAAACCACCAGCGAACCGCCGACCATGAACTCGCCGCGCAGGTTGTTGGTGACGCGCAAGGTCAGTTGATCCTTGCCCAGCAACGCCGCTTCCGTGGTCGGTGGGGTGCCGCACCACGCGGTGCTTTCGCCGACACCGCCAAGCTGGCCGTCGCGGTTTTCCTTGAATACATAAAAGTAACTGGCCCACAGCGTCAGCAGCAAAAGCGACGCCGTGAGACCGAGGATTTTTTTGCCCGGACTCACTGATCAGACTCCCTTCTTCGGTTCCATCGTCCAGCCGAAAACCCGCTGGCGACGGCGACTCTACCAAAAGGCCATCAGTGACCCAAGGGAAAATGCCGGATCGGCACCGAACCTAAGGGTTTCCCCGGTCTACGCCTCACTCCTCCTGCGGATGTGGCGCTGGCCCAGCGTCATGCTCAGATTGCTTGACGGCTCAGGTGATGGAGATGCTTTTTGATGCGCTGGGCGTGATGTTTTTGTGGCTGGCGGCGGGCTGCCCTCACCCTAGCCCTCTCCCCGAGGGAGAGGGGACTGACCGAAGTGTTTGTAGGACTCACGTCGACCTGAAATATCGCGTCGAGCTCAAGTTTTGAACATCACTCGGTCTGCCCCCTTTCCCCCTCGCCCCCTTGGGGGAGAGGGCTGGGGTGAGGGGGTAAGCTTTTGATCTTAACCGCGATCTCGAGGTATCAGGCTCTGCAATTGCTGAGCAAGGAAATCGGCGTCGAAGGCAAACGTATCCGGATCCTTCAACCCATTGGTCTTGCGCCACTGCCACGCGCCATCCGTCAAACCGACCAGCGAAATACTCCCATACCGCGCCGCCGTCAGCCCCATCACCGCCAGCGAAATCTGCCCGCCGCTGCCCATCACATCCGGCACAAACTCCACCGGTTTGCCGGCAATGACAATGCTCATTTTTTCCGTTTTGAAGGTCGAGGTCTCCACCGGCACGCTCGGCCCCGATGCGACATACGCCTCGCGACTCACCTCCAGCAGATTCGGCGCCTTGACCGGTTCAAGCCATTGCTCGATCTGGTCGAACAGCGCGCCAATCCGTGTTGCCCATGTCAGCTGATTGCGTAGTGAACAGTTGCTTCTTGTGCGCTTCGCTTTCGGCATAGTGGCGAAGCATCTCGCCCAGTTGCTGTACGTCGTTCATTGCGGTGTGCCTCGGAAAGGACCTGCGAAGGGTGATAGTGGCAGATCCCCGGCGCGGCGTACGTTTAGTTCTTGCAGATGCACAGTTGCGGGAAAGATCGGCGGTACAGTCAGTCGGTACTGGCGTCGAGTCTCGAACAGAAGGTAACTTCGGGCAGCCCTGAATGCTCGACACTGACATTTGCTTGAGGAAGTCCAATGCGCACCATCGGCCTTATCGGCGGCATGAGCTGGGAATCCAGCGCCGAATACTATCGCCTGATCAACCAACAGGTCCGCGACCGCCTCGGGCCGTTGCGCTCGGCGCAGTTGTTGATGTTCAGCGTCGACTTCGGCCCGGTCGAACAGGCCCAGCACGCCGGGCGCTGGGACGATGCAGCGGCGATTCTGGTGGATGCCGCGCGCAGGCTCGAAGCCGGCGGCGCCGATTGCGTGGTGCTGTGTACCAACACCATGCACAAGGTCGCCGGGCAGATTCAGGCCGCCATCAGCATTCCGTTCCTGCACATCGCCGAACCCGCCGCGCAGGCGGCATTGGATATCGACGCGCGCACGGTCGGGCTGCTCGGCACCGCGTTCACCATGGAGCAGGACTTCCTCAAGCAGCGACTGATCGCCCAAGGCCTGACCGTACTGGTGCCGGATGATGCCGAGCGCAAAGAGGTGCACCGGATCATCTACGACGAACTCTGCGTGGGCGTGATCAGCGAACAATCGCGACAAATCTACCAAGGCGTCATCGAATCCCTGACCGCCCGTGGCGCCCAGGCGATCATCCTCGGCTGCACCGAAATCGGCCTGCTGATCAAACCCGAACACAGCGCCCTGCCCCTGCTCGACACCACCGAACTGCATGCGCAGTCAGCGGTGGCGTTCGCACTGGGCGACTGACTCAGGGTTTCGACGAACCGCGCAGACGGGCCATGCTCAACGTGTCGACCCACTGCCCGTCGCGCACCGCGTAATCACGCAACAGCCCTTCGGCCTCGAAACCGAACTTGCGATAAAGCCCGATCGCCGCCTCGTTATCGGCGTACACCGTGAGTTCGACGCGGTGCAGATTCATCCAGTTATCGGCAACGTCCAGCGCCGCTGCCAACAACATCGATCCCACGCCTTTGCCCTGCCAGGCTACCGCGACTGCCATGCCGAAACTGCCGGCGTGGGCGCGGCGCATCCTTGAATAGGCTTCCAGACCGAGATTTCCGATCACTACGCCTTGGTGCAGAGCAACCAGTTTCAGCGCACGCTCGTTATCTGCCTGAAGTCGCTGACGCCAGACCTCGGTGGATTGAAATGGCATCTGCAGCACCTGCCGCGCGACGGCGGGATCGTTGTAAAGCGCAGTGATGCCTTCGAGGTGGAATTCGTTGGAGCGTTCGAGATGGATCGTGGGAGTTGGCTCTGACATGGGATCGGTCCGTGATCGGCGTGTGGCTGGTCACTCTAAACCGCTGATCTGGAATCTGGCGAGATGAAATTGTGGGAGCGAGCCTGCTCGCGAAAGCGGCGTGTCGGTCAATGAATTCGTAGCTCGGGTTGTCGCATTTGCGATGCAGGCTTACTCCCGTCAACGGACGCATAAACAACGGGTAACAAGACCGCTCGTCTGAAAAACGCTTTTACCTGTCAGATCTGACAGGTGTTTTTTTCTTCAGATTGGCATCAGATGGGTCACGCCTCAGCCAAAGCAAAACTCTCAAGGAGTGACCTCATGGATATCCAGTCTTCGGCGTTCGACAAGCTTTTTGTTTTATACCCGATCATCATTCAAGGCTGGGTAACCCCCGTGAAACCAGACGGCGTTGCTGACGGCGGTATCCCCAAGTCGCTTTACGATGATCAGCCGCAAGGCCTGGAAATCCTGATCGACCCCTGGACAGAGATGAAACACGCCGGCTGGACCATGGCGATCGATGACCGTGTGGATCTGTATATCAATGACAGTCCAACTCCCATAACCGGCACAACAATAAAGCCCGGTGAAGAAAATCAGCGCTGCCGCCTACTCTTGGTCCACGGACGGCTGATTCAGGGCCCCAATCGCATTTATTACATCGTCACCCGTGCGGGCAGCGGCAATGAACAACAGTCTCGGGATCTGTTCGTGCTGTACCACCGAAACCTGCCTGATACGCTAAAGCTGGTCATTCCGCCCCATGTAATCGAAAACGGGGTCGGGCCAGAGCAAGCGGCGCAGGGTGTCAAGTTCGGTTTCAGTTACAACAATCGGCGGCAGTTTGATCGCATCGAATTTGCTATAGGCGATACAACAGTTTTCTTCGACACGCCTACCCCGCCGACCGCCATCACTCACACACTGTTTACCGACGCCTTTCTGCGTGCAGGGGATAATCCCAGTGCAATTCTGAAATTCAGTGTGTTTGACCAACTGGGCAATTTTGTCGATTCCTCGGATGAACGTCTGGATATCCACCTCGGACGCCTGACCCTCGAACCACCGACCGTGCGGGGCATGAATGGCAACCAATTCAGTCCCACCAATCCAGAGATCCGTATGCTCGTGCCGCAGGGGTCGTTACTGCCCACTGACACATTGTGGGTGAAGTGGCAAGGCGCGACGGCTGTGCCGGAGGGCTCTCACACCAGCCCCGCAAGATTGGTCAGTGCCGGTCTGGAATTCGCAGTACCGCGCTCGGTGCTCGCATACAGCCTTGGCCAGCAGATCAAATGCACTTATTTCACAGAGCGTGACGGCAAGCCCATAGAATCGGCGGCCTTGCTGCTGGACATCCTTCCTCTACCGGCAACCGCTTTGATTACTCCAAAAATCGTCGAGGCCGACACCAATAACTTTCTGGACATCACAGCACTGGGAACCAAAGACGCAACCATTCATGCGCTGCTGCACACCTTGATTGAAGCCGAACAGCCTTGCTGGTTACGGCTTGAGGGTAAAAAAGCTGACGGCACCGCGCATAACCTGACGGTCTGGGAGGGGTTGCCGGCAAGGGTTAATAGTGTATGGATCAACCAGGGATTCTGGCCTCAGACGCTGGCGAACAGTTATGTCGTGGAACTGGGGCATGGTACGGCATTAACCGTCAAATACCTGGTTGGTGTGGCCAAGAGCAATATAGAAGCCAATGCAGTGAAATTCCCTGACCGGGTTTACACAATCAACAACGTACCAGCACTGGCTATTGATGATTCACAGATGCTCTTGCACGGGATCAAGCTCCTTCAAAATTATGGTTGGGAAAGCAAGGAAGTCGATGGAAATGTCGCTACTCGGGAGCCTACCGGCGGAAGACGTCCCTATAGTTACCGACCGGATGACCCAGCAGTGGTTTCAGTTTCCAAAGACGGAAAAGTGGTCGGACTAAAAAATGGCACAACGACGATCCATGTAACTGATGACGCTGGTTCGACAGTTTCGTTTGCCGTGGATGTGAGGAATATCTTTCGCGTGAATGTTGGTACAGCGACATACCCGGGAAATCTGGAAGGGGACGTAAATGCTCAGCGCTGGATCTACAATCAAGGAGGTGTGAAGTTAGTTGACTATCACTCTGCAATTTTTGCCAATTTCACGAATCCGTACGGTTCCATATTTCAGGGAACCCCTATTACACTTTCGAGAGGTAAGTGCTGTGTGGCGTCTGCCATCCCGCCTTCGGCCTACTATGGCACCTGGATTGGAATGCACGTCGATGGTACGTTCTGGTACTCGAATGGATCAATACTGCAGGAAGCAAGGGCAATCGCCTTTGTGCCTACATAAACTCTAGTCAATTTTTATGCGGGTGTGAACAACATATTGGGATGTGGCAATTGACGGGACCTTTCAGTTACGTTACTGCCGGATTTCTTGGGTGTGGGGTACTGCCAGTTCCGGCGCTCCCTTGACTGCTGATTCGGAGCCTTAGAGAAACCGTTTACGTAATCGAACTGAGCGGGGCTGAGTATGTGTTTCTTGGAAAAAAGAGGAAAAAGGGGACGCATTTATCTATCGGCCCCAACCACATACGCCGAACTCCAATAAAGTGCGGAGTTCCCTGATGGTGCCCATACTCGCGCTCCGACAATCATCGAGTCCTTCGAATTTTAAACTCAAGCGTTTAAAAGACACCTCCAGACACGCCTTCCAAACTACAAATTCTTGCGCCATTGCCTACAGCTACGCCAGAATCCGCCGGCTTGTGCGCTTAGGGGGCGGATTCTATTGTGGTGCGGTCGCTGACGAATCAGCGATCGGGTCTCGCAGCCCGTCGATCTCTGGACGCACAACACCCGCTGTTTTTATGGCGGCTGTACGTGGGAGACCTTCGGGTCTGCCGGTTCTAGAGTCCCGGTCTGCGACCCGCGTATAGCTGCCACCAACCATTTCGTATCGCAGCGAAAGTTGGCAGCTCCATCGACTCTAGGAGCTTTACCATGATCAAACCCACACCCAACCCACCCGAAACCGACCCCACCTCCCCCTACGAATCCCTCGATTCAAAAAAACTCCACCAAGCCGCCGACCGCGCCCTCGACCACTACCTCTGCCCACCCGGCTCAACCCCACCGCCGTTCAGCCCCCGCGCCATGTACGCCGTCACCGCCGACACCAAAAATGAAGACCTGCTGGCCAACGCCTGCGAAACCCTCGCCTCAGCGAAAACCATCGCCCAGGAATTCGCCGGGCTGGTGAAGCCGTCGCAGCGGCGGACGTTGATGGGGATTGCGCAGTTGATCATGCTCGGGGAACTGGCGGTGAATCGGGTGCTGGATAATCTGGAGTTGCCGCGGTAGCTGGCCCCGCTATAGGGCTCTGACTCAGGCGCCGGCAGTGCCGACGCCTTCGCGGGCAAGCCCGCTCCCACAGGGAATTTTTGTCGCTCACGCGGCTGCGGTTACACCGCTGAATTTGTGGGAGCGAGCTTGCTCGCGAAGGCGGTGGGTCAGTCACTGTAGCTTCGACTGGCGGATTGCATTCGCGAGCAGGCTCGATCCCACTGTAGATACGGTTTGTTCAGTTGCGGGTGTGGGGGCTGGGCTGGCGCTATCGCGAGCAGGCTCACTCCTACACGGGGCGGGTCAAGGCTGGAACCATTCGTGGCGTTCGTTGAAGGTTTGCTGGATGAGGTCGGTGAGGGCTTTGATTTCGGGTGCGTTTTGTGAATCGGCGTTGATCGCCAGCCACGCGTGTAACTGCATCGGTTCGGCGAATAATCCGGGCAATGCGATGAGGCCTCGGTCGAAGCGGCTCATGTATGTCGGCAGCAAACCGATGCATGCGCCGCAGCGGATCATCTCCAGCATGAGTTCATAAGATTGCATCTGCACTACTCCGGCCAACCGCTGCTCGACCAACTCATTCCACGGGCGAAAACTCGGAACCTGTCGATCATGCTGCCACTGCACCAGCATGAAGTCCGCCAGATCATCCGGCGTTTCCGGTCGCGCTGTCACCCGCGAATAGCGCTTGGCGATGTGCGGCAGATACGCAATCCGCGCGATGTGTTGCGGTTCGCTGATGGCAAATGCTGGGCCGGGATTTAGGCTCTCCCCGGGTGCGAGCCACAGGACAATGTCGGCGCTGACCGCACGCAATGCCAGTTCGCTATCCAGCGCGATAATTTCCAGACGCAGGCTAGCGTTGCGCCGCAGCAATGCGATGAGGTCGCGGCCGAGGATGTCGTGGAGAATGGACTCGGCGATGGCGAGGCGGATCAGCGGTTGTTCGATGACCGGGAGTTTGCGTTGGTGGGCCAGGGTGCTGAGTCGGGCCTGCAACTGTTGGCCTTCGCGGGTGAGCGTTAGGGCGCTGCCCTGGAAGCTGAACAGGCTGTGTTGCAGTTGTTGTTCGAGTTGCGCGAGTTGTTTGCGCAGCAGCGTCGAGCGCACATTGAGGCTGCGCGCGGCTTGCATGAAGCAACCGCAGCGGGCGCTGACGAGGAAATATTGGGCGACTTCGCTCTCGATGGTCGCGGCCTGGTTGAGCCAGGGCTCGGATCTGGATTGCGGCGATTGATAATCAGCGGTGCCCGGGCGTCCTGCGGGTTCGGTGAATGACATTGATGACTCCCTGTCGATCTAATGTGGTGATCGTTACGCAAATCTTGTAGGAGCTGCGGCACGCTGCGATCTTTTGATCTTTAGAAGCAAGGTCAAAAGATCGCAGCCTCGTTTCACTCGACAGCTCCTACAGGTTCGATGTGTGTAGGAGCTGCGGCACGCTGCGATCTTTTGATCTTTAAAAGCAAAATCAAAAGATCGCGGCCTCGTTGCACTCGACAGCTCCTACACGGTCGATGTGTGTAGGAGCTGCGGCACGCTGCGGTCTTTTGATCTTTAGAAGCAAGATCAAAAGATCGCAGCCTCGTTGCACTCGACAGCTCCTACATGGTCGATGTGTTTAGGAGCTGCGGCGCGCTGCGATCTTTTGATCTTTAGCAGCAAGATCAAAAGATCGCAGCCTCGTTGCACTCGACAGCTCCTACAGGTTCGGTTTTTGTCAGTTGCCTATTATCTTGTTGAGTTCGGCGCCGTCGATGCTGAGGGTGGCGGTGTTGAGCATGCCGTCCAGATACGCCTGGGCGATCTGTTCCTGGCGTTGCGCGCGCAGGGCCTGGGTCAGTTGGTCGCGCAGTTCCTCCAGCGTCGCGGTGCGGGCCGGTTGTTGTTCGGTGAGTTTGATCACGTGGAAACCGGCGGCGCTTTGCACCGGATCAGACACGGCGCCCACCTTGAGCCGCGCCACGGCGCTACGTACTTCCGGGACCAATTGCTGCAACGGTTGCAGGCCGGTATCACCGCCCCGCTCTGCCGTGACGCGATCCTGCGAATATTGCGTAGCGAGCGCCGCAAAATCAGCCGGTGCTGACTGCGCCTTCTTGCTCAATTCAGCGGCTTGTTTGCGCACTGTTTCCACATTCGCTGCGTCACTGACGCCAAGGAAAATCTGACTGACCCGGTACAGCGCCGGCGTCTGCCAATTGGCCTTCCCCGCGTCGTACGCCTGCTGCAACTCAACCGCGCTCGGATATTCCGCCGGCACCTGACTCACCGAGCGCAAATAATCACGAAACACGATTTGCTCAGTCGCTGCGCGAGTCTGCCGGGCGACGTCTGGCCGCTGCGCCCAACCCTGTGCGTCAGCCTGTTCCAGCACGGCTTTTTCTGCCAGTCGCGCACGAATCCAGCGCTCCAGCGCCTCACGGTTGCCGCGCAGTTGTTCGCGGGTTTGCGCCGGGACAGTGGCCAGCAGCGCCTGCAATTCCTCTGGCGAAACCTGCTGATTGCCCAACCGCGCGACCGCTGGCCCGGCTGCAACCGCCATCACCGGCGAGGGCTGCTGAGCGGCGACCGGATCACTGCCCGGCCGCAGCACCAGCGCCACGGCCAACACCAACAACGCCAGCGCTCCGGCGCCGATCACCATGGCAGGCTTTTTCACAGCGCGACTTCCTCTTGTTCGGCGACAGCGGATTTGGCGGTGTGCGTAGCAGCGGTCTGGCTGAAGTCGCGCAGGTACACGATGAATTCCTGCAACAGGCGATCCCACAACTCCAGGTTGCCGCGCAGGTGCTCGTTGCTCACGCCAGCAGCCACGACCACGTCCATCTCCATGACCAGAAACTCACCCTGCAACGACAACCGTGCAAAACGTCGAGTAGCGTTCCACTGCTCTGCGACTCCCTCAGGCAACTCACCCTGCACGCGCAGCGCACAGCTGAAGGTGAAATCGACGAAGCTGCCCTGCTCCACCGCCGGGTTGCCGAACCGCACGGCGTAGCCGATGCCCTGACTGGCGCTGAGCAACTGGACGATGCCGTTCTGTTCGCTCGGATTGACGCGGTAACCGGCGGCTTGCAGTACCTCGGTCAGCGATTGCGGGGAAACGTGGGTGATCAATTGAGTCATGACTTTCTTCCTTGTTATCAGTGAGCGATCGCGGCTTGCGGCGCGTCGAATTGGGTTTTGTACAGCTCGTCGCCAAAGCCTTGCGCCAGCTCATCGAACTTGACCCGGGCGCTGCCGGCGAAGGGCTGGCGGATCTTCATCACTTCGGCGACGTCGATGTTTTCGTAGGCCGTGAGGATCTGTTTGGCGACGCCGTACATTTGCTGATTCTTGGCTGAACATTGCTGCACTTGTGTGTCACGTTCCGCCAGTTGCGCTTGCAGCTTCGTGCGTTCGGCTTCTTTGCCGCGAGCGAGGACCAGCAATTCGTCATAGGCTTTTTTGAACTTGCCGGTCTGCTCGGCACTGGCCGCCACTTGTGCCTGCGCCTGGCTGTGCAGGCTCTGTTGTTGTCCGGCCAGTTGCTCGGCGAGGCCTTTGGCTTTGGCCAGTTCGGCAGTCAGCTGCTTGATCTGCGCTTGCGCTGCCTTGGCTTCGTTCTGCGCCGCCAGTTGCGCGGCGCTGGCCTGGGCCTGCTGACTTTGCAGGGCCTGCAATTGCTGGGTGGTGCTGCGCAATTGCGTGCGCAAGCGCTCTTCCATGCCTTCGCCGTTCGCCCCGGTGGCAATCAACAAACCCAGGCCCAGCGCGAGAAAACGCGTGTTCATAAAGCTCTCCCGGCGCCTTAGAAGCGCGTGTTGATCTCAAGCTGCAAGACGTCGATGTCGAACGGCGCGCCGTACACCGCTTCGGTGCTCATCCAGCGACCCGTGGCGGAAACGTTCTTCGCCAGGCCGTAGTTGCCGCCCATGAAATAGCCCTTGGCGTTGGTGCCGCCGAGGTGGAACGACGAGTCGTTGAAGCCGTCCGGCAAGGCGTCCGGCTGGATGTACTTGTAGCCGGCGAACAGGTTCCAGTCGCCCTTGCGCTTGAGGTCCAGCGCGTTGCCGAGGGTGAACTGCACCATCCATGCATTGGCGCCGCTTTCGATCTCGCCGCTGCTGTCGAGGTTGTTGACGATCTGCCCGGCGGAACGCTTGCGCATGTCGCCTTCGTCGTAGCTGAGGTTGTGGATGTAGTTGCCTTGGCTGCGCAGTTTGAAGTCCTGCGGCAGGTCGGCATCCCAGACCACGTTGAGATCGAGCAGGTTGAACTCGGACGCGAGGCCGACGAATTGCGGCTGCGGCGTGGCGCTCGGGTTGAGCGGGTTCGGCGTGATGTCGCGCAGCAGGAACACGCTGTTGCCCTTCTGCATGAACGCCGCGCGAGTGCCGTCGCTGTCGCAGCCCGGCGCGCCGGCCCACGGTTCGCAGGGGCTGGAGCGCTGGCCCTGAATGTCGTCGAAGCGGTAATAGGCCAGCGCGCCTTTGAGGCGGTTGTTGCTGTTGATCGCCCATTTCGCGCCGAGCTGAGCGCCGTAAAGCCACTTGTTGTCGCTCTCTTCCTTGTCGAAACCGTTGCTGCTGGAGGTGTCGTTGGTGTAGTCCACCGGGAACGCGCCGACGGTGCCGAACACGCCCCAATCGCGGTTGAGCTTGTGATCGAAAATCGCCGCCACACCGTCGAAATTCAGGTCGTTGGAATAGAGCATGTCGGTGGACATGAACGGGTTGGCGAAGCGCCCGCCGGTCAGGGTCAATTCGTCCATTGGCTTCCAGGTCAGGTAGCCCTGATCGAGCCAGATGTCCTTCTTGGCAAAGCCGCCGCCGAGGTTCTGCGTGGTCGATACCGGGTTGTTGTCCGAACCGGTGCCGATGCGAATGCCGGCGGTCCATTCCTCCGAAATCACCGCTTTCATGCCCAGGCGAGCGCGCAGGCGAAAGAGGTTTTCGCGGTCTTCGCGGGTGTTGAGCAACGGCGGCAGGCTGGTGCTGCTGTTGGGATTTACGTCGTACGGGCCATTGTTGTTGAGCTTGGCGAAGTCGACAATTTCGTTGCTGTTGTTGCCCGAGTAGTAACGCGATTCGTCACGCAGGCGAATGTCACCGTCGAAGCTGATGCGCGAGGCCCAGTCCGGGAAGGTATTCGGCGCTGCCCAGTTTTCCTGTTTGGCGGTGGCCATGACCTCGGCTTTGACCTGATCGCGGATCTGGTCGCGCACTGCTGCCGGTACGTACTGCACGCGCACATCCCCCGGCGCGGCGACCGGTCCGGCCGCGACTGCGGTGGACGCGGCAGCCTGTTTCGCCTGCGCCGCTTCGTTCTGCGCCTGGGCGATCAGCGCGTCGGCCTTGTCCTGCTTGAGAATGCCCTGCTCGACCAGCAAGCGGATCAGATTGATCGTGGCGTTTTCCGAGGGCGCAGGCGCTGCCACGGCCTGACCGACCAGGGTCGCAATGACCATGCCGACCGCCAGGGACAATCGATTCACGTTGGAAATCATCTGCACACAACTCCTTTTGCCGAAGCTTGAATAAGTGAATTAACCCGGACGCCGCCCCTGCAGGGACAGGCGCACGGGCAAAGTGATGGAGGCCGGAGGCCGTTCGCTGAGGGCTGGCGCACCACGTAATGCGGCCAGCACCTGGGTATCGATTTGCGGGTTGCCGCTGGACTTGATCAGCTCGACACGGGTGATCTCGCCGACGCTGCTCAGCCAGACATCGGCCTGCAGCGAGAATGCGAGGTTGCGCAGCTCGGGGTTCTCGCGCAGCAAACGCTGGAAGGTGAACGCGAGAAACTGGCTGTACGTGCCCGTACCCAAACGCCCACCGCCGGCACCGGCCATGCCGCCGCCCTTGCCCGCGCCGATGTTGAAAGCGTCGCTGCCGGCCTGCGCGTCGCCGTCCATTTGCATCGGGTTGGCCAGATCGTCGGCCGGCGATGGCGGCGCCTCTTCTTCAGGCTTGACCTCCTCCGGCTCCGGCGTTGGCTCGGGCTCGACGACTTTTTCTTCCACCGGCGTTTCCGGCTCTGGCGGTTTCTCCGGCGGCGGTGGTGGCGGTGGCGGCAACGGAATGATCGTCGGCACCTTCGGCGCTTCGCGACGCACGCCGGCCATGTCGTTGGCCCACTGCCAGAGGAACCACGCGGCGAGCGCGGCGACCAGCAGTCCGGCGCCCCACTTCACATAGCGCAACGGCGACTTTTTCACGGGCGGCGGATCAATCGGGAGTTGTGCGGTCATGACTCAGCCCTGACTCGGTTTGCCGGTAACGAGACCGACCTGGGACAGTTCGAGCCGGCGCAGCAGGTCGAGCACTTCGATGACTTTCTGGTACTGCACCGTCGCATCGCCACGCACGATCACCGGGAAATCCGGGCTCTGCGCTTTCTCGATGCGCAGGCGTTCTTCCAGCTCGGCCAGCGTCACGGGATAGGCATCGAGGAACACCTGGCCGCCGTCGTTGACCGAGATCGCCTTGGTCTTGGCTTCCGACAGCGACACCGACGCGCTGGCCTTGGGCAGGTTGATCTGGATCCCGGAGACCTGCGCGGTGGCGGTGAGGATGAACATCACCAGCACCACCATCAGCACATCGACCAGCGGGGTGATGTTGATGCTGTCGACGGCGGCATCGTCATCATCGTCATGAGAGGCATTTACGGACGCCATGACAGTGCTCCTCAGGCCGGTACGGAGTGGTTGGCGTGATGGCCGCGCTGGTGCGACGCCTCACTGAACTGGCTCTCGCCGTGCATTTCCGCCAGCCGGGTAATGAACTCGTCGACGAACACGCGCATGTCGGCGCTGACTTCCTTGTTGCGAGTGATCAGGCGGTTGTAGCCGAACAGCGCGGGGATCGCGACGAACAGGCCCATCGCCGTGGCCAACAGCGCGGCGGCCATACCGGGAGCGATGGCGTTGATGTTGACGTCGCCGGCCATTGCCGTGCCGAGGAACACCACCATGATCCCCAGCACCGTGCCGAGCAGGCCGATGTACGGGCCGCCGGCGATGGCGTTGGACAGGGTCGAGAGTTTCGAACTCAGTTGCTGGTTTTCGCGGGTGCGCACGCCGTCCATCGAGCAGCGGATGGCTTCGATGGTCGCCGCTGAAACCGAGGAGGTATCGGCGCCCTGCTCGCGGCGGGTGCGAATCTCTTTGACTGCCACCAGATACAGGCGCCACAGCGACGAATGCTGCAGGCGTTGGGCGAGTTGCGCGTCGTCGGCGAACATCTCCAGACGTGTGCCGACCTTGGCGAATTGCGCGCGGAAATCTTCGTTGGCAGCGGTGACGCGGCTGAGGCTGCGGTTCTTGCGCAGCATGATGATCCACGACTGGAACATCATCAGTACCAGCACGGCGATGATCACCCAGGCGTCAATTGGCACCGCGTTAAGCAGGAAGCCAAGGCTGCCGAAACCGAAGCCGGACTGCTCTTCATCGACGCCGTAAGCGACCAGTTTCGACTCGGCGCCTTGCGAGGTGGCATCGGCCAGCAACAGCGCTGCCGGACGAGCAACTTTCGACAAGCGCAGTTCGTCGATGGCGCCGGTGAACGGCTGGAACGCACCTTCATGCAGATCAGCCCCGATGGCCATGACCGAGTTGAACGCTGGCATCGCCTGAGCCAGTGCAGCGCTCTCGCGACCGTTGATGTACAGGGTGACTTTCGAGCCTTCGGCGGTCAGCGCGAGGTGCTGCCATTGCGCCGGCGTCAGCGCTTGCGTGGCGGCGGCGCGCTGACCGTCGATTTCCACGAACGGCAGGCCTTGGCTGACGCCGATGAGCAGACTTTGCGTGCCCTCGCGACGCGCCAGGATCACTTGTTCGCCGCTGGCCTGATCCAGACGCAGCCAGGCGCTGAAAGTGAACGCGCTGCCAGCGTTGTGTTGCAGCGACGGACTGGCCGGCAGCAACAACGGCTGGCTGCTGAACTGCAAGGCGCGCCCGACGACGCCATCGATCGCTGTGCCGGTCGCGCTTTGCGCGGTGTTGCCGTACGCCGTGGTGTCTTTCGCCGGGGTGCCGGTGGCGCCGTCGAAGTGATACAGCGCGGTGTAGTTCGGATCGAAGGTGAGTTGGCCGTTGCCGGTGGCCGGGGCTTTCTGGTTGCCGTAGTACATCCAGATGTCCTGACGCTGACCGCCCTCTACATTCGGCACATCAACCCAGATCAGCGCCATGCCCATCAGCGCATCGAAACTTTCGATCTGGTGGTTGAGCACGGTTTTGTCATCGGCGGCGACAAAGCGCAGATCCGAGCCGTCCTCTTTCACACCGTCGAAGGTGAAGTTGCCGGTGTGCAGGCGCACCAGCAGCGCGGTGCGGCCGAGGGCCTGATTGATCGCCGCGCCTTGAGGCGTGGTGTCGACGGCAATCTGTTTGCGGTAATGCCAGTCGTCCTGCCACCAGGCCTGAGCCGTGGCCGGGAGCACGAAGCCCAGGCAGATCAACAACGAAAGGAAGAGGCGTTGCATGGACGTGCTCCGTTAGAAAGTGGCTTGAAGGTTGAAGTGCAGGCGCGATTCCTGCTTTGAGGTGTTCGGCCCTTCGAGTAGCGGGTAGCCCCAGTCGAGGCTGCCGGACAGCCATTTACTCAGGCTGGCGCGGGTGCCGAGGCCGACGCTGGCCAGGGCGTAATTGGCGTCCTGGTCCGGCAGTTCATCGCGCAGGTACAACTGCGCGCCCTCGGCGAAGGCATAGAAGCGCCAGTCCTGCATCCACGTGCCGGCGAATTTCGCCAGCGACGGTGTGCGCAATTCCTGGCTGAGCAGGTAACCGTCATCGGCGGTACGTTCAGCCGCGAGATAGCCGCGCACCGAGGTGGCGCCACCGGCGGAGAATTGTTCGTTGGAAACCAGCGGCCCCGAGGCGAGTTGGAATGCGGCTTTGCTTGCGCTCTGCCAGTCGCTGTCGAAGGTCCAGGTGTAGTTGGTGTCGCCCTTGAGCACGGCGAAACTCGGTTTGGCGCGATAGCGTTTGTAGTCGAAGTCTTCGTCGTCGCTGCCGTAGCCGAATACGCTGCGGGTGGCGGCAACCAGGCTCAGGCCGAGGCCGAGCTGGCTCTTTTCGCTGTAGCGATAGCCGTTGTAGGCGAAGGTGAACGGCGCGTATTTGAGCGGCACCTTGTCGCTTTCGCCGGACAGGCTCAGGCGCTCGTCGAAGTCCTTGAAGTCGATACCGGCGGACAGCGAATTCGACCAATTGCCGCTCGAGGGCAATGTGTAAATCGCCGCGACGCCGTAGCTGTGACCCTTGCCGAGCACGTTGCTGCCGCCGATGGTGGCAACGTTGCTGTCGGACTGGTAACCGGAGAACTGCACGCTCCAGCGCTCGCTCAGCGGCGCGGTGTAGGAACCGGACCAGACCTTGGCATTGTCGGTTTCCTGCGGCGCGGTGAAGAACGTCAGGTTGACGCTGTGGCCGAGCTGCCAGAGGTTGTTGTAACCGAGGCTGGTGACGCTGCGCAGCTTTTCGGTGTCGGCACTGTAATCGTTATTGAGACCGACGCTGGCCGTCCACGGGTTCTGGTCTTCGACCTGCAAGTCGACATCCATGGTGCCGGGCCGCTGACCTTCGCGCACCAGCGGCATGACCTGGCGACCGGGGGTCTTGTTGAGCTGCGCGAGTTCGCCCTGGACTTTGGCAAAGTCCGGCACCTCGCCTTCTTTCAGCGCCGGTACGTTGTCGCGGATGTCCAGCGGCGAATAGTGTTTGGCGCCGACCACGCGCACCCGGCCGACTTTGGTTTCACTGACTTGCAGATAAACGATGCCATCGGCCACGGCCTGCTCGGGCAGCTCGACGAACACCGATTGATAGCCGCGTTCCTGATAGGCCTTCTGCAACGCATCGCGGGCGCCTTCGATGTCGCTCAAGGCTTTCTGCGGGCCGAGAAACGGGTACACCGCTTCTTCGATCGCCCGGGCATCGAGCACGGTATTGCCGCGCACGAAGTATTCGTTGACGTCGACCAGTCGCTGCGCGGCGGGCGCTTCTGTGCCCTCCTCGGCCAGCGCCGGCTGCGCGCCCGCCGTCACCAGCAGCCAGCCCCACAGCGCCAGCCGTGACGTGAAAATCCGTTCCACATTACCCCCTGAAATTCGCGATGACCTGTGGGCGTTAGCGCCCGGTGTGCTGCGTCAATTGCTGATCGTTGTGGCGCAGGCGTGCTTGCCCAGCCAGGTGTGCAACAGCGCAAAGTTCAGCGAGAACTCGGGCATTTGCAGCAAGGCACCGCAGAACACTTCGCCGATGATTTTCTGAATCAGCAGCACCGCGCGCGGCTCGTTGAGCAACGTGGTGATGTCACGGCTGAGGGCGGTGAAGCTCCAGACTTTCTGGTTCAGGCCGAGGCCGACGAACCAGCGGAACAGCAGGTTGTAGTTCAGCTGTTCATAGAGCTGCTGTTCGCTGGGCACCGAATAGAGCAATTGCAGGAGCAGGATGTGCATCACCGTCTGCGCGGGAATGAGCATGCCGGGCACGGCATTGAGGTCGTGCAGCAGGTCCTGATGGGCGTCGAGCAGATCGTCGATCTGCGGGCGCAGCAACACCAGCGAATGGCCCGGCGGAATGTAGCTGGACACTTCTTTCAGAGCGCCCTGCCAGTCATCCTGCGAGACGATCCAGACCCACGGCGCGCCGTAGCGATACACCGAAACCGGCTTCTTGCGCGCGGCTTCGACGATCTTCGACAGGCGTTGATCGAGCTCCTGCATGCCCACTTTCGAATAACGTTCCATAGTCCCCATTGCCTCACTCCCGGCGTCCCGCCCCGACTCGCAAAGTGCGCCCCGAAAGGCCCCTCAAGCGCGTTACACAGGCATGACCGGACTGGCAAAGGGCTACCGAACTTTTGTCATAAAAGCTTCATTACCGAAGACAGACTGACTAATTTGCACGATCGACCGTGGGAGCGAGCCTGCTCGCGAAAGCGCTGCGTCAGGCAATGAGGATGTTGGATGTGCCGCCGCCTTCGCGAGCAGGCTCGCTCCCACAGGGTGGACTGCGGTTGCACCGCTGCGTGACATTCGCGTGACATTCACGGGGTTAAATCCCGGCCCGTTCAGGCGTATAACCTTCACAAGACTTTCAATCGGCACGCCGACTTCAACACAGGGTAGTGACATGACCACAGCAAACATCCTTGGCAACCTGTTCCCTTCGGTCAGCGACATCCCGGAAAAATATCGCCTCGACGCTCAGGTCGAGCAGCGTGAATATCTGGTCGATGGCCAGTTGCGCCGCTGGGACGGCCCGCTCGCGCAGGTGCGCAGCCCGGTTTATCTGAAAAGCGAAAACGGTGAAGAACAGTGATCCTCGGCAGCACGCCGCTGCTGGATGCCGACACCGCGCTCACCGCCCTCGACGCTGCCGTTCGCGCTTATGACCGAGGTCAGGGCCTGTGGCCGACCATGCGCGTGGCCGAGCGCATCCAGCATGTCGAAGCATTCCTCGGCCGCATGCGCGAGCAGCGCGAGGCCGTGGTCAAGCTGCTGATGTGGGAAATCGGCAAGAACCTCAAGGACTCGGAAAAAGAGTTCGATCGCACCTGCGATTACATCGTCGACACCATCAATGCCCTGAAAGAACTCGACCGCCGTTCCAGCCGCTTTGAGCTGGAGCAGGACACCCTCGGTCAGATTCGCCGCGTGCCGCTCGGCGTCGCCTTGTGCATGGGGCCTTACAACTACCCGCTGAACGAAACCTTCACCACGCTGATTCCGGCACTGATCATGGGCAACACCGTGGTGTTCAAACCGGCCAAGCTCGGCGTGCTGCTGATTCGCCCGTTGCTCGAAGCCTTCCGCGACAGCTTCCCCAGCGGCGTGATCAACGTCATCTACGGCAGCGGCCGCGAGACCGTCAGCGCTCTGATGGCCAGCGGCAAGATCGACATCTTCGCCTTCATCGGCACCAACAAGGCTGCCAGCGACCTGAAGAAGCTGCACCCGAAACCACACCGCTTGCGCGCGGCTCTGGGTCTGGACGCCAAGAACCCGGGCATCGTCCTGCCCGAAGTCGATCTCGACAACGCCGTCAGCGAAGCGGTTACCGGTTCGCTGTCGTTCAACGGTCAGCGCTGCACCGCACTGAAAATTCTTTTCGTGCATGAAGACGTGGTCGACAGCTTCATCGAGAAATTCAACGCCAGACTGGCCACGCTGAAACCGGGCATGCCGTGGGACAGCGGCGTGGCGCTAACGCCGCTGCCGGAGTCGGGCAAGGTCGATTATCTGCACGGTCTGGTTGCTGACGCGCAAAGCAAAGGCGCACAGGTGGTCAACCCGAATGGTGGCGAATCCCACGCGTCGTTCTTCTACCCGGCAGTGCTGTATCCGGTGAATCCGCAAATGCGCGTGTATCAGGAAGAACAGTTCGGCCCGGTCGTGCCCATCGTGCCGTACCGCCACCTCGATACCGTGATCGACTACGTGCTGGAATCCGACTTCGGCCAGCAGTTGAGCATCTTCGGCACCAACCCGGTGGCGGTCGGCCGGCTGGTCGACACTTTCGCCAACCAGGTCGGGCGGATCAACCTCAACGCCCAGTGCCAGCGCGGCCCGGACACTTACCCGTTCAACGGTCGCAAGAACTCCGCCGAAGGCACGCTCTCGGTTCACGATGCCTTGCGAGTGTTTTCGATTCGTACGCTGGTGGCGACCAAGTTCCAGGAGAGCAACAAGGATCTGATCAGCGAGATCATTCGCGGGCGGGATTCGAGTTTCCTGACCACCGATTACATCTTTTGACGGGTGATCGGCAGGATTGAATGATCCTGCCGATCCGTCAGCCCCCCGGCGATTCAGTGACTACACTGAGCCCAGCATTGCTGGATGCCCGGGAGGCTGACCATGCTCGACTACTTCGCGTTGGGTTTGCTGGTTTTTGTCGGTCTCGTGCTGTTTTACGGGATCATCGTGCTGCATGACATTCCGTACGAGATCGCCGTTCACCGCAACCATCCGCATCAGGACGCGATCCATGCCACTGGCTGGGTCAGCCTGTTTACCCTGCATGCGCTCTGGCCGTTTCTGTGGATCTGGGCAATGGCCTATCGCGAGGATCGCGGTTGGGGTTTCGGCGATGGCAAACCCGTTCAGAACCATGTCATCCGGCTCGAGCAGCAGGTCATTGAGCTGCAAGCCCGGATCGAGCGACTCGAAGCGCAGTCGCCGGTTGCGCCTCACTCTGACAGCGGGGGGATCTGAGCATGGATCTGTTGCTCATCCTCACGTACGCCGCACTCTGCGTCGCCATCTTCAAGATCTTCCGCATTCCGCTGAACAAATGGACGGTGCCCACCGCTGTCCTGGGTGGCGTGCTGATCATCGGCGCGCTGATTTTCACCATGAACTACAACCATCCCTATTCCGAAGTGGCGCGCTCCTACTTTGTCTCGGTGCCGGTGATTCCGATCATCAGTGGCCAGGTGATCGACGTGCCGGTAAAGGGCAACGAACCCTTGGAAAAAGGCGACGTGCTGTTCCGCATCGATCCCACGCCATTCCAGAACCGCCTGAAATCGCTGAAGGCGCAACTGGTTGCGGCTAAGGGTGACCGCTACCGCATCACCGAACTGATTCGCCGCAACTTCGGCACCCAGCGAGAACTGGACGCGGCCATTGCCCGCACCGACGATCTGCAGGCGCAACTCGACAATGCGCAGTTCGAGTTGGACAACACCGTGGTTCGAGCACCGAGCAAAGGCTTCGTCACCCACGTTTCGCTGCGCCCGGGGATGATGGCGACCAAGCTGCCGCTGCGCCCGTCGATGGTGTTTATTCCGCAGGAAGGTCAGTACTTCGCCGCTTGGATGCGTCAGAACAGCCTGCTGCGTCTGACCGTGGGCGACGAGGCCGAAGTCGCCTTCGATGGCATTCCCGGCAAAGTCTTCGCGGGGCGAGTGAAAAGCGTTATCGGGGTGATCGCCGAGGGCCAGGTGCAACCTTCCGGCACGCTGATCAGCTACACCGGCTCGCCACCGGCCGGACGGGTGCCGGTGATCATTGAAATCACTGACCCGGCGTTCGCCGAATACAGCGCGCTCATGCCGGGCGGCGCCTACGGGCAAGCGGCGCTGTACAGCCAGCACTTTCATCACATCGGCGCGATGCGCAAAATCCTGCTGCGCATGTCCGCCTGGATGAATTACATTTTCCCCTTCCATTGATTTGACTGACTCACGAGGTTCGCACTGACTACTTACAGCACCCACCGCCTGCCACCGCTGTTGCGCCGTATCCTGCGTCCGCTGCTGGACCCGTATCGGCGCTACCGTCACGCCCGCCTGATCCATTCCGTGCGGGTCGCGTTGGGGTTGCTGGCGACGATTCTGCTGACTACTGGCATCAACCTGCCCCACGGTGAATGGGCATCGGTGACCATGCTGGTGGTGATCGGCGGTTTGCAGCACCACGGCAACATCGGCAAAAAAGCCGCCGAGCGCGCCATCGGCACCCTGATCGGCGCGGGGGTAGGCCTGGCGTTGGTCGCGCAACACGCCTGGCTGGACATGCCGTGGCTGACCTACTTTTCCATGGCCGTGGTGTGCGGTTTTTTCTCGTATCACGCGATTGGCAAGGGCGGCTACACCGCCCTGCTCTCGGCGATCACCGTGTTCATCGTTGCCGGGCATGGCGACAACCCGATCACCGATGGTCTTTGGCGCGGCGTCGACATCCTGATCGGCATCGCCCTCGCCCTGGCGTTTTCCTTCGCCCTGCCGCTGTATGCGGTCTACTCGTGGCGTTACAACCTCGCCGATGCCTTGCGCGATTGCGCCACGGTGTACGGGCGCATCATCAACGGTGAAGCGGTCAGCGCCGACGAGCATGTGCGGCTGATGAGCAAGGTGGGTGCGGTGATGGTGCAGTTGCGCTCGCTGATGCCGTCGGTGTCCAAGGAAGTGAAAATTTCCATGACCGAGCTCGACGCTATACAGCGCAACTTGCGCATGTGTATCAGCACCCTGGAGATTCTCGGCAATATCCGCCCCAACCTCAGCGACCCACAGGCCATGGCACATCTGCAAACGGCGCTGAAGGCTGAGCACCGGCAGATTCGCGTGCAGCTGATCGGCATGGCTCGCGCATTGAAAACCGGGGCCTCGCAACGGCTGGAGCGACCGATGGAGCTGCCAGCAGCGGACCTTGATGCGCCAGTCGCCAATACGCTCGACGGCTACCGGATGCTGACCCGACAACTGGCGGCCAACATCAGCGAGATGCGCCAGCGCCTGGCAGCAACCGCACCGCGCTGGAACATCTGATCCTTATTGCGTTGCCAGCCGCCGGGCTTTCCAGCCCCAACCTTGTTGCATGCCGGCGGCGGCCAGCAGGATCGCTGCGACGCCTATCCATTGCAGCAATTCGAGGCGATGGCCGAAGGCGAACCAGTCAACGAAGATCGCCGCAATCGGATAGATAAAGGACAGCGCGCCGGTCAATGCCGTCGGCAATTTCTGAATCGCACCGTACAGCAAAACGTACATCAGACCGGTGTGCACAATCCCGAGAGTCAGCAGACTGGCCCAGGCTTCGACGCCTTGCGGCAACGCATCGAAATGCGCGAACGGCGCGAGCAACAACACACCTGTGCAGACTTGAATCAGCGCGATCAGATGTGGCGGCGTGCCGGTCAGGCGCTTGATGATCAGTGCCGCGATCGCATACAGAAACGCCGCGCCCAACGCCAGGGCAATCCCCATCAAGTAATCGTTACCCTCCTCGCTTTGCGTGCCATGGGCGCTGACGATCGCCAGCATGCCCATGAACGAAATCGCCAGCCAGAACAGCTTCTGCAGGGTAATTTTCTCGCCGAGAAACAGTGCCGCCAGACCGACCAGCATGAATGGCTGCACGTTATAGACTGCGGTGCCGATGGCAATCGAGGCGCGGGAATAGGACGCGAACAGCAGCACCCAATTGCCGACAATCGCCCCACCACTGAGCACGGCGAGAAGAAACGTAGTGCGGGTGAGAATCCCTGGGCGCAGGAAGCCAAACCCGGCGCAGATCAACAGCAACGTGCCGGCGCCGAACACGCAGCGCCAGAACACAACGTCCAGCACCGGTTGCCCGGACACCAGCACAAACCAGCCGATCGTCCCGGATATCAGCATGGCGGCGGTCATTTCCAGCGAGCCGCGGCGAATTGGGTTGTCCATTATTGTTCTCCTGAGGCTGTGAGCGAAGCGTGGCAAAAGTATGCCAAGCGCACCTCGGGCTGCTCCAGCGCATAAAGCAGGCTAAACTTGGTTTTCGCCTTTTTTATCGAGGGTTATTTGCGCCCTTTGCCTAATCCGGAGTTTGAATGTGACTGACGATATCGATCAGATCCTTATCAGCGCGTTGATGGAAGACTCGCGGCGCTCACTGAAAGCGCTGGCGCAGATCAGCGGTTTGTCATCGCCCAGCGTGGCCGAGCGGTTGCGGCGTCTGGAAGAAAGCGGCGTGCTCAAGGGCTACACGGTGGAGATCGATCCGAAATGCTTCGGCTATCAGTTGCAGGCGATCGTCCGTGTACGGCCGCTGCCAGGGCAACTGCAGGAGGTTGAGCGGCAGATCATGTCGATCCCTGAGTTCACCGAGTGCGACAAGGTCACCGGTGACGACTGCTTTATTGCCCGCCTGCATGTGCGCTCGATGGAGCAGCTCGATACCCTGCTCGACCGACTGAATACGTTGGCTGAAACCAACACCGCGATCGTCAAGAAGACCCCGGTGAAACGGCGGCTACCACCGATGGCGTAGATGTCTTTTGGGAATGATCAGGTAGATTGTGTTTTTTCGCGGCTAAGGAATGGCGGTATGAAAATTCAGGCAATGCTGCTGGCGGCCCTGCTGATCGGCGGTTGTGGCACGATTCAGACGGTGGCGCGTAGTGATCAGGCTGCCGTGAACGGCCTCAAGGAGCAAAAAAGCTATTGCGGCGCGGTACCAAGAATCTACAGCGGCCTCGCCTATGATTTCTGCACGCTGAACGCACCGCTGGCCTCAGGCATCGATCCCGATGACCACCGCAACGCGGCCATTCCGGTGGTGCTGGTGGACGCCGTGGTGTCCGGCGCGCTCGACACCTTGCTCCTGCCCTACACGATCTATCGTCAGCAAGTGGACGGCAGCATCGTCATCAACTGAACGACTACTTTCTTCCAGACAATAAAAAACCCGCAGAAGCGGGTTTTTTATTGCAGCCATTACGATCAGTCGTCGCGGCTCATGATGCCGAACAGTTGCAGCAGGCTGACGAACAGGTTGTAGATCGATACATACAGGCTGATGGTCGCCATGATGTAGTTGCGCTCGCCGCCGTGGATGATCGCGCTGGTCTGGAACAGAATGCAGACCGACGAGAACAGCACGAAGCCGGCGCTGATCGCCAGTTGCAGGCCGCTGATCTGGAAGAAGAAGCTCGCCAGCGTAGCGCCCAGCAGGACAAAGAAACCTGCGGTGATGAAGCCGCCAAGGAAGCTCATGTCCTTGCGGGTGATCAGCACGTAGGCCGACAGGCCACCGAACACCAGTGCGGTCATGGCGAAAGCCGAGCTGACCACTTCAGCGCCGCCCTGCATGCCCAGGTAACGGTTGAGGATCGGGCCGAGCAGGAAACCCATGAAACCGGTCAACGCGAAGGCGGACACCAGGCCCCACGCGGAATCACGGAGTTTGTTGGTGAGGAAGAACAGCCCGTAGAAGCCGATCAGCACCACGAAAATGTTCGGGTAGCCGACACGCATCTGCTGGGCTACGAAGGCCATCACACCGCTGAATGCGAGGGTCAGAGCCAAGAGACCATAAGTGTTGCGCAGGACGCGGCTAACCTCTAGCTGCTCAGCCTGCACGCTGTTATTAACTGCGTAATCCTGTTCGCGCATGGCGACACTCCTGTTGGTTTGAAACGTTCAGTCGCAAAGATCATAACAGACGCTCTGTAACAAGCCATGCAGAGAGTTTGACAGTGTGTTTCATTCAGGTATTATGGCGCCCGCAACGCAAACGGAGGTGTGGCCGAGTGGTTTAAGGCAACGGTCTTGAAAACCGTCGACTGTAACAGGTCCATGAGTTCGAATCCCATCGCCTCCGCCATCTTATGTACGACAAAGCCCTGATTATTCAGGGCTTTGTCGTTTCTGGCGTTTGAAAATCGAATCTTCCCGTTTGCGGGTTGTCCCTATTCTTCGATCGCTCGCAGCCACTCTCCAGCCGTCAATTTCCAAGCTACTTTGCCTTCACCGCAATGGCCCCGAATTCAAATTGGCGTTAGCATTTCATCCATCCGGCTTAACAAGCCTGTTTATTCAGATCAGGGTCGCATTGTGGAAAAGCTAAAACGCCTTCAAAGCGGGATCGAAGGGCTCGACGCGCTGCTTCAGGGGGGCTTTGTCGCCGGTGCCTCGTACATCATTCAAGGGCGTCCGGGCTCCGGCAAGACCATCCTTGCCAACCAGCTAGGGTTTCACCATGCCCGTAATGGCGGTCGTGTGCTGGTCGCCACGTTGCTGGCCGAGTCCCACGACCGTCTGTTCCAGTTTCTGTCGACCATGAGTTTCTTCGACGCCTCGCGAGTCGGCGCGGAAATTCAGTTTGTCAGCGCATTCGATACGCTGGAAAACGAAGGCCTCGATGAAGTCGTGAAGCTGCTGCGACGCGAAATCACCCGGCAGAAGGCGACCGTCATGGTCGTCGACGGCCTGCTCAATGCACGCTCCAAAGCCGACTCGCCGATCGACACGAAAAAATTCATCTCTGAACTGCAAGGCCATGCCGCATTTGCCGGTTGCACCGTGCTGTTCCTGACCAGCTCGCGCCTGGACGACGGCAGCCCCGAGCATACGATGGTCGACGGCGTCATCGAAATGGGTGAAGAGCTGTTCGGTACCCGTTCGGTGCGCCGCATTCATTTGCGCAAGACTCGCGGCAGCGGCGCGTTGACCGGTCTTCACGAATGTGAAATCACCGATAACGGCCTGGTCGTCTATCCGCGCCTCGAAAGTCTTTACAAGCGCCCTTCCGCCCCTGACAGCGCGGACATGACGCGCATTCCAAGCGGCATTGCGTCGCTCGACGAGATTTTCGGTGGCGGCTTGCACAGCTCCAGCGTCACGCTGGTCATGGGTCCTTCCGGCATCGGCAAAACCACGCTGGGCCTGAAGTTTCTCGCGCAATCTACGGCCGAAGCGCCTGGCCTGCATTTCGGTTTCTATGAAAGCCCGCAGCGCCTGCGCCTGAAAGGCCGTTCGCTGGGCATTGATATCGAACACATGGAACACAGCGGCGCATTGAGCATTGCCTGGCAGCCAACAACGGAGGGTTTGCTCGATGGCCTCGGCGCACGCCTGCTGAGCCTGGTCGATGAGAGAGGCATCAAGCGCCTGTTCATCGATAGCCTGAGCGGCATGACACGGGTGTCAACCACACCGGAACGCATCACCGACTTTTTCAGTGCATTGATGAACGAACTGCGGTCCAGAGGCGTGACGGTCTTTGCCTCCTGGGAAATGCGCGATTTGTTCGGCTCCGAGGTCAGCGCACCGAACTCTGACCTGTCCAGTATTGTCGACAACCTGATCCTCATGCGGTTCTTTGAAAATCACGCTGAACTTCGCAGGACGCTTTCCATTCTTAAGGTACGCGATAGCTCCTACAACCCGTCGCGGTTCGAGGTGGTTGTACGCGATCAAGATGTGTTCCTGGAAAAGGCTTTGAAAAATGAACCTTCAGTCGCAGCTGAGTCATTGCCTGGTTCAATTTCGTAAGTCTTCAAGCGGGTTGAAATAACATGACCACCATTCTGGTAGTCGACGACGAGTATCTGATTGCTGACATTCTTGGCTTTGCGCTTGAGGATGAGGGCTTCATGACTGTGACCGCGAGCAATGGCAAGAAGGCTCTCGAAGTGCTGGAAAGAGAACGTCCAGCCCTGGTCATCACTGACTTCATGATGCCGGTCATGGACGGCCTCGAATTCGCCGAAGCCGTGCGTGCCCAGCCGTCCGTCAAACACTTGCCGATCATTCTCATGAGTGGCGCGCAAGCGCACATCGGCATGCAGCGTTCGGATCTGTTTGATGTGGTGGTGCCCAAGCCGTTTGATATTGCGGTGATTGTGGCTGAGGTAAAGAGGCTGTTGGGCTCATAGATACTCGACGACAAAGGCAATTTCGGCATTGGCATCGCCCGCTCGCATTTGCGCATTGGAAGGCTCGATGCGCACGAAGCGGGCTTGCAAGGAAACGGATGCATTACCGCCGCTCGATGTTGGCGCTTTCATTATGTAATTCTGGTTCAGCTTGAGTATCGTCCTGTCACTGAAGCGCATTTGCAATGCCAGCCCTTTGGCAGTGGAATTACTGTTGAGGTGTACCACGCCGGTATCAGCGCTCCATGCAGGGCTGCCCGCAGTGGGCGAAAAGGAGTACCTGAAGTTATTGATTCCGGGAGGACAGTTTTTCATATCAAGAAAGAAGTATTTCTCCTTCGCATAATCACCGTTCTGCAAAAAATCGCTCATGGTGTAGCTGCCCATATCCACTTTCACATCAGGTGTTTCACAAGACTGCGAGACGATCCGCGTGCCATTTGTATTCATTGCCAGAGGCTCGATCTCTGCAGCGACGAAGGTCCCAAGTTGGCCTGAGGGTATCGTCGCACTGCCGGAAATAGTTCCCGTCTTTACAAAACGCAAGATGTGCTCAGAACCATTCCAACCCCAACCGCCAGCAGTGTCGGTAGTTCCTGGAAAGCCTTTCCACGCTTTCCCCGATGGCGGTCGGACCCATTGCCAGCCGATTCCGGTATTTCCGATAGGAAAAATCTCCGCGCCCGGCTGAGTAACGCCGACAGTATTGCGTACACCTTCGTTGTGTACCGCAGAGCACCTGAATGAGCTGGGTATGGCGCCCAGGGTCACGATCGGGCTTTCATAGATAACCGTGCCGTTGGGCGTGTCACGAGGCACCGAGATCGTGGCTGGAAGCACCACCCTGACACTGCCCTTGGAATGGTCGGGATAAAATTCGCAAATTGCAGCCATTGCGTTAAATGGCAGTAAATACAAAAAACCGACAATTAAAACATGGGAAAACTTCATAGCAATCTCTCTGGACTCGCCGTGTTTGCAAACAATTGAATGGCGGACGATTGCGTAAACTATCAGCAGTAACGCCACCAAAGCGGCAGCAGACGATAATGAAAAAAAGGAGCTTGAGCAAAAAGTTTATTTATTCGCAAACAAGACAATTCTCATGGACCCACAAGAAACTTTAGATAGTCGGTTTAAACAATAAACCTTCTGCGAATTCTTTAACAAATGTTAGCCGTTATCGACATACGCAAATAGAGCACAATTTAAGACTCGTCTTAAAGGCCCAGCGAATCGAGGTTATTACACTGTCTACTCTTGATAGGAGAAACGATTCCGTGAGAGCCCTCGATACCCTCAATAGCTCAAAACCCCAGAGCAACGCCGCCATCTACTGCCTGACCATTCTTGCGCTGGCACTGATCGCCATGACTGTGGTCGCCGGCTACCAACTCAATGAACTGTTTCCACTGAAGGCTGTGGTGCAACAACAGGAGGTCCAACTCACCCAGCGCGCCGATGCAATCCAGTCGATGAGCGCAGAACTGAAGCGCCTGGCGGAACAGAAACAGGTTTTGGAAGCCGACCTGCTTAGCGCAAAGGAACAGGCGAAGGCCGCTGAGCACGCAAAAACCGAACTCGAAAACAACCGACAGGCAGCCCTGACCAGCGCGGCGTTAGAGGATGAAGATTCACTGTGCGCGATCATCGAGCAAAACATCCGACTTGTTGCGGACCAACTCAATCGCGACGATTTCTTCCGCCTGCGTGATGAGCGCGAAGCTGAAGCCGAAGCGGTACTTGAAAGCTATGAAAAACAACTCGCCAGCTGCATTGAGCAGTTGACAGCACAAACCGCATCGCCAGCACAAACTGACTCTGCACCCCATGCGCAAGACTTTGCTGCGCCGATCGAGCGCTGATCAAAAAGCCCTGGTAGCCAGGGCTTTACGTTTACTGATTAAAGTTTGAATTCCTTGGTCAATTTGTTCAGCGACGCCGCCAATTGCGACAGCTCCGCCGATGCGACTGCGGTCTGTTTCGATCCCTCAGCGGTTTCACACGAAAGGTCGCGAATGCTGATCAGGCTGCGATCCACTTCACGCGCAACCTGAGCCTGCTCTTCTGCTGCGGTTGCCATCAGCAGGTTTCGCTCGTTGATGAGATTCAGCGAGCCAGTGATGTCGGTCAGCACTTCGCCGGCGATATTGGCCATTTCGAGCGTTCTCTCGGCCTGATCGCGGGTGTGGCTCATGGAGGAAACTGCGCGGCTGGTGCCCGACTGAATGGAGCTGACCATGGACTCGATGTCCTCGGTCGACTTCTGAGTACGCTGCGCCAGCCCTCTCACCTCATCGGCAACCACGGCAAAACCGCGACCCGCCTCCCCCGCCCGCGCCGCTTCGATCGCTGCGTTCAAGGCAAGCAGATTGGTTTGTTCGGCAACCTCTCGGATAACGTCCAGCACGCTGCTGATATCGCTCGCCATGGTCGATAGCGCCTGCACCTCAGCCGAGGTGCTGTGCACGCTGGACACCATCAGGTTGATTGCGGCTACCGTGTCGCTGACCTGACTTCGACCGGCAATGGCTGCCGCGCTTGATTCCGACGTCAGCTGCGAGGTCGATGCGGCGTTGTCTGCAACCTGCTCCACCGCTGCACTCATTTCAGTGACGGCGGTGGCGGCCATTTCGATTTCATGGCTCTGACGTTGAGTGATACGCGAGATATCTTCAGTGACGCCGTGCATGACCTCCGAGGTCTCGGCCAACTGCGTGGACGAATCACGGATCATGATCAAGGCATCTCGCAGACTGGTTTGCATCGCCGCCAATGACGACAGCATTTGCGCCGCCTCATCGGAGCCATCCAGCGCAATGGTTTCGCTCAAATCATTGGCGGCGATGCATTCGGCCACCCTTAGCGAGCCTGCAATGGGTACCGTCAGGCTGCGGGTATACAACACGGCCAGGGCCAACGAAGCACCGATCGCGATGAGAATGAACACACTGACGATCAACAGCGTGTGCTCATAGACATTGTCGGCCTGCTTGCCCGCCTCATAAGCTTCTATCTCGTTGAGAGCAATCAACTTCTTGAGCGCGACCTGTACGCCATCCGACGCCGCACGCATCTGATTCCTGGACAGCGCAATGGCCGCTTCAAGCTGCCCGTTCGCCACTGTTTCAAGGTATTGATCCTGCGCCTGATCGTTGACCTTCTGTGCTTTGGCAAACTCCTCGAACGCCTCGCGCCCGGCGTCAGTCGCCAGCAGGTCAATGAGCGCACGCTGATGATTTTTGATCATCTGACGCGACTGCTGGATGTCAATCAGGGCCTGCGCTTTGCGCTCACTCGTTTCAATGGGATTGCGCAAGCGAGCGTTGTTGCCCTTGATTTCGACGAACTCTCGATCGAGTTGGCCGAGCAGCTTGATACTCGGCACGATCGTCGTCTCGACGTACGTTTCTGCCTTGTTGAGCAAGTCGACTTGCTGCAGAGCGATCAATCCGATCGCGATAATCATGAGACAGAACAAGCCGAAACACAGCGCCGAACGCGGCGCGAGATTGAGTTTACGAAGCAGCATGATGCCTTACCTTAGAGTGTATTCAAGACAATGGGGTAAACGAGTGGGCAGCAGAGCGGCGCTGCGGTATAGCGCCTCGGCGCATACCTGGATCAACGCGGGAAGGTGCGGTAGCTAGCGGTTGGCGCACGGAGAGAGTGTGGAGTTGGTCGAGGCCGGCTCCGCAATTTCCTTGAGCGCCGGGTCGGCCAGCATCAGAAAATCTGCCAGTCGCGGCAGATTGATTTTCGAGACCAGGCGCATCCAGCGTTGCGGATGCGGGTTGAAGAAGGTCTTCGACCACTGGTGATCATCGTTGGGATTGAAAATCAGCAGATGACGAATCAGCGGGTTTTCCCCGAAAAAGTCGAGCGGATCCATCGCCATTTCGCTGAGCAACTCAGCATTGACGACGACCAGGCTCAACCGTTGAGGGCAGTAATACGTCAGTATTTTCAGGTCACGATAAGTGCAAACGTTCAAGACGCTGAGACAGCCCAGCTTATTGAACTGCTGTTCGATCGACTGGCCTCTTCGCACGTCGCTGTCGGCGATCAGGATCCGCAAGGATCGACTGCGGTTATTTTCAAGAAACATCGGACACCTTTGGCAGCTCCATTCTTCCTTTCAAGAAAATAACCAAGGGCCAACCTGCCTGATATGAGACTTGTCTCAAAAATGAACGCAGGGATAGATGATAAAAAGCCACACCTTGACGACAGCCCACGCGATCGGCGCATGGTCTGGCTCAGAAAGTGTTGAAGGAGGGATTTTGCAACGCAGGGGAGTCGCGACGAGCCAGAAGCGCGGGACGGTTCTGTGCGAACCAGACAATTCTCATTATTAACGCCCCTTTTTGTCAGTAACCTTGAAACAAGGGGCGCAGACTCATTCTTTCCAAGCCATCAAGGCAGCGTCATCGTCACTACGTAATTACCGCTCGTTATCTGGTGACCCTTGTTGTCCGTGAGCAGCAAGCGCTGGTCGTAATAATCGTCCTGCTCATGAGTATCGGCAATCACCTTCACAAACACCTGCTGGCGCGACTCACCTCGCCCTGCCGCACTGACGTTGTTCACGGTAAAAATCTGCCCGGTGCTTGCCTGGGGGCAATCAAGCAACTCGACAGAAGAATGGCTGGCGCCACTCGCAATGCAACTTGCCTCGACAATTCGACCGCTGAAGCGAATCACTCCGCTGACCGGCGCAGACTGGGCTGCGCTGACGGTGTCAAAACCGAGCAGGCAAAGGCAGGCAATCAATAAAGGACGTCGAATGATCATCGCGAAACTCCATGGTTATTAACCAAGGTATCGCCCGCTGCAAAATGATCTTTAACGTCAGCTTCAATGCAAGGCCAGTCGGATGGTCATGAGCCGATACGTTTACAGCTCGATCCGTTTGATTTTCTTGATCAGATCAGCCTGTGCATGCTCCAGCTTCAATGCACTGCGATTGAGGTCCAGCGGATCGATAACAGGCGCCTCGCACTCGGCCTCAAGCTCGTTACACGCCTCAATGACCTGATGCTCGGCAACAATGCGCGCCGCCCCCTTGATGCGGTGCGCCAGGTCAGCCAACAGCCCGGGATCGCTTTCGGGTATTAGCGAATGCAACTCCTCCAGATCCTTTTCGCAACTCGACAGCGCCTCGCGCAGAAGTTCTTTCATCATGTCGAGATCGCCCCCGGTGAGCTCGTCAAGACGCTCGCGAATCGAACCCAGCTCCTTGATAGTCGCCGCAGGCGGGCTTTCAAATGGCTGGGTTTCAACATTTTTTTCCCAGCCTGCAAGCATGATCGACAAGGTGCCGAGACTGATCGGTTTGAACAGGCAATCATCCATCCCGGCCTCCCGGCATTTCACTTTTTCTTCCGGCTGCGCGTTGGCCGTGAAGCCCAGTACGATGCACGGCGATCCACCACTTTCGCGTTCGTCCTGGCGAATGGTGCGGGCCAGCTCATAGCCGTTCATGACCGGCATGTTGCAGTCCGTGATCACAATGTCGAACGGCTCCGAGCGCCACAGCGCCAATGCCTGGGCACCGTCGGCGGCATCACGCACCGCCTGGCCAAGGAAACTCAGCTGCTGCGTCAACAGCAGGCGGTTGGCGCTCTGGTCATCGACTACGAGAATCCTGAGTGTCGGTACCGGTTTGTCCTGAACAACCGAAACAGGCAGCACTTTGCCGCCAAGCGGGCTGAGAATATTGAAGAAGAGCGACACTTCCAGGCAGGTGCCTTTGCCAAGCGTACTGGTAATGTTCAGCCGCCCGCCCATCAATTCGCACAATGAACGGGAGATCGCCAGTCCCAGACCGGTGCCGCCTCTGCTGGAGGGACCATGATTGGCTTGGGAAAACGGCTGGAACAGATTCTGCAGATCGGCGCTGGAAATGCCGATACCGGTGTCCTCGACCTTGAGGTCGACCTGTAAGCGTTCGTCAGCGAGACGTTGGCCGCGAATCGAGACGCTGACATGACCGGTGTCGGTAAACTTGATCGCGTTGCCCACCAGGTTCGAGAGCACCTGCTGGAAGCGCATCGGATCAACCAATACGTCACAGCCGACAGTGGCGTCGATGTCGAGCTTCAGCACCAGACTCTTCTGCCTGGCCAAGCCGTCGAACACCCGCGCCACGGATTCGACCAATTCGCGCAGGTTGGCACGTTTCGGCGAAAGGCTGACATGGCCCGATTCGATGCGTACCACATCGAGGATATCGCCGATCAGTTCCAGCAGACCTTTTGCCGAGTCGTATGCCACTTCAATCGCCGGCCGATCGAAGTGTCCCTGCTCGGCACGCTTGAGGGTAAGTTCGAGCATGCCGATCACGGCGCTCATCGGCGTACGGATTTCGTGGCTCATGGTCGCCAGGAACGTGGTTTTGGCGCGGCTCGACTCGTCAGCCAGCTCTTTCGCCGAACGCAACTCCTCGATGAGTTCACGGCGTTCGCTGATATCGATCCAGCCGCAGATCACGCCTCTGACTTCACCCGCCGTGTCGTGATACGGCTGGATCCAGTGGTAAATGATCAGCCGCGTATCACCGACATGCAGCGTGCGATCCACCTCGTAAGGTTCGTCCTGCTCGATGACGCGCAGGTAGTCGTCGTGAAATTGCAACGCCTCCTGACGATTGCGCTTGCCGCTTTCGAGCACGGTCTTGCCGATCACGTCCTTTTCCAGCAGGCCAAATGTTTGCAGATAATTATTATTGCAGGTGACAAGCCGACCTTCACGATCACGTACGTAGATGGGATGCGGCGTGCCGTTGATCAACGCGCCCATGAACTTCAACTGATCGCCCAGCAAGCGCTCTGCCCGGCTGCGTTCGCGGATCTGCCGGCGAATATAGAAATTCCACGCCAGCGATCCCAGGATAATCAGGAACGCGCCAGCGCTGATCTGGTAGATCAGCGCCTTGTAATCGCGCCACGACAAACCCGAAAACGCTGCAATGGGACGCCACCTGTTGAGAATTACGTCCAGCTCATCCGGCGGAATGCTCAGCAGCGCCTTGTTCAGAATGCTGACCAGTTCGGTATCGGCACGCCGCGCGGCGAAAGCGAGGAAGCCTTTGTTCATGCCGACGATGTTGGAGATACGCAAGCTGTCGCTGTAGATGTGGGCGATGTAGTAGCGCGCACTGTGCAACGTGGTAATCATCGCGTCCGCTCGACCGTCCTTCACGTCAGCCAAGGCGCCCAGAACTGTTTCGTTATCAACGATCTCGATGTCGGGGTAGTCCTTGAGCAGCTCACGCTCAGCCGAACTTTCGGGCACTGCGACGCGCTTGCCGCGCAGCTCCTGCAGGCTTGAAGGCGCGCCTGCGTCCTTGGTGGTGACGATCACAAAGGGGCTGGCAAGGAACGGATGAGTGAAACGCATGCCGACTTCCCGCGAGACCGTTGGTGTCAGCAGAGAAATATCCGCGCTGCCATCCAGCAGACGCGTGCTCAGACTGGAAAAGCTGTCGGTGCGCTCGACATTGATCTGCAAGCCGGTACGCCGCTGGATGAGCTCGAGCAGATCAGCGCCGATCCCGCCAAAGTTGCCGTCACCATCAAAGAATGCAAACGGTGCCTGATCGTCATTGATCACGAACCGCGCGACCGGATGCAGCTCAAGCCAACGTGCTTCGCCGGGTGTCAGGTCAATGCGTTTGGGCGTCAGCGCCCCGCCGCCGCCCGACCAGCGCTTGGTAATTTCGGCAATCTTCGCATCACCCAGCGACTCGAGGGTCGAATCGATCAGACGCAGCAATTGGTCGTTGCCCCGGCGCAAGGCAAAGCTGAAACCGCTGGTTTGGGTTTTGACGAAAGAGTGCAGCCGCACATAGTTGAAGTAGTTGAGGTTGATCAGGTAATTGCTCGACACCGTATCGCCGAGAAACAGGTCGACCTTGCCAAAAGCCAGCGCAGCCAGTGCCAACTCGTTCGATGGAAAAAGCACGAATTCGGCGTTGGGGTATAACGCGTGTAATTGACTGGAAGGCAGGTAATCGTCGGCAACCGCAATACGCAAACCGGCCAGATTGGCCGGCATCGGTCGTCGATCATCGCCGCGCATGAACATCGCCGGCACGTCTTCGACATAAGGTTTGCTGAGCGTGACGAGGCCATCGATCAATTCGAAACTGTTGGAACTGCCCAACATGTCAATGTCACCGCGCTCAAGTGCGGCCATGGCGTCACGCCGGTCAGGGTAAGCCTTGACGGTAATCTCAACATGCAGTGCCTGACCGATAATGCACGCGATATCGGCGGCAATCCCCTCATAGCGCGTACCGCTGGCGGTCATGACATAAGGCGGGAAATCCGGAAGCGCAGAACCCAATATCAGGCTGCGCTTTTGCCGCAGCCAACTCCAGTCTTCATTGGCCAGATCGACTTGCAGCTCCTTGCAGTCCGAGCGACCGAACACCTGCAAGGTGCGCGGCTCTGCTGCCAACAACACACCACTACTGAATACGAAAAGCACACTGATTAGCAAAACACCGCGCAACAGATGAAACATAAGCGTGTTATCCCTGGTTGTCGGCTGTCAGGCTGTGCTGCAACTTGAACAGCTCTGCGTCACCACGAATGCCAAGCTTTTTGAAAGCGGCCTGTTTTTGCCCACTGATGGTTTTGCGACTGCGCGAGAACTTCAAGGCAATCTGCGTCACCCCCATCCCCTCGAGACAACAGCGCAAGACTTCTTTCTCTTTAGGTGACAGCAGAGGATTACTGAGGAAATCGTCGCTGTGCGCCGAGCTCTCGTCTTTGGCACCGGCGGGCTCTTCGATCGATGCTGGCAACACGTCAAGCTCAAAGGCCATGGTGGGAGACAGGTACAACTGGCCGGACGCTGCACAGCGAATGGCAGTAATCAGGTCATCGACCGACTGTGACTTGCCGAAGAATCCACTGACGCCCGCCCCGACCGCCATGTTCACCACTGCCGGGCGCTCTTCTGAGGAAGAGACGAGGATGCGCATGCCCGGATATTGCTTGCGCAGCAGGCGGATCAGATTGAGCCCGTCCAGCTCCCCATCGTGCAGTTTGTAATCGAGTATCAGCAGGTCAATGTCGATTTCGCGCAATCCGGCGAGCAACTGCGCGCTGCTGCCATACACACCTACGACACTGAACTCGGCTTCGCGCGTCAGCCGCGATTTCATCGCCAGACGTATGAGCGAGTGATCATCAAGGATGGCAACGCGTAACGGATTCACGACTGACCAATGCATGAACAGCTCCATGATGAAGAGTGTTGGAGGACCATCAGCACTTGGCAACCGCAGCAAATCCCGGGCATCACCGAAGCATTCAGGTGCATCTGATTGATTTCTCGGCACATGATGAGTGTTTTAAAGGCGTGACGAAATAGGGCTTTGTCCCAAAAGTCAGAATGCCGCTTGCATCAACGATCGAATGTGCCTATTGCGCGGCGCCAGGATGACTTCTGACCCTCGAAACGCCAGTCGACCAAATGCGCCCAATTCATCGGGCGAGCATAGAAGAAGCCCTGCCCCCACTGACAACCAAGCCGCGCCAGATGCTGAACCTGATCTGCGGTTTCAATACCCTCTGCCACCACGCGCATGTCCAATTCCCGCGCCAGGGCCAACGCCCCGTGGATGACCGCGCTGTAGCGCGCCTGATGGAAATTCTGCACGAAGCCGGCGTCGAGTTTAATTTCGTTGAACGGCATCTGGCACAGCCGCTCAAGTGAAGAATAGCCGACACCGAAATCATCGATTGCCAGACTGAAGCCGAGCATGCGCAGACGCACCATGTTTTCCATGCTGATCTCGGGCATCTGCAGCAGGCCGGTTTCCGTGAGCTCGAAAATGAGCCCAGCTGGCGAGGCGCCATGGATGCGCAACAGCGCCTTGATCCGGTCGACAAGATTCGGATTGGCCATCTGCGTCACGTCGAGATTGAACGCCAGCTTGAACGGCTTGCCGTGAGACTGGACGAAGCGCTGCAGACTCAAGCCTTGCGTGAGCAGGCTGAAAAACATCTCATCGAGCAGACCGCAACGCTCGATCGTCGGCAAGAACATGCCTGGCGAGAGCAAGCCGCGACTGGGGCTCTGCCATCGCACCAGCACCTCGGCGCCATCCACCTCACCACTGCGCAGATGAAACTTGGGCTGGAAATAGGCGCGAAATTCCTGACGGCGTATCGCTTCGAGCACTTCGTTCTCCGAAGGCTGATCGAGATGACTTTCCACCACTTTGGCATCGCCCGGAGTGTGCGGCCGATAACGCGCCAACAATGGCCCCAGCACATCGACCATCAGAGGCTTGCCGACACTGCCAAGCAATTCCAGCCCCTGCAACGTGACAATCCGGTCAACCGTGCGCAACAAGTCTTCAGGCAGTGAACTGCAGATGATCACTGCACGAATCAAACCGGCCTCTCTCGCCAGGCGCAAGAACGTCAAACCATCCATCCCGGCCATGCTCAAGTCACACAATGCAACGTCCACGCCTCCAGCCTGGGATATCACAGCCAGCGCATCCTTGCCGTCAGCCGCCTGAAAGATATTTTTGTACCCCAGACTATTAAGCGCACTGACTGCCGCCGTGCGCTGAAAGGCGTGATCTTCCAAGACCAATATACGAAGCGTGTTCACAAACCTGGAACCTCTTTCTATCAGTCGTTAATAGCGAAAGTCTGAATAATCTTTCAAGCAGGACGCCCGCTCACAAACTTTGCGTTGACTGAGAATTTCTGCATCCGCGAATACTAGCCAGACAAAGACCGCACGACTTTGAGAATTGTCTCATTTGGTTCGCTGCACCATTACCGCAAATATGAATACGCCACTGCCATATTACTGACTGGCTCGCACCTTTATCGCTTTAAGACAAATCCCAAAGACCCGCCACCACCGCACACCTAATATGGCCTGGCATTTCAATGCAGCACTTCACAATAACTTCGGATATAAACATGAAAAAGTTCGCTTTCGCAGTACTCACTCTTTCCGTACTGGCTGCCTCCACTGGTGCAGTGGCTGAAGAAGCCGCCAAAGCTGTAAAAGGCGGCAGTGGTCAAATCAGCTTCACCGGCGTTATCAATAACGACGCTTGCTCGGTAGATGGCGCCTTGGGTAACGACAAGATGATTGCCGTGGACATGGGCAGCGTGTCGATCAAAGACATGGGCACCGACTCCGCTCCGGGCGCCGGTCGTGTGGCCGCCAACGATTTCAACCTGAAAGTGAACTGCAACGCTGGCACCAAGGTTTCGATGCTGTTCAAACCAACCGTAAACGGCGGTTCGGGCCTGGTTGATGGCAAGAAAGTTCTCAAGCTACAGGGTGCAGACGCGGCCAAAGGCGTTGGTATCGCACTGCTGGACAGCAATGGCCAGTTGATCGACCTGAGCTCCGAAGCCACTGCCAAAGTGCAGACCAACCTGACTGGCGACGCAACCACAGGCGGTGACGGCACCCTGTCGTTCGCAGCCGCTTACGTCACCACCGGCGACAAGACCACCGCTACTGCCGGTACCGGTAACGCCACTCTGCCGTTCGTTCTCGAATACGAATAAGCAGCCCGCAATACCTGGACGGGGCCGCTGTGCCTCGTCCTTCCCGACCAGATTAATCGGTGAAATCTATGTTAAGTCGCTACTTTCCGCTTTGCCTGGGGCTTGCCGGGGTGTTGATGACGCACTCGGCATTCGCCAGCATCTCCTTGAGCTCCACCCGGATTATCTTCGATGGCGCGCACAAAGAGGCGAATGTCACCGTGCGCAACGGCGGACAAACCATTCTGGCGCAATCGTGGCTGGATGCCGGCGACACGGCTGGCAGCGCACCGCCTTTCGCAGTTACTCCACCACTGGCCAAACTTGAGCCCAATCAACAGCAATTACTGAGGATTCTTTATGAAGGCCGCGGCATGCCTGCGGACAAGGAGTCGGTGGTATGGCTGAACGTGCAGGAAATCCCCCAGGCCAGTGCTGCCGATGTCAACACGCTGCAATTGGCGGTACGTCAGCGTATCAAGGTCTTCTTCCGCCCGGACGGACTCACCGGTGATGCCGCAAAGGCACCGGAGCAACTTGCATGGCAATTGGTCACTCAGGCTGGCAAGTCGGTGCTGAAAGTAAAAAACCAAAGCAACTACCACGTGTCGCTGGCCGATCTGAAAGTCGTTGCAGGGAAAAAAGCGGAATTGGTAATTGATTCGACAATGATCGTTCCAGGGGAAGTTCGCTCATTCAATCTGAAAGATCTGCCAGCTGGTACTTCGCATTTGAGTTTTTCAGCAATTAACGATTACGGCGCACAACAACGATTCGATGTACCACTAAGCGTTGCCGAAAGCCATGCCGAGCGCGTGAAAGATGCCTCCGCCCAGTAAATCCCCCGCCCCACCCTGCCAACTTACAAGCTATTCACAAGTTCCGGACTCCGGTTGAAGCAACACGGACTGATAAGGCAAATTGCATGTTTTCCTCCCAACACCACACATCTGAAAGTTGTGTTAAGCATCATGTTGCGCGCCAGAAAAACAAAGCGGCGTTGGGCTGCCTGCATCCATTGTGCTTTGCTATCAACATGGCCATTTGCGGATTCGCCGTGGGCGCCGAAGCCCCGGCCGCAGTGGCGAGTGAATCTTTCAATACGCTGTTCCTTGAAGGTTCATCGGCGGTCGATCTGCAACCGTTGCTGAATGCCAACAGCGTCTTGCCAGGCCAATACCGCGTCGACGTGTTCAGCAACGGCACGCTGGTCGGGCGTCGCGATATCGATTTCGCGGCCAACCCGGTCAACGGCAAAGTCGAGCCACGCATCACCCTGGAACTGTTGCAGCAGCTTGGTGTGGACATGCGCAAACTGCGTGAGCAGGGTCTGGTTGACGAGCAACACCCTGCCGATCACTACGACCTGCCTGCAATGATCGAGCAAGCGAGTCTCAATTTCGATGCCAACCGCCTGCGCCTCAATATCAGTGTGCCGCAGGTCGCCATGGCGCGTGGCATGCGCGGCTATGTAGATCCAGAGCTTTGGGACCAAGGCGTGGCCGCCGGTTTCATCAACTTCCAGCTGAGCAGCACCCGCAGCAAAACCGATTACACCACGCAAATCTCCAATAACCTGGGGCTGCGCAACGGCATCAACTTTGGTGCCTGGCGTCTGCGCAACGAATCCAACCTGAGCAGCTCCACCGGCCGGCCCAATCGTTTTGTCAGCAACCGCACGTTCATCCAGCGCGACCTCACGGCGATCAAGGGGCAACTGAGCGCGGGTGAAATCTTTTCCGACTCGGATCTGTTCGACAGCGTGCGCTACCAAGGCGTCAAGATCGCTTCTGATGAAGGCATGCGTGCAGACAGTGAGCGCGGTTATGCACCGATCATTCGTGGCGTGGCGGAAACCAATGCGAAGATCGAGGTCCGCCAGGACAACTACATTCTCTACACCACCAATGTACCGCCGGGTCCGTTCGAGATCAGTGATATCTACCCATCGGGCTCCAACGGTGACCTGGAGATCACCATTGTCGAAGCGGATGGTCGGCGCAAGGTAACCCGGCAGGCGTTCTCCGCCCTGCCGACGATGGTGCGTGAGGGGCAACTGAAGTACAGCCTGTCGAGCGGCAAGTTCAACAACAACAGCGAGGACTATGACAAACCGGCTTTCCTTGGGGGCACTTTCGCCTACGGCTTGACCAGCAATCTGACGGGCATTGCCGGCATTCAGGCGAGCAACGGCTTCAAGGCGCTGTCCATCGGTGCGGCGAAGAACACCTCGATTGGCGCGATGTCCCTGGACGTTACGCAATCGTCCAGCAAGGCATTCGGCAAAACTACCCAGGGCAGCAGTGTCCGCGCGCTCTATGCAAAGACCTTCACCGGTACCGATACCAGCTTCACTCTCGCCGCCTATCGTTATTCGACCGAGGGTTACCGCACGCTGACCGACCATGTGCAGGACACCAGCGCTGGCGCTACGCGGCGCGCGGGCAATGCCAAAACCCGTACAGATCTCACGGTCAACCAGACCCTTGGCGAAGCGCGCCAGTTCGGCTCGCTTTATTTGAATGCCAGTGACCAGCGCTATTGGGATCGCGGTGGCTCGCGCAGCTTTTCCGCCGGCTACAACAACAATTGGCGCGACCTGAACTACAACATCAGCCTGAGCAAAACCCAGGAATTCGGCGCACGCGGTGACACCAGCAACGATACGCAATTAAGCGTTTCAATATCGTTCCCGCTCGGATCGACACCACGCGCACCGCGTGCCTACGTTTCCAGTAACCATCAGAACGCCGGTACCAGCACGCAAGCCGGGATCAATGGTTATCTGACCGAGGACAGCGACACCTACTATTCCGTGCAGACCGGGCGCAGCGTCCAGGGCGAGCGCTCTGGCTCGCTCAGTCTGAGTACCCGTACGTCGATGGGCGATCTGGGCTTTGGCTACAACCGAGGCAGCGGCTATGAGTCGCAGAACCTGAGTGCGGCCGGATCGCTGGTGGCTCATGCCGGCGGCATCAATATGGGCCAGACCGTCGGTGAAACGTTCGGCCTGGTGGAAGTCCCCGGCATGTCGGGCGTCGAAGTCAGCAGCTATTCGGGTGTGAAAACCGGCCTGAACGGCTATGCGGTTCTGCCTAACGCGCAACCGTACCGCGTGAACTGGGTAACGCTGGACACGCGTAACCTGGGCGGTGAGATCGAGCTGGACAATGCCACCCAGCAACTGGTGCCAAGACGAGGTTCGGTGGTTCTTGCACGCTTCGAAGGCAGCAAAGGCAGACGCGTCCAGTTTGAACTGTACGATGCCAACGGCCAGCCGATTCCATTCGGCGCGGTGCTGTTGGATAGCGACGGCAAACAACTGGCATTGTCAGATCCGACGGGCAAGGCCCTGGCGCTGGTGACCAAAGATCACGGTGTCATCACCATCAAGTGGCAGGGCAAAAGCTGCCCCGTGCCATACAAGCTGCCGGAAAAGGTCGAAGGTTTGAACTACGAGCAATATCGGTTGGCCTGCTCTTCGAGCGCGAAGTAGACCGACCGCGAGTTTGTCACTCTACGCCCCCTCAGCCAGAACACAGCCCTGATGATTCAGGGCTTTTCAATGCGCACAGTTTGGACATTGCCGTCATCAATAACATCGGAGTTTGCAAAACAGCTGCAATGACCAGGCAATCACTCCCAAGGCGCCGGTGACCACGCTTCCACCAGCCTGTCGATAAACAGCCGAATCTTCGGCGACAGGTGTCGCTTGCTCGGGTAAATCACCCGGATCGGCTCGGCAGCCTCGGCGTACTCTGCGAGCAACTGCACAAGCTTGCCACTGCGCAGGTCATCGTTGACCACATAGGATGGCAACGTCGCGATACCGAGGCCCGCCGCAGTCGCCTGATGCAAGGCTTCGGCGCTGTCCATTTGCAGCCGTCCGGCATGAATGACCGGCACAGGCTGACCATTGACGCGAAAATTCCACGCCAGCAATCGGCCGCCGCTGACGAAGTGCAGGCACGCATGCCCGGCGAGATCTTCGGGTGTCTGCGGTGCCGGATGTTCATTCAGATAATCGGGCGAGGCACAGGTGATCATTTGCTGGTAAGCCACCGTGCGCGTGAGTAGCCCGGAGTCTTCCTTGGGCGGACCGATGCGAATCGCCAGATCGAAACCCTCGTCGATCAGGTCGACCAGCCGATCGGAAAACGTCGCGTCGATGGCGAGCGACGGCCAGTCTCTCAGACAGCGCTCGATGTGCTGCACAACGTGCAGCCGGCCCAGTGCTACCGGCAGGCTCATGCGCAAGCGGCCGCTGGGCGTCGAACGGCGGAACGCCAAAGCCTCTTCGACCTCGTCCAGATCCTGCAAGATGCCCACACATCGCTCATACAGCACCCGACCATCGTCGGTCAGGCTCAGGCTGCGGGTGGTGCGGTTGAGCAGACGGACCTGCAGACGCGATTCGAGCCGCACGATCGATTTACCGACGGCCGAGCGGGTCAGCCCGAGTTGCCTGGCCGCCGCCGTAAAACTTCCAGTATCCACCGAGGCGACGAAGGCGGCGATGTCGTTCAGGTTATGCAGTTCCATGTGGCCTCCGGGTTTGGCATTCAGGCGGCTTGGCACCGGTTATGGGGAAACCTATTCCCCAATCATGAGCATACCATTTCGATTAGTTAAGCCATCACTAACGTCTGATCGAGGTCATATGAACATTGAAGTAAAAGCAGCTGTACAAACCTGGGCCAACAGCCTCAGCGATCTGGTGCCCGTGCTGAAGGGTATCGATACCACCACTAAGATGAGCGACATCCGCGATGCCTACGCAAAAATGCTAGGGCAGAATCAACCACCGGCTGGCGTGAGGTTTGAAGCAGTCGACATGGGCGGCGTGCCCGCTACGCTGGTGACTCCGGATGAACTCAAGACCGACGCGGTGCTGATGTACATCCACGGCGGTGCCTACATCGTCGGTCGACCTGACGGCTACCACGGCATCGGCGGCAACTACGCAAAAATGCTCGGCGCGCGGGTGTACATGCCGGATTACCGCCTCGCACCCGAGCATCAGTTCCCCGCCCCCATCGATGACACTTTGCGCGCCTATGAGTGGTTGCTTGAGCAGAACATCGCCGCCAGCAAGATTGCCTTCGCAGGCGAGTCGGCGGGTGGCGCGATGGTGGTCAGCGTGATGGTCGCGGCAAAATCCAAAGGCTTGCCCTTGCCCGCAGTGGGTTCGTCCATCTCGCCATGGGCCAACCTCGAACACACCGGCGTCTCCATGAGCAATCGTGAAGGCCTTGATCCGCTGAACTCCAAGCCCGTGCTGGATATCCTCGCGCGAGCCTTTCTCGGCGACACCTTGGCCAACCATCCGCTGGCGTCGCCGGTGTTCGCCGACGTCACCGGACTGCCACCGATTCTGGTACAGATCGGCGAAAACGAACTGATGCTCAGTGACGCCATGCGTCTGGCCAATCACCTGGCGGAAAACCGCGTCCGGGTCAATCTCGAAGTGTGGCCCGGCATGTTTCACGCCTGGCATTTCTACGCAGGCATGCTGGCCGAGGGGCAGCAGGCGCTGGAGAGTTCGGTGCGGTTTATCGAGGCGGGATTGATTGAGGCTAATCGCTGATCAGACAGCATTCGCTACTGATCGGCGACACTTCTGGCTGTATAGCTCGGCGCCTTGGCGGTATGGTGGTTTGCCGACCGCCGAGGAACCCTTAATGCCGAAAAAACCACCACCCCCTGACAGCAACCCCAGCGCAGCCGACATCGAACGCGCCATTCTGGCCTTGAACAAAATGGCCGAACGCCTCTGGGGCGATGAGCGTGAAGCCGAGGCCAAGGCGCTGCTCGATGCACTGGACGCGCTGAACCGCGCCCTCGACCGGATCCGCATCGGGGAAAGTCGCAGGGCCGTCACCCTGCACTGAATCAGACCTGGTAAAACTCGCGATACCACTGCACGAACGCTTGCACGCCCTGCTCGATCGGCACCTGCGGGCTGAAGTCAATGCAGCGTGCCAGCGCCGATACGTCGGCCCAGGTCTTCAGCACGTCGCCCTCCTGCATCGGCAAATAACGGCGCTGAGCCTTGATGCCCAGTGCCTGCTCCAGACATTCGACGAAGCTCATCAGCGCCACCGGACTGCCGCGACCGATATTGAACAGGCGATTGGTGCCGCGCTCGGCGCTGATTGCGGGCGGTTTGTCGAGCAGTCGGAAAATCGCTTCGACGATGTCGTCGATAAAGGTGAAGTCCCGCGCCATTTCGCCTTGGTTGTAGAGGTCGATGGCGCGCCCGTTGAGCATCGCTTCGGTGAATTTGAACAGCGCCATGTCCGGTCGCCCCCACGGGCCGTACACGGTAAAGAAGCGCAGGCCGGTGGCCTGCAAGCCGTAGAGATGGCAGTAACTGTGCGCGAGCAGTTCGTTGGCGCGTTTGCTCGCGGCGTACAACGAGACCGGTTGATCGACCGGATCGTCTTCTGCAAACGGCATCTTGGTATTGGCGCCATACACCGAACTGCTCGATGCATAGATCAAGTGCTCTGGAGGGTGACGACGGCACGCTTCCAGAACGTTGAGAAACCCGACCAGATTCGACTGCGCATAGGCATCAGGATTGTCCAGCGAGTAGCGCACTCCGGCCTGCGCAGCGAGGTGAATGACCTGTTTGTAGTGGCCGTGTTCGAACAACGCGGTCAAAGCGCTCTGATCGACAATGTCCAGCCGCTGGAACGTGAAATTGGCCAGCGTCTGCAATCTCTGCAAACGCGCCTGTTTGAGTTTGACGTCGTAATAAGGATTGAGATTGTCGACCGCCACAACCTCTAGCCCTTCGCGACATAAACGCATGACCGTGTGATAACCGATAAAACCTGCGGCACCCGTTACCAGAACACTCATGATTGCCTCGGCTCACCGGTTTGACTTCAAGAAATATGCAGCCCGAACATTTACCTGCGAACGACCGTAACTATTCATAGACGACCTTAGTTACTCGGGCCAGCAGCATCCGACGCGAGGCATCTAAAATCAAAACTTCTTACGAACCGAAACATGTAAGATTGAAACTAATTTGCTATCACGCGCGCCATCTAACCCGCGTGACTTCAACAACTTCGAAAAGTTTAAAAAACCCGACGAATAAAATCCGCCTTGACCAAACAATGACTTACGTGAGATGGCCATCATCAGCGGATGAAAGGTAATGTTTTTGACTGTTAGCAATTGACAGCTTGCAAAGACTGGCCGATAACTAATCACTGCCCGATGAGCTCGCGCCGACGCACACTTTTTGCTCTCAGGCTACTTATGTAATTGGATCCTGAAGGTCGCAACTGCGAACCGTGCGGTAGCTTTGCTTGAACAAAAGCGCGGACTCGTTATAGCCAAGACGGCCACGGATATAACAATAACCCAGCCAAGTTGATTCATTTTTGAAACACTTCTTCTGCCAATAAACATTGATGCATCTGGCTCGGCACTTTGCCTTGATCAGCCTACTACCTACTAGCAAGCATGACGGCTCGTCCCACGCTATCGGCCGCCCTGCTTAAACGATCGCTATGTATGGAGTACTCCAGCATGCTAACGGTTTGCCGCAACGGTTCTAACTGGTATTTATTGCAGTGCAAGCCCCGCCAGGATGAACGGGCACAACTCAATCTGCAGCAACAGAACTATTCGACCTTTCGGCCGCAACTGATGAGCGAGCGCAGTATTCGTGGCAAACGCCAACGAACCCTGGAATCGCTGTTCCCCGGCTACGTGTTCATTCAACTGAGCCGCGACGATAACTGGGCACCGATTCGCTCGACCCGTGGTGTCAGCCGCATCGTCGAATTCAACCATGTGCCCGCCCGCGTCGATGAAGACGTGATCGCGCAATTGCGTGAGCGCAGCCAGGAGTCGCTCGGCTTTCCTGCCGATCCGCAGCTCAAACCCGGCGAACCTCTGCAAATCGTCCAAGGCCCACTCTCCCCGCTTGAAGGCGTTTTTCTGTCGATGCAGGGCGACGAGCGGGTGATGATGCTGCTCAATTTCCTCAACCGCCAACAGCACGTCAGCGTCCCGCTGAGTTACCTCGAACGCCAGCGACAATAGTCCGGATCTGCTTCGCCCTGACCCCGACCCCCTTAATCAGGAGCGTGATCCATGGCTCTGAAGCCTCGCTGTTCCCTGGTTTTAGTCGTCGCCTGCTGTGCCCCCGAAGCTGCCTGGAGCGTTGAGCCGCAAGCGATCAATGTCTACGGCTTCGATTTCACCCCGACCTTTGCCTTGTCGGAAAGCTACGACGACAACTTTCGCGAAGTCGAACACGATGTCGAATCGACCATGGTCACCCGTTTGGCGCCGGCCTTCGAGCTCAAGGCCGAGGATCGCAACAGCGCCACGCGGGTTATCTGGGAGCCGACCCGCTACATCTATCACAGCGCTTCGGACGCTTCGAACACCGCCCAGCGGCTGCGCGCCGACAGCATCATGGAATTCACCGATCGGCACCGGCTGAAGCTTGAAGCCGAGGCGCGTAAATACGAGCGCACCACCTCGACCGCCGTCGACGGCATCAACGACAAGATCGAGAGCCAGCGCGTCGGCGGCGTCTACACCTTTGGCGCGCGCAGTGCGCTGAACCAGATCGACCTCGGCGCCAGCTACGCACAGCTGCGCTACGACAACTCCGATGGCATCAACGATGACAAGGAGCGCAACACCAGCAATCTGACCAGCACCTGGTATCACCGCCTCGGCAGCAAAACCCGTGGCTTGCTCGAATACGACCACACCCGCTTCGACTACCTGCAATCGAACAGCCCGCGGAGCAGCCGCTCCGACGCAGTGCTGGCTGGGGCCGAGTGGGACATGACAGCGAAAACCACCGGCAAATTGCGCGTCGGTTACGAGCGCAAGAATTTCGACCAGAGCGGTTCCGACGACCTGAGCAACCCTACCTGGCAAGTGGATCTGGCGTGGAAACCGCGCACCTACTCGACCTTCACCTTTCTCGCCCGCCAGGCCATGGCCGAAGGCGACGACGGGTCCGACGCGGTGAAAGCCACCTTCACCCAGATCGGTTGGCGTCACGGCTGGACCGAGCGCATCACCACCGTCGCCGAAGCCGGCATGGGCCATTACGTCTACGAAGGCCAGGACCGCAGCGACGACCTGCAGGATTACAAACTCGGCGTGAATTACGAAATGCGCCGCTGGCTGGACGTCGAAGTCGCCTACCGCCACCGCGATAACGACTCCGATGCCGACAACGAAAGCTTCACCCGCAATGTTTTCCAGATCACGTTCGACGTCAGTCTGTAGGAGGGTTGGGCCATGCACACGCGCCTGATTTTATTGTTGTTGCTGCTCTGGACAGTGCCCACAGTCGAGGCGGCGGACACCGACACCAATTACCGCCTGGCCGCTGGCGATGTCTTGCGCATCATCGTGTTCGGCGAGCCGGAACTGAGTTTCAAGAAGATCCGCCTCAACGATGCCGGCACCTTCTCCTACCCGTTTCTCGGCGAAATCGTCGCCAAGGGCCTGACGCCCAATCAGGTCGAAAAGAAAATTGTCGATGGCCTCAAGCAAGGCTATCTCGTCGATCCGAAAGTCAGCCTCAGCCAGATCGAATACCGCCCGTTCTACATCAACGGCGAGGTGCAGAAGCCCGGCAGTTATCCCTTTCAGCCCGGCCTGACCCTGGAAAAAGCCATCGCCCTGGGTGGCGGCCTGACCGAACGCGCCTCAATGAAACGAGTGACGATTCTGCGCGGCAGTGGTGGCCCGCCGGTCACCGAGAACATCTCGCGCACCACCGTCATCGCCCCCGGCGACACCATTTCCATTGCACAAGGCTTTTTCTGATCATGGACAACAGCCCAAGCACCTACCTCGAACGTCCGCTCCAGGCCCACTCGCAAACGCAAGCGGGCGATGAGTCGGACACCCTTGATCTGCTGCACCTGTGGCGCGTGGTCTGGTCGGCGAAGTGGAACATCGCCTGGCTGGTGCTGCTCAGTTGCGCGCTGGCCGTGGCGGCGCTGTCGTTCATCACGCCGCAGTACGTCGGCAGTGCGACGTTGCTGATCAAGGACAAGACGCCGCCGGTGTTGAGTTTCCAGCAAGCCGCCGAATCCGGCGGCGCCGCCACCACTGATTACTTGCAGACTCAGCAGGCGTTGCTGCAATCGCGGGAACTGGCCGAGCGCGCCGTGCGCAAACTTGGCCTGACTACCAACCCGATCACCGATCCACGCCAGCAGGCGCAGAGCTGGTTCACCCCGCGCCAATGGCTGGCCGACCTCAATCGTGACCAGTGGCTGCCATGGCTGGACCTGTTGCCGCCGCCGAAGCCGCCAGCGACCGAAGAACAAGTGTTCAACGACGTCACGCAAAACCTGATGCTGCACACCAGCGTCAAGTTTGTCGGCAAGAGTCAGTTGCTGGAAATCGAAGTCGAACTACCTGACCCGGCGCTCGCTGCGGCGGTGGCCAATGCCCTCGCCCAAGGCTTCATCGACAGCCAGCAGGACACCAGCCTGAAGTCCTCGCAAAACAACACCAGTTGGATGAACACCCGCCTGGTCGAGTTGCGCGACAACCTGCGCGTTGCCGAAAACAAGTTGCAGGCCTATCGCGAAGAACAGGGTCTGGTCGATGTCGACGGCGTCGCCACCATCAGTGCCAACGAACTGCAGATGACCGGTAACCGCATGATCGATGCGCGCCGCGACCGTGCTGAAGCGGAGAGCCAGTTCCGTCAGGCGCAATCCTTGAGCAACGGCGACATCAGCCGTTTGTCCAGCGTGCCGGCAGTGTTGAGCAATCCGCTGATTCAGCAGTTCCAGGCTGATCTCGCCAAGGCTCAGGCCAAAGTCGAAGAGTTGTCGGGCCGCTACGGGCCGAAACACCCGGCGCTGATATCCGCCCGTTCCGAACAGCGCACCGCCGCCAACAGTCTGCGCCTGCAAGTGCAGCAAGTGGTTGCCGGTATCGAGCGCCAGTATCAACTGGCAGTAGCCAGCGAAGACGCGTTGCGCAAATCCTTCAACAGCAACAAGGCGCAGATTCAGGACATTTCGCGCAAGGAATTCCAGCTGCGCGAATTTCAGCGTGAAGTCGACAGCACCCGGGCGCTGTACGAAACCTTCGTCACCCGCCTCAAGGAAACCGCCGCCACTTCGGACATGGATTCGGCCAAGGCGCGCATCGTCGACCCGGCGATCGCGCCGCTGGAAGCGAGCAAACCGCGCAAGAATCTGATCCTCGCCATCGTCGCGCTGGTGGCTGCGGTGGTCGGCGTCGCCCTCGCCTTCCTCTTCGATACGTTGAGCAACACGTTCAAGACCGACGACACCGTCGAGAGCCTGCTCAATGTGCCGCTGCTCAGCGTCGTGCCGCTGGTGATGAAAAAGAGCCGGCGGCAGTTGGCGCGGCTGTTCGAGGACAACGATCACCCGCGCTTCTGCGAAACCATCCGCAACCTGCGCACCTGGCTGATGCTGCAAAACAACGAACGCCCGGCGCAGGTGGTGCTGGTCACGTCTTCGGTGTCCGGCGAAGGCAAGAGCACCATCGCCAACAACCTCGCCTCGTCGTTGGCGCCGCTGGAGCGAGTGCTGCTGATCGATGCTGACATGCGGCAGCCGACGCTGTCGCTGAACTTCGATTTCCCGCCGGAAAGCCCTGGCCTCGCCAACCTCATGGCCGGCAGCGCGCGGCTGGAAGACTGCATTCGCAGTGTCGGCAATCTCGACATGCTCCCGGCCGGCTGTCTCACGCCCTCGATGCTGGACCCGTTCGACGCACCACGACTGAAATCCTCGAGCAATTCCAGCAGCGCCGTGGCCCCCGCCCAGGATCTGCTCAGTTCGCCGCGCCTGGGTCGGCTGTTGCAGATTCTCAAGTCGCGCTACCGGCACATCATCATCGATTCGCCGCCGGCAGAAATCGTCAGCGACGCACTGTTGCTGGCGCAGCATTCCGATGCGGTGATCTATGTGGTCAAGGCGCAGAGCACGCCGGTCGGCCAGGTGCGCAAGAGCATTGCCGTGTTGCAGCAGAGCCAGGCGCCGGTGTTCGGCGTGGTGCTCAATCAGGTCGATCTGCGCAAGGCGCGCAAGTACGGCCATGGCCATTCCCGTTCCTTCTACGACTACGACTTCGCCCCGCGCTGATCCTTCGGGCCGTGCCGCCCGGCAACAGCAAATCCTTCCCTGTTCGACGAATCGGAGATCGCGCCGATGACCTCGCAATATTCCGCGCAAATGGCACACCGTCGCGGCCTCACCTTCTGGGTGCAATGGCTGTGCGCAATGACCCTGGTCAACCTGTTGCTGATCGTGCTGGTGCACTGGCGCATCGGCGAGTTGCCCAGTGAATATCGGCTGCTGATCATCCTCACCGTGCTTGGCTCGATGCCGGTCTACGGCCTGGTGCAGGTCTACCACAAGCGCCATGGTCTGCTGGTCGGGCTCGGGCGTTTGCTCGCCGGCTGGCTGATTCTGCTCGCGCTGCTGATGAGCATCGCCTTCGTCACCCAGACCAGCGCGTTATTCTCCCGGCAAGTGGTGATTGTCTGGGCCGTGGTGGGTTTTCTCGCCCAGGCGGCGACGTTTCTGCCGCTGCACCTGTTCGTGCGCATGTACACCAAGATGATCTGCAACGAGCGCCGCGCGGTGATCATCGGCACCTGCCCGACCGCCCATGAACTGGCGCGCAAACTGCTCGACCCGGATCGCGCACTGCTGCTGGGTTTTGTCGCGGCGAAAGCCGACAGCGGCCCGGCGCCGAGCATCCTGCCGCTGCTCGGCGAGGTCGAGGACATTCGCGAAATCATCACTCGCTTGCAGGCGCGGCGCGTGTACATCGTGCTGCCGATGGCCGAGGCAGCGACCATCGAAGCGCTGTACATCAACCTGCTCGACATGAACGTCGACGTGGTGTGGATTCCGGATCTGGGCAGCATGGTCCTGCTCAATCATTCGATCTCCGAGATCGAGCGGATGCCGGCGATCTATCTCAACGAAAGCCTGCTCACTTCGCACCCCGGCAGCCTGTTCTGCAAGGACCTGTTCGAACGCAGCGTGGCGGCGGTGGCGCTGATTCTGCTCAGCCCGCTGCTGCTAGGCGTGGCCATCGCGATCAAGCTGACGTCGCCGGGGCCGGTGCTGTTCAAGCAGAACCGCCATGGCTGCGACGGCGAAGTGATCCGCGTGTGGAAGTTTCGCTCAATGCGCGTGCACGACGATCAGCAAGTGCGCCAGGCCACCCGCGACGACGACCGCGTCACACCGCTGGGACGCTTTCTGCGGCGCAGCTCCATCGATGAGCTGCCGCAGCTATTCAACGTGCTGTTCGGCCACATGGCGCTGGTCGGCCCGCGCCCCCACGCGGTCACCCACAACATCTATTACACCGGCAAAGTGCGCGCCTACATGGCGCGGCATCGGCTCAAGCCTGGCATCACCGGGCTGGCACAGATCACCGGGCATCGCGGCGAAACCGAGACCGTGGAAAAGATGCAGCGCCGGGTCGCCCAGGACCTCAATTACATCAATCAATGGTCGCTGTGGCTGGACATCAAGATCCTGCTGAAGACGCCCTTCACCCTGTTCTCGAAAAACATCTACTGACAGCGGCCAGCGCTCTGGCCCACCCCGCCACGCATGAGGTTTTCCCATGAATGTGAGTGTATTCGGTATCGGTTATGTCGGACTGGTCCAGGGCGCCGCGCTGGCCGAGGTCGGCCACAACGTGCTGTGTGTGGATGTTGACGCGGCCAAGGTGCAGGCCTTGAATGACGGCAGCCTGCCCATCTACGAACCGGGCCTGAAAAGCCTGGTGCGGGACAATCATCACAGCGGCCGCCTGCAATTCGGCAGTGATCTGGCCGCTGCGGTAAAACACGGCGACGTGTTGCTGATCGCCGTCGGCACGCCGCCGGACGAGGACGGCTCGGCGGATCTCAAACATGTGCTCAGCGTCGCCCGCACCATCGGCGAGCACCTGCGCGGCGAGCAGATCATCGTCGACAAATCCACGGTGCCGGTGGGCACGGCGGATCGGGTGCGCGAATGCATCAATGCAATCCTCGGCGAAAGCGGCCGCGCTGCGCTGACCTTCGATGTGGTTTCCAACCCGGAATTTCTCAAGGAAGGTTGCGCGGTCGACGACTGCATGCGCCCCGACCGGATCATCATCGGCACCGACAGCCCGCGTGCCGAAGCGCTGATGCGCGAGCTGTACGAACCGTTCAATCGCAACCGCGAAAAAATCATCGTCATGGATGTGCGCAGCGCCGAGCTGACCAAGTACGCGGCCAACTGCATGCTCGCGACGAAGATCAGTTTCATGAACGAAATGGCCGGGCTCGCGGAAAAGCTCGGCGCCGACATCGAAATGGTCCGCCATGGCATCGGCTCGGATCCACGCATCGGCTACCAGTTCATCTATCCCGGCATCGGTTATGGCGGTTCGTGTTTCCCCAAGGATGTGCGGGCGCTGATCCATGCCGCCCACGGCGTCGACATCGATGCGCGCCTGCTCCGCGCGGTGGAGTCACGCAACAACGAGCAGAAAAGCACGCTGTTTCACAAGATCGCCGAGCACTTCAACGGCGCGCTGGAAGGCAAAACCTTCGCGCTGTGGGGCCTGAGCTTCAAGCCCAACACCGACGACATGCGCGAAGCCCCCAGCCGCGTGTTGATGGAAGCGTTGTGGCGAGCCGGCGCCAGCGTGCAGGCATTCGACCCGAAAGCCATGGAACAGGCGCAGCAGCTTTACGGCCCGCGCGACGACCTGACGCTTGCCGGGACCAAAGAGGCCGCGCTGAAAAATGCCGACGCGCTGGTGATCGTCACCGAGTGGCAATCGTTTCGCGCACCAGACTTCGAACTGCTCGCGCAGCAACTGAAAAATCCGCTGATCTTCGATGGCCGCAACCTGTTCGATCCGCAACGCCTCAGCGCACGCGGCTTCACCTACATCAGCGTCGGCCGGCCAACCTGCGCCGCTGAAGCACAGGATCTCGCGTCATGATCCGCCTGGAATTGCTCGACCGTTATTCGCCGGCGCTGCTGGAATCCAACCGGGCGTTTTCCTTTCTCAACTTTGCCTCGATCGGCAGCTTCATTCGCCAGCCGCCGCCGTCGCTGGCGTATTTCTGCGACGGCATGCTGATGTCCGGGTTCATGTCGCGCATCACCGGGCGCGCGGTGCAGCGGGTCAGTTTCGATTTCACCTCGATTGCCGACCCGGTGCTGCGCGAGTCCGAGCAGCGCGGCAAGCGCGTGTATGTGGTCGGCGCGCAGCAGGCGGAGCTTGATCGTTTCGTCGACAAGCTCGGCACGCAGTACCCGCGCCTGCAATTGGTCGGCGCGCGCAACGGTTACTTCGACGCCGAACAAGGTGCGGCAATCCAAGCTGACATCTGCCGGCAGCGGACCAATCTGCTACTGGTCGGCCTTGGCGCCGGTCTGCAAGAGCGCTTTATCCTCGAAGCACTGCGCGGTGGTTTCAGCGGCGTGGCGTTCACCTGCGGCGGTTTCATTCGTCAGGAGGCCAATGCCAGCGAGCGTTACTACCCCGACGCGATCAATCGCCTGCACCTGCGCGCCTTTTACCGCATGTATCGCGAGCCGCACACGATCAAGCGTTACCTGCTCGACTACCCGAGCAATGCGCTGCGCCTGACCGAACTGATTCTGCGCCAGCAAGTGGCAATCAATGTCACTGCCCCATGAGGATTGTGCCGATGCATATTCTGTTCACGCTCAAGGATTACCAGACTGGCGGCGGCGTCGAGTGCGTGCAGCAACGCCTCGCCGAGCAGTTTCTGGCGGACGGACGGCGGGTGAGTTTTTTCGTCATGAACGGCGACTCGCCCAACGTTGACGGCGCGCCGAGCATGGCCGGTGGCGGTGGCGGCCTCGCTGGCTGGCTGAAGTCGATCGTGCTGCTGCGCCGGCTGATTCGCCGTGAGGGAGTGACGCATCTGATTGGCGCCAAGGAGCAGGCCAACCTCTGCACCTGGTTCGCCACCCTGGGCAGTGCCTGCAAAGTCATCTACACCCGCCATGCCGCGCTGGATTGTGCCGAGCAGAACACCGGGCGCGCCAGCCTGCGGCTGTTGTACGCGCTGTATCTGTGCGGCAGCGGCAAGGTGGTCGCGGTGTCCCAGGGATTGCGCCAGTCGCTTGCCGGGTTGATGCCTTGGGGCCAACCGCGCATCCGTTATTGCCCGAACGCGGTCATCACCGAGCAACTACTGCGCGCGGCGCAAGCGCCGCTGCCCGGTGGCGTGCCCCATCATTACTGGTTGGGGGTCGGCCGGCTGGTGGAAACCAAAGGCTTCGATTTGCTGCTGGAGGCGTATGCGCTGGCGGCGCAACAACGCACGCTGCCCTATCTGGTAATTGCCGGCGACGGCCCTTTGCGCGCGCAGCTTGAAGCGCAGGCACAACGGCTGGGCATCGAACGCTTGGTGCATTTCACCGGGCATCTGCGCAATCCCTATCCGCTGATCCGCCATGCGCAGCTGTTGGTGCTCAGCTCATTGCACGAAGGCTTGCCGACGGTACTTGTCGAGGCGCTGGCGCTGGGCACGCCAGTGATTTCCACCGATTGCGGCAGCGGGCCGCGCGAGTTGCTCGACGATGGACGCCTCGGGCGCCTGGTCAACGTTAATGATGCGCAGGCGTTGGCCGAGGCGCTGCTCGACAGCCTGGCCAGCCGCGAACCCGCGCCACCGCCGCGACGCTCAGTCAGCGAAGCGATCCAGCCCTATACCAGCCAGTACGCCGCGCAGGCTTATTACCAGGTGTGGAACCGATGAAAAAGCTGCTGATCATCCTCCAGGACCTCGGCGCCGGTGGCGCGGAGAAAATGATGGTGCGCCTCGCCGGTGCCTTGGTCGAGGCCGGTAATGAAGTGACATTGCTGATGCTCACCGGTGCCGGCATCAATCAACCGGCGCTCGATCCTCGGGTCAGGCAAGTGTTGCTCGACAGCCCGCGCAGCGCCGCCGCCGTGCCGGCGCTGATGCGCTTTTTGCGCAGCAACCGCTACGACGCGCAACTGGCGGTGCTCACTCATGTCAACGTCGTGGCGATTGCCGCCGCCGCGCTGTCCGGTACTTTGGCGCGGCTACATGTCAGCGAGCGCAATGCCTTTTCGCGGGACAAGCACGTCAACCCGGCCCTGTCTGTGAAGCTCGCTTACTGGCTCGCGCCATGGCTGTACCGGCTCATTCCCAACCCGGTGATCTGCGTGTCGCAAGGTGTCGCCGAAGATCTGGTCGACACCACCATCGCCCGCCCTCGCGATGTGACCACCGCTGACAACCCGGTGCTCGACAACGATTTTCGCGACAAGCCTGCCGCCGCGCCCAGCCATCCCTGGCTGAAGAACAAAACCACCCCGGTGATCGTCGCCGTGGGTCGGCTAGCGCAGCAAAAGGGCTTCGACACTTTGATCGACGCCTTCGCCCGCCTGCCACAACGCGATGCGCGGCTGATCATTTTCGGCGAGGGGGCATTGCGCGCTGAACTGCTCGCCCAAGCGGCGGCGCTTGGCGTCGCGGAGCGTTGCGATCTACCGGGTTACGCCAGTGACCCTATCGCCGAGATTGCCCGGGCAGATTGTTTTGTCTTGTCGTCACGTTTCGAGGGCAGCCCCAACGCTCTGGTCGAAGCGCTGTCGACCGGCACGCCGGTGGTAGCGACACGCTGCCCGTATGGCCCGCAGGAAATTCTCGCCGATGGTGCGGTCGCGCCCTTGGTCGAGGTGGACGATCCGGCCGCACTCGCCAGCGCAATCAGCGCACAAATGGCCGCGCCACGAGCCCTGCATCGCCAGCGGCGGATTGATGCCGCCGCGCGCTTCGTCAGCGGCCGCGCGGTGCAGACCTACCTCAAGGCGTTACTCGGGAGGCGCTGAGATGAACCGCCTGCAAGTGCGTTATTCGACGCTGGCCGACGCCTTCACCCTGTTCGGTGTGCTGTTCTATACGCAAGTGATCGGCTTCTTTCTGCGCCTGGGTAATGTCAGCACCCTGGACGATGCGCAGCAGGATCTGGAAGGCAATCTGGCCAATCAGGTCTGCGGCTTGCTGACCTTGCTGGTGCCACTGTTTTTCTTCATCCGGCACAAGGTTTTTCTCAGCAAGAGCTTCTACCGGCAGAACCTGTTTCTGCTGCTGTTTCTCGGCTGCGTGGCAGCGTCGATCAGTTGGTCGAGCGAGCCGATGCTCAGCTTCAAGCGTTTCGTTGCGCTGCTCAGCGTAGTGTTCTTTGCCGGTTTCATCGCCTGGCGCTACAGCATCGAACGGATCGCGTTTCTGTTCGGCTGCGTGATCGGCGCGGCGGCGTTGGTCGGCTTGATCTTCGCTTTGATTCGCCCGGATATTGCCTTTATTTCCGGCGGCATCCGTGACGGTGCCTTTCGCGGGGTGTTCGCGGAAAAGAACGCTGGCGCACGCCTGAACGCGATTGCGATCCTGTTGCTACTGCCGATGATCCGCCAGCGCAACCCGATGGCCATGCTCTACGGATTGTTCGCGCTGATTGCCATTGGCCTGGCGCAGTCGGCCACGGCGATTGCGCTGATCGTCGCCGGCACTGCCAGTTACGCCTACTTCATCACGCTGATCCGCTTGCGCATCAACCGTTCACTGTTGGCGTTCACGGCGGCGACGCTGGTGTTCTTCCTTCTGTGTGGTGTGCTCTATGCCAACTACGCGATGCTGCTGGAACTGGTGGGCCGTGACCCGTCGCTTACCGACCGCACGCTGATCTGGGAACTGCTCCAGCCGCTGATCGATGACCAGTTCCTCAAGGGCTACGGCTTCGGTGCGTTCTGGGCGAGTGCCGATGCCGATGCGTTCATTACCCGCTGGGGCTACATCGGCAATGCCCACAGCGGCTACGTCGAAACCCTGCTCAATGGCGGTCTGATCCAGTTGATCGCCCTGCTGCTGATGTTTGCCCAGACCCTGAGCAAGCGCTATCGGGCAATCACGGCAGATCAGTCGGCGCGCTATCAGGCGTGTGCGCTGGTAATCATCGGCCTGTTCGTGGTGACCAATTACGTCGCCTACGTGATCCCCAACTATCGCTCGGGCGAGTTCCTGATTTTCTGCGTGCTCAGCCTGACCTTCCGCCATCACCTCATCGCCCGTCCGCAGCCGCTGCCAGCGGCGAATGCTCGGCCAATGCGCGGCACTTTCCGGGAGCAACGCCCATGCTGAATGATCCCTCGGCCGTCACCGTGTGCGTGGTGATTCCGCTGTACAACGCCGCCGCCAGCATTCAACGCACATTGGATTCGGTGTCTGCACAGACTCGCCTGCCGGACAAAGTCATTGTCGTCGATGACGGTTCCAGTGATGCCGGGCCAGAGATCGTCAAGCACTACGCCGCGCCCTTCCCCATCGTGCTGTTGCAGCAGCCCAATCAAGGCCCGGCCAGTGCGCGCAATCGCGGCGTGTTCAGTGCCGAAGAAACCTTTATCGCCTTCCTCGATGCCGATGACCGCTGGCATCCGGAGAAACTGCAAAAGCAACTGGCGCTGCACGCGGAGTTGACCCGACAGGGACGCAAAGTCGGTCTGGTCGATTGCTTTCAGATGAGCGAATTCCGCGACGGCAAACGCCAATTGGAGGATCGCCGCAAGCACGGCGAGCACTTTGCCGATTTCATGCGCGAGAACATCATCAACGGCACCTCCGGCGTGCTGGCCGTGCGCGAGATCATCGTCGCCATTGGCGGCTTCGATCAGAGCCTGCGCTTTGCCGAGGATCGCCTGTTGTGGACGCGCATCGCGGAAATCAGCGAGATCCACAGCGTGCCGCAGATCCTCCACTGGCGCGCCGTCAACGCCGCCAATATCACCGCGCAACCGCGCAAGTATTACCCGCACAAGCTGCGTTTCATCCAGCTGTACCTGGCGCGCTACGGCACCCGTCTGAACAAACAGCAGCGAATCTATTTCGTCCTCGCCAACCACGCCGAATTTCTCAATGCGTTTTCCCGGCGCGGCGATCATCGGCGGGTCATCGAAGTGTTCCGGCAGATGCTCGGGCATTCGTGGCAGACGCTGTTTTTCTTCCAGGGCAAACCAACCCTGCGCTACCTCTATGCCTGCTTGAAAAGCCTCGGCAACAGCCGCTGAATTACAGGGATCGCGCCATGGCCAACCGCCGCTTGATGACCCTCATATGGATTTTCACCGAGAAGTTCGGCCTGATCTTTCTGTCGATGATTACCTTTGTCGTCTACGCGCATCTGCTGACGCCGACGGAGCTGGGTATTGGCACACTGATCATCGCCGTGGTCGAAGTGGTCGGCATTCTGTTCTCGTCGATGCTGGAAGACCCGCTGGTGCGCCTGCAACGTGTCGAGGACAAACACATCAGCAGCGTATTCTGGTTTTCCGTGCTGGTCAGTCTGTTGTCGATTGCGTTGATTGCGCTGGCGGTGGTGCTGTATACGCCGTCCACCGCGCTGCGCTGGATGACCGCCGTGGCCTCGGTGAAAATCCTTTTCACCCTGATGGCGCGGGTGTATGTGGCGCAGATGCGCCGCAGCGGCAATTTCAAGTTGCTGGCCTCGCGCACGTTGCTCGGCAAAGTCGCTGGCGGGGTCGGCGGCGTGGCCGTGGCGCTGTTGGGTTTCGGCCCGTGGGCGGTGGTCGCGCAGGCGCTGATCATGGACGGTATTTCCACGCTGGTGTTGATGCGCAGCGAGCGTCGGCGCATTCCCTTTCTTATCGACCGCCAAGTGCTGGGCGAACTGCTGCGCGCCGGTCTCCCCGTTTGCGTCAACGTCATGAGTTCGCAAACCCTGCAACGCGGCGTCAACCTGATTCTCGGCCTGACTGCCGGGGCGCATGCGGTGGGCATGTTCAACCTGGCCATGCGCATCATCGACCTGCCGCGCTCGGCGATCTACAACGGTTTGATGAGTTACGCCTTGCCGGTGTTCGCCCGGCGCAGCGCTGAACCGTCGCGCCTGATCGGCGTGATAGGTGATTCCACGGCGATCAGCGGTTTCGTGCTGACACCGCTGTTCTTCGGCATCGCCCTGACCGCCGAAGACATTATCCTGCTGATCTTCGGCGCGAAATGGGCCGATGCGATTCCCTTGTTGCAAGTGCTGGCCTGCACGGCGGCGCTGGGCAATCTGGCGCTGTACGCAACTACAGCGCTGGTGGCGGTCAATCGCACGCACCTGACGCTCAAGGCGGAAGTTGCCACCACCCTGCTCGCGCTGGCGCTGGTCTATCTGCTCGGCGCGAGCTACGGCGGCATGGCGGCGGCGCTGGCATTGCTGCTGCGCATGCTGCTGATCACGCCGTTGCAGGTGCGCGGCCTGCACGCCGCCATCGGTTATCAATGGCGCTGCTTCTTCCAGTCCAGTTACCGCAGCCTGTCTGCCTCTGGCGTGATGGTCGTCGCGGTGCTGTGGCTGTCGCCGCAGACCGGCCTTTCCGGTTATGCGCACCTGGTCGCTGACATCGTGATCGGCACGCTGACCTACGCTTTGGCCTACAGCCTGCTGCACCCACGCTGGCCGCAAGAATTCAAGTTGGTGTTCACCGCCCGCTGAGCCGGATTTCCTCGCAATGGAGCACGTCGTCATGCGCAAAACCACGTTGATCACGGGCGGTGCCGGCTACATCGGTTCGCACACGGCATTGCAACTGATCGAGGCCGGACACTCGGTGCTGATCCTCGACAATCTGTGCAACAGCAGCCGCGAGGCCATCGCACGGCTCGAGCTGTTGAGTCATTCGCACATAGATTTCATCGAAGGCGATATCCGCGACGCGGCGTTGCTGGAAGAGATTTTCAGCACCTACGCGATCGACGCGGTGCTGCATTTCGCCGGGCTCAAAGCCGTTGCGCAAAGCGTGCGGCGGCCAATGGATTACTACGCAAACAATGTCGTCGGTACGCTGAACCTGTGTGAGGCGATGGCACGCGCGCATGTGTTCAATCTGGTTTTCAGTTCCTCGGCCACTGTCTACGGCGAGCCTGCGGTAATGCCGATCATCGAAGCCCATGGCACCGGCAAACCGGCCAATCCTTACGGGCGCTCGAAGTTGATGATCGAAGAATTGCTCAGCGACCTCGCCGTCGCCGATTCACGCTGGAACATTGCCGTGCTGCGCTACTTCAACCCGATCGGCGCGCACGATAGTGGGCTGATCGGCGAGGCGCCCAACGGTCGGCCGAACAATCTGCTGCCGTGCCTGACCGAGGTTGCCAGCGGCCAGCGCGCGGCGTTGACCGTTTATGGCAACGACTATCCAACGGTCGACGGCACCTGTATCCGCGATTACATCCATGTGCTGGATCTGGCCGAAGGTCATCTCAAGGCACTGCAGGTTTTGCAAGGCACTGAGCATGGCCTGCACGTATGGAACCTCGGCACTGGCACCGGCTACAGCGTGTTGCAGATCATCAGCGCCTTCGAAGATGTCAGCGGCCTGCGCATTCCCTATCGCTTCGCCCCGCGCCGCGCCGGTGATATCGCCGAGTGCCGCGCCGACGCGAGCAAGGCCGGGCGCGAATTGGGCTGGCGGGCGCAACGCGAACTGACGCAAATGCTCGTCGACAGCTGGCGCTGGCAGACCAACAACCCATGGGGCTACCGCCCGCAACCGGCGCTGCTGCTGGCGGTGGGCACTTGAACCGGGGCAAATCCACGTTAGGGACGACTCATGAACAGATCACGTTGCTTGCTGTTTGTCTTGCTGCTGCTGAGCGCTGGCGCCAGCGCCAATATTCCAGGACCGGTCACGAATGGACTGGTGTTGTGGCTGGACGGCAATGATCCGGCCTCGATGACACTGGAGGGGCAAAACCAGGTCGTGCGCTGGCTGGATAAATCCGGCAAGGGCAACGACGTAGTCGTCGACAATCGCGCGGCGACGACTTTGCCGACGCGGGTCGACAACGCGCTCAACGGCCACGGCGTGGTGCGTTTCAGCGGCACGGCGGCGTTCATGGGCCAGGCGATCCGCACGAGCAAAGGCCCGGTGACGGTGTTCGTTGTCTCGCGGCGCTTGCCGGAGCAGGCCGGCGGCAAGGCCTGGCAACGACTGTTCAGCTCCCGCCCGCAACTGGCGGATAACGATAACGTCGCACCGAACTTCGGCATCAGCGTGCAGCAAACCACCGCGTACGAACCGGCGCTGGCGTTGCTGGAAACCAGTGACGTGCCGATCGGCCCGTTCGCGGTGGCGCGCAATGTGGTTGGCACCTCGGAGATCCTGCGTGGCGACATCGCCGAAGTGCTGGTTTATGACCGCCCATTCAGCAACCAGGACGAACGCCGTAACGTGTTCGACTACCTCGCGCAAAAATGGGCGGTCACCGTTCCGCAACAGGCCGATGCGTGGACCCGCGCCGGCCCATTAGGCCCGACCCCGACTCACGTTACCCCCGACCTGCCGTTGTCGGATCAGGCCAATGCCGGCGGCTGGAAGCTCGATACGCGTCTGTCCGACGAATTCAACGGCAGCGCGCTCGATGCCCAACGCTGGCACGTCAACAACGCCACCGGCACTGATTCCCTCGGGCGCAAACCGGCGCTGTTTTTGCCGGAGAATGCCAAGGTCGGCAGCGGCAATCTGAACATCACTTTCCGCAAGCAGACTCTGCCGGAGAAATACGTCGCCTTGGGCTACAAGGACTACAGCTCGGCGATGGTGCGCACCAACGAGCGCGGGATGTACGGCTATTACGAAGCCCGGGCGAAACCGATGAACTCCGCCGGCTCCAGTGCATTCTGGCTGGCATGGACCGGGCTGCCGGACAATGCCACGGAAATCGATATCTTCGAAATCGGCGGCAAGACCCGCAATGAAGCGTTCGACTATCGGTACAACATGAACGCGCATGTCTGGGCCAGACCGCAGAATGATCAACACCTGAGTTCCGGCAGTACCTGGATTGCACCGTGGCGGCTGGCCAATACCTTTCATGTCTACGGCTTTGACTGGCAACCCGAGACCTTGCGCTGGTACGTCGACGGCGTGCTGGTCCGGGAGGCGAAGAACAACTACTGGCACTTCCCCATGCAAATCGTCTTCGACAGTGAAGCGATGTGGGACTGGTTCGGCGTGGTCGACGATGCTGATCTGCCGTCGGTGTTTCGGATCGATTACGTCAGGGTCTGGACCCGCTCAGCGCAATAGCAGCGCGTTCAACGGTTGTGCACCATCGCCTGCATCTGCCACAGCGTGCGGAACCGCCCTTGGCTTTCGCGCAGTTCTTCGGGAGTGCCGTCCTGGACGATCTCACCGTCCTCGAGCACCAGCACCCGATCAAAATTGGCGATGGTCGAGAGGCGGTGGGCCACGGCGAGTACCGTGCGGCCGCGCATCAGGTTGCTCAGTGCGCGCTGGATGATCGCTTCGGAATCGGAATCCAGTGCCGAGGTCGCCTCGTCGAGAATCAGGATCGGTGCGTCCTTCAAAAATGCCCGCGCCAGCCCGAGACGCTGGCGCTGCCCACCGGACAAGGTCACCCCGCGCTCACCGACCGGCGTGTGATAACCCTGCGGCAGCGCCTGGACGAACTCGTCGCAAAACGCTTGGTGCGCGGCTTCGATGATCTGCTGCTCGGTGGCGTACGGCTGGCCGTAGCCGATGTTTTCCAGAATGCTGCGATTGAACAGCGTTGGCTCCTGCGGCACTACCGCGATCTGTCGGCGCAGGCTGTCCTGGCTGACGGAGCGGATGTCGCGGTCGTCGATCAGGATCACCCCGCTGCGCACATCATCCAGACGTTGCAGCAAACCGAGCAAGGTCGATTTTCCCGAGCCCGAGGTGCCGGCAATGCCGACGCTTTGCCCGGCCGGAATATCGAGAAAGAAATGCTCGAAGACTTTGCGCCCGTCCGGGTAGGCGTAACTGACGTCGAGCATTTTGATGTGCCCGCGCGTCGGTGCCAGTTCCTCCAAGGCGTCGCTGAGCTCGTGGGGCTGGGCGACGATGCCCAGGGTTTCGCTGATGACGCCCATCTGCTGGCTGGTTTCCACCAATGCCAGCGCCAGCTCGCGCGATCCGTGCAGGATGCGGAAGGTCAATGCGCTGACCATCACCACATCCCCCGCCGTCACCTGTCCCGCTCGCCAGAGCAGAATCGCCCAGCCGAGCATGCCGCCGGCCATAACGGTCAGGCAGATGTCGTGCAGTACCCGGGCTTTTTCCATGTACATCCAGCTGCTGCGGTGCGAATCGGCCTCGATGCCGATCTCGCGCTCCAGGCGCAGGCGCTCGCGTTCACGCCCGGAAAAAGCCTTGATCGTCCATACGTTGGAAACCAGATCGACAATCTCGCCACCGACCCGCGCCGACTGCGAAGCGAAAGCGATGTGGCGGCTGCGGCCGCGCACGCCGAATAGGGTAATCAGCGCGGCGACAACGATCACGCAACCGACCAACGCCAGCGCCATCGCACCGTGCACCGCCAACAGCAAGGCCACGGCACCGATGAAATCCACGCATGGCGGCACGATACGCCAGGTCAGCCCGCCATACACTTTGTCGGCAGCGGCACCGATCGCCGAGACGCGATTGGCGAGCGAACCGGAGAAATGCCGCCGGAAATAACGCATCGGGTGGCCGGTCAGATGATGGAACAGGTCGACGCGCAGATCCGCACAACTGCCGACGATGGTGTGGCAACCGACCCAACCGCCGAGGCGCCACAGCAGGTTTTCCATCACGATCAACGCCATGAACAGGCCGAACGCGTGCCAGACCTGTTCCGCCGCCGACCCGGCGGCCATGGCATCGACCAGCAGTTTCATGCCGTATTGCACCACTACCGCGCAGCACGCCGCGCCGATCACCAGCCCCACCATGGCGATGAAGTGCGCCGGGCGAATTCTTATGTAGCGCCATAGAAACGCGGCGGCTGACGCCGGCAACGGTTCATCGCGCCTGCGCTGAAAGTTCATCTCCCCTGCCCCTCAACACGCCGGCCATTGATCCTGGGCAAACACTCGGCAACCCGTTCTGGCACCTGCGCCAACTCGACGTGCAGGGGATGAAACGCCGCGCGCTCGCCCTCGCCATCTGGGTAGCCAAACACACCGGTGGGGCAATAACGGCCGTTATCCCAGCCCGGATAATCGAGAAACGGGTACCAGCAAATCCCCTGCACCGGCACACCGCGTTCAAGGGCCAGCAGCGTCTGCTCGACGATGTAAGCCAGCCACGGCAGGCGTTCTTCATCTTCGGCACCGGTTTCAGCGATCAGCACTGGCCGCTGATAACGCTGGTGCAGTTCCTTGAGCATGCCCGACAACGGCCGGAAGTCGCGCTCGCCGCGAAAGATCCGTCGGCCGTGGAAATACCACTGGTTATGCGCATAGAAATTGGCGCCGACGATATCCAGGTAATGCTCCTGCCCACCCAGACCCGGCCATTCGCGGCCGGTGAGCAGATCCCACGCCTGGAATTGCGACAATCGATAGGCTTCCGCCGCTTCGATATCGTCGCTGCGCCTGGAGCCAGCGATTACATGGATCAACGGGTCGCACTGGACGAATCGCGCATTCGGCGCCTGTTCGCGAATCGCTTCGATCGCAGCAATGCTCGCCCGCACCAGTTGATGCTTGAGTTCCTGCGCGCGCCCGCGTGCGTTCGGGTTGAAGTACGCGACTTCGCCCCCCGCCCAACTCCAGAAGGAAATCTCGTTGATCGGCGAGTAGAACGGCACGCTTACGCCTTCGTCCATCATCAGCTTCGCTGCAGCAGCGGCGAAACGGGCGAAGCGCTCGACGAACGCCGGGCGCCAGATATCCAGATCATCCGGGTAGCCGTAATGGCACAGATCCCAGACCACCTGCACTTGCTGCGCTTGCGCCGCTTTGAGCATCGGCATAAAACTGCTCCAGTCATAGCGCCCGGGGCTGCGCTCGATCAGGTGCCAGCGCAAGCCGTCGCGGGCGCAACGAATCTTCAACCCGCTCAGTCGCTGGTAGTCCTTGGCGACCCAGCGCGCATGCCCGGTGTCGGCCAGCAGATCCAGGCGCCGACCGTCCTGGCGGCGCTGGCTGGAACATTCGAAACCGGCCATGACGAAGCTGCTGAAGATCGAAGAAGCATCTGCGCCGGGCTCGTCGCCTTTCGGCTGCGCGGTCATGGAATATCGACCTCGGTTTCAGCCGTGGTTTCTGCCTGCGCGGCCTGGATATCCCGATACAAGGCCAGCGCCTGGCCCACCACCTGATCCATGTTGTAGTACTTGTAGGTACCCAGTCGGCCGAGAAACGTCACGTTCGGCGTCTGCTCGGCGAGCGCTCGATAGCGTTTGTACAGCTCGGCATTTTCTGCGCGCGGCACCGGGTAATACGGGTCGCCATCGTCACACGGATATTCGTAAGTGATGCTGGTGCACGGGTGCGTTTGCCCGGTCAGGTGTTTGTATTCGGTGATGCGCGTATAGGGCACATCCGGGTGCGGATAATTCACCACCGCCACTGGCTGATAGTGTTCCTGCTCGAGGGTCTGGTGTTCGAAGCGCAAGGACCGATACGGCAAACGGCCCAACTGGAAATCGAAGTATTCGTCGATCGGGCCGCAGTAGATCAGATGCGCGTACTGCACCTCGTCGCGCACCGCCTTGAAATCGGTACTGAGCAACAGATCGATGTTCGGGTGATCGAGCATGCGTTCGAACATTTGCGTGTAGCCGCCCGAGGGCATGATCTGGAAGGTGTCACCGAAATAGCGGTCGTCTTCGCTGGTCCGCGTCGGAATGCGCGAAGTCACCGATTTATCCAGTGCCGAGGGATCCAGCCCCCACTGCTTGCGCGTGTATCCGCGAAAGAATTTTTCGTAGAGCTCACGGCCGATCTGATTGACCACGACGTCTTCGGACGTGCGAATGGTCGCCACCGGTTCGGCGCGTTCGGCGAGAAACACTTCGGCTTCTTCGGAGGACATCGACAGGCCGTAGAGCGAATTCAGCGTGGTCAGATTGATCGGGATCGGCACCAGCTTGCCGTCGACCTGGGCGAGGACTCGATGCTCGTAAGGTCGCCATTCGGTGAAGCGCGACAGGTAATCGACAATGCGCTGGGCATTGGTGTGAAAGATGTGCGGGCCATAACGATGCACCAGCACGCCGGCGGCGTCGTAGTGATCGTAGGCATTGCCGGCGATATGCGGGCGCCGGTCAATCAGCAACACCCGGCGGCCCAATCCTTCGGCCAGACGCTCGGCGATGACACTGCCGGCGAACCCGGCACCGACGATCAGGTAGTCATAGGCGTGGCCGGACTTGGCGCGCTCAAGGCTTATCGTAGGCATTCGATCTGCTCCTGCATGAAGCGGCTGGTGTTGTCCCACGACATGCCGGCGATTGCGGCATCGGCGCGCTGCAAAAATTCGATGGTGCCTTTGAGTGGCAAAGCTTTTTCGATCACCTCGACGAAGGCCTCGGCGGTGTCGGCAATGAACACCGCACCACTCTGGCCGTAGCCGCTGATCACATCGTGAATCGGCGTCGACACCACTGGGCAACCGCCAGCGAGGTATTCGGGAGTCTTGGTCGGGCTGATGTAACGCGTGGAGGCGTTGAGGGCGAACGGCATCAGTGCCACGTCCCAGCCAGCGAGGTAGTCCGGCAGCTCGGCATATTCCTTGCCGCCCAGATAATGAATGTTCGGCCGTTGCGGCAGCGTCCGCGGATCGATCTTCACCACCGGACCGATGAGCACGATTTGCCAGTCGGGACGCATTGCCGCCACGCGATCTATCAGTTCGATATCGAAGCGTTCGTCGATCACACCAAAGAAGCCCAGGCGTGGCCGCGCTATGGATGCTTGATCGGGCGGTTCCGGCAGTGCCTGCCGCGCCGCCGCGAAATGCGCGATGTCGACGCTGCTCGGTACCGGATAAGCATTGCCGTGCTGGCGCTGCTTGACCTCCCACAGACTGAAGCCACCGGTAAACACCACGTCAGCTCGGGCGAGCAGTTGCTGCTCCATGTCGATCAAGCGCGCCGGTGCGCCCATGAACGCCGACAGTTCATCCATGCAGTCATAGACAGTAACCCGAGCGTCGAGGTGCTCGGTAAACAGCAGGCTCATCGGCGTGAAATACCACAGCAAAAGATCGCCCTGAACGCGTCCGGCGAGGTGCTCATCGAGCAATTGTCTCTGCGCCTGCTCGATCGCCTCGCCACTCATGCCGATCGGCAATTGCGGCACCGCCACTTCTATTCCCGCCGCCGGATTCGAAAGCTCGAGTCTGGGCGTGGCGTCTTCGGCAAATACCGGCTCTTCGAAAAACACCACGTCGTAGTGTTTGGCCAATCGCGACATGACGTGCTGCGGCCGTTGATAGACAAATCCCCAGCGCAGATGCGACAGGCACACCAGTGTGGGCCGCACTTGAAGAGATGCGTCGAGAGCATTTTGCGCACTCGCCAGTGCGAGGGCCTCGGGTTGTTCTGCCAGGTTCATAGCCAGATCCTCATCAAAAAAAACAAGACGACTCAGTGCCGAGCCACCGGGCCGTCACACTTGTCGACACTGCAAGTGCAGGGCATTTCTCGATGAGGCCGTAAGGCTCTTGAAGGTTGGAATCACGGGGTTCACACGACGTTCAGCCCAACCTTGAACACAGCCGATGAACTGCACATACCGGCTGGCAAACAAGGTTGAACTTGCCGATCAATCCAGCCCCTACCGTCCAGAACAACCATGGTTTTTGCCGCCGCACAGGCGCATCGAAACCATCTACGAAGCCATCGCCGATGGCGTCACTTGTGAGGGCGGGCGCATGATCTTGATTACGGGTGGTGCGGGATACATTGGTGCGCATGTCGCACTGCAATGGCTGGGCAACGGCGAGGATGTGGTGATCCTCGACAACTTGTGCAACAGCCAACGCGCGGCGATCGAGCGCATCAGTACGCTGGCCGGAAAACGACCGGAGTTCATCCAGGGCGATGTACGCAATCGACGACTGCTCGACAACCTGTTGCGGGACTATCCGATCGACGCCGTGGTGCATTGCGCCGGGTTGAAAGCGGTCGGCGAAAGCGTGCGTGAACCCCTGCGCTATTTCGATACCAATGTCGGCGGCAGCCTGACCTTGTGCCAGGCCATGGCTCAGGCCGGGGTGTTCCACCTGTTGTTCAGTTCATCGGCCACCGTGTATGGCGACTGCGCCACCCTGCCGATCAAGGAAAACTGCGCCACCGGCCAGCCGACCAATCCTTACGGCATGTCGAAACTGATGTCGGAAAACATCATGAAGAGTGTCGTCAGTTCCGACCCGCGCTGGTCGATCGGCTTGCTGCGTTATTTCAATCCGATCGGTGCGCACCCTTCCGGCCTGCTCGGCGAGGCACCCACCAGCACGCCCAACAATCTGCTGCCCTATCTGCTGGAAGTTGCCAGTGGCCAGCGCGCGCAACTGTCAGTGTTCGGCAACGATTACCCGACCCCGGACGGCACCGGCATTCGCGATTATCTGCACGTCGTCGACCTTGCGCTCGGGCACGTCTGCGCGCTCGACGCCTTGCGCGATCGTCATGGCATGAGCATCTGGAACCTTGGCACCGGACGCGGCTATTCGGTGTTGGAGGTAGTCAGCGCCTTCGAGCAAGTGACCGGTATCAAGATCCCTTTGCGGATTGAAGCAAGGCGCCCCGGCGACATTGCGCGATGCTGGGCGGACCCGCAAAAAGCCCTCGAAGAACTGGGCTGGCAGGCGAGCCGTTCACTGCCGTGCATGCTCGCCGATGCCTGGCGCTGGCAGTGCAATCAACTCGGCCAGGTTGAGGTTCGCCAGGCCAATTGAAAGCTGCGCACGGTCACTCGTTCTCGTGGCCGTGCGCGTCGGCACAGGACAATCGTCCGGACTCGCCGCCGGCGATTCGTTCTGCCTGATCGATGCCACGCTTGAGCGCGTCCTCGACTTCCCATTCCACGCCGGGCAATGTCCTGATGCGCTCGTAGGCGCACTCGCCGGTTGCGGTGTAAACGCTGATGAACATTTCGACGTCGCCATCATCGGCTTCCCGTGCCCGTACCTCGATATGACAGCCGTTTTCAACCTCTTCGGTATGGCACTTTTCCGCCTTTTCCGTCGCCTTCCATTTGTTGTAGGTTTCGCCGCGTTTGAACATGTCGTACTCCTGAACTCAACTCGCTCACATCAAAGATCTTTCCTTTGGCGGAATAATTCCACGGATTGCCAAGAGGCACTTTCAGCATAGCGCGTTGATTCGCGCCCGCCGTTTCGCTAGTTCAACCGTTCGTCAGCTTGCGTAACATTCTGTAAAACCAACGTCGCAATGCTCATTCAAAAAGTTCGTGGCCCAGGCGAGCTCAAGTACAACTCGTTATTCAGCCCAGTGTGATTAGCCGGTACAGAAACAGGGTTTTCTGTCCATGGCCAACTGTTGCCCGAAGAAAACAAGGATCGATATAAAGAACAGGAGCATGTATGAAGCGAACAATCAGCTATTGCCTGGTCTATCTCGCTACCAGCGTTCTGCTCGCCGGTTGCAACCTGGTGGTGTTCAACCCCAAGGGCGATGTTGCCCGCGATGAACGCGACCTGATCATTCTCGCCACGGGCCTGATGCTGTTGGTGGTGGTCCCGGTCATCGTCATGACCTTCCTGTTCGCCTATCGCTACCGCGCGACCAACAAGAAGGCCCGTTATTCGCCGCGTTGGGCCAGTTCGCACAAGATCGAAGCGGTGGTCTGGGGCGTGCCGTTCCTGATTATTTGCGTACTCGGCTGGGTGACCTGGGAAACCACCCATGCACTCGATCCCTATCGCCCGTTGGACTCCGACGTGCCGCACCTGAATGTGCAAGTGGTGGCAACGGACTGGAAATGGCTGTTCATTTACCCCGATCTGGGCATTGCCTCGGTCAATGAACTGGCGATACCGGTGAACACGCCGGTAAGTTTCACCGTCACTTCCGACGCGGCCATGACTTCATTTTTTATTCCAGCACTTGGCGGACAGATATATGCCATGGCCGGCATGCAGACCAAGTTGCACTTGATCGCCAATGAAATCGGCCAGTATCGCGGTATTGCTGCGAACTATAACGGCCACGGGTTCTCCGACATGCACTTCAGCACCCTGGCACTCAGTGGCGCTGATTACGAGGCGTGGGTCAACAAAGTCAAAGCGGCGCCCGGGCAACTTGATCAAGCCAGTTACGCCGAGTTGGCCAAGCCTTCAGTGGCGCACAAGATCACTTATTACTCGGCTGTGCAGGAGCGACTGTTTCTCGACATCGTCGACAAGTACGAAGGAATGAACAAAGCACCGCGCAAGAAGGAAACCCAGGTGCAACGCAACGGCGACGATGTGCGCGTCAATCAACAACCGAGTCTGCTGGCCGAGGAGCGTTAAATCATGTTCGGGAAACTTTCATGGGACGCGGTTCCATTGCACGAGCCGATTGTCATGTACACCCTGGCTATCGTCGGCCTGATGGGTTTTGCCCTGGTCGGTACCGTCACCTGGAAGCGCAAGTGGGGTTACCTCTGGCGCGAGTGGTTCACTTCGGTCGACCACAAGAAGATCGGCTGCATGTACATCATCGTCGCGCTGGTCATGCTGCTGCGTGGTTTCTCCGACGCGATCATGATGCGTACCCAGCAGGCCATGGCTTCGAGCGGCGGCCCGGGTTATCTGCCGCCGGAACACTACGACCAGATCTTCACTGCCCACGGCGTGATCATGATTTTCTTCATGGCCATGCCGTTCGTGGTCGGCCTGATGAACATCGTCGTGCCACTGCAGATCGGCGCCCGCGACGTCGCCTACCCGTTCCTCAACGCGCTGAGTTTCTGGCTGTTCGTCGTGGGTGCGGCACTGGTGAACATCTCGCTGGGCGTCGGTGAATTTGCCCGCACCGGTTGGGTCGCCTACCCGCCCCTGTCCGAACTTGGCTACAGCCCCGGGGTCGGGGTGGATTACTACATCTGGTCATTACAGATATCCGGCATAGGGACGCTGTTAACCGGGGTTAACTTCTTTGTGACCATCCTTAAGATGCGCACCGAAGGCATGACCCTGTTCAAGATGCCGGTGTTCACCTGGAACGCACTGTGCACCTCGATCCTGATTCTCGCTGCGTTCCCGATCCTTACCGCCACCCTGTTGATGCTGACGCTCGATCGTTATCTGGGCATGCACTTCTTCACCAACGAGGCCGGCGGCAACCCGATGATGTACGTCAACCTCATCTGGGCGTGGGGCCATCCGGAGGTGTACATCCTGATCCTTCCTGCGTTCGGGATCTTCTCGGAAATCGCCGCGACCTTCAGCAGCAAACGCCTGTTCGGCTATGTCTCGCTGGTGTGGGCAACGATTGCGATCACGATTCTGTCGTTCATCGTCTGGCTGCACCACTTCTTCACCATGGGCGCGGGGGCCAACGTCAACGCGTTCTTCGGCATCATGACGATGATCATTGCAGTGCCGACCGGGGTGAAGATCTTCACTTGGCTGTTCACCATGTATCGCGGCCGCGTGCGCTTCGAAACGCCGATGCTGTGGACGCTGGGCTTTATCGTCACGTTCAGCATTGGCGGCATGACCGGCGTGCTGCTGGCGGTGCCCGGGGCCGACTTCCTGCTGCACAACAGCCTGTTCCTGATCGCCCACTTCCACAACGTGATCATCGGCGGCGCGGTGTTCGGCTACATGGCCGGGCTGACTTACTGGTTCCCGAAAGCCTTCGGTTTCCGCCTCAACGACCGCCTCGGGCGCATTGCGTTCTGGTGCTGGCTGGTGGGTTTCTACTTCGCGTTCATGCCGTCTTACGTGCTGGGTTTCATGGGCATGACCCGGCGCCTGAACCATTTCGACAACCCGGCCTGGCAACCGTGGCTGCTGCTGGAACTGTTTGGCGTCGGCATCATTCTTTGTGGCGTGTCCGCGCAGGCGTTGCAGCTCTACGTGAGTATTCGCAACCGCGCGAAACTGCGCGACCTCACTGGCGACCCGTGGGACGGCCGCACCCTGGAATGGGCCACGGCCTCGCCGCCACCGTTCTACAACTTCGCCGAGCAACCGAAAGTCAACGACCTCGACGCCTATTGGGGCATGAAGGAGCGCGGCGTCAGCACCCTCAGCCACACCGACTACCGCGCCATTCACATGCCGCGCAATACCTCCGCCGGCCTGGTGATCAGTGTCTTCGCGCTGATCTGCAGCTTCGCCCTGGTCTGGCATATCTGGTGGCTGGCGATTTTCGGCCTGGTCGCTTCGGTGGTGGCGATGATCGTGCGCAGCTATGACGAAGACATCGACTATTTCGTCCCGGCGCAGGAAGTGGCGCGGATTGAAAAAGCACGTCTCAAAGACTTGGCGGAGGCCTGATCATGTCCAATATCGTTCTGGATAAAGACATCGCCCACAGCCATGAACATGGCCATGAAGACGCGGGCTCGATGCGCATTTTCGGTTTCTGGATCTACCTGATGACCGACTGCATCCTGTTTGCGACGCTGTTCGCAGGCTATGCGGTCCTGCGTGACAGCGTCGCTGGCGGGCCTTCGACCGTCGACATTTTCGAATTGCCATACGTCCTTGCCGAAACCGCGTTGCTGCTGCTCAGCAGCATCACTTACGGCTACGCGATGCTGGCGATGAACCGCAATGACAAAGCCCATGTGCTGCGCTGGCTCGGCGTCACCTTCGTGCTGGGTTGCGGCTTCATCGCCATGGAGATCAACGAATTCCATCATCTGATCGCAGAAGGCTACGGGCCGGATCGCAGCGGTTTCCTCACCGCGTTCTTCACCCTCGTCGGCACCCACGGCGCGCACGTGCTCAGTGGTCTGGTGTGGATGGCGGTGTTGATGCTGCAAGTAAGCAGCCGGGGCCTGACCAATACCAACACCACGCGCCTGAGTTGCCTGAGCCTGTTCTGGCACTTCCTCGACGTGGTGTGGATCTGCGTGTTTACCGTGGTTTATCTGCTGGGGGTGGTGTGACATGTATAACCAGAGTCCGATTCACAGCAGTGCCGGCACCAGCCATGGCACCAGTCGTTCATACATGGTCGGTTTCATCATTTCGGTGATCCTGACGGTGATTCCCTTTGGCCTGGTCATGTACCCGACGTTGCCGCGTAGCGTCACTGCCTGGGTGGTGGTCGCGCTGGGCGTGGTACAGGTTTTCGCCCACCTCAAATACTTCCTGCATCTGGACACTGCCAAGGAGCAGCGCTGGAACCTCAGAGCGCTGATTTTTTCAGTGGTGATCATTCTTCTGCTGGTTGGGCTTTCGCTATGGATCATGGACAGCATTCACCACAACATGCTGGCGCACTGAAGCAATGGCGGCTGTCGCTGAATGTCGGGCTGGAACTGACCAAGCCCGGCATTATCGTCGGCAATCTGGCTTCGGTGTTCGGTGGCTATCTGCTTGCTGCGGACGGGCGTCCGGTCTCCCTGGCGCACCTGTTGGCCGCGCTGCTCGGCACCGCACTGGTCATCGCTTGCGGATGCGTGATCAATAACTGCGTCGACCGCGATATCGATCGGCGCATGGTGCGCACCTGTCATCGGGCGCTGGCCGTTCGCGCTGTGTCGTTGCCCAGTGCGTTTTGCTACGCGGCGGTGCTGGGTGTGCTCGGCTTCGGCTTGCTGTGGGCCGGCACCACGCCGCTTGCCTGTGCAATGGCGGCTGTCGGCCTGATCGTTTATGCGGGCGTTTATACCTGCCTGATGAAACGCCGTTCGCACTGGGGCACGCTGGTCGGCAGCCTGTCCGGGGCCATGCCGCCGGTGGTCGGTTATTGCGCGGTGACCGGCAGCTTCGATGCCACGGCGCTGATGCTGATCATGGTGTTTTGCTGCTGGCAGATGCCCCACTCCCACGCGATCACCGTCATGCGCCATGAAGATTTTCGTGCCGCCGGGTTGCCGACATTGACGCTCAGCGAGGCGAAACGAGAGATCAATATCTACATGGTCGCCTTCCTGGTCAGCGCGGCGATATTGGGCTGGGTGGCGGATATCAATGCTTCCTATCCGCTGGTGATTGTCGGGTTGGGCGGGTACTGGTTTTATCTGGCATTGCGCCCGGTGCGAAACGCTACCGCGAAGCCTTGGGCGCGGCGCTTGTTCAGCGTATCGATCGTGCTGATCCTGGCGCTGAATCTCTCTCTGTCGTTGAACGCTGTGTTGCCCTCGCCCTCCGCGTTCTACCGCTCATCGGGCGCCGGGGAGAATCATCAAACGCAGGTGCGTGGCGGGTTATCAGAATCGGTAACGACTGCACCTACAGACTACTTGGAGCAAACCCATGGCTAACGATCTTTCAACAGCCGATTGCGCCTGCCCCGGCTGCACCTGCAAATGCAGCGGCGAGCAAACCTTCGAGCGTGACGGCAAGCAGTTTTGCAGCCAGGCCTGCGCGGATCTTCACCCAAAAGGCCAGCCCTGCCCCTCGTCCTCCTGTCATTGCGAGCAAAACCTTGGGGCTGATGAGCGCAATGTGAGTGACTCGAAACTGGATCAAGCGGTTGAGGAAACGTTTCCCGCCAGCGATCCGATTTCGCCTTGACCCTTTGCCCGAAGGCACTGATTTTTTCATCTGCAGGAGAAAATGAAATGGACGAGGAAACCATCCGCAAAATCGCCTATCGGCTCTGGGAAGAGCAAGGCCGGCCGCACGGTAATGATTTCGAGCACTGGTTGCAGGCGCGCGCCGAGCTCGATGCGTTCGATTCCGATGGCTTGCCCGGTTCGGTAGCCAGCAGCGTAGCGCCGCCGGCACCACGCAAAAAGGCCAAGGCTGCGACCACTGCTCCTACCACCAGAACCCGCAAGAAAAACACCTCCGCGGCCAAATGACCGGTCTTGAAAGCCGCGTGACTGCCGGAGCAAAGGGCTCGTGAGGCGCGGCATAAACCTGGTACTGGCAGCCTTCGCGCTGACGGCGCTGTCCTATGGACTGGCGCGCTTCGCCTATGGATTGCTGCTGCCACAGATTCGTCAGGATCTGGCACTGAGTGTGTCCGCTGCGGGATGGATCGGTGGCGGTGCTTTTGCGGCTTATTGTCTGGGCATCGTTGCGACATTCGTGCTCAGCGCAAAGGTCAGTCCGCGCGGGTTGACGGTGATGGCCGGAGCCGCCGCTTCGCTCGGGATGGCGTTGATTGTCATCGCTTCATCCGGTTTGGCGTTGGGTTGCGGCGTGGCGCTCGCGGGATTGAGCACGGGACTGACCTCGCCGCCGTTGGCCAGCGCGGTTGCGGCGCGTCTTGACGATACCGACCGTCCGCGCGCCAATGGCTTTATCAATGCCGGGACGGCGGCGGGTATCGTTTTTTCCGGCCTGGCGGCGATATTGGCGGCCGGGCAGTGGCGGCAACTCTACGCGCTGTTCGGCTTGATCGGCATCGGCGTCACGTTCTGGCTTTGGTTTGCGATACCGCGCCGGATCGTACATGACGTCGGGCAGAATTTTTCTCTGGCAATGTTGCGTCGACCGGGCGTACTGCCGTTGTGCGCCAGTGCTTTTTTGATGGGGTTGGCGAGCACGGCGATCTGGACATTTGGTGCCGACATTCTGCGCAGCGAGGCTGGGTTCTCCGATCGGTCGATTGCAGGGGCGTGGATAGTGTTGGGGGCCGCGGGCATTAGTGGTTGCGCAACCGGAGTACTGACTGACCGGTTTGGTGTCGTACGCATGCAGCATCTGGCGCTTGCAGGGATCGCCGTCGGCACGCTGGGACTTGCCGCCACCGGCGCTTCTGCCATCTACGGCCTCGCCGCGATGTGCCTGTTTGGCGCGGCCTATATCGTTTCCTCCGGCGTTTATCTGCTGCAAGGCATCCGCCTGTTTGCGGATCGTCCGGACTTGGGATTGGGCATACCGTTTCTGCTTCTGGCACTCGGCCAAACCGCCGGCACGCCGATTTTCGGCGCAGTGCTGGAGGCAACGGGCGTGACCTTTGCCCTGTGTGTTTTCGCGGCGGCCGCTTGCGCCGCCATGGTGCTGTGCCCAAGAGATGGTGAAAGTCCGCGCAGACAGATGTGCCAATCCACCGAAGGCTTGGGTCGCTAATGATTTTTATCGTCAGGAGTACAAACCATGGCCGTAAACATCAGCAATCTCACCCTTTCCACCCCGGTCCCCGTCTCGGCAACCAATCCGGTCGCACTTGAGCTCAACGGCGCCGAAGCCATTGCGCAATTCCCCAGCATCGTCACGGTGCTACCGGACGGTTCGCTGCAACTGTCCGCGCCGACCAAAGGCGCCTCGAGCAAGAGCACTCACCGCACCCGCTGCGAATGGAAAGAATCTTTTTATTGGTCGCTGGGCAGCGCCGCTGACCACCTCAACTATCAGGAAATGACCGTGACCAAGGTCAACTCTGCGCAGAAAGTCGTTATCTCTCAGATGCATGTGAAAAACGACGACAGCCCTGCAATCAAAGTGTTCTGGCAGAAAGGCAACATCACCATGGGCTTCCGCCAGAGCTTCAACCAGCCCACCCCGGTCAACACCACGGTGCTCAAGGGCGTACCGCTGGGGGCGAAGTTCAAGATCACCATTCGCGCCAACTCAGCCGGCGTGGCCCGAGTCACCGTCGATTACAACGGCGTTGTCGGCACATCAGGTGATCTGCAGCTCGATTCAACCTGGAACTCGCAGGTGTTCAATTTCCACGGCGGGGTCTACAACCAGATCGACTACACCGACGCCACGCCGCCCGAGGATGGCTCGATCTGCATCATTAGTGACTTGTTGATTTCGCATACCTAGGCGCTGAAACGAGCAAGGGCCTGCGTCAGCTTCGCTGGCAGGCCCTTGTCAGAGCTGAGCTCGATGGTGGGTTTTCAGCCTCCTCTTCGACTTCAAAATTGCCTGCGTCCTAACGTCGCAGCCTTCGGCTATTGGCAAATCCTGCGCAAACCGTAGAATCCCGCGCGCTCTTGCAAGCGCGCGTCTGGTCACAGACGCGAACTTGCAGGGCTGGCCATGTCGTCCGACGCCACCGCCCTGCCCGATCGGCAGACATTTGCACAACACCTGTTCCAGCCTGGCAACCGCATGCGCAGAGGCGCACGTTGCGCTGTACGATTCCTTGAGGTTTTTATGTCTCCGCGTTTGCTGGCCATGGCGCTGGCGCCCCTGCTCGGGCTGTTCATTATTGCTCTGGGCAACGGATTTCTGTCTTCCCTGACCACCCTTCGCCTGGACGCCGCCGGCGCCTCGGCGACGATGATCGGAATTGTTTCGTCGGCCTACTTCATCGGCCTGACGCTGGGAGCGGTGTTCAACGACCGGTTGATTCTGCGCATCGGCCATATACGCGCCTACGGCAGCTTCGCCTCGCTGATTGCCGTGACGATTCTGTTGCAGGGTTTGTTCTATGACACTTGGGGCTGGCTGGTCCTGCGCCTGATCAACGGCTGGGCCACGGTCGGTGTGTTTCTGGTGATCGAAAGCTGGCTGCTGCTGGCGGGTGACGAGAAGATTCGCGGGCGCTTGCTCGCGCTGTATATGATCGTCCTTTATGGCGCTGGCGTTCTGGGCCAGGCGACGCTCGGGACCATCACCGGCATGAGCGACAGCGCGCCGTTCATGGTCGCCGGGATGCTTGCTGCGTTGTCGGTGCTGCCGATCGTGATCCTGCCGCGCGTGTCGCCGCTGCTCGATCAAGTCGAGCCGCTCAAGCCCCGACAACTGCTGGGCGTGACGCCGACCGGGCTGGTCGGCTGTTTCGGTTCGGGCGTAACCATCGCGGCGATCTACACCTTGTTGCCGCTGTATCTGCAACGCAGAGGTCTGGACGTCGGTGAAGTCGGCAGCATGATGGCGTGGACGATTCTCGGCGCGATGTTGCTGCAGTATCCGGTCGGGCGCTGGTCGGACCGCACCGATCGCTTGCAGGTGCTGACGCTGCTGACGGTGGCGTGCACCGCGTTATCACTGGTGATTGTGCTGCTGCCGCTGTCTTCGACAATGCTCGCGGCGATGCTGTTTCTGCTCGGTGGCGGTGTCTTCGCGCTGTACCCGGTGGCCGTCAGCCACGCGGCCGACCGCGCCCCGGCCGAAGCGCTGGTGCCGATGATTCAGGGTTTGCTGCTGATCAACTCGCTGGGCTCGGCCATCAGCCCGATGATGATCTCGCCGGTGATGAACTCGTTCGGCGCCAATGGCCTGTTCTGGGTCTTCGCAGTGGTCAATTTGAGCATGGTCAGCTTTTTCTTCTGGCGCCGTGGCAAACGCCCGGTGCCGGCCAACCCCGCACCGTTCACGGCGGCAGCCACCTATTCGCCGACGGGTGCGGAGTTGCGGGTCACCGAGGATTTGCGCGTCGCCGCTGAGGAGCATCCGGCGATGATGGATGCGATCAGCGGAGAATTGGTGACGCAGCCACGGTAACAGGTGATCAGCAACTGCCCGGCGGGATGCCGTCCTTGTTGAAGTCCTTCAAGCGCTCGCGTTCCTCTTCAGTGGAATGCGCTGGGGTCGGTTGATCGGGTACTTCTTGCGGCACTTCAGTTTTTTCATCAGTCATGGTTCTGCCCTCTTTGTCGATGCTATTTCGGCATCGGCGGAGCGCTGGTGGTTCCGGATTTCGCACCTTGCCCAAGCCATCGACGCGGCAAAAACCAGGAACATCTCGAAGCGTAAACGCACAAAGGCCTGCTTGGCTTTCGCTAGCAGGCCTTTGTTGAAAGATGGTGCCCGAAGCCGGAATCGAACCGGCACGCCCTTACGAGCGGGGGATTTTAAGTCCGTAATTTTTTTCTTTTAAATCATCCGCTTAGGGACATGATTTTTCCGCATCGCACACATTTCTTATCCGTTCCAAGACAGCAAAATCAGTACCTCAAAATAAATTGCGGAAAGAAACCGGGCTGTAGAGAGGCCTGGCCGTCACCGTGCGCCGGCCGACTGGATCTCAGATCAGTTGAGCCATACTCATGGAAAGATGATCAGTCAGCAGTACGGAGCGTGGACCAAGGACGACGGACCGGACGTGGTAGATAGGCTACAGATCGACATGAATCTATCACTGGTAACTGTCGCCCCATCTAGCTAGGCAGAAAGGATCGGTGTACCCAGCTTACAAGGGCCCGGTTTCCGAGGTGGCAAGAAAGGGTGCCCACGCTTGGGCTAGGTGTAGGGGCCAATTGACATAGGCAGGAATTCCACCTGTCAGTCTTCAAGGGCCGCTATCGGCCAAAAGCGGCCCTTGGACAACCTGATGGCGAAACAGTAGCTTATGCAGCGAGACTGACAAGAAACACTCGGCAGCGGGACTTACTTCCCATACCGTGTTTCACTTGAAGGATGTTAAGAAATGGGACCGAAAACCGAAGAACTGATCTGCGTTCTTGATCAGCTTGCAGCA
>NZ_JAMSHA010000012.1:0-140619 GCF_025706525.1 Pseudomonas mercuritolerans
AAAACCAGGCAAGCCGCATCCCGTTTGAAATCTGTCGAAAAATATCGTCTGGTCATATCACACCTCGTCGCTGGGCGTAGATTACCGCCCTTTAGAAGTGTCCAGAATCATTAAGCCAGATCAGGTCGGCTCCCTCTCCCTCTGGGAGAGGGCTGGGGTGAGGGTGGCTCACTCCGCCGTCGAAGGCTTCTCCCACAGATTGATCCCGCCCTCCTGGGCAAACCGGTCAATCTCCGCCAGCTCTTCAGCGCTGAAATTCAGATTCTTCAGCGCGCCGACATTCTCGATAATCTGCTCCGGCCGGCTCGCGCCGATCAGTGCCGAGGTCACTCGGGGATCACGCAGCGTCCACGCCAGTGCCAGTTGCGCCAGGCTCTGGCCGCGACGTTTCGCAATCTCGTTCAATGCGCGCACATGGGCAATGTTGGCTTCGGACAAATGCGACGCCTGCAACGAACCGCCGCCCGGGCGATTGACTCGCGCATCGGCCGGTACGCCGTTGAGATATTTGTCGGTGAGCAAACCCTGCGCCAGCGGCGTGAAGGCGATGACGCCAGTGCCGAGTTCGTCAGTGGTATCGAGCAGATCCTTTTCCACCCAGCGGTTGAGCAGGTTGTACGCTGGTTGATGAATCAGCAGCGGCACTTTCCACTCTTTCAGCAGCGCGGCCATCTCGCGGGTTTTCACGCCTGAGTAAGACGAGATACCGATGTACAGCGCCTTGCCCTGCTGCACGGCGGTGGCGAGGGCGCTGGCGGTTTCTTCCAGCGGAGTGTCCGGGTCGAAGCGGTGCGAATAGAAGATGTCCACATAGTCCAGGCCGAGGCGTTGCAGGCTCTGGTCGAGGCTGGCCAGCACGTATTTGCGCGAACCGCCGCCCTGGCCGTACGGGCCGGGCCACATGTCCCAACCGGCCTTGCTGGAGATGATCAGTTCGTCGCGATACTGCTTGAAGTCTTCGCGCAGCAGGCGACCGAAATTGATCTCGGCGCTGCCGTATGGCGGGCCGTAGTTGTTGGCCAGATCGAAATGGTTGATGCCCAGATCGAACGCGGTGCGCAGCAAGGCACGCTGGGTCTCGATCGGCGTGCTGTCGCCAAAGTTGTGCCACAGGCCCAGCGACAATGCCGGCAGCACCAGACCGCTGCGACCGACGCGGCGGTAAGGAATGGAGTCATAGCGGTTATCGGCAGCGGTGTATGTCATCGAATCCTCTCTTGTCTGTCTTGAAATGGGTGTCGACTGCTTCGCGAGCAGGCTCGCTCCCACACCTGGAATGCATTTTCCTGTGGGAGCGAGCCTGCTCGCGAAAGCTGTTACGCAAATCTATTGCCGGGTCGAGCCAGCCCCAGGTTCTGCCGCAACGTGCGCCCTTCATACTCGGTTCTGAACAAGCCACGCCGTTGCAGTTCCGGCACCACGCCATTGGCGAAATCTTCCAGCCCGCCCGGCAGGTGCGGCACCAGCACATTGAAGCCGTCCGCCGCGCCTTGTTCGAACCACTCCTGCAGGCAATCGGCAATCTGTGCCGGCGTGCCGACCAGGCTGTGATGCCCGCGCCCGCCAGCGATCCTGCGACCAAGCTGGGCGAGGGTCAGGTTCTCCCGCCCGGCCAGCTCGGTCAGCAATTTCTGTCGGCTCTGCTGACCGCTGTCAGTCAGCGGCAACTCTGGCAGCGGCCCGTCCAGCGGGTACTTCGATAAATCGAAGTTGCCCAGCATACGCCCAAGCAGCGCGACGCCCACCTCGGGTTCGACCAATTGCTGAAACGTTTCACACTTTTCCTGCGCTTCAGCCTCGGTAGCAGCGACCACCACGAACACACCGGGCATGATTTTCAGCGAATCGGTGCTGCGCCCGAACTTGGCCAAGCGTCCCTTGATATCAGCGTAAAACGCCTGTGCGGCGGCCAGCGAAGTCTGCGCGGTGAACACCACTTCCGCCGTTTGCGCCGCCAGTTCGCGCCCGGCTTCGGAAGAACCGGCCTGGACGATCACCGGTTGCCCCTGCGGCGAGCGCGCGACGTTCAGCGGGCCTTTGACCCGGAAATGTTCACCGACATGATCGAGCACATGCAGCTTGTGCGGGTGGTAATAGGCGCCGCTGGCCTTGTCGCGGTGGAAGGCATCGTCTTCCCAACTGTCCCAGAGCCCGGTGACCACCTGATGAAATTCACGGGCGCGGCTGTAGCGTTCGGCATGGCCGATGTGTGCGTCGCGGCCGAAATTAAGCGCCTCGGCGGCGTTGTCCGAAGTCACCAGATTCCACCCGGCCCGTCCGCCCGACAAATGATCGAGCGAAGCGAACTTGCGCGCCACGTGGTACGGCTCGTTGTAACTGGTGGTGGCCGTGGCAATCAGGCCGATGTGCTCGGTCACTGCGCTCAGTGCCGAGAGCAAGGTCAGCGGCTCGAAGTGATCGGAGCGCGCCATGCGGCTGGCGATATCTTCGGTCGGTGCGGCGACGCTGTCGGCGACAAACAGCGCATCGAACTTTGCCGCTTCGGCGATCTGCGCCAGACGTTTGTAGTGGGCGAAATCCAGCCCCGCATCCGCAGGCACATCGGGGTGCCGCCACGCCGCCACGTGATGCCCGGTGGCCATGAGAAATGCACCGAGTTTCATCTGTCTGCTCATCTCAGAAATCCTTGCGCAATTGCACGCCGAAGTAGCGCTCGTCATCGCGAGGCACGGCGCGATAGATGTAGCTACCGCCACTGGCCAGCAACGGCGAATAGGACTTGTCGGCGAGATTCTTGCCGAGCAGCGCGACGCGCCAGCCATTGCTGTAATCGGCCAGGGCGACGCTGGCGTTCCACAGCCCGTAAGCGCCCTGTTTGGTATCCGGGTTCTGGCTGATGTCGTACTGCACTTCGCTTTGCCAGCTGTAGTCGGTGCCCAGTTCGATATCGAGACCGTTGTCCAGCGCAATTGTGTAGTCAGCGCGGACGTAGCCTTTCCAGTCCGGGCTGAATGGCAACGGTTTGCCGTTGACATTGCACGACGCCGCCGCGCCGGCCGGGCAAGCGAATTCGTCGATGCGTGCGCGGGTGTAGGCCAGTGCGCCGGAGAACTTCAGTTGCTGGGTAGCTTGCAGGGCATAATCGAGTTCGATGCCTTCGCTGGTGACGCTGCCGGCGTTGATCAAACGCGTCACCACCTGCCCGGCGACGGTGTCGAAAAAGTTCGCCTGATAGTTGTCGTACTCGCTGTGGAAGATCGCCAGGTTGGTGGTCAGGCGGTTGTTCCAGGAGGTGGCTTTGATCCCCGCTTCCCAGGTGTTGGAGGTCTCCGGTTTCAGCGCTTCGGTGTCGCGCGGCTGCATGTTGAAAAACACGTTGTACGCCGGGCCTTTGTAACCGCGCGAATAGGTCAGGTACGTGGTGACGGTATCGCTCAGGTCGTACTGCAAACCGAGGCGACCGGACCAGCCATCTTCGTCCACCGAACCTGAGCTGCTGGTCGCCGGTTGAATGCCGCTGACGGTGGTTGCTGATGTTGAAACGCGACGGTGATCGTATTCCAGATCGTCGTGGGTGTAGCGCAGGCCGGCGATGCCGCGAAAGTGCGAAGTGAAGTTCAGCGTGCTCTCACCAAACACCGCGTAGCTGTCGCTGGTGGTGCTGTAATCGGCAACGCCACGGTCGGTGCGTGTGGTGGTCGTGAGGGTGCGCTGATAGGTCTCGTCGTCCTTGCCGTGCATGTAGAACAGGCCGCCGACGTACTCGAGAAACTCGCCCTTCGGTGAGGCCAGCCGCAGCTCTTGCGAATACTGGTCGAAGGCCAGATCGCCCTTGTCGGCGGTGCCGGGGAACGCCGCCGTCACGGTGCCGAGGCGATCACCATCCTGATACTGGGTGTTGTCCCAGCCGCGCCACGCGGTGATCGACGTCAGCGTGAAATCACCCAGTTGCCAGTCGAGCTGGCCGGACAGGCCTTTGTTGATGTCCTCGATGTGAGAGCGGGTGTCGGTGTTGATGTCGCGATTGTGGCTGGTCGCATTCACCGGACTCAGCGCGTTGGCGAAGGCCGGCGTCAACGCTTGGCTGACGACGCCATTGGGCGCGTCGTCGTGGGACTGCATGTAGTCCGCGATCAGGGTGAAGGTGATGTCGTCATTCGGAGTGAATTCGAGTTTGCCGCGCACGCCGCGATGGTTGTAACCGTTGACCTCGTGGCCGTTGTGCTGGTTGTCGACGTTACCGTCGTACGTGCCGAACAAGGTGCTGATCGAGCCCTTCAGCGTGTCCGGAATCAGACTGCCGCCAAGGCCGAAACGGCTGCGGCTTTCGTTGCCGCTATAGAACGCCTGATCGATATAGCCGTGGGTCTCGACGGTCGGTGCTTTGCTGGTGATGTTGAGTACACCGGCCGAGGCGTTCTTGCCGAACAGCGTGCCTTGCGGGCCGCGCAGCACTTCGACGCGCTCCAGATCGAGCAGATCCAGCGTGGCCTGGCCGGGACGCGCATACACCACGCCGTCGATGACCGTGGCCACGGTCGGCTCGACGCCGGGCGAGGTGGAAATGGTGCCGACCCCGCGCACGAATAACGAGGTGTCCTTGTTCGAGGCGCCGGTACGGAAATTCAGCGATGGCACTTGCTGAACGATGCTCGCCACGCCGTTGCGGTTGTCGCGTTCGAGCTGTTCGCCGTCGAGCACGGAAACCGCCACCGGTACTTTTTGCAGTGACTCTTCGCGGCGAGTCGCGGTCACCGTGACGGATTTCAGCGTCGGTTCCTGATCGCTGCTGTCAGCGGCAAACGCCGTGGGCAGCGGCAGCGCCGCCAGCCCGGTAAAAATCCAGCCCGCCGCGCGAATCGACTGCGTCAGTGTGTGTAATGCCCCAGGAAAATTACGCATAGATGTTCGCTCGAAAATGGCCCTGAACCGCTGCCGTTCTGTGACGACAGCGCCTGAATCTGTCGTGGGCATTCGCTCGAGCGAGTAGCAGACAACGCGCATTGTTAGCGCTAACATCGCGAATATTGGCGATCTGGCTATAGAGCGTCCAATACTGAAAAATTACTTTTATATGCGATTTGGTTTTTAGAAAGGATCGAGTCTTGAACGTTGAAAAGCCGCGTAAACGCCGGGGCGCCGGACGTGTGACGCTGAACGCCGTGGCGCGTGCAGCCGGGGTGTCGGCGATTACCGTGTCGCGGTATTTCAATCAGCCCGAGCAGGTTTCGCCTGAGCGGCGCGAGCGCATTGCGGCGGTGGTCGCCGAGCTCGGTTATGTGCCTAATCTGGTCGCGGGTGGTCTGGCCTCGGCGCGGGGGAAAATCGTCGGCATGGTCATTCCGAACATCTCCGGGCCGATCTTCGCCAACACGATCCAGGGCTTCAGCGACACCCTCAGTCGTCACGGTTATCAACTGTTGCTGGCGTCGAGTTATTTCGATATCGAGCAGGAAGAAAATGCCGTGCGCGCCTTTCTCGGCTGGTCGCCGGCAGCGCTGGTGCTGACCAGCCACTTCCATAGCGAAGGCACCGAGAAGATGCTCGCCGAGGCCGATATTCCGGTCATCGAAACCTGGGATTACCAGCCGGAGCGCGAGCCCATGCAGATTGGCTTTTCGCACTTCGAAGTGGGCGTGACGGCAGCAAGGCATTTGCTCAAGAAAGGCTACCAACGCATTGCTTTCGTACAGAACAGTGCGCCGGGCGACTTCAGTGCACTGGAGCGCCGCGATGGTTATGCCGCCACTGTGCGTGAAGCAGGACGTGAGCCATGGATCTTCGCCCCAGACGCCGACCGCGCACCGTTCGAGGCCGGCAAGCAAGCGATGGACGCCCTGATGAACGCCTCACCACGCCCCGACGCGATCATCTTCGCCAACGACAATCTCGCCGCCGGAGGTCTCCTCGCCGGACAGCGCGCGGGTATCAAAATCCCCGCAGACTGCGCCGTGCTCGGCTTCGGCGATTACCCGTTTGCCGAGATGTTATTGCCCAGTCTGAGCACGATCAAACCACCGGCACTGGAGATCGGTGTACTCGCCGCGACACGCGTGCTGGAAAGCCTTGGCGTGTTGCCGAGCGACGAAGTGCAGCGGCTGAATCTGCTGCGATGCCAAGTGATCGAGCGCGAAAGCATCTGATGAATATGGCGGGGGGCTGGATTGGCTATGCTCTAGGTCATACCGAGGTGGCGCCTTCGCGGGCAAGCCCGCTCCCACAGGTTTCAGTGTTGGATACAAAATCTGTGAACGGCGCAAAACCCTGTGGGAGCGGGCTTGCCCCGGTGGCGGCGGTGGTGCTGTTCATGGTGCTGAGCGCCGAGGCGTAAAAACCTCTCGGCGCTCAGCCGTTGGATCAACGCACCAGATGCAGGAACTGCATGTGCCGTTCGTACTGGTCGAGGATGTCGTTGATGATCTGCTCTTTGGTGTAGCCGACCAGATCGTAGTCCTGACTGCCCTCGCTCAAGTGCACTTCGGCGCGGTAGTAGCGACGATTGTTGAGTTGCTTGGAACCCATGCCGCCGCGCGCGAACGATGGCGTGAAGTAGCCGCGCATCTGCACCTGATAGATGAACGGATGCTGCTCGCCATGGCCGATTTCCAGGCTGACGTTGTCATGCGCCGGATCCGGCTGGGTGACCACGTGCAGACCTTTTTCGACGAACACGGCGGTCACTTCCTCGATCGCCGGGCGCACCGTGCTTTCCATGAAGCGGTACACCTCGTCGCGGGACGGGAAGTGCACCGCCTGACTCAGGCGCTGACGCCAGCCACCGGTGCCGCGCCGTGAGCCGGACACCGGCGCCAGCGAATGCAGCTGCGCAATCTGCTTCTGCGATTCCAGATAGAACGCTTTGTGCAGGCCCCACATCATCAGCAGCAGAATCAACGAGAACGGTAACGAGGTCAGCACCACCGCTGACTTCAGCGCGTCGATGCTGCCGGAGAACAGCAGCGCGCTGGTGATCAGCGCGGTCATCGCCCCCCAGAACACCCGCAGCCATTTCGGCCCGTCTTCATCCGGGTTACCGCCCTTGGCCGACAGGGTCGAGAGCACCACGGTGCCGGAATCCGCAGACGTCACGAAGAATACGAAGCTGATGAACACCGTCACGGCAATAACGGTCTTGCTCCACGGGTAGGTTTCCAGCAGCAGGTAGATACTCATCGACGGATTGTCGATGGCCGACATGCCCAACGCACTCATGCCGTGATTGAGTACCTGATCCAGGGCGCTGTTGCCGAAAATCGACATCCACGCCAGGGTGAAACCGAGCGGAATCAACAGCACGCCGAAGACGAATTCACGGATGGTGCGACCACGGGAAATCCGCGCAATGAACAGGCCCACGAACGGCGACCATGCAATCCACCAGGCCCAGTAGAACACGGTCCAGCCGCCCAGCCAGTCGCTTGGTTTGTCATAGGCGTAGAGGTCGAAACTTTTCATCGGCAGGGCGCCGAGGTAATCGCCGACGTTCTGGATCAGGGTGTTGAGCAGGTGCTGTGTCGGCCCGGCAAACAACACGAACAGCAGCAGTCCGCAGGCGAGCAGCATGTTGATGTCGGACATCACCCGCACGCCTTTATCGACGCCGGAGACCGCAACGATGATCGCCGCGCCCATCATCAGCGTGATCAGGCCGACCTGTATCCACTGGGTGTGAGCGATGCCGAACAGGTAGTCCAGGCCGGAGTTGAGGTGCAACACGCCGAAGCCCATGTCGGCACCAAGACCGAACACCGTGGCGATGATGCCGAAGCCGTCCACCGCATAGCCGATCGGGCCGTTGATGCGTTTGCCGATCAGCGGATACAGCGCCGAACGCAGGGCCAGCGGCAGATTGTGCCGATAAGCGAAATAGGCCAGTGCCATGCCGACAAAGGCAAACACGCCCCAGCCATGCAGGCCCCAGTGCAGAAACAGAATCTGCATCGCCTGGCGCGCGGCGTCAGCTGTGCCGGCCTCGCCTTGCGGCGGCTGCAACATGTGCGTCAGCGGTTCGGAAACGCAGAAGAAAAACAGCGTGATGCTGATCCCGGCGGCGAATAGCATGCCGGCCCAGGACAGGTAACTGAATTCGGGCTCGTCGTGGTCGGCACCGAGTTTTATCTTGCCGTAGCCGGATAACGCGGTGACCACCACGAAGACCAGATACAGGGTCATCGCGAGCATGTAGTACCAGCCGACCGTATTGGCCGCCCAGTTTTGCGCTTCCAGCAACCAGGCGCCGGCCTGCTCGGGGATGGCAATGACGACAAGACCAAACAGCAGAATGACCGTCGCGGCGAAGTAGAACACCGGCGGATTCATGCGCACCAGACCGCTGGCGGGGGTAGACGATGCACTCATGAAACGTGCACCTCGAGGGGTTGAAACGTGGCTGAAATGATCAGACTCAGCAAAGGCAAGCCTCCTGTTGTGAGCGGGCAGCGAACCACCGGTTTAACTTGAATGAACGTTCAAGTTAAACATGAATGGGGTGGTAAGGACTAATCGCAGGGCTGGGCGGTAGGTTTCCTACAGCGCCCGAGGAGAGGTATGACGTGGGTTTGGAGGGATTCGTTCACTGATGAATTGGCTGAAGGCCACTACCTTGATCCGGCCTGGAGATCTTTCGCGAGCAGGCTCGCTCCCACATATGAAACGCATTCCAATGTGGGAGCGAGCCTGCTCGCGAAGAGGCCCGATACAACAACGCAGATTCAAGACTTACTTCTGCGTCCCGTCATCATGCTGCAGATTCGCCTGAGTCAGATTCGCCCCCGCCGGCACGCTACGCGTCAGCCACACGTTGCCGCCAATGGTCGAACCCTTGCCGATGGTGATCCGTCCGAGAATCGTCGCCCCGGCGTAAATCACTACGTCATCCTCAACGATCGGGTGGCGCGGGTGGCCCTTCTGCAACTGGCCGTCCTCATCCGCCGGGAATCGCTTGGCGCCCAAAGTGACCGCCTGATAAATCCGCACTCGCTCGCCGATGATCGCCGTTTCGCCAATCACCACACCGGTGCCGTGATCAATGAAGAAACTGCGGCCGATCTGCGCCCCTGGGTGGATATCGATGCCCGTCGCCGAATGCGCGATCTCCGCGCTGATCCGCGCCAGCAGCGGCAGGCCGGCACGATACAGATGGTGCGCCAGACGATGGTGAATCACCGCCAGAATGCCCGGATAGCACAGCAGCACTTCATCGACACTGCGTGCCGCCGGGTCGCCGTGATACGCCGCCAGCACATCGGTGTCGAGCAGCGTGCGCAGTCCCGGCAATGCAAGGGCGAAATCCTGCACGATCTGAATCGCCCGAGCCTCGACTTGGCTGTCATCCTGCGCGCTGTGGCGAGCGACGTAACGCAGCTCCAGGCGTGTCTGCGCCAGCAATGCATTGAGCGCTACATCTAGTGTGTGGCCGACGTAGAAGTCTTCACTTTCTTCACGCAGATCGACCGGCCCCAGGCGCATCGGGAACAGCGCACCACACAGCGCCTCGAGGATTTCAGCCATCGCCGCTCGCGATGGCAATTCGCGGCCGCCCTGCTCTCCTGAAGCGCGGCCATTCTGTGCGCGCCACTGATCCCGCGCGCTGCGCAGCTGGCTGACGATGGTCTGCAATTGCCAATGGCTGGAACGCTCGCTCACGGTAAAGACTCCTCACGGGCGGCCGGACTGTCTGGCCGCGTCATCGGCGCCTACTTTACGGCATGCCTTTGCCGACGAATTAAGAACCGATAGTGCTGGCCTCAGTCCATTTGGCTATAAGCGATTGGCGGTTGCCCGGGCAAAAACGCGTGCCTATAGTCCTTTCATTCTTCTGCGCCAGTACAGACCCATGATCAATCAACAGCTGCAACGCTTCCCCCGTCTCGAACTGCTGAGCCACCCCACGCCACTGGAAAAACTCGAACGCCTGTCCGTCTGGCTCGGTCGCGAGGTGTACGTCAAGCGCGATGACCTGACGCCGCTGGCGATGGGCGGCAACAAGCTGCGCAAACTCGAATACCTCGCCGCCGACGCGCTCGCGCAAGGTGCTGACACGCTGATAACTGCCGGTGCGCTGCAATCGAACCACGTACGCCAGACCGCCGCACTGGCGGCGAAACTCGGCCTCGGTTGTGTGGCGCTGCTGGAAAACCCGCTGGGCACTGATGACGGAAATTACACCGGCAACGGCAACCGCTTGCTGCTGGATCTGTTCGACACCAAGGTCGAGCTGGTCGACAACCTCGACAATGCCGACGAACAACTGGCCGCTCTCGCCGTGCGCCTGCGCAGCAACGGCAAGAAGCCGTATCTGGTACCGATTGGCGGCTCCAACGCGCTCGGTGCCTTGGGCTATGTGCGCGCCGGGCTGGAGCTGGCTGAGCAGATCAAGGACAGCGGCCTCGATTTCGCCGCGGTGGTGCTGGCTTCGGGCAGCGCCGGCACTCACAGTGGTCTCGGATTGGCGCTGAGTGAGGCGCTGCCGCAACTGCCGATGATCGGCGTAACGGTTTCGCGCAGTGAGGAGGATCAGCGGCCGAAGGTGCAGGGTCTGGCCGAACGCACGGCAGAGCTGCTGGGCGTCGAGTTGCCGACCAGCTTCAAGGTCGAGTTGTGGGACGAATATTTCGGCCCGCGTTACGGCGAGCCGAACGCCGGCACACTCGCGGCGGTGAAACTGTTGGCCAGTCAGGAAGGTCTGTTGCTTGACCCGGTCTACACCGGCAAGGCCATGGCCGGTCTGCTCGACGGGATTGGCCGGCAGCGCTTCGATGACGGCCCGATCATCTTTCTGCACACCGGTGGCGCGCCGGCGTTGTTTGCGTATAAGGATTCTTTCTAAGAGCAGATCAAGAGATCGCAGCCTTCGGCAGCTCCAACATGAGATCACCTGTAGGAGCTGCCAAAGGCTGCGATCTTTTAAGAAATCACTGTTATTCCTTAAATGAATAAAAGATTCCATATTAGGTATTTTCAAGTCTAAAACAGACATCTTATAGTCTCGCCGCAGGCGAATTTCGGGCGAGACGCTTAAGCTGCTTTAAGGCAGGATAGCGCTGTCGTTCAAATCACCAATTTGCCTACATTCCTTAAGCGTCTTCCATAAGAAAACACAGGGGCTTGTCATGAATTTTTCCGCACTACGTCGCACTCTGCTGGTCGGTTCGCTGGGTCTGGCGCTCAGCGCTGGCCTGATCGGTCAGGCAGTGGCCGGTGAGCAGTTGCAACAGATCAAGGACAAGGGCGTTCTCAACGTCGGCCTGGAAGGCACCTACCCACCGTTCAGCTTCGTCGACGAGAACGGCAAGCTGTCGGGTTTCGAAGTCGAACTCTCCGAGGCGCTGGCGCAAAAGCTCGGCGTCAAGGCCAAGATCCAGCCGACCAAATGGGACGGTATCCTCGCTGCGCTGGAATCCAAGCGTCTGGATCTGGTGGTCAACCAAGTGACCATCTCCGACGAGCGCAAGAATAAATATGATTTCTCCGAACCGTACACTGTCTCCGGCATCCAGGCCCTCGTGCTGAAAAGCAAAGAGTCGGCCCTGAACATCAAGACTGCCGCTGACCTCTCCGGCAAGAAAGTCGGTGTCGGCCTGGGCACCAACTACGAGCAGTGGGTCCGCGCCAACGTGCCGGGTGCTGACGTGCGCACCTACGATGATGATCCGACCAAATTCGCCGACCTCAACAACGGTCGTACCGATGCCATCCTGATCGACCGTCTGGCTGCCCTCGAATACGCCAAGAAAGCCCCGAAAACCGTGGCTGCCGGTGAGGCCTTCTCGCGTCAGGAAAGCGGTATCGCCCTGCGCAAAGGCGAGCCGGAACTGCTGGCTGCGGTGAACAAGGCGCTCGACGAACTGCGTGCCGACGGCACTCTCGAGAAACTGTCGAAGAAGTACTTCAACGCAGACGTCACTAAATAATGGAAGAGGCTTTCCAACTCGCGCTGGATTCCGCGCCCTTTCTGTTGAAGGGCGCGTACTACACGGTAATCCTCAGCCTCGGCGGGATGTTCTTCGGTCTGCTGCTGGGCTTCGGCCTCGCGCTGATGCGCCTGTCGCGCTTCAAATCGGTCAGTTGGCTGGCACGCATCTACGTGTCGTTCTTTCGCGGCACGCCGTTGCTGGTGCAGCTTTTCGTGATCTATTACGGCTTGCCGCAACTGGGCATGGAGCTTGATCCGCTGCCGGCAGCGCTGATCGGTTTCTCGCTGAACATGGCCGCCTACGCCTGTGAAATCCTGCGTGCCGCGATCGGTTCGATCGAACGCGGCCAGTGGGAAGCCGCTGCGAGTATCGGCATGACCCGCGCGCAGACCCTGCGCCGGGCCATCCTGCCGCAAGCGATGCGCACGGCATTACCGCCGCTGGGCAACAGCTTCATTTCGCTGGTCAAGGACACGGCGCTGGCCGCGACCATTCAGGTGCCGGAGCTGTTCCGTCAGGCGCAGCTGATTACCGCCCGGACTTTCGAAGTCTTCACCATGTATCTTGCCGCCGCGCTGATCTACTGGATTCTGGCCACGGTGCTTTCGCACTTGCAGAACAAGCTGGAAGAGCGGGTCAATCGGCACGACCAGGAGTCCTGACGCGATGATTGTCGTGGAAAAACTGACCAAGCAATTCAAGGGTCAGGTCGTGCTCAACGGCATCGACCTTGAGGTGAAGGAAGGCGAAGTCGTCGCGATCATCGGCCCCAGTGGCTCGGGGAAAACGACGTTCCTGCGTTGCCTGAATTTCCTCGAAGAACCCACCAGCGGCCGGATCAAGGTCGGCGAAATCGAAATCGATACCAGCCGCCCGCTGAACCAGCAGCAAAGCCTGGTACGCAACCTGCGCCAGCACGTCGGCTTCGTGTTCCAGAACTTCAACCTGTTCCCCCATCGCACCGCATTGGAAAACATCATCGAAGGCCCGATCGTGGTCAAGAAGATGCCGCGCGACCAGGCAGTTGCTCTGGGTAAAAAGCTGCTGAACAAAGTGGGGCTTGCCGGCAAAGAGGACGCGTATCCACGCCGTCTCTCCGGTGGCCAGCAACAACGCGTGGCGATTGCCCGGGCGCTGGCGATGGAGCCGGAAGTCATTCTGTTCGACGAACCGACCTCCGCCCTCGACCCGGAACTGGTCGGCGAAGTGCTGGCGACCATTCGCGGTCTTGCCGAAGAAAATCGCACAATGGTGATTGTCACCCACGAAATGGGCTTCGCCCGTGACGTGGCCAATCGCGTAGTGTTTTTCGACAAGGGCGTAATTGTCGAGCAAGGTGAAGCCAAGGCACTGTTTGCCAATCCTAAAGAAGAACGCACTCAACAGTTTCTCAGCAAGTTTCTGAATCACGCCTGACAAATTTCTCAGCAATACCCCTCTACTTCCACGGATGGAAGTTACCTCTCTCCCGGCATTTTAAACTTCTCTAAATTTGTTACTTGCGGGCGCAGATATATATTGCGCAACGGTTACGCGCATCTTCGAATCGTCATATTTCCATACGTTTACCCGCGAACAAACCCGCGCAAAACCCTGCGCAATAGCCGTTTATCTGTAGCTGGTTTCGCGCGTACCACTAGGCATATTGCCTAGGTGACGTAGGAGCCTTCTGATTAACTTGTAATTCACGCATTAACTAAGCCCCTCTATTGACACCCCTCTCCGCAGACTTTTATCTAGTCGGCAACCGGCGCCACTTAGTTCAAAATCTTGCATTAAAGCCGAGCTAATACTTGTCGCTTTTATTGCCAGTTGATTCGCGCCTTTTTTTGTTTTCCAGAAACGGATTTCGCTGCAAGACTTCAAGGAGAGAAACCGATGACCCGCACTTCGCACACCCCCGAACTTGCAGCGCCAACGCTGGCATGCGCACAAATAACCGGCATCAACCAAGCGACAGCGGCCCACCTGCTGATCGATGTACCCCCCTACGGCGACATGGACGTTGGCGATCTGATCGAACTGTTCTGGAACAAATGCTATGTCGCGTCAAAAGTCCTCAGCGCGGCCGATGTGGGTGAGTCAGTCAGCCTACGGGTGCCGGAGAGTTTCATCAGCAACGGCATCGCGCGCATTCACTACCGCGTGATGCAGGTCGGCCATGGCCCGGCACTGTCGGCAGCGACCCGGGTGCAGGTCAAACTCGATTGCCCCGGTGGCCAGCCCACCGGGCAGTGCGAAGACGAAAATCAGCAACTGGCACCGGTGATCATCCCCGAAGCGATTCGCCGTCAGGGCGTGAACCCCAGCCAGATCAAACGCGGCGTGCCGCTGACCATCGAGCCCTACGTGAACATGGCCGAAGACGACGCCATCACCCTGCGCTGGGGCGATGTGCGCATGGACCTGGCGCCTGTCACGGCGGCCGACGTCGGGCTGCCGATTCAGGTCTGGGTGCCACCAGCGGTCATTGTCGAAGCCGGTGAAGACCTGCGCCTGGACGTGACGTACTGCATTCTCGACCGGGTCGGTAATAACTCGCGCTGGGCGCCGCCGCGTACGTTGAAAATTGGTTGCGTGAATCCGTACGTAAAAGTCCCGTTGAAACCCGAATTCAAGGCTGCCGAATCGCGTACCAAGTGAGACCTGCCCAAGGTGGGAGGTCAGTCACCTCTCACCTGAAACTCGTTAACCAAGCCGAACATCCCTCCTTCTATGCATATTCCTAAAAGTTAGTTTATTTAATATTTATACACGCTTAGGGTATATACACCGGACCACCGGACATTCTTTCAATCGTCGCACTTCGCGGCGTTTTTCATGAGATGTGAGGTAGGTATGGTCCGGAACACAATCACCCCAGTGCAGATCGCCAGGGCATTGCGTGCAGCCAGGGAGCGGCACTGATGTCCAGTCTTGCAGATGCCAACGTGCAGTCCGATCTGGACATCGCCCCGCTGTTGTTGCCCGCGCAAGTACTGCGCAACGATGCTCAAGCGATCAAGGCAGCCCAAGACCTGGCGCAGATCGCCCGCGTGCAGGCGGCCAAACGCGACCGTCAGCGCAAGCTGCCTTGGTCAGAAATTGAGCAGTTCACCCGCAGCGGTCTGGGCAGCATTGCTATCCCGCGCGAATACGGTGGCCCACAGGTTTCGTTCGTTACGCTGGCTGAAGTATTCGCGATCATTTCCGCCGCCGACCCGGCCCTCGGGCAGATCCCGCAGAACCAGTTTGGCATCATCAATCTGGTGCTCGGCAGCGCCACCCAAGCGCAGAAAAAACAGCTTTTCCAGAGCGTTCTGGAAGGCTGGCGCATCGGCAATGCCGGCCCGGAACGTGGCACCAGAAACACCCTGGAACTGAAGGCGCGAATCAGCGCCGACGGCGACGATTACGTGATCAACGGCCAGAAGTTCTATTCAACCGGCGCGCTGTTTGCGCACTGGGTCGCGGTGAAAGCGCTGAACGATGACGGTAAACAGGTGCTGGCCTTCGTCCGGCGCGGCACGCCGGGTTTGCGCATCGTCGATGACTGGTCGGGCTTCGGCCAGCGCACCACCGCCAGCGGCACGATCCTGCTGAACAACGTGCGCGTCGAGTCGAGCCTGGTCATCGACAACTGGAAGATCAACGACAAGCCGAACACCCAGGGCGCAGTGTCGCAGCTGATTCAAGCGGCCATCGACGCTGGCATCGCCCGTGGTGCCATCGACGACGCCATCGACTTCGTCAAAACCCGCGCACGGCCATGGATCGACGCCAAGGTCGAGCGCGCCAGCGATGACCTCTACGTGATTGCCGATATCGGCAAACTGAAAATTGAACTGCACGCCGCCGAAGCGCTGCTGCGCAAGGCCGGGCAAGTGCTTGATCAGGTTCACGCGGCGCCACTCACAGCTGAGTCCGCTGCTCGCGCTTCGATCGCCGTGGCTGAAGCAAAAGTACTGACTACCGAGATCTCGCTGCTGGCCAGCGAAAAGCTCTTCGAACTGGCCGGCAGCCGCGCGACCCTCGCCGAATTCAATCTCGACCGCCACTGGCGCAACGCCCGCGTGCACACCCTGCACGACCCGGTGCGCTGGAAATATCACGCGGTCGGCGCCTATCGCCTGAACGGCACTTTGCCGGCTCGCCATTCCTGGATCTGAGACGACCAGTCATCTGGAGAACCCCCTATGACGCTTTCCCATCACGTCGCGCTCATCACCAGCGATGAGCAAGCCCTGATCGTCGCCAGCGACCTGGCCGAAGATTTCAAACGCGACAGCGCCCTGCGCGACCGCGAACGCCGCCTGCCATTGGCCGAGCTGGAAGTGTTTTCCCGCTCCGGCCTGTGGGGCATCAGCGTGCCGAAAGAATATGGCGGCGCGGGCGTATCCAACGTCACCCTGGCCAAAGTCATCGCACTCATCGCTCAGGCCGACGGCTCGCTCGGGCAGATTCCGCAGAACCATTTCTACGCACTGGAAGTGCTGCGCGTGAATGGCAGCGATGAACAGAAACAGCGCCTGTACGCCGAGGTCCTCGCCGGCCAGCGCTTCGGCAATGCGCTGGCGGAACTGGGTACCAAAACCGCTCATGATCGTGTCACCAGTCTCAAACGCGACGGCGCTGGTTATCGCATCAACGGTCGCAAGTTCTACTCGACCGGGGCGATTTACGCGCAGCGCATTCCGACGTCGGTGGTCGATGAAAACGGCGTGCAACATCTGGCCTTCGTCCCGCGCGAGAGCAAGGGCCTGACGGTGATCGACGACTGGAGCGGCTTCGGCCAGCGCACCACCGGCAGCGGCTCGGTGGTGTTCGAAGATGTGTATGTAGCGGCCGAAGACGTGCTGCCGTTCCAGAGCGCTTTCGAACGCCCGACCACGGTCGGCCCGCTGGCGCAGATTCTCCACGCCGCCATCGACACCGGCATCGCCCGCGCCGCTTACGAAGACGCTTTGCACTTCGTGCGCAGCAAGACCCGTCCGTGGATCGATTCGGGCAACGACAAGGCTACCGACGATCCGCTGACGCTGAAGAGCTTCGGCCACTTGAGCATTCGTCTGCACGCCACCGAAGCCTTGCTCGAACGTGCCGGTGAATTCCTCGATGCCGCGCAAGCTGAAACCAATGCCGAAACTGTCGCCGCCGCGTCGATAGCAGTTGCCGAAGCGCGGGCGATCAGCACGGAAATTTCCCTCGCCGCTGGCAGCACGCTGTTCGAGCTCGCCGGCAGTCAGGCGACGCTGAGCGAACACGGCCTCGACCGGCACTGGCGCAACGCTCGCGTGCACACCCTGCACGACCCGGTGCGCTGGAAGTATCACGCCGTGGGCAATTACTACCTCAACGATGAAAACCCTCCGCTGCGAGGGACGATCTGATGAGCGCTGCGAAAAAGAAGATTCTGCTCAACGCGTTCAACATGAACTGCATCGGCCACATCAATCACGGCCTGTGGACCCATCCGCGCGACACCTCGACGCGCTACAACACGATCGAATACTGGACCGAACTGGCGCAGTTGCTTGAGCGCGGATTGTTCGATGGCTTGTTCATCGCTGACATCGTCGGCGTCTACGACGTCTACCAGAACTCGGTCGACGTCACGCTGAAAGAGTCGATCCAGTTGCCGGTCAACGATCCGCTGCTGCTGGTTTCAGCGATGGCAGCCGTCACCAGAAACCTCGGCTTTGGCCTGACCGCCAATCTCACTTACGAGCCGCCGTATCTGTTCGCCCGACGCATGTCGACGCTCGATCATCTGAGTCGCGGCCGCGTTGGCTGGAACATCGTCACCGGTTATCTGGACAGCGCCGCCAAAGCCATGGGTCTCAACGAGCAGGTCGAACATGACCGCCGCTACGACCAGGCCGAAGAATATCTGCAGGTCTTGTACAAGCTCTGGGAAGGCAGCTGGGAGAACGGCGCGGTGCTCAACGACCGCGAGCAGCGCATCTACGCCAACCCGGACAAAGTGCACAAGGTCGAGCACCAGGGCGAGTTCTATCAGGTCGAGGGTTATCACCTCTGCGAGCCGTCACCGCAGCGCACACCGGTGCTGTTTCAGGCCGGCAGCTCCGACCGCGGCTTGCTGTTTGCCGGGCGTCATGCCGAGTGCGTGTTCATCAGCGGCCAGAACAAACCATCGACCAAAGTGCAGGTCGACAAGGTCCGCGCCAGCGCCGTCGAAGCCGGACGCAATCCTCAAGACATCAAGGTGTTCATGGGCCTCAATGTAATCGTTGGCGCCACCGCAGAAGCAGCGTGGGCCAAGCATGCCGAGTACCTCAGCTATGCCAGCGCCGAGGCCGGCGTGGCGCATTTTTCCGCCTCCACCGGTATCGACTTTGCCCAGTACGAAATCGACGAACCGATCCAGTACGTGAAGAGCAACGCCATTCAATCGGCAACAAAAAACCTGCAGAACAATGACTGGACCCGGCGCAAATTGCTCGACCAGCACGCCCTCGGCGGTCGTTACATCACCGTGGTCGGCTCGCCCGAGCAAGTGGCGGATGAACTGGAATCGTGGATCGCCGAAACCGGTCTGGACGGCTTCAACCTCACTCGCATCGTCACCCCGGAAAGCTATGTCGATTTCATTGAGCTGGTGATTCCGGAGCTGCAGCGGCGCGGCTCTTACAAGACTGCGTATGACAGCGGGACCTTGCGCGAGAAGTTGTTTCACGGTGAGGCGCAGTTGCCTGAGCAACACAGCGGATCTTCGTACAGGCATCAGAAGCTTCGCGAGCAGGCTCGCTCCCACATTTGAAATGCGTACCCCTGTGGGAGCGAGCCTGCTCGCGAAGAGGCCCTCCCCCGACAGCAAAATTCATGCACTGACTGGAAAAACCACCATGACCAAGAAAACCCTGTTCCACCCAGTCAAAGCACTGGCCCTGGTCTTCGGCCTGTTCAGCTCGGCTATCTTCGCCGCCGACGCCCCGTTGAAAATCGGCACCACTGCCGCTTTCGCCATTCCGCTGGAAGCCGCCGTCGAGGAAGCTTCCAAACAAGGCCTGAAAGTCGAGCTGGTGGAATTCACCGACTGGATCGCGCCCAACGTCAGCCTCGCCGCTGGCGACATTGATGTGAATTATTTCCAGCACATTCCGTTTCTGGAGAATGCCAAAGCCGCGTCCCGTTTCGATCTGGTGCCATTCGCGCCGGGGATCATCAACAACGTCGGCCTGTATTCGAAGAAATACAAAAGCTTCGATGAGCTGCCCGAAGGCGCCAGCGTCGCCATCGCCAACGACCCGATCAACAGCGGACGGGGTTTGCAATTGCTCGCCAAGGCCGGTTTGATCACCCTGAAACCGGGCGTCGGCTACAAGGCTACCGAGGACGACATCGTCGCCAATCCGAAAAAGATCAGGATCCTTCAGGTCGAAGCCGTGCAACTGGTGCGCGCTTATGACGACGCTGATCTGGTCCAGGGTTATCCAGCCTACATCCGTCTGGCAAAGACCTTCGATGCCGGCTCGGCGCTGCTGTTCGACGGTCTCGATCACAAGGAATACGTGATCCAGTTCGTCATCCAGCCGAAGAGCAAAACCGACCCGCGCCTGATCAAGTTCGTCGACATCTATCAGCATTCACCGGCCGTTCGCGCAGCACTGGACAAGGCCCACGGCAAGCTCTATCAGGCCGGCTGGGAAAGCTGAACATGACTGCGGCGATCCAACGGCGACTGGAGTTTCCAGAGCCACACCACGCTGAAAAAACCGAGCTGCATCCCGAGCTGAATCGCGCCCACGTACGCTTTATCGGCGTGGGCAAAACCTACAACGGCCGACAAGGTCCGGTCGCGGCTTTGCAGGGCATCGACCTGGCGATTCAGCGCGGCGAAGTGTTCGGCATCATCGGCCGCAGCGGCGCTGGCAAGTCGTCGCTGATCCGCACGATCAATCGCCTGGAGCAGCCAACGTCGGGGCGGGTGTTGATCGATCAGGTCGATATCGGCGAGTTCGATGAAAACCGCCTCGTCGCCCTGCGCCGGCGCATCGGCATGATCTTCCAGCACTTCAATCTGATGTCGGCCAAGACCGTCTGGCAGAACGTCGAGTTGCCGCTGAAAGTCGCCGGCGTGCCGAAGCAGCAGCGCGACAACAAGGTCCGCGAACTGCTTGAACTGGTCGGCCTGCACAGCAAGCACAAGGCCTATCCGGCGCAACTCTCCGGTGGGCAGAAACAGCGTGTCGGCATTGCCCGCGCGCTGGTGCATGACCCGGACATTCTGCTCTGCGATGAAGCGACATCGGCGCTCGACCCGGAAACCACGCAGTCGATCCTCGGCCTGTTGCGCGAGATCAACAAACGCCTGGGCCTGACCATTGTGCTGATCACCCATGAGATGGCGGTGATACGCAAGATTTGCGACCGCGTCGTCGTCCTCGAACATGGCCATGTGGTCGAGCAAGGGCCGGTGTGGCAAGTGTTCGGCAATCCGCAGCACGAGGTCAGCCAGACCTTGCTCGCACCACTGCAACACGCCTTGCCGGAAGAATTGCAAAGCCGTTTGCAGGCGCAATCCACGGCTTCTGATGCAGCGGTGGTGTTGCGTTTGCAGTTCACCGGCGGTGCCGCTGATGAACCGGATCTGGCTGCATTATTTGCGGCGTTGGGCGGCCGAGTGAAGCTGCTTCAGGGCGGCGTGGAACGGATTCAGGGTCATGCGCTGGGGCAGCTTTTACTGGCCGTCAGCGGCTCGACATTCAGCGCCGGACAATTGCGCGAACGCGCCGGGCAATGGGCGCAACGAGTGGAGGTATTGGGCTATGTGGTTTGATCGCTTGCTGCAGGGTTTTATCGACACCTTTTTGATGGTCGGCGTGTCGTCGCTGATCGCGCTGCTGGTGGGCATTCCCATGGCGGTGATTCTGGTCACCAGCGACAAGGGCGGGATCTACGAAGCGCCGCTGTTGAACCGTGCGCTGGGCGCCTTCGTCAATCTGTTCCGCTCGATCCCGTTCCTGATTCTGATGGTCGCGCTGATTCCATTCACCCGCCTGATCGTCGGCACCACGTATGGCGTGTGGGCCGCTGTGGTGCCGCTGACAATCGCCGCAACGCCCTTCTTCGCGCGGATCGCCGAAGTCAGTCTGCGCGAGGTCGATCATGGTCTGATTGAAGCTGCGCAGGCCATGGGTTGCCGACGCTGGCACATCGTCTGGCATGTGCTGTTGCCCGAGGCGCTGCCGGGAATTGTCGGGGGGTTCACCATCACCCTGGTGACGATGATCAACTCCTCGGCCATGGCTGGGGCAATTGGTGCTGGTGGGCTGGGGGATATCGCTTACCGCTACGGTTATCAGCGCTTCGATAGCCAGATCATGTTGACGGTGATCGTCTTGCTGGTGGCGCTGGTGGCGGTGATTCAGTTGGGTGGCGACAGGCTGGCGCGGGGGCTGAATAAGCGCTAAGGTCGATAGCGGCAGGTGGCCATCAACCAGGCCAATGTGATCGCAGTATTTTGGGCGATGCCCTTCGTGAAAATCAGATGCTTCCTACACGAATTTTGTCTTTTCGCCAGCCCGAACCACGCGGGTTTGCAGGACGATTCCTAGAATAATTTACCCGCTTGTACCCGAAATATCCTGTAGCTAATCTCCGGTCGTCACTGTTTTGCGGTGACTGGATTCAGTTGTCCGGCCGGCAACTGATCCGCGTGCAGCCGCCGTCCTGCTCGTTTAGTCGCGAAATGGTTGGCTCCCACTTGAAGTCAGGAGTTTACCCATGGAAAAAAATCTTGCCGATCCGCCACTCAGCCTTACCTCAAGCAAGCGGTTCACCGAGGATTTGCTCAAGGATCGCTCTGCACTGTGCCGCGCCGTCGACTCACATCTGGCCGGCAATCAGGTCACGTTGGCGGGGCAGAAACGCGTCTACAGCATCAGCGAAGATGTGACGCTGGAGGACGCCCAACTGTATGTTGCCGATCTGCTGCGCTGCGCTTCGGTGACCGTCCATCAATGCGGTGACCAGCTCGGGGGCGCGGATCGGGCCATGGTGTTCTCGGTCTGGCATCTGCTGGAAATGGCCAAGGCGATGATGGACCGCTCGATCGATTGTCTGGGAGCGAAGCAGCACTGAAGCCTGGCACCCATCGCCGCCTGCACTGGCCCCAGCGCAGGCGGCGTTTTTTTGCCGGTGAAAAAGCTTATAGTCCGCCCTCACACCGCCAATACAGCATCGATCATGAAGCAAACGCCCAGCGACCTCGAACAGATCACCGCCACTACCCTCGGTCACTACAACTCGGTGGCCGAGGACTTTCGCGAAGGCACTCGCGACCACGATGTCAGCCAGAACATCGAGGCCTTGCTGCGCCACATTCAGTCTGAGTCGCCGTTGACGATTCTCGATTTCGGCTGCGGTCCGGGCCGAGATCTGCAGACCTTTACACGTATGGGCCACGTCGCGATCGGCCTCGATGGCTCGCAGGAATTCGCGCGCATGGCCCGCCAGGACAGCGGTTGCGAAGTCTGGCAGCAGGACTTTCTCAAGCTTGATCTACCCGCCGAGCGCTTCGACGGCATCTTCGCCAATGCCGTGCTGTTTCATGTGCCGTTGCAGGTGTTGCCGCAAGTGCTACGGCAACTGCACGGCACCTTGAAACCGGGTGGCGTGCTGTTCAGTTCCAATCCGCGTGGCGACAACCAAGAGGGCTGGAACGGGCCGCGCTACGGCTCGTATCACGATCTCGAAGCCTGGCGCGGGTTGCTGACGGCGGCGGGGTTCGTCGAGCTGGAGCATTACTACCGGCCCGCGGGCTTACCGCGTGAACAGCAGCCTTGGCTGGCGAGCGTGTGGCGCAAAGTCTGAGTCAGGGCGCTGCCTGTACCTGATATTGGCTGACGCTGCCGTCCGCGAACAATGCAGTCAGGGTGTGTCCCGGTAACGTCCGGCCCTGCCAATTGCGTGGAGCGGCGTCGAAATTGGCCAGCAGTCGCGTGCCGTCGGCAAACGTCGTCTGCTGTACCAGGCGGTCCTCGCTCAACCAGTCAAAAGCGGTCAGCGCTTGCGTCGCCAGACGTTCGTGCAGCGGACGAAAGAATCGATCCTGACGCACGATCAACGGCAAGCGCTGATCAAGGCTGGCCGCACTCAGGTGGTACAGCGGCGGTACGTTGTAGAGCAACTGGGTGAGCTCGTTTTCCACCCGCACGTCGCTCAACTTCAGGTTATCGAACAACCAGTGATGACTGGTGATGACAGAGCCGTGGAATACCGTCTGATACAGCGGTAAACGGCTGGCGGCGGCGAAATGAACGCGTCGGTAGTCAGCCTTCAACCGGGTCGGTTTGAAGAACACCGCTGGCTGCTCCGGTGGGTACCATTGGCCGACGACAAAGTCCGCTGTGCCCGGCTGCTGCATGTCGCGATCGCCCCAACCGATCACTGGCGTCTGCATGCCATGTGCGAACAGAACTCCCCGAGCGGTGGCGGCATTGCCATCCTCGGAGCCGCTCGGCAGCTGCAACACCTCGTTGATCCAGCGCGATGCTGCAACATTGCCCGCGGCATTCTGCGCCTGGGTCATCGGTGCGCCGGGACGATAACTGTCGAAGAGCATCCCAGCGGCATAGGCATCGAGAAACCAGCTGTTAAAGCCGGCAACCTTCTGGATTGCATCGATGCGCCGCTCAAGCAACGGTCGCACACATCGCGGATCGGTATAGTGACCGGACTGCTGAAACCCGCTTTTCAGCGCACCGTTTTCCTCCACGATCGCACACTCGGTATTGGCCCGGTCGCCCAGGTGCGCAGTGGTCCAGTCCGGATTTTCATCCCGGCGCAGCGCGGTTTCGTAGGAGTCATAGGGGGCAATCAGATACCCCGCAGAGACGGCGGCGCGCACCGCCTCGGGATGCCAGAGTCCACCTTCCCAGCCCTCGCCGAGCCCAAGCCATAAACGCGAAAGTCCAGCGCTCTGCAAGCGTTCAATGGTTCGCCGCGACAAGGTACGCCCCCAGCGCGAAGGATCAGGCGCCAGCGTACCCTTCAGAACAACGGCCAGCTGCTCGCGCACCTCAGCGTACCCGTTGACCAGCGCCTGCATGTCCGGCACCGCCCGCGCCTGCCAGGTTTTGCGCGCCTGAGTGTTCAGCGCGCGATTGAGACTGCGCAGCATCACAGTCTGTTGATAGCGATTGAGTACGGTCTCGCTGGCGAGCAACCGCAGCGCTTCAGGATCCATCGCCGCCCGAAGTTCACTGACCAGCACACCCGAGCCGCGCAACCGGGCAATCAGCAGCGGCCAGTTGCGCACATCGTCAGGGCCGAGCAGGTCGTTGCCCCACAGATAGACATGCGCGGCACCGATCAGCTTGGCGGCTTGCGGGGTCTTGATCAGCTTGTTCGCCAACGTTTCATATTGATCGCTTTCGACCAGCCACTGCTTGTAGCGCTTGGCGCCAGCCAAGGGATCGACAGCGCCGAGAAACAGGCTGAAGGTCAGCGGCTTCGAGGGTTCAAGCGTAGTGAAACGGTGCCTGGCCGACAGCTCCAGCGCATCGCCATTGGCCTTGAAGCGCAGTTGATTGTTGTAAGGGTTGGTCAGCAACCAGTGCAGGCTGAACTTCTCGTACTCCATCCCCCAAAGCGGCAGGCTCAAGTCCTGGGTGGTATCGAGCGCGCCCTGCGCGACCAGGAATTTTTGCCACGCCCGGTCACCGCGCGGCACGTAGCGCCCTTCGGCAAGCGGCCAGATCAGCGCCTGGCCCATTGCACTGGCGGGCTGATGAATAAACTCGATTTGCGAGGGCGAGTTAGCCGTAATCGAAAACGTCAGGTCACGCTGGTCCAGGCCAACACTGAGCAACCAGCGCCCATCGTCCCATTGCCAATCAATGCGATTGCCATGCCTGACCATGTCGCTGACCTTGTGCCGCAGCACGCCTGCCGAAGCTTGCACTGGTGGCGCGCCGGCCGATTCAACCCGCACCGCCAGCGTCGCAGGATCGACCTGCACCCGCCACAGCTGGTTTTCCAGCAGCACTTCGGCCAGTGCTGCCGGCGACAGGCTCAAGCCAGCGAGCAGCAACCATCCGCGTAACCAGCCGGAAACAGTCGACATGGCACGTCCCTCCTCGAATGAAGAAGGGACGTTAGCGCAGTCCTCTCACGCTGTAAGTCAGACCTTTCCCAAATATCGCAGGGCTATCTCACTGCGCCGGTTTTTCATCCTTCTGCGGTTCGCGGATCTTGTACCAGGCGACATACAGCGCCGGCAGAAACAACAGCGTCAGCAGCGTCGCCACGACGATGCCGCCAATCATCGCGTAGGCCATCGGCCCCCAGAACACTTCGCGGGCTATCGGGATCATGCCCATGCTCGCCGCCGCAGCGGTGAGCAGGATCGGTCGGCGCCGGTGTTCGGTCGCTTCCACGACCGCGTCCCACGGTGCGTAGCCTTTCTGCTCGAACTCATCGATCTGCGTCACCAGAATCACCGAGTTGCGGATGATGATGCCGATCAGCGCGAGAATCCCGAGGATCGCCACAAATCCCATCGGCGTGCCGGTCGGCACCAGCGCCAGCACTACGCCGATCAACCCCAGCGGCGCGACACTGGCGACCAGGAACATCTTCTGCACGCTGTGCAACTGGATCATCAGGAACGTCGCCATGAGGAACAGCATCAGCGGCAGCACCTTGGCAATCGGCCCCTGGGCCTTGCCGCTTTCCTCGACCGTACCGCCGGTAGCGACCTTGTAGCCGACCGGCAGTTTCGAGGCAAAAGCATCGATCGACGGCTTGAGCAATTTCACCAGATCGGTCGGCTGGATTTCGTCGCGCACCGAGGCCTTGATGGTGATGGTCGGCAAGCGGTCACGACGCCACACCAGCGGCTGTTCCAGTTCATAACGCACGGTGGCGAACGCCAGCAGCGGAATCGAGGTGCCGCTCGGCGTGACGATCTGCAGGTTCTGCAGGGTTTCCGGCGTGCCGCGTTCGGAATCCACCGCGCGACCGACCACGTTGATCAGATAGATATCGTCATCGACCTGGGTCAACGGCGAGCCACTGACAATGCTGTTCATCAGGTTGGCGACGTCTTCGGACGACAGCCCGAGTTGCCGCGCCTTGTCTTGGGCGATGTCGATGCGCAGGACTTTGCCCGGCTCGTTCCAGTCGTAAATGATTTCGCCGATGTGCGGGTTCTTGTCCAGTTCGGTGGCCAGGTCGATGGCGTGTTTGCGCACCTGATCGACATCTTTGCCGCTGACTCGATACTGAATCGGACGCCCCACCGGCGGGCCCATTTCCAGGGCCTGCACGTAGCTGCCGATGCCGACGAAGTCTTTGTGCAGGCGCTCACGCAGGCGCTGACTCAACGCCTCGCGGGCTTCGAAATCCTTGCTGACGATCACCAGCTGCGCGTAGTACGGGTTCTGCAATTGCTGATCCAGCGGCAGGTAGAAACGGATCGCGCCCTGGCCGATGTAAGTGCTCCAGCGCACGATGTCCGGGTCGCCTTTGAGCGTCGCTTCGAGCTTATCCACCGCTTTGCGGGTTTCGTCGATCGAGGCGTTTTGCGGCAGGTTCAGGTCGACGAGGATTTCCGGGCGATCCGAAGCGGGGAAGAACTGGTTCTGCACGAAACGCATGCAGAACACCGCCAGCACGAACAGCAGCACGGTGATGCCGATCGCCCACCAGCGGTTGCGCATGGCCCACAACAGGCCGCCGTTGAAGGCGCGACCGATGCGCCCCGGCTCGGCATCATGCGCCTTCACGTTGGCGCTGAGGATGTGCACGCCGATCACCGGTGCAAAGAACACTGCGACTACCCACGAGACGATCATCGCCACGGCGATCACCGCAAAGAGCGTGTAGGTGTACTCACCGGCCGAACTGGCATTGAGACCGATGGGCACGAAACCGGCGACGGTCACCAGCGTACCGGTGAGCATCGGGAATGCGGTCGAGGTGTAGGCGAACGTCGCCGCCTGCTCCTTGCTCTCGCCCATTTCCAGGCGCGTGACCATCATCTCTACGGTGATCATCGCGTCGTCCACCAGCAGACCGAGGGCGATGATCAGCGCGCCGAGGGAAATCCGCTGCATGGTGATGCCGCTGTATTCCATGAACACAAACACCATCGCCAGCACCAGCGGAATCGAGCAGGCCACCACCAGACCGGCGCGCACGCCGAGGCTGATGAAGCTCACCACGAGCACGATGATGACTGCTTCGAACAGCGCGCTGGTGAAACCGCCGACGGCCTCTTCCACCACCACCGCCTGGTCGGAAACGGTGTGCACGCCGACGCCCACCGGCAAGTCGGCGGTGAGCTGGTCGATGCGCTCGTGCAGCGCCTTACCGAATTCCTGAACGTTGCCGCCCTTCTGCATGGCAATCGCCAGGCCGATCGCCGGTTTGCCGTCGAAGCGGAATTCCGGTGTCGCCGGATCGACGTAGCCACGGCTGATCTCGGCGATGTCCGCCAGACGATAGAAGCGATCGTTGAGCTTGAGATTGACCTCGGCGAGGTCTTTTTCCGAAGCGAACTGGCCCGAGGTGCGCACGGAAATCCGCTCAGGTCCCGCCTCGATCACGCCGGCCGGAGTCACGGCGTTCTGCGATTGCAGGCTCTGCACCACCTGGCGCTGGTCGATACCCAGCGCTGCGAGTTTGCGCGTGGAGAAATTCAGGTAAATCGTTTCGTCCTGCTGGCCGATCATTTCGATCTTGCCCAGCCCCGGCACGTTGCGGATTTCTGCGCGCGCCTGTTCCACGTAATCGCGCAACTGACGCATGGTCAGGCCGTCGGCGGTGAAGGCGTAGACCGAGCCGTACACGTCACCGAACTCATCGTTGAACCCCGGCCCCTGAATGCCCTGGGGAAACTGGCCGCGAATGTCATCAATCTTCTTGCGCACCTGGTACCAGATTTGCGGAATGTCCTCAGCGCTGGTGGTGTCGCGCAGGTACACGTAAACCGTCGACTCGCCGGGGCGGGTGTAGCTTTTCACGTAGTCGAGGGAATCGAGCTCTTCGAGCTTTTTCTCGATGCGGTCGGTGACCTGTTTGAGGGTTTCTTCCTGGGTCGCGCCCGGCCATTTGGTCTGGATCACCATGGTCTTGATGGTGAACGACGGGTCTTCTTCGCGGCCGAGATTGAAGTACGAAAACACCCCCATCAGCAGCCCGACGAACATCAGGTACCAGACGAATGACTGGTGCTTCAAGGCCCATTCGGAGAGGTTGAAAGAGCCTTTCATTGACTGTCCTCGTCAAGTTTTACCGATTGTCCGGGTTTGAGACTGTTGACGCCGGCGCTGACCACGCGCTCGCCGTTTTGCACGCCACCGGCCAGCACCACGCTGTGGTCGCCACGGCTGACCACACTGACGTCGCGCGGGTTGACGGTTTTGTTTTGCGTGTCGATCACCCAGATTCGGGGTTTGCCATCGACTTCCTGCAACGCCGTCAGCGGCAGTTCGATGCGCGGCTTGATCGCCGAGCTGAGGGTCACGCTGATCGCGGTGCCGAGGCGGAAACCGTCCGGCGTATCCGACAGGGTCAGGCGCGCGCGGCGGGTGCGCGTGGCGCTTTGTGCCTGGGGTTCGATCTCGCGGATGATCGCCGTGGTGCTGATGCTCGGGTCGAGTTGCGCAGCCACCGAGAACACCACGTCGCTGGGCAACTGATCGACCAGGGTATCGGGCAGATCGATCACCGCTTCCTTGATGTCCGGTTGCGCCAGCGTCACCACTTGTTGCCCGGCGGTTACCACTTGCCCGGCTTCGGCGTTCCACGCGGTGACCACGGCTTTGTGATCGGAGCGCAGCTCGGTGTAGCTCAGTTGATCCTTGCTCTGGCTGACCGCCGCGCGCGCCTGATCGAGCGAGGCCTGAGTGGTTTTCAGGTCGGTGTTGGCGACGTCCAGTTGCGCCTGCGCACCGACGCCGCGATCGAACAGCGCTTGCTGACGGCGCGCGTTGGCCTGGGCGTTGATCAGTTGCGCCTGGATCCTCGCCAGATCGCCCTGGGCCGAACGTAACTGGTTCTGCTGGTCGGATGGGTCGAGAGTGGCGAGCAAGGTGCCCTTCTGCACCTCGGCGCCGACATCGACGTTACGGCTGGCGATGCGTCCGCCGACGCGGAAACCGGTGTTGCTCTCGTAGCGCGCCTGAATGCTCCCGGCAAAGCGTCCGAGGCTTTCTTCGTTGAGCGCTTTGACCGTGACCGAAAGCACCGGGCGTACCGGTTCCGGCGGCGTTTCCTTTTCCGAGCAGGCGCCCAGCAGCAGCGCCATGCACAACAGGCCGAGACGCTTCATGGCTGCGCTCCGGGTTGCAGATCCTTGTAGGTGTTTTCGGCAATCTCGACTTTCATGCCTGGGTGCAGCAACTGGCCGCCGGCGACAATGACTTTCTCGCCGCCCTTGAGGCCTTCGCTGATGATCACTTTGCCGGTCAGGTAACGGCCGACCGTGACCGTATGCAACTGCGCTTCGCCTTTGTCATCGACCAGCCACACCGCCGGGTCGCTGATGTTTTTTGTCAGCGCCGACCAGGGCAGTTCCACCGCCGATTTGCCGGTGCCCTTGGCGGTGGCACTCACTACCGAACCGAGCTGCATGCCCGGCGGCAGCTTGTCGAGGCTGACCTTGACCTGCACGGTGCCCGATTGCGCCGACACCGAGGGGGTGATTTCACGCACGGTGCCGGTGGTTTTGATCTCGGGGTTGTCGAGCAGGCTGACCACGATCGAGCGATCGGACGGCCGCTCGGCCAGCAGCGATTCGTAGACATTGAATACCGCGTCGCGGTCGCCATCGCGGGCAAGGCTGAAAATCGGCGCGGTGGCCTGCACCACTTGGCCGACTTCGGCCTGGCGCTCGGTGATTACCCCGGGTGCATCGGCGATCAGCGAGGTGTAACTGAGCTGGTCCCTGGCGTTGGCCAACTGCGCCTGCGCCGCGCTCAATGCGCTCTGGCTGCTGCGCAGCGCGGCTTGCGCCGAATCGTATTCGCTCTGGCTGGTGTAGCCCTTGGGCAGGAGTTTTTGCTGACGCACGAAAGCGGCCGCCGCTTGCTTCACGCGGGCCTGTTCGGCGACGACTTGGGCTTGAGCGAAATCGACGTTGGTCTGCAGATCTTTCGGATCGAGTTTGGCCAGCACCTGTTTGGCGGTGACGCGGTCGCCGACATCGACCATGCGCTGGATGATCTTGCCGCCGACGCGGAATGAAAGCTGCGTCTGCACCCGCGCCTGCACGTCACCGGTGAGGGTCACCGCGGCGGCGTAGTTGGCCGGTTCGACCTCTTGCACAAAGACCCGTGGCAAATATTCCTGAGCAGGTTTCTTGTCGCCGCAAGCGCTGAGCAAAGTGAACAGACTCAGCATGACTGCTGTTTTCATTCCGGGACTTGCCATGCAGACTCCTTCCTGTGTACGAACGTGCAAGTGACGATACGACTGTGAGCTTAGAACAGGGTTCAACGTTCGCCTGAGCGATCACAACATTTCCGTGCAGGAGCTGCCGAAGGCTGCGATCTTTGCTTTTTCAAGATCAAAAGATCGCAGCCTTCGGCAGCTCCTACAAGGGCCGCCCGAAGAGAAGGAATTCCATGCTTTATACCTTGGCCGTGGCCAATTACCGCTCGATCAACAAACTGGTGATTCCGCTCGGGCGTCTGAACCTGATCACCGGGCCGAACGGCAGCGGCAAGTCGAATCTCTATCGCGCGTTGCGCCTGCTGGCGGAAACCGCCCAGGGCGGCGTGGTCAACGCGCTGGCGCGTGAAGGCGGCCTGGACTCGACGTTCTGGGCCGGTCCGGAAACCATCAGCCGGCGCATGCGCAACGGTGAAGTGGCGATCGAACCGACCGTGCGCCACGGCGTGAAAAGGTTGCGACTGGGATTCGCCGGCGAGGATTTCAGCTACGCCATCGGCCTGGGCCTGCCGGAGCCAAGCACTTCATGCTTTGCCCTCGACCCGGAGATCAAGCGTGAATGCATCTGGGCCGGCCCGGTGTTTCGCCCGGCGAGCCTGCTGGTCGATCGCAACGGTCCGATGATCCGCGCCCGCGAAGGTCGCACCTGGGATGTGCTGGCGCAACACACGCCGAACTTCGACAGTTTGTTCGATCAGGTCGGCAATCTGCGCAGCTCGCCGGAAGTGTTCCAGATGCGCGAATTCATCCGGCGCTGGCGCTTTTATGATCACTTTCGCAGCGATGCCGACGCGCCGGTGCGTCAGCCGCAACTGGGCACGCGCACGCCGGTGCTGCATCACGACGGTCGCGATCTGGCGGCAGCCTTGCAGACAATCATCGAGATTGGCGATCCGCAGGCGTTAACAGCGGCGATCAACGATGCCTTTCCCGGTGCGCGGCTGAACATCGCGCCGTTGGCGGGTGGACGCTTCGCTATCGAGTTTTATCAGGAAGGCTTGTTGCGGCCATTGTCAGCGGCGGAGCTGTCGGACGGCACCTTGCGTTATCTGCTGCTGGTTGCGGCGTTGCTGACCCCGCGACCGCCAACGCTGATGGTGCTCAACGAACCGGAAACCAGCCTGCATCCGGACTTGCTGCCGGCGCTGGCGCGCTTGATCATTCGCGCTTCGGAGCAGTGTCAGGTGTGGGTGGTATCCCATGCACGGCGCCTTATTTCGGCGTTGCAGGAAGATCCGCAATGCAATTGCATCGTGCTGGAGAAGACGCTGGGGCAGACCGGGATTGTCGGGCAGCGGGTGCTGGATGAGCCGGCGTGGCATTGGCCGGATTGAGCGGTGACTGAAAAATTCGCGAGCAGGCTCGCTCCCACAATCGTACGCGGTCGAATGTGGGAGCGAGCCTGCTCGCGAAAGCGATTCAAGCGTCACCGCTGAATCAAGGCACTAGCCCTGCCACTTGCCTCCTTCAACAATCACACTCTCAGGCCGGGTGTCATCGCTCAGTTCTTTGCGCACATATTGGTCATACAGCTTGAGCAGGTATTTCTCCTCGCCCAATTTGGCCAGCTCGGTATTCACCCAGTCACGCAACTCGAGATTGCCCTTCTTCACGGCCGGCGCAATCGGCGCCTCGGCTCCGAGCTTTTCCTCGAGCACGCGATAGCCCGGGTTCTGCTTGGCCCAGCTGAACAGCACCAGATTGTCCTGCGCGTAAGCATCGCCACGACCATTGGCCAAGGCTTGCAGCGATTCGGAGTTCTTCTCGAACTTGAGCAGTTTCCAGTCCGGGTGGTTCCTGGTCAGCCAGATATCCGCGGTGGTGCCGGTGGTGACAATCGTGGTGCGCGTCGCCAGATCATCCAGTTTTTTCACTGAACTGCCCTGCGGCACCAGCGCCTGCACGGCCACCTTGAGGTTCGGGTTGGTGAATTCCACCGCTTCCTTGCGTTCCGGGGTGACGGTCATGTTGGCGAGGATCAGGTCGACCTTGTCGCTCTGCAAAAATGGAATGCGACTGGCCGGCTCGACGGCGACGAACTCGACCTTGTTTTCGTCGCCGAGCAGATCCTTGGCGAAGCGCCGGCCAATGTCGGTGTCGAAGCCGACGTAGCGCCCGGCCTCATCGACGAAACCGAACGGGGGCTTGTCGGTAAATACACCAACGATCAATTTGTCGCGGGCCTTGATCTTGTCCAGATAACCGGCCGGCGCGGGGCTTTCGCTGGCGACTTTCGGCTTTGGTGGCTCTTCGGTCTTACCGCAACCGGCAAGCAAGGCGAGGCTGAGCAGGGGCAGTAACAAAGCGGCAGTTTTCATAGCAGTTCCAGTTCCTTTTTCGGATTCGATTCTGGCGATGTGGCAACGAAGGAGAACTTCTCCAGAAACTGCTGCGCGCGTGCGGTTTGCGGGTTCGTAAAGAAAATCTCGGGTGGGGATTGTTCGAGGATGCGCCCGGCATCCATGAACACGATGCGGTCGGCCACCGCGCGGGCGAAGGCCATTTCGTGAGTGACGATCAGCAGGGTCATGCCTTCGCGAGCTAGACCCTGAATGACTTGCAGCACTTCCTTGACCATTTCCGGGTCGAGGGCAGCGGTGACTTCGTCGAAGAGCATGACCCGTGGATTCATGCACAGCGATCGGACAATGGCGATGCGCTGCTGCTGGCCGCCCGAGAGCTGACGCGGGAAAGCATCGCGCTTGTCCAGCAGGCCGACACGCTCAAGCAAGGCTTCGGCCTGCTGTTGCGCTTCGCGGCGCTGACGCTTCTGCACCTTGAGCGGGCCGAGCAGCAGATTGTCCAGAACGCTCATGTGCGGGAACAGGTGATAGCTCTGGAAGACCATGCCGATCTGCTGACGGATTTCGCGCCAGTCGGTCGCCTTGTCCAGCAGTTCGCGGCCAAGTAATTTCAGACTGCCGCTGTGCGCCTCTTCCAGGCCATTGAGGCAACGCAGCAGAGTGCTTTTGCCGCAACCGCTGGGTCCGAGAATGACCACCACTTCGCCGCTCTGCACTTGCAGATCGATGCCATTGAGCACCTGCTGCGCGGCATAGAATTTATTGAAACCGTGAAACTCGATCAGTGCGCTCATGCTTGCGTCCAGCGCCGCTCCAGCACGCGCGAGGCGGCCGACAACGGGTAGCAGATGAAAAAGAAAAACAGGAACAGCGCACCGTAGATCAGTACCGATTCGTAGGTGCGCTCGATGATCTGCTGGCCGACCTTGATCACATCGACCACGCCGATCAGCACCGCCAACGAACTGGTCTTGATGATCCGCGTATAGACGTTGATGGTCGGCGGCGTCATGCGCTTGAGCGCTTGCGGCAGCAGCACGTAGCCATAGAGCTGCGCGGCGTTCAGGCCAATCGACAGCCCAGCTTCGCGCTGCCCGCGCGGCAACGAATGCAGCGCACCGCGCGCCACCTCACCGACCTCGCTGGCGCCCCACAGCGACAGCACCAGCACCGCGCACCAGAAGCTCGGCAGGCTCAGGCCGAAGAAAATCGGCAAACCGAAGAACAGCAGATACAACCAGACCAGCACCGGTATTGCCCGGAACAGCTCCAGATAGATGCGCAAAATCGCGTTCAGCCACGTGACGTTCAACGTGCGCAACACACCGTAGAACACGCCGCCGATCGTGCTGATGGCGATGCTCAGAAACGAGATCGACAGGGTTTGCCCGGCGCCTTTTGCCAGTTGCGGCAACGACACCCAGAGCAGTTCAAGACCCGAACTGGCCATGCTGGAGCCTCCTTTCCAGACGGCTGAGCAACAGCGACAGCGGCAAGAACAACAGCACGCAGATCAGCGTCAGCACGGCGAGCATTTCGTAGGTTTTGTAATAGAGCGCGATGTAGCTTTTGGTGGTGTAGAGGATTTCCGGCACCGCTACCGCCGAGACCACGGTGGTTTCCTTGAGCAGGAAAATGAAATTGGCGAAAAGCGAAGGCAGGCTGAGAATCCCCGCCTGCGGCAGGATCACATAGCGCAGCAACTGGCCGTGGGACAGGCCAATCGACCGCCCGGATTCCAGTTGTGCCTGGGGCACCGCATCGACGCCGGCGCGCAGCACTTCGGTGAGATAGGCGCCGCCAAGGAAAGTCATGGTGATGATTGCCGCAGTGAAACCGGAAACCTGGATCCCCACTGCCGGCAACGCGAAGTAGACGAAGAACAGTTGAATCAGCAACGGCGTGTTGCGCGCCAGCTCTACGTAGAGGCCGACCATTTTCTGCAGGTATGGCGTGCGAAACACCAGAATCGTCGCGTTGAGCAGCGCGACCAGCAGCGAAGTGCCGATCGCGATCAAACCGACCTGCAGAGTCACGCCGACGGCTTTGAGAAAAGCCGGCAAGGTGCTGAGGATAAAGGCGTAGTCGAAAGTCATGAAGCGTCCTGACGCTGCTTGGTAAGCGGCGATGATGCAATCCATGGACGGCGGATGGCTGTCCGGCAGGCACTGACTTTATAGGTATAAAAACAAGAATTTAAATACCGTTAAAGCATATTGATATCACCCAAAAAACTATCCTGTGGGTTTGCCGGGAAGGAATAAGACGGCTATTTTTCTTTGCGCTGTAGGACGGATCTTTTTTTCACGAAAGACCTCCAAGGAACCACAGCTTTTGGCCAGACTCTCCGGCCCATTCACCACAAGGAAGAAAGACATGGACGTAAAAGTACCGCAGCGGCTGGATCCGCAGGACATTGTGAAATTGCTGGTGGCGTTGAGACGGGCGTTGAAGACCACAGCGTAAATCAAAAGCCCCTCACCCCAGCCCTCTCCCGGAGGGAGAGGGGGCCGACCGAGGTGTCTCGCGTTGTACATCGACCTGGAAGATCTTGGCGATTATGGCTTGGCTGGGCTTCAGCGATGCTGGATTCAGAGCGATACGTTCAGGTCGGCGTATCTCTCGAATATCCCCGTATCGGTTCCCTCTCCCTCTGGGAGAGGGTTAGGGTGAGGGGCTTTTTAACGCACACACAAAAACGCCGATGACCATCAAGGCCATCGGCGTTTTTGCATCTGAAGCAGATTCACTCAAGTCAGATCAGAACGCCGGCAACACCGCGCCGCTGTACTTCTTCTCGATGAACGCTTTGACTTCCGGGCTGGTCAGCGCCTTGGCCAGTTTCTGGATCGCGTCGCTGTTCTTGTTGTCCTCACGGGCCACCAGGAAGTTCACGTACGGCGAGTCAGCGCCTTCGATCACCAGCGCATCTTTCTGCGGGTTGAGTTTGGCTTCCAGGGCGTAGTTGGTGTTGATCATGTCCAGATCAACTTCTTTCAGTACGCGCGGCAGCAGGGCCGATTCCAGTTCCTTGAACTTGAAATTGTGCGGGTTCTTGGCGATGTCCTTCGGCGTTGCCAAGGCGTTTTTCGGATCTTTCAATTCGATCAGACCGGCCTTCTGCAGCAGGATCAGGGCGCGGCCGCTGTTGCTGCCTTCGTTGGGGATGGCGATGGTTGCGCCGTCCGGCAGTTCAGCCAGGGTCTTGTACTTGCTCGAGTAACCACCGAACGGTTCAACGTGCACGCCCTGCACGGTCACCAGGTACTTGGATTTGTCATCCTTGTATTTACCCTGGTTGAAGCTATTCAGGTACGGCAGGGTCTGGAAGTAGTTGGCGTCGAGACGCTTCTCGCCAACCTGTACGTTCGGTTGCACGTAGTCGGTGAAGACCTTGATTTCCAGATCCACGCCTTCTTTGGCCAGGGTCGGTTTGATCAGCTCAAGGATTTCAGCGTGGGGCACCGGCGTTGCGGCAACCACCAGTTTCTCGCCGGCATTGGCGAAAGAAGCCGTCAGAGCAGCCGCCAATGCGGTAAACAACAGAACCTTTTTCATGCAGTGTCCTTATCGAAAATCACGGTCGTCATCGACGACGGCATTTAATACGTGTGCCAGTGAAGTGATATCGCTGGCGTGAGGCGGACAATACCCGTATTTTTTATTCCCGGACAATAACGTTTATTCAGCTTCATATTCCATTTTGTTCATGTTGAAAAAAATGTTCACACCGCCTCGCTCAAGCGAATCAGCCAATCTTTCAAGGCCTTACGCTCTGCACTGCTACCACCTATATGGGTCTGCCTGACCAGACGTTCGATCTGAACCTGCGGCGCAGACGCGTCAGGCAGGTTCAGGTGTTCCGGCAAAATCTCGTCACCGGTGCTGACCAATAGAGCGAAATGAATGACGTTTTCCAGTTCGCGAGTGTTGCCCGGCCAGCTGTGTTGTTCGAGTACATGCTGAGCGGCTTCGCTGATCAGCGGCACGGGCAAGTCGAGACGCTGGCTGTAGATGCCAAGGAAATACTCCGCCAGCGAGAGAATGTCGCCGGTACGCGCGCGCAACGCCGGCAGCTCCAGATGACCTTCGCTGAGGTAGTGATAGAGCCGCTCGTGGAATTTCCCGGCGTCCACGGCCTGGGCCAGATCGATGCTGGTCGCCGCCACCAGACGCACATCCACCGGGCTCGGCTGATGCGCACCGACGCGGGTGACTTCGTGGTTCTCCAATGCCGCAAGCAACTTGATCTGAATCGGCAGCGGCAGATCGCCGATTTCATCCAGGTACAAAGTGCCGCCGTTGGCCGAACCGAACCAGCCGGCGCGGCTGCTGGCCGAACCACTGTAGCTGCCGGCGGCGTAGCCGAACAGTTCGGCGTCGGCGTAAGTCGGGCTGATCGCGCCGCAGTTCACCGAAACGAACAGACCACTACGGTCGCTGGCGCGGTGAATATGCCGAGCGAGCAGCTCTTTACCGGTTCCGGTTTCACCGCGAATCAACACTGAAATCGAACGTGGAGCCAACTGCTCCAACTCCTCGCGCAATTGCCGCGAGCGCGGGTCGACAAACACCAGCGCCTTGGCGCGAATGCTCAGGGGACTTTTTTCCGCATCGGGAAAGGTCAGCAAGGGCTGACCGAAGGTTTCGAAACTCATGGCAGGCTCCCGCCCAAAACCGCCAGCCGACGGGGGCGTTGAATAATAAGGTCAGGCGCGACGGCGGGCGTGGTGTTCCAGGCGGTTCTGCAGGCGATAGAGATAGGCGAAACCCTGCTCCCAACGCTGGTGCCCGGACTTGACGTTGATGTGCCCGGCCCCGGCAAGAATCCCCGCCTCCGCGCCCCAGTTGCGCGCCAGCTCCAAAGCGCGCGGCGCACTGACGGCGGCGTCGTTGTCGGAGCTGACGACCTGACTGGGGAACGGCAACAGGTCCGTCGGAATCGGCGCGAAATTGCGCAGTGCCGGCGCACATGCAGGGCGCTCGACATCGGCCGGCGCAACCAGCAACGCCCCGCGCACCTGACGCAGGTATTGCAGGGGCGCTGTCGCCGCCCAGTGGGCAACGGTGATGCAACCGAGGCTGTGAGCGATGAGAATGACCGGCGTGCTGTCGGCGGCAATCGCTTCGGCCAGCGCGGCGACCCAGTCCTCACGGCGCGGCGTCAGCCAATCGGCCTGTTCCACCCGCGCGCTGTTTGGCAGGCTGTTCTGCCAATGGCTTTGCCAATGATCTTCTGGCGATCCTTGCCAGCCCGGCACAATCAGGTAGCGGATTGATTCGTTGCGCATGGGAAGCTCTCCTGCGGCGTGTCTGTTCCGGGTCGAGTATAGGGAGAGGAGTTATATTCGTTAAGGAATAAGAAGCTATTTATTAAGACCTGTATCGAATATGTGATTTGTGTAGGGTATAAGATTCCTCCCCCTCACCCCAACCCTCTCCCCCAAGGGGGGCGAGGGGGAGAGGGAGCCGATCTTCATGCCGTTCAAATCCTGAGTTCGACTCGAAATCTCAGGTCGGCGTACCTTGAACAATCACCACGGTCGGTTCCCTCTCCCTCTGGGAGAGGGCTAGGGTGAGGGCTTTGCTTCTAATGCCAGAAATAAAAAAAGGGCCGCACCCTGCCAAGGAGACGGCCCCGGAAAAACGAAAACCTGTCACCGCGTGGTAATCACCGACAACTTGGTAATCCCCGCCCGTTCAATCGAAGCCATGGCTCGCGCCACTTCGCCGTAATTCACCCCGTCATCGGCCTGCAATTGCACGCGCACTTCCGGGTCCTTGGCCTTGGCCGACTTGAGGTTGAATTCGAGCAAGTCGGGCTGAATCTCGTCCTTGTTGATAAACAGTTTGCCGGCGCCGTCGATGCTCACCACCAGCGGGTCTTTTTGCTCGACCGGCGCCACCGCTTCGGTCTTCGGCAGGTTGATCGGTATTGCGTTGGTCAGCAGCGGCGCGGTGACGATGAACACCACCAGCAGCACCAGCATTACGTCCACCAGCGGCGTCACGTTGATTTCGCTGAGCACCTCATCCGTGTCTTGCGTGGAGAAGGCCATATCAGGACGCCTCCTTGACTTTTGCCGCGTTGCCCGACGTTGCAACCTTGTGTGCGGTCGGGTGGATCAGCACGCGGAACGCACTCTTCTGCGCCAGGCTGTAGAAGTCGTGGGCGAAGTCATCGAGATCCGCTGCGGTCAGTTTCAGCCTTCGCAAAAAATAGTTGTAAACCAGCACCGCCGGCACCGCGACGGCGATCCCCACGCCAGTCGCGACGAGTGCCGCACCGATCGGCCCGGCCACCGTTTCCAGGCTCGCCGAACCGGCGGCGCTGATGCCTTTCAAGGCCTCCATGATTCCCCACACCGTGCCGAACAGACCAATGAACGGCGAGGTGCTGCCAATACTTGCGACCACTGCCAGACCGGTTTCCAGCGAACGCCGTTCGCGGACGATCTGCTGGCGCAAGGCACGCTCGAGGCGATCCTGATGGTTGATCGCCTGGCTCAGATCATTCGCCTGCGGCGCCTCGCCCACCTGGATCGCTGCATAGCCAGCCTGCGCCACTCGCGCTGCGGCGCCGGGCTGGGTTTCGCTTAATTCGGCGGCGGCATCCAGACTCGATGCTGCCCAGAAACGTTTGTGAAAGCTCCGATCCTGCGCTTTCAGACGACCGAACTGCACAGCCTTGAGCAACGCCAGGCCCCAAGTGGCGACGGAAAAAACCACCAGCAGCCAGATCACAGCGCTTTCGATGGATTCCAGTGGAGATGCCAGTAACGTCATGATGTGTTCCCTCGTGTAAACATTTCGCGCGAATTTGGTTGCGGTTTAATGAATCTTGAAATCGATGGGCACGCTGACCCAGCCGTCCTGGGCGACATCACCCTGCTTGGCCGGGACGAAACTCCAGCGCTTGACGGCATTCAGCGCCGCATCGTCGAGCTGCTGGCGGCCGCTGCTTTTGGCAATCTGAATCTCGCCCGGTTTGCCGCTGGCCAACACATGCACCCGTAACAACACCGTGCCCTCCCAACCGCGACGCTGGGCCAGCGACGGATATTCCGGTGCCGGGTTTTTCAGATACGCAGCGTTGGCTGACGCCGGGGTAACGGGCGCCGGTGCCGGTGGCGCAGGAGGCGCTGGCGCGGCGACCGGGGCTGCGGGCTTCGCTGGCGCTGGCGGTTGCTCTACTGCCTTCGGCGCCGGTTTGGGCGGCGGTTTCACCACCGGTTTGGGTTTGGCGATCGGCTTGGGCGGCGGCGGTTTCACCGCCAACTCGTCCTCCACTGGCGGTGGCGGCTCGACCACCGGTGCCGGTGGTGGCGGCGCAACAACCGGCCGCGCGGGCGGAGCCGGATGCGAAAACTCGATGGTCATCGGCGGAATTTCCGGCGGTACCACCGGCAGCACTGGCGTCGGTTTCTGGCTGACCCAGTAAATCACCGCGCCATGCACGACCAACGCGAGCACACCGAGCAAAAGGGTTTCGCGTCGACTCAAAATGCTCTTTGGCGCACGTTGCAAACGCAACTGCCCCAACGGCACCCGATGCGGCCGGCCAAGATCGACCAGCTCGCCACTCGGCATGTGCCGCCACAGCAATTCCCCTGCGCTGGCGGCGGTCTGGACATTGCCCATTGTTCAACTCCCTGCGGTCTTTTTGCGTTCTCTACAAAAACTGCCGATCAACCGTTTGTTGAATCCCCCACGGTGGATCGGTGGGTGAATCATTGGGCTTGCCGCTTATCTCCGAAAGTAATCTTTAACGTTATCCATAGGCTTTTATGGAATATATAAATTGATTAATTCCGCCAAAGCCACGTGCCACGCGGGCTGCAGCGACAGGTGAGAAAGTGCATGCTTTTCAGGCATCGAAAGTATTCATGCAACGCATCAAATTCGCCTGCCCCGGTTTTGCAGGACGACTAATACCAAGTAGATAGTTGATAATGATTTTTTCTGAATAACAAAAAAACCGGAGCACTTTCGTGCGCCGGCCTTTTAATTTTTCAAGCAAGACTACTGTTTTACAAATTCCCCGCCCAAGGTCACCACATCACCATCGAAGTTTGTACGGGAGCCGGCAGCGCGCAATTTTGCGTAGTTATGATCCGGCGAAAACAGTGTCCATGTCTGATAACCGCTATTACCATTCTGAGCAAGTACTGCAATGGTGGTCGGGTTACCGGTACTGTTCTGGAAATGGTAGTTTCCATAACGGATGTCGTAATTCACGCCACCCTGACTCAACGTTCCGCTGAACGAGCCGTTGGAATCATTACCATCGGTAATCACCAGCTTGGCGCCAGAGTTTGAATTTACATAAGTGCCATTAATGCTTGACATAACGAGATTTCCTTTATCGTTGGATAAGTATCTTCCGATGAGAGCAAGTTTCCTCCTGGAAACTCACGACAGTCAGAATGGTCGGACATTTACTTATTGTCCACGTGACTTACTAACGAATTTGCAATAAGCACTATTCATCCGCCTCATAACTTATCGCCGTTCGTTCGCGCATTAATTCCAATTCAACTAACGGCTGGCATTGGTTTGCTGCACGCCGACAACGGGTGCAATAACCGCTGTCTCGGAGCGTGGCGTGCCCGTTGGCACCCAGTCATAACTCACAGGGAGCGCCCGATACACCCAGTTGCTGATCGCATCGCTGCCCGGTGCCTTGCCGAGATACGGGCTGATGTATTCCCAGACGTTTTCACCGTTGGCCGTCACCTGGAAAAACCGTCCGTTCATGCCCTCGTCAATCAGCGTGTTGCCATTGGGCAAGCGCCGCGCACTGCTGATGAAAGAACTGTAGAACGCCCACCCAGGCTGCTTGGAACTTGCCGCACTGTACTGCCAGACGATCTGGTTTTTCTGCGGATCGATTTCCAATACCCGCGAACCGGAAATCAGCCCGAGGGTGACGTTCGGATAACCCGCCGCCCCCTGGTTGTCGAACACCAGCAAATTGCCCGCGCCAGGCAATCCAGCCGGGATGATGTGCGCATCATGCTGACCGACAAACTGATCCACCGGGCGCGGCAGTTTCTGCGCGGTTTTCGGGTTGATCAGCGGCAGGTTCGGGCCGAGGCGCCAGACCACTTTGCCGCTGCTCTTGTCGATGATCGCGATGAAGTTGGCGTTGCGTGAATCGACCAGCAGGTTGTCCGGATTGAAGCGCTTGTCACCGGCATCGAACCACTTGTTCGGCCCTACCAGGCTGAGGTTGTTGATATGCAGGTAGTCCGGATTTTCACTGGCACGCACCAGTTTCAACTGCTCGGCAGTGAAGCCGAATTCATTGAGATGTTCGGAGGCCAGCCACTGCCATTTCACCGCACCGTCGGGACTGACTTCATAGATCGCATCGTCGATCACCTCGGGCACTTTGAAGCCTTTGACCTTGTGCACCTTGTTCGCCAACACCACGGTGTTGCCGTTGCTCAAACGGCGCTGATCATGGTGCTGTTGCGCCGCGCCACCAGGTGCCTTGTCGCCCCATTGCCAGACGACTTTGCCGCTCCAGTCCAGCTCGCCGACGCTCTGATTACCCAGACCGTTGCCGGCCGAACCGAGCTTGCCGGGATTCTTTTCACTCAGTTGCAGCAGCACATGCCCACGCTCGCCGCCGACCAGTTTCGGATCGATAATCGCCGACGGGAAGCCCGCCTGCGGCCAGGTTTTCACCTCGTTGCCATTCATGTCGATCAGGTGCGTCTGTTTGTCGGCGCCGCTGAAAATCACGTACTGGTTGAACGCCTTGTTCGGGTCGTAACGAGTGACGCCCGTCGGGTAAACACTCGGTGCGGCGAGGGCGCCGGCACTGAGCACTGCGCCGGACAGCAACACCGGCAAAGCCGTTTTGATACGCAACATGATGCAGCTCCTTGAATGACCAATCAGAAGTCGTAGCGACCGGTGACGCCCAACGTGCGCGGTGTGCCGAGCAGGCCTTCATAGCCGCCGTTGCCGCCCGTCCACAGGGTCGTGTAGTAGGTTTTGTCGAAGGCGTTTTTCAGCCACAGCGAGACGTCCCACTGGCCCTGATTGAAATCGCCGCGCAGGCCAGTGGAGAAGTTGACCACCGCGTAACTGGGGATCTGCCCGTAATCGGAATCCTCCACCGTGCCCACCGCTTTGGAGCGGAACGCGTAGCTGCCGGTGACGTAGGGTTCGAAGCCGTTAGCCAGATTCCATTTGTATTCGCCGTTGGCGTTGCCGATCCATTTCGACGCGCCGACCACTTGATGACCGCTGAGGTCGCAGGACGCCGGTGCACCCGGGGCCTGGCTGACTTCCGGCGGGCACGGTGCATCTTTGTAAGAGAGGTAGCTGACGTCGTTGTACGAACCGTTGAAGTTCAGGGTCAGGCCACGCAGCGGCACCACGGTGCTTTCGAACTCGATGCCGCGCGAGCGCACGGAACCGGCGTTGGTCAGGTATTGCACGCGGTTGGCGGCGTCGTAGGCATTGGTCTGGTAGGCGTTGACCTGGGTCCAGAATACGTTGGCGTTGAGTTGCAGGCGGCGGTCCCACAGGGTGCTTTTGAAACCAAGTTCGGCGTTGTTGGCGCGCTCGGTGCCGATCAGTAACGAGTCGGCGCCAGCGGTAGGTGCGGAGCCGACCGCAAGGTTGACCCCGCCGGATTTCTCGCCGTGGGACAGCGTGGCGTAACCGAGCACATCGTCGGTGATGCGATAGCTCAGGTTGAGCAGTCCCGAGGGGCTGGAGCTGTACTGATTCAAGTCTCCGGAATCGTAGACGCCGGCACGCCCGCGACGCGCATTGGCTGCCGCACCCGCCACCGCCACGCCACCGAGCGGCGCGTTGCGGCTGACCGAGGCGTTTTTTTCCTCGTAGGTGCCACGCACCCCGGCGGTGAAATCCAGGCGTTCGCTCAGGTGCCAGGTGCCTTGGGCAAACAGGGCGAAACTGTCGGTCTGGATATGGCCGTTGCCGACGCTGGTGACATTGGCCAGGGCACCGGCCGGCGTGCCGTTCCAGATGTCCGCTTGCGGGCCGTAATAGGCGAAGGATTTGTTGTCCAGATCCGAGCCGAAATAGTAGGCACCGACCACGTAATCGAAGAACTCGCCCTTGGGCGAGGCAAGGCGAAATTCCTGTGAATACTGTTTGTCTTCCACCGACACGCCGGCGTTGTAGCTGGCCGGCACGTTGAGGCCATCGTCATTGCGCGGGGTGAAATTCCAGAAGCGGTACGAACTGACCGACGTCAGGGTGAAGTCGCTCGGCAACGTCCAGTTGGCTTCCACCGACGTGCCGCCCTGATGCACGGTGACGTGCTGGTCGTTGTCGAGATTGACCTTGCGATGCCGGCCGTTGACCAGCGTCGCCCCGGCCGCACTGGCCCGCGATTCATACAGGTTGACGCCGTTGATGGTCGGCCCGGTGTTGTACAACACGCGGGTGCCGGCGCTGGAATCTTCTTCGTTGTAATCGCCGATCCAGCGCAGATTGAAATCTTCATTGGGCTTGAACAACAGTTGCGCGCGGAAGCCCTCGCGGGAGCCACCGTTGAGGTCGTGGCCGTCGTATTCGTTCTTGATGTCACCGTCGCTGCGGGTGCGATACGCCGAGAAACGCCCGGCCAGTTGATCGTTGAGCGGCCCGGAAATCGTGCCCTTGGTCTGGAAATAACCGTCCTCGCCGACCGAGGTTTCGATGCTGCGTTCCGGCGTGAAACTGGGCGCGCGGGTGCTGATGTTGATCACTCCGGCGGTGGTGTTCTTGCCAAACAGCGTGCCCTGCGGCCCACGCAGAACTTCCAGCTGTTCGATGTCCATCAGATCGAACACCGCCATCCCCGGACGGCCCAGATAAACGTTGTCGATGTACAGGCCAACGCTGCCTTCCAGGCCATCACTGGCCGGGTTGTTGCCCAGGCCACGGATGGACACGCTGGACTGCCGCGCATGCATATAGGCGACGTTGACGCTGGGCACCAGTTGCTGCAAGTCCTGAATCCGGTAAACCCGTTGCGTCTCCAGATTCTGCCCGCTGATCACGCTCATTGGCGTCGGCACATCCTGCGAGCTTTCTTCGCGACGGCGAGTGGTAACGGTCACCGTTTCAAGCTGCGAACCGTTGGCCGCCGCTGTGCCTGCCGGAACCGGCGGCGGGGTTTCGGCTTCGGCGGCATAGCCATGAGTCCAGCTGGCGCTGCCTGCCAGCAACAGCGCCAAAGGCAGGCGTTTGAGCCGTCGGGGAGATGGGGGTAACGCGAGATTCAACGGACTCATGGCGCGGCTCCTGGTCAAAAAACACACAGACATCTTCAGTGCTGCATATTCTTTTCAGTTATTTATTTATGGATTTACAAATATTTACTGCATAAGAGATTGCCTTTATAAGGAGTCGACCTAATGCATATCCAATGCATTTCCCGGATATTTTTTATGTGAAAAATGCATATCGACTTGCGCCAATTGCGTCACTTCATCGCTCTGGTTGAGCAACGCAGCTTCGTCGCTGGCGCGCAGGCGGTGAACCTGTCGCAGTCGGCATTCAGCCGCAGCATTCAGGCGCTGGAACACAGCGTCGGCTGCCAGTTGGTCGACCGTGGACGCAAGGAATTGCCGCCGACCAAAGAGGGCCAGGTCCTGCTCGAACACGCACGGCGACTGGTCAGTGGTGCGCAGCAGATGGCCAACGAGATCAGCCAGTTCAACGGCCTCGAAGCCGGGGAGTTGCGCTTTGGTTGCGGGCCGGCGCCAGCCGCTGGATTGATCCCGCGCGCGATCGGCGCGTTCATCGGCCGCTACCCGAAAGCGCGGGTGCAGTTTCAAGTCGATGACTGGCAGAGCCTGAGCAAACGCCTGCTCAGCGAAGAGTTCGAATTCTTCGTCGCCGATACCCGACAATTCGAGGCCGACCCGGATTACCAGACCCACCGCCTGCGAGCGCGCAAATGGCATTTCTGCTGCCGAGCCGGGCATCCACTGACGGCGTTTGAACGCATCACTGCCGAGCAATTGCTGAGTTATCCACTGGCCGTAAGCATTCGCCCGCCAAACCTTCGCAAGGTCATCGTCGACCTCAGCGGCCGCCCTGATTTCACCCCGAATGTGGAATGCGAAAACGGTTCGACGCTGTTGAGCGTGGTGCTGCGTTCGGAGGCGATCGGAATTGTCGGCGCGTATTCCGATGCGCTGCATCTGGCCAAGGGTGAGCTGGTCTGTTTGAAGATCGAAGGCCTGGCCGATGATTTGGAGGAGCTGTACACCCGCTACGGCATTGTCAGCCGTGCGGGGTATCGGCTGTCACCGCTGGCCGAAGCGATGATTGAGCAGATCAAAGTGGTTGATGCGGAGGATGAGGAAGTGTGTTCGCTGGAGAATTTTGCTGTCTGAGCTGGCCCCTTCGCGAGCAGGCTCGCTCCCACAGGAATACGCATTTCAAATGTGGGAGCGAGCCTGCTCGCGAAGAGGCTGATGCAATCGCTGCATAAAAACCATTCCCCAAATGCACTTGCCGAAAACCCCCACCGACAGCGAAAACCCTCACCTGTCCCACTGACCGGTGAACCCCATGCCCACCCCATCCAACCCCGTGCGCAACGTGCTGTACATCATGTGCGATCAACTGCGCCGCGATTACCTGTCCTGCTACGGCCACCCGCATCTGCATACACCGAATATCGATCGCCTCGCAGCTCAAGGGGTGCGTTTCAGCCGCGCCTACACCCAAGGCACGATCTGCGGCCCGTCGCGGATGTCGGCCTACACCGGGCGCTATGTCAGCAGCCATCAAGTGGCCTGGAACGCGGTGCCGTTGCCGCTGGATGAATTGACGATCGGCGATTACCTGCGACCTCACGGCATCCGCACCGCGCTGGTCGGCAAGACCCATGCGACGGCCAATGTCGACGCCTTGCAGCGCCTGGCGATCAACCCGGAAAGCGCGCAAGCCGAGTTGCTCAATGAGGTCGGCTTCGAACCCTACCTGCGCCACGACGGTATCTACCCCGACGATCCGTCATTCGACGACAAGCGCGAATCCGCGCCCTATACCCAATACCTTCGCGCGCAGGGCTTCGATGGCAAGAATCCCTGGCACGACTGGGCGAATGCCGCCGAAGGCGAGAACGGTGAAATCCTCAGCGGCTGGAAAATGCGTCATGCGAATTTGCCAGCACGAATTCCCGAGCAACACTCAGAGACTGTCTACACTACAAATCGGGCCATCGACTTCATCACCGAGCAAGGCGAGAAATCCTGGTGTTTACACCTCTCGTACATCAAACCGCACTGGCCCTATATCGTACCGACTCCATACCACGCCTTGTACAGTACGAAATCGATTCTGCAACCGATCCGCGCGACGCTCTCCGAAGCCAGCAAACACCCCGTATACACTGCCTTTCGCCAACATGAGGAAAGCCGCAACTTCTCCCGCGATTCAGTACGATTGAATGTAATCCCCACCTACATGGGCCTGATCAAGCAAGTGGATGATCAGTTGGGGCGGCTGTTCGATTTTCTGCAGAGCAACGGGCGTTGGGATGACACGTTGATCGTGTTCACCAGCGATCACGGCGATTTCCTCGGCGATCATTGGCTCGGCGAGAAGGAGTTTTTACTGGAGCAGGCGGTGGGTGTGCCGTTGATCGTTCGCGACCCTCGGCCAGCGGCGGATGCCACTCGTGGCACTGTCGATGAGCGCTTGACAGAAACCATCGATGCGCTGCCGACTTTTCTTCAAGCGCTGGGATTGCCGGCAGCAGAGCATCGGCTTGAAGGGCGTTCACTGATCCCGTTGCTGCACGGGGAACATCACGATTGGCGCCGTTATGCAATCAGCGAGTACGACTACGCCTTCCAGGCCCCGGCGCGGGAACGCCTCGGCCAGCCGATCGACCGTTGCCGCATGACCATGGTGCGCAGCGAGCGCTGGAAATACCTGGCGTACGACGGGTTTAGACCGCAGTTGTTTGATCTGTTGAATGATCCGCAGGAGCTGAATGATCTGGGTGAGGACCCGGCGTACGGGGCGGTGCGCGAGGAGCATGCGGGGTATCTGTTTGAATGGGTACGCGGACTAAAGCGGCGCACGACGATCAGCCATCAGGAGATCGATTTGCGCGGGCAGCGGTTTCGTTATGGTGAGCCGGAAACCGAGAAGGTTGTTCAGATCGGAGTGTGGTGAAAGCCCTTCGCGAGCAGGCTCGCTCCCACAGGGATTGGCGTCGATCACATCCTAGCGTTCGGCACAAATCCATTGTGGGAGCGAGCCTGCTCGCGAAGAGGCCCGATCAGACGCCGACGATATCCGCGCCCTTAATGGTCTGGCTGCGCTGCCCGTTCACCCCCACCGGCACCTCGCCCTTGAGCGTCACCCGGCGCACCACGCGATCCTGGGTGCCGTAATCATCAATGGCGTAATGCTGCGTCGAGCGGTTGTCCCAGATCGCCACATCACCGGCCTGCCAGCGCCAGCGCACGGTGTTTTCCTGGCGGATTACATGGCTCTGCAGCAAGCCGAACAGGTGCGCCGAATCCGCCTGTGAATAACCTTTGATGCGTTTGACGAAATGCCCCAGCAGCAAGCTCTTCTCGCCGCTGATCGGGTGCACGCGCACCACCGGGTGCTCGGTTTCGTAGACGGTCGAGGTGAAGACTTTGCGATAGCGCTCCAGCTTCTCTGCCGAGACGTCCGGCTTCGCACCGGCGTAGTCGTACTCGTTGCTGTGCACAGCGGTCAGTTTGTCGGCCAGCTCACGCAGCTCGCTCGGCAAGCCGCGGTAAGCGGTCGCGGTGTTGGCCCACAGCGTATCGCCGCCGAAGGCCGGGGCGACCACCGAGCGCAGGATCGAGGCTTTCGGGTAAGCGTCGACGAAAGTCACGTCGGTGTGCCAGGAGTTGGCGCGCTGACCTTCGGCGCCGTCCAGCTCGAGCAGGTAACGGGTGCCTTCGCGCGATGGCACGGTCGGGTGCGCCACCGGTTCGCCAAGCAGATGGGCGAAGGCTTCCTGACGCTGATCGTCGAGTTGCGTCTGCTCGCGGAAGAACAGCACTTTGTATTCGACCAAGGCTTGCTGGATGGCTTCGACAGTGGCGGCGTCCAGCTCACCGGACAGATGCACGCCGCGAATTTCGGCACCGATACGACCGGCTACCGGGTGAATTTCCAGCGCGTGAGAAACGGGTTTTACGGCGAGTGCGGCATTGCTCATGGGAAGACCCTCATCGACGATTTGCGGTTTTGGCGGCAGCGAAACAACGCTCTATCTATATTCCAATTACATCTAATAGATATTCATATGCTTCGTTGACGGAATAAGAGCTTGCATTTAAAACCTCAAGCAACCCTCGTCGCAAATGCCTTCGAGCTATTTTTAGGATGCCGGAAAAGCATATGGATCTTCGCCAGTTGCGCTACTTCATCGCCCTCAACGAACACCGCAGTTTTGTCCGTGCGGCAGACGCCATGGGCATCACTCAACCGGCGTTCAGCCGCAGCATTCAGGGGCTGGAGCAGGAGTTCGGTTGCGTGCTGGTCGATCGTGGCAACAAGGATCTGCGTCCGACGCCCGAGGGCCAGGTGGTGCTGCAACATGCCTTGAGCCTGGTGCAGGGCGCAGCGTTGCTCAGCGCTGAAGTGACGCAAATGACCAAGCTCGACGCCGGCGAAGTGCATTTTGGTTGCGGGCCGGCGCCAGCGGTGAAACTGGTGCCCGATGCGGTGGCGCAGTTCATCAATGCGCATCCGAAAGTGCGCACCTGTTTTCAGGTGGATAACTGGGAAAAACTCAGCCGCGCGCTGAGCCGCGAAGAGATTGAATTCTTCATCGCCGATATCCGCCATTTCGAGTCCGACCCTAATTTCCAGACGCAACCGCTGACGCCCAAGCGCGGGGTATTTTTCTGCCGGCCGGGGCATCCGTTGCTGGCCAAGGAAAGCCTGTCGACCAACGACATGTTCGACTACCCGTTGGCCGCCACGCTGATCCCGCCGGGCATTCGCAAGCTGCTGGCGAACCTGAGCGGGCGCATCGATTTCTCGCCGACCATCGAGACCGAGCACTTTCCGGCACTGGTCAAAGTGGTGCTGCAATCCAATGCGATAGGTGTCGGTACCGAGGAGGCGTTTGTCGAGGATGTCGCCAAGGGCTCGCTGGTGCTGCTGCACTGGCGCAACCTGCCGCAGAACCTCGAAAGCATGAACGCGCGCTGCGGTATCGTCAGCCGCACCGGATTCCGGTTGTCGCCGGCGGCGAGGGCAATGATCGAGACGTTGGTGGCGGTGGATCGGCAGGATGTCAGCGTCGCTGTCTGAAAGATCGCAGCCTTCGGCAGCTCCTACAGGGGAATGCGTTTTCCTGTAGGAGCTGCCGAAGGCTGCGATCTTTTGCTTCTAGAGCTTGGCCGCAGAGAGTTCAGGCGCCACCCAATCACTGACCTTGAACGGCTTGCGAATCAGCTTCTGCTGCGCCGCCAGGTCGATCTTGTCCTGCAGGCCGCTCAAGAACACCGGATCCAGAGTCGACGGGAAAATCTCACTGAGATTCTGATCCTTCAGATCCTGAGCCAGAATCACCGGCGGATAACTGGCCAGCCCTGATACCAGCTGCACATAGGCGTCCTTGTTGCTGTCCTGAGTCAGCCACTCGACCGCTTGCTGCTGCGCCTTGAGCAGTTTCGCAATGACCTCTGGATGGGCGTCGACAAACTTGCCATTACCCAGCAACACCGCCTGCACGCTGCCAGCGCCGCCGAGGTCCTTGGTGTTGAGCGGCAATTCCGCCAGGCCTTTGGCTTGCAAGGCACTCAGCGCGGAGCTGCCCCACGAGGCATCGATCTGCTTGGCCGCGAGTGCCGAAACCGCCGCGTTGAAATCCAGATTGATCACCTTCAGATCCTTCTCGCTCAGGCCCTGACTGGCGAGCGCCGCATCGAACGACAGCTGCGTCGCCGTCCCGCGAAAGATCGCCACGCGTTTGCCCTTGAGATCCTGCAGCGTCTTGATCCCCGAGCCGGGCACCACGCCGAGGTATTGCTTGACCCCACGCGCCGTGGCGCTGAGCAGGCGCGTGTCCAGACCATTGGATTTGCCGATGATCGCGGCCAGATCGCCGAGATAGGCCAGATCGACCTGCCCATTGGCAAACGCCTCATTGATCACCGGCCCGGCGCCCTTGAAGAAACTCCACTGGATCTTGATGCCCTGCTCGGCGAAGGCCTTTTCAAAGATCTGCTGATCGCGCAGCACATCGACGATGCCGCCGCCGCTGTGCTGCGTACCGGCGCTGAGGTCGGGCACGGCGATGCGGATTTCCTTGAGCTCCTCGGCTTGGGCGCCAAGCGCGAGAAAGCCTGCAAGCGCCGGGGCGGCCAGCAGGCTGATGATTCGTTTGAAGGGAAGGTTCATGGGTGCGGCTCCTTGATCGCTGAGGAGCCGAAAGTAGGCTGGATGCATACCTTCACTTAAATACTATAAATGCACATTTTTATATCCATATGACCTAAGCGAGGGCGTGTGCGGTTTGCAGCGCGATATGCATTAACAGCATCGAAAATATTCTTCGAATGCATTGGATGCGCGTAAGCAGGCAAGCCTTAAATGGATTTGCTTATCTCCCGATAGCATCTAACGCAACTCTGTTAGATCAGTTTCATATATGACGAAACCCAATGTGGGAGCGAGCCTGCTCGCGAAGAGGCCATGCCAGCCGCCATCAATGCTGCCTTAAACAGCCATTTCGCGAGCAGGCTCGCTCCCACATGAAAAGCGGTTCGCCATGCAACCCGACAACGGAGGTCACCCATGGCCCGTCAATCTCTGCTCAGCCTGCCGCTGGCCGCGCCGCCGCTGAAAAGCCGTCGCACCTGGCCGAGCCTGAATCAACGCCTGTTGCCCTGGCTGTTGCCCGTCAGCCTGTTCGTCCTGTGGTGGCTGGCCGCGCGCAATCAGTGGATGAGCGAGCAGATCCTGCCGGCGCCATCGCTGGTGTGGAGCAGCGCTGTGGAACTGGCCCAAGGCGAGTTGTGGAGTCATTTGTGGATCAGCCTGCAACGGTTGTTCTGGGGCTTGTTGGCAGGCGTTTCGACCGGCGCGGTGCTTGGCGCCGCACTGGGTTTCAGTCGACGTCTGGAGCGCCTGGTTTTTCCGACATTCGCTGGGTTGGCGCAGGTGCCGACGCTGGCGTGGATTCCGCTGTTCATGGTGTTTTTTGGCATCGGCGAACTGCTGAAACTGGTGGTGCTGATCAAGGCCATTGTGGTGCCGGTGACCTTGCACACACTGGTTGGCGTGCGCGATGCACAACCGAAACTGCACGAAGCCGCCGCCGTGTTGCGCCTGCCGCCGCTTCTGCTGATTCGGCGTCTGGTGTTCCCAGCGGCGTTGCCGGCGTTCATGGCCGGCGTGCGCCTGGCACTCGCTGCCGGCTGGACCTCGTTGCTGGCGGTCGAGCTGCTGGCCTCCAGCGAAGGCATCGGCTATCTGATGGTCTGGGCGCGGCAGTTGTTCATGCTCGACATCGTGTTCGTGTGCATCGTGGTCATCGGTGTGATCGGTGTGGCGATGGATCGCGGCATCGGCCTGCTCGACCGCAGACTGGTGCACTGGCCGCACCCGGCCACCGCGCAAATCACTCGCGGCCCGCGCTATCAGGGCTGGCAGCGCCTGCAACCGTGGCTGTTGCCGCTGGGCTTGTTGGCGCTTTGGCAAACGGCCAATGATCAGCAGTGGGTCGACGCGAATATTCTGATCAGCCCTTTGGCAGTGCTGAGCACGGCATGGAATGGACTGCTCGACGGCACGCTGGTCAGCGGCATGGCGCTGAGCCTGAGCCGCACCCTCGGCGGCTTGCTGATCGGTGGCGGCCTCGGTTTCGCCCTGGGCTTGCTCCTCGGCCTGTCGCGTTTCAGCGAACGCCTGCTCGGCCCGACACTCGCCGCACTGCGGCAGATTGCGATTTTCGCCTGGGTGCCGCTGCTCACCGCATGGTTCGGTCTCGGCGAACTGGCCAAGTGGGTCTTTGTCGCCCTCGCTGCATTCTTCCCGCTGTTCATCGCCACCCAGCGCAGCGTCGCCAACCTCTCGCCGCAACTCAACGAAGCCGCGCAAGTGCTGCGCCTGAGCCTCGGCCAACGCCTGCGCCGACTGGTCCTGCCCGGCGCTGCGCCAGGCATTTTTGCCGGGCTTCGATTGAGCCTGATCTACGCCTGGCTCGGCACCATCGGCGCTGAATATTTCATGCCGTCCAATGGCGGCATCGGCAGCCAGATGATCGGCGCGCAACAGTTGCTGCGCATGGATCTGATCATGGCCGGCATGCTGCTGGTCGGCCTCACCGGTGCCCTGCTCAACATGATCGGCCAACGCCTGGAAATTCGCGCGACCCGCTGGAGACACGCATGAACGCACCAATTGTCAGCTTCAACCACGTAGGCAAATCCTTCGCCGTCAACGGTTTCGAACTGGAGGCGATTCGCGAATTCAACCTGGACATCGCCGAGGGCGAATTCGTCGCCATTGTTGGTTCCAGCGGCTGCGGCAAATCCACTTTGCTGCGGTTGCTGGTCGGCCTCGACACCGAGTTTCGCGGGCAGATCAGTGTCGATGGTAAAGCCGTCAGCGGCATCGGCGGCGAGCGCGGCATCGTTTTTCAGGAGCATCGTCTGTTTCCGTGGCTGACGGTCGCCGACAACATCGGCCTGGGCCTGGTCAATGAACCGCTGAGCGGAGCGCAGAAACAACAACGCATCAAAGACTTTATCGAGCTGGTCGGCCTCAGCGATTTCACCGAGGCCTATCCGCATCAACTCTCCGGCGGCATGGCGCAGCGCGTGGCGATTGCTCGCGGCCTTGTCGCCAGCCCGCGCATCCTGTTGCTCGACGAACCCTTCGGCGCCCTCGACGCACTGACCCGCCAGCAAATGCAGGACGAGCTGCTGGCGATCCGCGAGCGGGCACAGATCACCACGATTCTGGTGACCCACGATGTCGAGGAAGCGATTTTTCTGGCCGACCGCGTGGTGGTGATGGAGCCGCGTCCGGGGCGGATCAAGCAAGTGGTCGACATCGCCCTGCCGCACCCGCGCCAGCGCAGCAGTTACGACTTTCATCAGCTGCGCGAAGAACTGCTGCACGAATTGACCAGTGATGACCATTACCAACCGAGCGCGCCGGTGCAGATCCGCGATCTGCCGCTGACGTTCATTGCCTGCTGAACAGGAGTTTCGCGATGCCGCAACGTCCCAACTTTCTAGTGATTCTGGCCGACGATCTGGGCTTTTCCGACATCGGTGCGTTCGGCGGCGAAATCGCTACGCCGAACCTCGATGCGCTGGCCCACAACGGTCTGCGTCTGACCGATTTTCACACCGCACCAACCTGCTCGCCGACGCGTTCGATGCTACTGACCGGCACCGATCACCACATCGCCGGCATCGGCACCATGGCCGAAGCGTTGACCCCGGAACTGATCGGCAAACCCGGTTACGAGGGCTACCTCAACGACCGCGTCGTCGCCCTGCCCGAGCTGCTGCGCGAGGCCGGCTATCAAACCTTGATGAGCGGCAAATGGCACTTGGGGCTGAAGGCTGAACTGGCGCCCCATGCGCGTGGTTTCGAGCGTTCGTTTTCACTGTTGCCGGGCGCTGCCAACCACTATGGTTTCGAGCCGACCTACGATGAGCAAACGCCGGGCCTGCTGAAATCCACCCCGGCGCTGTACATCGAGGACGATCAGTTTGTTGACGAGTTGCCGAAGGATTTCTATTCCTCCGATGCCTTCGGCGACAAGCTGCTGCAGTACCTCAAGGAACGCGATCAGACCCGGCCGTTCTTCGCTTACCTGCCCTTCTCCGCGCCCCACTGGCCGTTGCAGGCACCGGCCGAGATCGTCGAGAAATACCGTGGCCGCTACGACGCTGGCCCGCAAGTGCTGCGCCTCGAACGCCTGGAAAAACTCAAGGCACTTGGTCTGATCGAGGCAGACGTCGAACCGCACCCGCTGATTCAGCTCAGCGCGCAGTGGGACGCCTTGAGCGATGAGCAAAAGCAGATTTCCGCACGAGCCATGGAGGTCTACGCGGCGATGGTCGAGCGCATGGACTGGAACATCGGCCGGGTCGTCGATTACCTGCGCCAGCAAGGCCAGCTCGACAACACCTTCATCCTGTTCATGTCCGACAACGGTGCCGAAGGCGCGCTGCTGGAAGCGTTCCCCAAGTTCGGCCCGGAGCTGATGACCTACCTCAACCAGCATTACGACAACAGCCTCGACAACATCGGCCGGGCCAATTCCTACGTCTGGTACGGGCCGAACTGGGCGCAAGTGGCAACCGCGCCGTCACGCTTGTTCAAGGCTTTCACCACCGAGGGCGGGATCCGCGTGCCGGCGCTGCTGCACTATCCACAATTGCCGCTGAAAGGGCAGATCAGCCATGGTTTCGGCACGGTGATGGACATCACCCCGACTATTCTCGATCTGGCTGGCGTGCGGCATCCGGGCAAACAGTGGAAAGGCAAAGCCGTGGCGCCACTGCGCGGCAAGTCGTGGCTGGGCTTCCTGTCCGGCGAGACCGCGCAGGTGCATGACGAGCATACGGTCACCGGTTGGGAATTGTTCGGACGTCGGGCGATTCGTCAGGGCTCATGGAAAGCCGTGTGGATTCCCGGACCGGTCGGGCCAGCGACCTGGCAGCTGTATGACTTGGCGAGCGATCCAGGTGAGATTCATGATCTGGCGTTGAGTCAGCCGCAGAAACTCACTGACTTGATCGGGCATTGGCAGCGGTATGTGGAAGAGACCGGAGTGATCCTCAGTGCTTCGCCGTTTCAGCCGGATTGAACCAAGATCAAAAGCCCCCTCACCCCAGCCCTCTCCCTGAGGGAGAGGGGGAAAGGGAGCAGATCTTCATGCTTTTCCAACCTGAGGTCGGCTCGAAATTTCAGGTCGATGTATCCAGCATAAACAGCTGGATCAGTCCCCTCTCCCCTGGGAGAGGGTTAGGGTGAGGGGCATCTGTCAGGCCTCCACCGCCTCCCCGGACATCACTTCCTCATCTCCGCGCACAAACCGGTTCGCCCGGCCAAACGTGCCGAAATCATTGAACCGCACACCCATCTCGCGCATGACCTTGTGCGCCACCGGCACGGTCATCTGACGAATGTAAAACGGCTCCTTGACCACAAAATGATGAATCCCATGACTGCTGCCGAAGTTGAAGCAGAACGCTTGCAACGGCCACAGCCACCACGGGTTCAGCACCTGGCATTGCTGCAGCACATTGCCCGGTTCGACGTCGCCGTAGTAATGCATGTTCGAGCTGATGAAGTGCAGGCAAAAAGTGCGCAACACATTCGGGCCGATGATCACCACGGCGGCGATATCGATCACCTGCATCACCGAAAGCGTGGTGGTCGACCACTCGATGGGCGAGCCGAGCAAATGCGCGATGCCACTGGCCGCGTGAAAGCCGAGAAACACATACCACGCGCCCCAATGCAGCAGCGCCAGCGGTGCGTAGACCTTGAGCACGCGTTTGCCGATGCTCCACTTGTGTGCCCAGGTCTTGGCGCGGAGCAGGCGGATAAACGCCGACATCAGGTTGTCGCCAACCATCAGCAGACGGGCAAATCCCCACGGCTCGCCGTTGGTGATTGCGCGCTCTTCCATGTCGGCTTCAGTGCCGGAAACCTTGTGATGGTTGAGGTGCAGATGACGACGGATCCAAGGATTGATCGTGCTCGGCCGCGCCAGCCAGACCAGGCCCATCATCAGGTTGTGCGGCACGCGTTGTTTGCGGAAGTACATGCTGTGGATCAGGTCATGTTCCAGCTCATGGGTCAGCGAGGCGAAAAAAGCATTGAGCAGCAGGCACACCCACCAGGCCATATGGCCAGTGATGTACAGCGCCGCCGAGCCGATCATCCCGGCCAGCGCGAACGCCAGAATCCCCGCACCGAGGGCATCCTGATGCTGAAGAATCGGGTAGCGCTCACGCAATTGCGTGCCTTTGGCCAACACTACCTGGCGAATAAGTGCCGAGCGCTGCGCCGCATTCAGTCGTTCAGGGCTTGCAGAAGTACCGTCCATGCTTCCATCCTCCGGTCTAAGATGAATGCATCGTGCCTTGCCGGGGTTCGATCCGCGCTAGCCAAGAACGCCAACCTGTTGACCGGACGCGCCAATTCGCATGAAGGAACCGACCTCCCTTGCCAGCTGGACCCGCGCCTTGCGCAAGCAACTCGATGCGCTGGGGCTGGACAGCCTTGCCTTGTGCCAACAGGCCGGGCTCGACCCAGCGCTGATGGACGACCCCAACGCGCGCTATCCGCTGTCCGGCACCACGCGCCTGTGGGCGCTCGCCGTTGAAGCCAGCGGCGACCCGGCGCTGGGCTTGCGCGTGTCGCGTTTTGTCAGCCCGACCACCTTCCACGCGCTCGGTTATGCGCTGGTGGCCAGCGGCAGCTTGCGCGAAGTGTTCGAACGCATCGTGCGCTATCACCCGGTGGTCAGCGATGCGCTGGAACTGGAGCTGAGCCGCAGCGAAGACCGCTATCAATTCCGCCTGAAAATCCCGCCCGGCAACCCGGCGCCGGCAGTCGAAGCCATCGACGCCTTCGCGGCGATCTACGTGCGCACCTGCCGCAATCGCCTCGGCCGTGACTACGCACCGCTGGCGGTGTACTTGCGCCGCCCCGAACCGAGCGATGCCCAGCAATGGCACAAAGTCTTCCGCGCGCCGGTGCATTTTTGCGCCGCCGAAGACCGCCTGGAATTCGCCCTCAGCGACTTCGACAGCCACCTCGACGACGCCAACCCGGAACTGGCCGAACACAACGAAGCCGTACTCAAACGCACCCTCGCCCAGCTCAAACCGCTGACCTGGGAGCGCAAGGTGCGCGATGCCATTGAAGAACAACTGCCCGAAGGCGAACCGAGCGCCGAACGCATCGCCCAGGCCTTGCACCTGAGCCTGCGCAGCCTGCAACGGCATCTGGCGGATGAAGGTTGCCGCTTCGACACCCTGCTCAACGAAAGCCGCGAAAATCTCGCGCTGCTGCACCTGCGTGACCCGCAGTGCTCGTTGAGTGAAGTCAGCTATCTGCTGGGATTCGCTGACACCAGCAGCTTCAGCCGCGCCTTCAAGCGCTGGACCGGGATGACGCCGGGGCAGTTTCGGGATCAGTTGCGCTGATCCGAAATCATCACTGTGTGATCCAGCGCCTTCGCGAGCAGGCTCGCTCCCACAGTTGGAATGCGTTTCCTTGTGGGAGCGAGCCTGCTCGCGAAGAGGCCTGTCAATTCACCACAAACCCCAACTCAAACACCATTCCCGACACATCACTACTCACCCGCACCCGCCCGCCATGCAATTGCATGATCGACTGCACGATCGCCAAACCCAGGCCACCCGAATCTCCCGGTTCCGCACGTGAAGGATCGACGCGGTAGAAACGGTCGAACAGTTTGCCCAGATGCTCAGGCGCGATGACCGGGCCGTGGTTGTGCACTTGCAGCCAGCACATACCCGGTTCATCGAACCGTTGCAGGCTGATCAGGGTGCCGGGGTCGGCGTGGCGTACGGCATTGGCCAGCAGATTGCCGAGGGCGCGTTGCAGCAGTTGCTGGTCGGCGAGCAATTCGCCGTGCATGCGGTTTTGCAGTTTAAGGTCGCGGTCATCGGCCAGCGCTTCGAAGTAATCGCAGAGTTCGTCGCCGACGTTGCGCAAGTCCAGCGTGTGCAGATTGAGCGCACGTTCGGCCTGTTCGGCGCGGGCGAGGAACATCAGGTTCTCGGCCATGCGCTTGAGCCGTTCGAACTCTTCCATGTTCGAGGCCAGCACTTCCTGATATTCGGCCGTGCTGCGCGGATGGTTCAGCGCCTGGCCGTTGCTGGCGAGCAAGGTGTGCAGCGGCGTGCGGATTTCGTGGGCGAGGTCGGCGGAGAATTGCGACAGGCGCTGCACGCTGTCGTCCAGCCGCGCCAGCATGGTGTTGAGCGCGTGCACCGGCTCGCGCAGTTCGGTCGGTGTGCCCTCGGTGGGCAGGCGTCGATCGAGGCTGCGCAGATCGATGCTGCGCACCGCTTCGCTCAACTGATGCAAAGGCCGCAAGCCACGCCGCAGCAATAACAGGCCCAGAGCAAACGCGAGCACCGCGCCGAGGCCGACGGACAGATACAGACGCAGGCGATAACTGCCGAGCATCTGCTCGCGCTCGCTGAGCACTTTGCCGGCGATCACCGTCAGGGTTTCACCATTGGGGCCTTGGGCCAGGCCGGACAGCAAGGCCAGCTCGGCGCCGTCACTGGCCTGCCAGGTGAGCACGTCACGGCGCTGCGGAATTTGTTCTCGCGGTAATGCATTGAGCGCCGGCAATTCACGTTGGCGCGGGTTGATCGCGATCACGCTGGAACCGTCGGCCCGGCGCACCAGCAACAGACTGTCGAGATTGCCGAGCATGTTCTGATACAGCCGTGGCCGTGCCTGCAAGGCGTCGAGGCTGTCGCTGTCGGCGAGCAAGGCGCGTACTTGCTCGAGGCGACCGAGCAGGGCCATGTCGTCACGAAAGGCCAATTCCGAGGCCAGCGAGCGGTAGAGAAACACGCCGATTGCGCTCAGCACCAGCGCGCAGATCATGGCGAAGGCCAGCGCCAATCGCCAGGCGATCGACTTACTCCACATCGTCCGGCGCTTCCAGTTGATAACCGACGCCGCGCACGGTGTGGATAAGTTTCGGCATGTACGGGTCATCGACCTTGGCACGCAGACGCCGCACAGCGACTTCGACCATGTTGGTGTCGCTGTCGAAATTCAGGTTCCACACCTGCGAGGCGATCAGCGTGCGCGAGAGCACTTCGCCCTGGCGACTGGCGAGCAGTTGCAACAAGGCGAATTCCTTGTTGGTCAGGGCAATGCGCTGGCCGCCGCGACTGACCCGGCGGCGCAGCACGTCGATTTCCAGGTCGGCGATGCTGTACGACTCGGCTTCGCGCATCGGCCCGCGTCGCAGCAGCGTGCGTACGCGCGCGAGCAACTCGGCGAAGGCGAAGGGTTTGAGCAGGTAGTCATCGGCGCCCAGCTCAAGACCACGGACGCGGTCTTCAATGGCGTCCTTGGCGGTGAGAAACAGCACCGGTGTGGCGCCGCGCTGGCGGATCAGTTGCAGCAATTGCCAGCCGTTGAGGCCGGGCAGCATCACGTCGAGGATGATCAGGTCGTATTCCTGCTGCTCGATAAAATAGCGGCCGTCGAGGCCATTGAGCGCCACATCCACGGCGAAACCCGACTCGCCCAGGCCCTTGGCGAGGAAATTCGCGGTTTTGGCTTCATCTTCTACGACCAGCAAACGCATGGCACACCTCGATTGATCAGGTACACAGGCTAGGCGTGTTCGCCGCCGTTGCCCATTACAAACTTGTAATCCGCCTGACGGGGTTCTGACGAAGTGCGCCGGTTAAGGTGCTGACCTTCCCAACCGGAGCCTGCACATGACCGTCAAATACGTTGTCGCCAGCCTGATCCTCGGCCTCAGTGGCGCCGCGAGCGCCACGCCAGAACTGCCGCGCCACGCCGATCTCGACCTGAAAACCGCACGCTGGCTGGCGGACAAGGCGATGAGCAGTTGCCCCGGCACGGTGTCGGTGCTCGACCGTGGCGGCAACCTGCTGGTGACTCTGCGTGGTGACGGCGTTGGCCCGCACAACACCGCCGCCAGCCAGCGCAAGGCCTACACCGCGCTGTCGACCAAGACGCCGACGCGGCTGTTCGCCGAGCGCGCCCGCAGCAACCCGGAAACCGCCAACCTCAACACCCTCGATGATTTGCTATTGCTCGGCGGCGGCATTCCGTTGTTCGCCGGCAGCGAACTGGTCGGCGCGATGGGCGTGGCCGGTTCCGGCGGCGGTGAACAAGACGAAAACTGCGCCCGCGCCGCCGCCGACAAAGCCGGCCTGACCATCACCCGTTCCCAATAAGGAGATCCACCATGACCACCCTGCGCATGACCCTCGCCGTGCTCGGCCTGAGCGCTGTTTCCAGCCTGGCGCTGGCCGCCGGCAATCCGCTGAGCGTGCACGTGCTCAACCTGGAAAACGGCCTACCGTCACCGGGCATCAACGTCACTCTGGAAAAACACGTCGGCGAAAACTGGCAGCCACTGGCCCAAGGCACCACCAACGAACAAGGGCGGATTGCCGAACTGTTCCCGGCCAAACAGCCTTTTGAAGCAGGTGAATACCGCGTGGTGTTCAAGACCGGCGAGTACTACCAGAAGATCAAGCACGAGACGTTCTTCCCGGAAATTCCGGTGATCTTCCAGGTCAAGCAGACTGATCAGCACTACCACATCCCGCTGCTGCTGAGCCCGTACGGTTTCTCGACCTATCGCGGCTCGTAATCCAAACGCAGATCCTTCGTAGGAGTGAGCCTTTGTGGTGAGGGGATTTATCCCCGCTGGAGTGCGCAGCAGTCCCTTTTTCAGGGCCGCTGCGCGCCCCAGCGGGGATAAATCCCCTCGCCACAGGTGCCAGTTCCGACATTGGATCGGCGTGAGTTTTTAGATCGTGGCCAGGGCACGCAGTCTTGCGGCATCGAGGATTTCGATCTCGCCGTAGGCCAACCCGATAATCCCCTGCCCCTGCAGATCCTTGAGGATCTGATTGGTGGTCTGCCGCGACAGTGACAGCATTGCGGCCAATTGCTCCTGCGGCAGTTGCAGCACCCGACGCGGTGCGTCGAGTTCGCCGTAGCCTTCGGCGATCATTAACAAGCGATGAGCCAAGCGCGCCGGGGCCGGCAGCAGGCTCAGTTGTTCAAGATTGATGAACGCCAGGCGCAACTTGTGGCTCATCAACAGCGCCAGATGCCGCCAGTACTGCGGCTGTTCGTCGAGCAGTTTGAGCAACGCCGCCTGGGGAATATTCAGCAAGGTACACGGCCCGACCGCATAGGCATCGTGCGTACGTGGCTGGCCATCGAACAGGCAGATTTCGCCGAACCAGTGCGGCGCCTCCACCAGACTCAGCAACGCCTCCTTGCCCTGCTCGCTGACCGCCCCGATGCGTACGGCGCCATCGAGCACCGCGTACAGACCGCACGGCGCATCGCCACGCTGGAACAGCCGTTGTCCCGCCGTCAGCCGCCGCTCTCGGGCCAACGCCAGCAGGCTATCCTGAAAAGATGCAGGCAGATGACTGAACCACTGGCCACTGAGCAACCGTGCACGAATTTGCATAACCACTCCTGGAGTGTCGCCTGCCCGACAGAGCGAGCGCGGATCCCGAGGGATGATGCCTTCAACCCCACTGGAGGAACAACAATGAAAAGCCTCGTCGACCATCTCAGTCAATACGCCGCCTATCACCGCGACCCGCGCAACATCGCCAGCCACTTTATCGGCATTCCGCTGATCGTGGTGGCGGTGGCTGTCCTGCTGTCTCGGCCGCAGTGGGCGCTGGGCGGGTTGTGGATATCTCCGGCGGTTTTTTTAGCGCTGGCCTCGGCGTGGTTTTACCTGCGCCTGGAATTGAAACTCGGCGTATTGATGACCGTACTGATGGGCCTGTCAGTCTGGGCCGGGCATGCACTGGCGCAGCAGAGCACCATGGTCTGGCTGAGCAGCGGCCTGGCGATGTTCGTGATCGGCTGGGTGATCCAGTTTGTCGGGCATCACTATGAAGGGCGCAAACCGGCGTTTGTCGATGACATCAGCGGGCTGATTGTCGGGCCGTTGTTTGTCGTGGCCGAGCTGGCGTTTTTGCTCGGGCTGCGGCAGGAATTGAAACAAGAGATCGAGTTGCGGGCGGGGGTGGTGCGGGTCAATCCGAATCGCGCTGCTGTCTAAATCGTATTCGCGAGCAGGCTTGCTCCCACATTTGGAATGAGTTTTCCCTGTGGGAGCGAGCCTGCTCGCGAAGCTTTTGCCTTTAAATATTGGCGACTTTCTGCCAGACCTTCGGCTTGAAGAACAAGGTCTCACCCTTGGCCAACCCGATCAGGCTGTCGTGATCCTTGACCACTTCCGCTTCGATCAGATCGGTCTGCCCCTCCACTTTCAAGGTCACCCGCGTAGTCGCGCCCAGCGGGCGGATATCGCGCACTTCAGCGGCATGGTGATCTTCCAGCTCATGCCTGGATAATGACACTTCGTGCGGGCGGAACAGCACGTGATTGTCGTCGCTCAGCAGCAAGCGGTTCGAGTCGCCGAGGAAGTGATAAACGAAGTCGCTGGCCGGGTTTTCGTAGACGTCGCCCGGTGAGCCGATCTGCTCGATCACACCCTTGTTCATCACCACGATGCGGTCGGCGACTTCCATCGCTTCTTCCTGGTCGTGGGTCACAAACACTGAAGTCAGGTTGATGTCTTCGTGCAGCCGCGCCAGCCAGCGCCGCAGTTCCTTGCGCACCTTGGCGTCGAGCGCGCCGAAAGGCTCGTCGAGCAGCAGCACTTTCGGCTCCACCGCCAAGGCACGGGCCAAGGCGATACGCTGACGCTGGCCACCGGACAACTGCTCCGGGTAGCGATCCGACAGCCAGTCCAGTTGCACCATGTTCAGCAGTTCGTGAACCTTGGTGGCGATCTGGCTTTCGCTCGGGCGCTGGTTTTTCGGTTTCATGCGCAGGCCGAACGCGACGTTGTCAAACACCGTCATGTGGCGGAACAAGGCGTAATGCTGGAACACGAAACCGACGTTGCGATCACGCACATCGTGGCCGGAAACGTCCTCGCCGTGAAAAACGATGTTGCCCTGATCCGGGGTTTCCAGACCGGCAATAATGCGCAGCAAGGTGGTTTTGCCGCAGCCCGACGGACCAAGCAGCGCGACCAGCTCACCGCTGTGGATATCCAGGCTGATGTTGTCCAGCGCCTTGAACGCGTTGAAATTCTTGCTGACGTTACGCACTTCGATCGACATGAATTATTCCTCCGCGGCGCTGGCGCGCAGGCGGTTGATACGGTTTTCGCTCCACTGCTTGAGCAGCAGGATGAAGAGCGCCAGGATCAGCAACAGGCTCGCCACGGCGAACGCGGCCACGTGGTTGTATTCGTTGTAGAGGATCTCGACGTGCAGCGGCAAGGTGTTGGTCACCCCGCGAATGTGCCCGGAAACCACCGACACCGCACCGAACTCGCCCATGGCCCGCGCGGTACACAGCACCACGCCGTAAATCAGCCCCCACTTGATGTTCGGCACGGTGACGTGCCAGAACATCTGCCAGCCGTTGGCCCCGAGCAGGCGCGCGGCTTCTTCCTCCTGGGTGCCTTGTTCCTGCATCAGCGGAATCAGTTCACGGGCCACGAACGGCACGGTGACGAAAATCGTCGCCAGCACAATGCCCGGCAGGGCGAAGACGATCTGGATGTCGTGATCCTGCAGCCATGGCCCGAACAGGCCCTGAGCGCCGAACATCAATACGTAGACCAGACCGGCGATCACCGGCGATACCGAGAACGGCAGGTCGATCAGCGTGACCAGCATGCTCTTGCCACGGAACGAGTATTTGCTCACGCACCATGCCGCACTGACGCCGAACACCAGGTTCAGCGGCACCGAAATCAGCACCGCGAACACGGTGAGTTTCAATGCCGAAAGCGCGTCCGGCTCAAAGATCGCGGTGAAGAATGCGCCAAGGCCATTCTTCAAACCCTGCGACACCACTATGAACAACGGCAGCAGCAGAAACAGGAAAAAGATCAGCCAGCCAAGACCGATCAGGATTCTGCGCGAAGTGGCACTGCCACGGCGCGCAGCGTTGGCCGAAGAGGCGGCCGCAATGGACGATTGGGACATGTTCGCGCCTCCTTAGGGGGTTTCGATGCGCCGCTGCAGCAAGTTGATCAGCAGCAACAGGATGAAGGAAACCACCAGCATCAGTACGCCGATGGCGGTAGCGCCGGTGTAATCGTACTGGTCGAGTTTGACCATGATCAGCAGCGGCAGGATCTCGGTTTTCATCGGCATGTTGCCGGCAATGAAAATCACCGAACCGTACTCACCGACGCCACGCGCGAACGCCAGCGCAAAACCGGTCAGCCAGGCGGGCAGCAAGGCCGGAACCAGAATGTGGCGAAATACCTGCCATGGCTTGGCACCTAGGCACGCGGCTGCTTCTTCGACCTCACGGGGAATATCGGCCAGCACCGGTTGCACCGTGCGCACCACGAACGGCAAGGTCACGAAGGTCAGCGCGAGGGTGATGCCAAGCGGCGTGTAGGCGATCTTGAAACCAAGGTCGGCGGCGAACTGGCCGACCAGACCGGTAGGCGTATACAGCGCCGTCAGCGCGATACCTGCCACGGCGGTGGGCAAGGCGAACGGCAGATCGATCATCGCGTCGATCACCTTGCGCCCCGGGAACGTGTAGCGCACCAGCACCCACGCCAGTAGCGTGCCGATGATGCCATTGATGATCGCCGCACACAGTGCGGTGCCGAAGCTCAGCTTCAATGCCGCCAGTACCCGCGGTGCGGAGATGATCGTCCAGAACTGATCCCAGGTCAGCTGGGCGGCGTGGACGAACATCGCCGCCAGCGGGATAAGCACAATCAGGCTGAGGTACACCAAGGTGTAACCCAGCGTCAGCCCGAAGCCGGGTATGACGGGGGAGATACGACGCGACATAAAAGTCCCTGGTTGAAAACGCATCAATGTGGGAGTGAGCCCTGTGGTGAGGGGATTTATCCCCTCACCACAAAAGCTCAGTCCCACATGTCATGTGCCCAGACATCAGGCCGGTTGAAGGCGAGATTACTGCGCCTGATAAATCTGGTCGAACACGCCGCCGTCGTTGAAGAATTTCGGCTGCGCGGATTTCCAGCCGCCGAAGTCCTTGTCGATGGTCACCAATTCCAGTTTCGGGAACTGCTGGGCGTACTTGGCCGCTACGTCCTTGTCACGTGGACGATAGAAGTTTTTCGCGGCGATTTCCTGGCCGGCCGGGCTGTACAGATGCTTGAGGTAGGCTTCGGCGATCTGCGCGTTGCCCTTCTTCTCGGCATTCTTGTCGACCACCGCCACGGGTGGTTCGGCAAGAATCGACAGCGACGGCACGACGATGTCGAACTTGTCTGCGCCGCCGTCTTCTTTCAGCGCCAGGAATGCTTCGTTCTCCCAGGCCAGCAACACATCGCCCTGACCGTTGTTGACGAAGGTGATGGTCGAACCACGGGCGCCAGTGTCGAGGATCGGCACATGCTTGAACAGGGTTTGTACATATTCCTTGGCCTTGGCTTCATCTCCGCCGTTGGCTTTCAGGCCATAGGCCCACGCGGCGAGAAAGTTCCAGCGCGCACCGCCCGAGGTTTTCGGGTTTGGCGTGATCACCGAGACATCGTTCTTGACCAGATCGCCCCAGTCCTTGATGCCTTTCGGGTTGCCCTTGCGCACCAGGAACACGATGGTCGAGGTGTACGGCGTGCTCGCCTCCGGCAGACGCTTCTGCCAGTCGGCCGGCAGGCTCTTGCCGAGCTTGGCGATTTCATCGATGTCGCCAGCCAGGGCCAGGGTCACCACGTCAGCACGCAGACCGTCGATCACCGCACGGCCCTGCTTGCCCGAACCGCCATGGGACTGCTGGATTTTCACCGTGTCGCCGGCATGATCCTGCTGCCAGAACTTGATGAATTCGGCGTTGTATTCCTGATACAGCTCCCGCGTCGGGTCATACGACACGTTGAGCAGCTCGTAATCCTTGGCAACGGCGGAACCGGCAAACACGGCACTGGCCAGCGCGGCCAAAGCATAACGGCGAATCGACGACATGGTGAAAGCTCCTGGAATTCCTGGTGGTGGCTTTTTCTTATGTATTGCTGGAATCGGTCCCGTTTCAAAGATCGCCGCCTTCGCCAGCTCCTGCACACAGCCCCCTGTAGGAGCCGCCGAAGGCTGCGATCTTTTGATCTCAGCCCGGTTGCTTACCGGGTTGCTGCAAACGGAATTTCTCTTTGCGTTCGATCTGTACGACTTGCGCGTTGTGCACAGTGATCTCCACCGCGCCGAACCGCAGATCGCGCAGGGCGCTCTGGATTTCACGCAAGATGGTGCTTTCGTCCTGACCGTCAACGCTGCGAAGGGATGCGCTCATGGTGCTGCTCCTTTGAAGGGGATTTGCCTGGCAGTGGGCGGCACTGCGTTCGGCGTGGGAGCAATATAAGAGAGGCATGGATATTCTTAAAAAGACTATTTAAGAATGTTTATATAACCAGAAAATAATATGAGCGAGGGCAAGGGGTTTGCGCTGATTTGAAATCGTCAAGAGAACTCGTGGAGAGGGGATTTATCCCCGTTGGGTCGCGAAGCGACCCCAAAAAATGGGACTGCTACGCAGTCCAACGGGGATAAATCCCCTCGCCACAAGCCATATGGCCTATTCAGCCAATCAATGGCGTTTTCGCCCAATCAAGCCGATCCGCAGACACCGGCCGCCCAAACCAGTAGCCCTGCCCCAGATCGCATTCCTGCGCCAACAGAAATGCCGCCTGCTCAGCCTGTTCGATCCCTTCGGCATGGACCTGCATGCCCATGCTGCGGGCCAGCGCGATTATCACCCGGACAATCGCCACGTCATCCTCATCCCACGGCAACCCTGCGACGAAGCCCTGATCGATCTTGAGCTTCTGTACCGGCAAGCGCTTGAGCCGCAGCAACGACGAATAGCCGGTCCCGAAATCATCGATGGCCAGACGCACACCCAGCTCGCGCAAGCGATGCATCTGTTCCAGCGCCACTTCCGGATCATCCATCACCGCACTTTCGGTAACTTCCAGTTCCAGATACGCCGGATCCAGCCCCGTGTCGTGCAGCACCTGCGCTACCTGCTGATAAAGCTCACGCCGGGCAAACAGCCGCGAGGAGACATTAACCGCGACGAACGCCAGCACCACACCGCTCTGCTGCCATTGGCACATCTGCCGGCAGGCCTGCTGCATCACCCAGGCATCGATCTCGGCGATCAGCCCGGTGCGCTCGGCAATCGGAATGAACTCCGCCGGCGACACCAGGCCGCGCTGCGGATGCTGCCAACGCACCAGTGCCTCAACGCCGATCAGACGGCCGCTTTGCAGGTCATGCACCGGTTGGTAGTAGACACGCAGTTCCTCCTGCTCCAGTGCGCGGCGCAGTTCGAAGGCGATTTCGACCCTTTGCTGGGCATGTGCGGTCAGCTCTTCGGTGTACAGCGCGTAGCCGTTGCGCCCGGCGCTTTTGGCCTTGAACAGCGCGCTGTCGGCGTTGCGCAACAACTGCTCGGCGCTCAGGGCATCGCTGGGAAACAGGCTGATGCCGATGCTGGCGTTGATGAACAGTTGATTGCCATCTACCAGCATCGGCTCCTTCAAGGCGTCCAGAGCCCGTTGCGCCAGCCCAGCGGCCTGAGCCGGCTGTGGACAACTTTCCGCGAGCACCGCGAACTCGTCACCACCCAGCCGTGCCAGGGTGATGCCGGCGCCGAACAGATCCTGCAAACGCGTCGCCACCGCTTTCAGCAAGCGGTCGCCGACGTTATGCCCGAGGCTGTCGTTGATCATCTTGAAGTGATCCAGATCGAGCATCAGTAGCGCGCAGCCACGCTTGTGCGCCTGCGCCGATGCCAACGCCTGCTCGGCGCGGTCGCTGAACAGCAGGCGATTGGGCAGATCGGTCAAAGGATCGTGATGCGCCAGGTGTTTGAGCTCGGACTCGGAATCCTTGATCGCACTGATGTCGGAGAACACTGCCACGTAATGGCTGAGCCGGCCGAAATCATCGTGAATCACCCGGATGGTCTGCCACTGTGGATAAATCTCGCCGGTCTTGCGCCGGTTCCAGATCTCGCCGCTCCATTCACCTGCGGCTTCAAGGGTTGCGAACATTGCCTGATAGAAGCCCGGCGGATGATGACCGGACTTGAACAGACTGGGCTGCTGACCGATCACCTCATCGCGCCGATAACCGGTGATCTCGATAAAGGCGCGGTTGACGTGAACGATCAGGCCCCGATGATCGGTGACCAGTACGCCTTCACGGGTGCAGTCGAACACGGCCGCCGCCTGACGAAGACGCTCACGGTCGCTGTGGCGCTCGCGCAGGCGGGCCCCGATGCCGAGAAACCGACACAGCCGCGCCCGGGCGAGGAAAATCAGCCCGGCGCTGACGGCTGCCAGCAGATAACCGTTGATCAGTTGCCAGTGGGCCAGCGCACTGGAGTCATCGAAGAATCTGCTTAATAAATGATCGGAAACCTGCAGCCATACGGCGGCGAGGACGATGTAGAGCAGCGCTGCACGCAAGGCATCGCGGTAAGTCGCAGACATTCGGTCGTCCATGTCCCTACAAAAAGGTTGGAATTATAGGTGAAGAAACATTCAGCGACTTCTTATCTGAAAGGGCGACTGGTTTTATCTGTGTGCTTAGTGATAATGCAACGGCTGTTTTTATCTTTATCGAGGGCCCTATAGCCTATGTGGTACGAAGGTTTTCTTGGCTTGTCGGCCTGGTCACTGGTCGCGGTCACCCTGCTGATGACCCATGTGACGATTGTTGCCGTCACGGTCTATCTGCACCGTTACTCGGCCCACCGCTCGCTCGAGCTGAATGCGGGTCTCAAGCACTTTTTCCGTTTCTGGCTGTGGCTGACCACGGCGCAGAACACCCGCGAGTGGACCGCCATCCACCGTAAACACCACGCCAAATGCGAAACCGAAGATGACCCGCACAGCCCGGTCATCAAGGGCCTGTCCACGGTGCTGCGCACCGGCGCCGAGCTGTATCGCAGCGAAGCGCAGAACCCGGAAACCCTGCGCATCTACGGCAAGAACTGCCCGGAAGACTGGATCGAACGCAACGTCTACAGCCGCTATCCGCTGCTGGGCGTGGCGATCATGGGCGTAATCGACCTGCTGCTGTTCGGCACCATCGGCATCACCATCTGGGCGATCCAGATGATGTGGATTCCAGTGTGGGCCGCTGGCGTGATCAACGGCTTGGGCCATGCCGTCGGCTACCGCAATTTCGAATGCCGTGACGCGGCGACCAATCTGGTGCCGTGGGGCATCCTGATCGGCGGCGAAGAGCTGCACAACAACCATCACACCTACCCCAACTCGGCCAAGCTGTCGGTAAAGAAGTGGGAATTCGACCTCGGCTGGGCGTGGATCAAGGTCTTCTGCTTCCTGCGTCTGGCCAAGGTGCAGCGGGTCGCACCGATTGCCCACCGCGTCGAAGGCAAGGGCAGCCTGGACATGGACACCGCCATGGCGATCCTCAACAACCGCTTCCAGATCATGGCCCAGTACCGCAAATTGGTGATCGGCCCGCTGGTCAAGCAAGAGCTGGCCAAGGTCGATCATTCGGTGCGCCACCAGTTCCACCGGGCCAAACGCCTGCTGTCGCGGGAAACCAGCCTGCTGGAAGACCGTCATCACCTGCGCATCCAGACCATGCTCGAACACAGCCAGGCGCTGAAAGTCATTTACGAAAAGCGCCTGGCTTTGCAGCAGATCTGGGTCAAGACCAGTTCCAATGGCCACGACATGCTGGCCGCCATCAAGGAATGGATTCACGAGGCCGAGGCCAGTGGCATCCAGTCGTTGCGTGACTTTGCTGATCAGCTGAAAACCTACTCGCTGCGTCCTGCGGCGGTTTGATCCGACACTGGCTGCGATCTTCTGATTCTGAAGATCAAGAGATCGCAGCCTCGTTGCACTCGTCAGCTCCTACAGCTCGCCGCTTGGCGGGACTCGGTAATGGCCGGGAACTTCGCCGAAAATCCTCTATCTCAATGACACTTCGCCATCCCGGCGGGCTGTCCTGTGGCCGTTGTCGACATTGCGGCGCGCCCTTTGAGATTTGTGCCGATGGTCAACAACAACCAGAAAGACACAACCTTCACCCAATGGCCCGAGGCCGCGCAAACGCTGATGGCGCTGATGCACGCGCAAGGCGAAGTCGCGCGCCTGAGCGAGCGCGAACAGTTAATCAGTTCGCTGCTGGTCAGCGTCAACGCCGTGCTCTGGGCTTTCAACTGGGAAACCCGGCAGGTGCTGTACGTCAGTCCGGCATATGAACGGATCTTCGGCCGTTCCGCCGCGCTTGTGCTGGCTGACTACAACCAGTGGCGTGACAGCATTTACCCCGATGATCTGGAGTACGCTGAACAAAGCCTTGCCGAAGTCCTGCACCGAGGTGCGGTGGAAGATCGCGAGTACCGCATCATCGCCGCCGATGGCCAGGTGCGCTGGCTCAGCGACAAATGCTTTATCAATCGCCAGGACGAGCCAGGGCAGCCGGTGATCATCGTCGGCATCGCCGAAGACATCACCGACAAAAAACACATGGAAACCGAGCTGCAACGCTTGGCCACCACCGACGTGCTGACGCAAAGCAGCAATCGCCGCCACTTCTTCGAATGCGCCCACCGCGAGTTCGCCGAGGCGCGGCGCCAGGGCACACCGCTGGCCTTCCTGCTGCTGGACATCGACGATTTCAAAGTGATCAACGACAGCTATGGCCACCCAGAGGGCGACAACGTGCTGCAACGAATCGCCGAATGCGGGCGCGGCTCATTGCGCCGTGGCGACCTGTTTGGGCGAATTGGCGGTGAGGAGTTCGCCGCGGTGTTCCCCGGTTGTGCGCCGGAGATGGCCGTGCAAGTGGCGGAGCGCCTGCAACAGGAGATCCAGCGACTGCGCTTCAACCACGAAGGGCAAGCATTCAGCATCACCGTTAGCCAGGGCCTGACCAACCTCACCGACGAAGACAAGAGCCTGGACAGCCTGTTCGCCCGCGCGGATGCCGCGATGTACGAGGCGAAACGGCAGGGCAAAAACCGGATCATTGCGGTCTGACCCGTATTTTGTGGCTGCCGCAATTCCTGTGAGAGCGGGCTTGCCCGCGATGAGGCCCGCACCTTCAACAAAAATGTTGCCTGCGCTGGCGCCTTCGCGAGCAGGCTCTCTCCCACATCGGAATGTGGTGATCTGTCATTTGCGCATCCGCAGCAACTCCGGCAGCCCGATCTTGAGCAACCGCGCCGTCCGGCTCTTCGCCAGTTCCTCAACGCCTTCATGCTCGGTGAGCCGCGCCATCTGCGCGGCCATGTGCATCACCAGCGCCTCGCGACTGTAAACGCCACCACCGAGCTGGTAGACCGCAGCAATCAACTCGCGCAACTCCAGCGGCAGACGCCAGCGGGTGCGCAATGCCGAGCCATAAGAAGCACCAAACTGCGCCAACGCTTCGCCGACCTCTTCCAGTTCGTCCAGCTCGCCGCCGGCTTGCTGCCATTCCTGCAAGCAGCGCAGCAGTGCCAGATCGCCGAGCCGATGCAACATGCCGGCGCAATAGCAGCGCTCCTGATCCAGATCGAGCAGGCGCGCCAGCGTGCGGGCGTATTCCGCCGTGTGCAGTGACAGCCCCCAATAGCGCTCGGCGTAATCCGCCAGGCATGGATCGCTGAGCCGCGCGCTGCGTTTGAGCGCCAGGCCGAGAATCAGGTTCATGCTCTGCCCGGTGCCGAGTCGGTGCAGCGCTTGGGCCAGGGTTTGCACCGGCGCGCCGTAGTGTTGCGCGGCACTGTTGGCGGCTGCGATCAGCACGGCAGTAATCTGCGGATCGGTGCGGACCTCTTCTTCCAGCAGCTTGAGGTCCAGCCCCTCGGGATTGAGGCTGCGCTTGACCGCCACTTGCACGTCGGTCATCAACGGCGCGCCATCGGCCTGCTCGCGACGCCGCTCAAGGAACACCGACAGGGTCATGCCCGGCGCCAGTGCCGGCACTTCGCAAACCACTGCTTCGCCAGCGTTGAGCAGCAAGCCCTGCAAGCGCTCGGTCAGGCCTTCCATGTTCAACGGTTTGGTCAGGTACGCCGTCGGCGCCAGCGGAATCGCTTCGCGCACGCTGGCGCTGTCGTTGCGGCTGCTCATCAGAATGAACGGCAGCGGCGGATTGCGTTTGCGCTGGCGGACGCTGCGCAGCACATGCAATCCGTCGATGCCAGGCAGCTCCCAATCAACGATGGCCAGGTCATAGGGCACCTCGCTGAGCAACGACATTGCCTGCTGACCGTCGGCACACAAATCCAGCCGCGCATCGCAGCGCACATTGAGCAGCACTTGTTTGAGCAGGTCGCGGGACCAGGGATCAGCCTCGGCAATCAGCACCCGGGGTACGGCGGGTAAATCAACGGCAGTCATGCGCGCTCTCCTTGCAATGCCTGAACCTTAGCCAATGCTGGCGATCCGATACAGCGCTAACAGGTCCGATATGTTTCAAGGGGCAAAAAAAACCCGCCGAAGCGGGTTTTTGTCGAGCGGGTCACACGAGCGGATCAGAGTTCAGAGAAGCACTCTTCGATGATCGCCAGGCCTTTGTCCAGTTGCTCGTCTGGCGACGTCAGCGGAACCAGCACACGCAGCACGTTACCGTAAGTGCCGCAGGACAGCAGGATCAGGCCCTTGTCACGCGCCTTGGCCACCACAGCAGCCACGGCAGTCGGGTTCGGCTTGTGGCTGTCGCCGTTTTCGAACAGCTCGACCGCGATCATTGCGCCCAGCGCACGCACTTCACCGATCACCGGGTACTTGGCCTGAATCGCCTTCAAACCGGTGACCAGGCGCTCGCCGACAGCCTTGCAGCGGTCCAGCAGTTGCTCTTCTTCAAACACTTCCATGACTGCCAGCGCAGCGGCGCAAGCGATCGGGCTACCGGCGTAGGTGCCGCCCAGGCCGCCCGGAGCAATGGCGTCCATGTATTCGGCTTTGCCGCATACGCCGGCCAGCGGGAAGCCGCCAGCGATGGACTTGGCGAAGGTGGTCAGGTCGGCGGCAACGCCCATTTGTTCCATGGCGAAGAAGGTGCCAGTGCGGCCAGCGCCGGTCTGCACTTCGTCAGCGATCAGCAGAATGCCGTGCTGGTCGCACAAAGCGCGCAGACGCTTCATGAATTCTTTCGGCGCGACGTAGAAACCACCTTCGCCCTGCACCGGCTCGATGATGATCGCAGCGATGTCTTTCGGCTCGGCGTCGTTCTTGAAGATGCGCTCGATGGAAGCGATCGAGTCGTCGATGCTCACGCCGTGCAGTTCGTTCGGGTACAGCGCGCGGAAGATGCCGCCTGGCATCAGGCCCATGCCGGCCGAGTACGGCACGACTTTACCGGTCAGACCCAAAGTCATCATGGTACGACCGTGGTAAGCGCCGGTGAACGCGATCACGCCGGCACGGCCAGTAGCGGCACGGGCGATCTTCACGGCGTTTTCCACCGCTTCGGAACCGGTGGTAACCAGCAGGGTTTTCTTGGCGAAGTCACCCGGAACCTTGGCGTTGATTTTTTCGCACAGCTCAACGTACGGTTCGTAAGCCAGCACCTGGAAGCAGGTGTGGGTCAGCTTGTTCAGCTGTTCAGTCACGGCGGCGATGATTTTCGGGTGCACGTGGCCGGTGTTCAGTACGGCGATGCCGCCGGCGAAGTCGATGAACTCGCGACCTTCAACGTCGGTCACGGTGGCGTTCTTCGCCGACTCGGCGAAGATCGGGTGAATCTGGCCAACACCACGAGGTACGGCATTGGTGCGGCGGGCCATCAGTTCAGCGTTAGTCTTGCTCATTACAGTCCTCATTCGCCGCTCATCGGGCGGCGTGGTTCAAGGATGAAGCGGGAGGAATCAGCGGTGGCAGCATGCGATGATCGACTGCCACGGCGTTCCTGGCCGCAGAGAAAATTCCTGTTTGAAACGACGCAAAGGGACAGCGCTCTCGTGCCCTTTGCGTTTGCAGCGATCCCTTTCCCGGCTTAGATGCCCAGGCAGAGGTATTTGATTTCCAGATAATCTTCGATGCCGTACTTGGAGCCTTCACGGCCCAGGCCCGAAGCCTTGATGCCGCCGAACGGCGCGACTTCGTTGGAGATCAGCCCGGTGTTGACGCCGACCATGCCGTATTCCAGCGCTTCGGCGACACGGAACACACGGCCGAGGTCACGCGCGTAGAAGTAAGAAGCCAGACCGAATTCGGTGTCGTTGGACATGGCGATCACTTCGGCTTCGTCCTTGAAGCGGAACAGCGGCGCCAGCGGACCAAAGGTTTCTTCCTTGGCCACGGCCGCGTTTTTCGGCACGTTGGTCAGGATGGTCGGCTCGAAGAAGTTGCCTTCCATCGCCTTGCCGCCCGCCAATACGGTGGCGCCTTTGCTCACGGCATCAGCGATGTGTTCCTGAACCTTGGCCACAGCCTTTTCGTCGATCAGCGGGCCGGTGGTGGTGCCATCTTCCAGACCGTTGCCGATCTTCAGTTTGGCCACAGCCACTTTCAGCTTCTCGGCGAACGCATCGTAGACCGCGTCCTGAATGTACAGACGGTTGGCGCAGACGCAGGTCTGACCGTTGTTGCGGTACTTGGAAATGATCGCGCCTTCGACGGCCTTATCCAGATCGGCGTCGTCGAACACGATGAACGGCGCGTTGCCACCCAGTTCCAGCGAGACTTTTTTGATGTCCTTGGCGCATTCGGCCATCAACTGGCGACCGATTTCGGTCGAGCCGGTGAAGGACAGTTTGCGCACGATCGGGTTGCTGGTCAGCTCGCTGCCGATGTCGCCGGCGCTGCCGGACACCACGCTGAACACGCCCGCAGGAATGCCCGCGCGCTGAGCCAGTTCGGCCAGGGCGAAAGCGGAAAAGGGAGTTTGCGAAGCCGGCTTGAGCACCATGGTGCAACCGGCGGCCAGTGCTGGGCCGGCCTTGCGAGTGATCATTGCTGCCGGGAAGTTCCACGGAGTGATCGCAGCGGTGACGCCGATCGGTTGCTTGATCACGATCAGGCGCTTGTCCGGCTGATGGCCCGGAATCACATCACCGTAGATGCGCTTGGCTTCTTCGGCGAACCACTCGATGAACGATGCGGCGTAAACGATTTCGCCCTTGGCTTCGGCCAGCGGCTTGCCCTGCTCGAGGGTCATCAGGCGCGCGAGGTCGTCCTGGTTCTCGATCATCAGTTCGAACCAGCGACGCAGCTTGCCGGCACGCTCCTTGGCGGTCAGTGCACGCCAGGCCGGCAGCGCCTTGTCGGCGGCTTCAATGGCACGGCGGGTTTCAGCGGCGCCCATCTTCGGCACGGTGCCGAGGATTTCGCCGGTGGCCGGGTTGTTGACCTTGATCGTCTGACCGTTGTCGGCATCGACCCAAGCGCCATCGATGAAGGCTTGCTGGCGGAACAACTGGGTGTCTTTAAGCTGCATGTCGGCTTTCCTTAACAGCACCGCGGCCTGCGCGGAGCAAATTATGATTGTAGAAAGGCGCCTCGCAAGGCTGCCGTCAGGGAAATCAGTGAACGGATTGTGGCGCATCAACAGTGCACGACCGGGCGCACCTGCGCTGCAAAACCCGCCAAAGAGCGTTTGAAATCTCAAACGGATCGTAGGTTCAAAGGGGGTAAAGGACAATAGGTCGTTCGAAAAAAAGAACAAAAATGCCGCTTTTCAGATCAACGCACCGAAAACCCGTGCCGCAGGAAAAACCTTAGATCAACCCCGGCAAAGCGCCAAGCGAGGGTTTTGCAGGACGTTACCGCTTTAAGGAATGCAGCGATTTTGCGCCGACACGCACACTGACAAAACCCGCCAAACCCGGCATGGACGCCCTGAGCCGACCTAGGTATGATGTCGCCCGCTGCACCAGTAGCTCAGCTGGATAGAGTACTGCCCTCCGAAGGCAGGGGTCGTGGGTTCGAATCCCGCCTGGTGCACCATGAATCAAACGAGAAAGCCCCGGACTGTGATGGTCCGGGGCTTTTTTGTGGGCGATGACAAGATCGCTGGAACGCCGTCACTCCGTCGTCCAGTCAAACTCGTCATATTCATCGTCGTCATCCCCCTCCTCCTCAACCTCGTCAAACACCTCGTCTTCTTCAACGAGGTCTTCTTCCGGCTGATTCAGCAGAAATTCCTTACGTGTCTCGGTTACTGCACGCCGCATTTGTTCGCCCTTTTCCGGGCAGTTGAGTAGCTGGGCGATGCGGTCGATTTTTGCTGCCACGGTGTCCTCCAGCGCATTGGCAATGGCTCGATAGTGCGCGTTTTCGCGGGGCAATGCCAAATGGCTGGAGAATCAGGGCAGTCAGCCGCCCGAGAGCGGCCGAACCTCAGCGGTGATAACGGCGCACCGCGCTGCTGTTGCGCAGCACATGGCCTTTGATTTTTTCCATCAGCTCGGCGCGGGTCAGGCCAGCCGGCATGGCGTCCGGGGCGAGGTCGAGGGCGTAGATCTGGATGATGTAGTGGTGCGCGCTATCGCCCACTGGCGGGCATGGGCCCATGTAATGGGTGTTGCCTTTGCTGTTGGTGCCGCCGACGCCTTCGAGGGCGGATTTGGCACCGACGCCGGCCGCGATCTGGTGGGTGGTGGGTTTGATGCCGTAGTGAATCCAGTGATCGACGCCCAGGCCTTTCTGGCCATCCGGGTCGTGCATGACGATGGCGTAGCTCTGGGTCCCGGCCGGGCCGGCGTTCCAGCTCAGCGCCGGCGACTGGTTCTTGCCGCCGCAACCGGGTGCGTCACTTGCCGCTGCCGAGGTGAACAGACGGTTATCCGACACGCCGGGGATGCTCAGGGTGAAGCGCTCCTGGGCCTGTGCCGGGAACTGCACGCAAAGGGTCACGGCGATGGCCGCCAGCCATGGGTTGAGAGAGGTCAATCGGGTCATTCCGGGAGCACCTTGTGCAGTGAGGCCGTCGTCGGCCCGCAAACTATAGCTGTACCGTTCGTGCCTTGGCAGTAGCAAATGGCTGAACCTCGCGCCGCAGCGCCAACTCACAAGAAAAAGCCTGCGAGGAAGCCGAAGATGTCCCTGCACCGTGTCGCCCGTTTCGCCGATGTCCCGCAAGACCGTGGCCTGCAAGTCGAAATCGGCGACTGCAAGATCGTCCTGCTGCGTGCCAACGGCGAGTTGCGGGCGTTTCAGGGCCTGTGTCCACATGCCAGCGCACCGTTGGCCGAGGGGGCGTTGTGTCACGGCAGGTTGATCTGCCCCTGGCACAAGGCCGCGTACCGCGCCGAGGACGGTGGCCTGTGCGAGCCGCCATCGCTGGACAGTCTCAAGCGCTATCCGCTGGAGTTGCGCGGCGATGAAGTCTGGGTCGATGACCAGCCCCTGCCCGATCCGCACACCCCGCCCGCTGACGACCCAAGAACGTTCGTGGTGGTCGGCGCCGGGGCGGCGGGCACGGCTTGCGCGGCGGCGCTACGGGAGAAGGGTTTCGGCGGACGCATCGTGCTGGTCGACGGCGAACCGGATGCCGGCTACGACCGCACGGTGCTGAGCAAATTTGTTCTCGCCGGGGAGATGTCGCCGAAAGAAGTGCCGCCGCTGCGCGATGAGGCGTTCTATCAAGCGCAACGGATTGAGCGCGTGCAAGGCGAAGTGACTTCACTCGACGCCCCAGGCAAAACGCTTCATCTGCACAACGGCGGCATCCTGCGCTACGACGCCGCTGTACTCGCCACCGGTGGCGCGCCCAATCCGTTGAAGCTGCCTGGTGCCGGGCTGGCCAACGTCTTCGTCCTGCGTTCGAAAGCACAGGCTGAACAGATCATCAACGCCGCTCAACCGGGCCAGCGCGCGGTGATCATCGGCGACAGTTTTATTGCTCTCGAATGCGCGTCAGCCCTGCGCGAGTTCGGCCTCGACGTCACCGTGCTGGCACGCCACCCAGTCCCGTTTGCCAAACAATTCGGCGAGGCCGTGGGCAAGGCGATTCGCGCCCTGCACGAAGAGCACGGGGTGAAGTTCATCAGCGAACACGAGGCTACGCAGATCCTTGGTGAGGACAAGGTCGAGGGCGTGCTGCTCGACAACGGTCTGCGCTTGGCAGCGGATCTGGTTCTCGCCGGCGTCGGCGTTCACCCGGCCACTGAACCTTTCGAATCATTGCCCAAGGAAGAAGACCAATCGTTGCGTGTCGATGACGGCATGCGCGTCAGCGATGGCTTGTGGGCCATCGGTGATATCGCCACGTTCCCGTTGAGCGGCCAGCCAACCCGTATCGAGCATTGGCGCCTGGCCCAGCAACACGCGCGCATCGCTGCGGCCAACATGCTCGGTGACGAGGAACATTATCTGGATGTGCCGTTTTTCTGGACCTACCACTTCGGCAAGAACTACGACTATCTCGGTCACGCGCAGGAGTGGGACGAGGTCGAGTTCAGCGGTGAGCCGGAACAGCCGCCGTTCATTGGCCTGTTCGCAAAAGACGGCATCGTCGTTGCGGCGGTGGCCTGCGACAAGCAACGCGCAATGGCGCTGCTGGCCGAGCGAATGAAGCAACCTTTGCGGATGAAAGAGGCCTGGACGCTGATCCAGGCCTGACACCGGTCCTGTAGGAGCTGACGAGTGCAACGAGGCTGCGATCTCTTGATCTTGTTTTTACATAAGCAAAATCAAAAGATCGCAGCCCTCGGCAGCTCCTACACAGGCCGCGTGGAGATCAGGTCAGGCGCTTCACCGGCTCGCGACTGTCGTCTTCTTCGGCATGCAGAAAGATCACCCGTGGATGCTCCAGGGGTGCCAGCGGCGCCGGTAGTGCTTGCTGCTGAAGCGGCCAGAAATGCGTTTCCACATGGCTGATGTCGCCATCCTGGTCGTTGTGAATGGTCATCACCCCCGGCGTGCGCAGTTTCTGGAAACGCTCATCGCACAGCTTGAAACTCTTGCTCAGACCTTCATCGCCAATCACCGGTGACGGCAAACGGCGCTGGGCGAAGCTGCGGCTTTTGCGTTGTTGATAACGTGCCCAGCCGATCAGGATCACCGCGTTGACCAGCGCCACCCACATATAAACTTGCAAGGTGCCCAGGGCATCGAACGCCGAATGATCGATACGCGGGCCGCCGCTGGTTTCGATCAATGGCCATAGTCCGCGCACCAGCAGGAACAGCAGGCCAACCCAGGCCAGGACGGTGAGGATCACGTCGATCACCACCAGAAAGGGCCGTTGGCGAGTCCGGATAATTTTCATTTGATGACTTCCTCCTGGTCGTCGCCCAGCGGTTTGATACCCCGATCAGGACTGACCCAGCGCGCGCGTTTTTTGTGTTGGCTGAACAACACCTTGGGGAAACTGACCAGGGTGGTCAGCAGACTGACGAGCCAGAACACCAACGGATACCAGACCACCCAGAACATGGTCTTGCCCAGACCCGGTTCATAGCGTCGATCGATGATGATGCTGACAGCGAACTGCACCAGGCAGACGAACGCCAGCAACAGACCGGTGAAGGCCGGCGGCATCAGGTGATCGACGGCGATCGCGTCGGGCATGACCATGAACTTGCCCATGCCCCAGAAAATCACCGACAGCAGGAAAGTGAACGCCCAACCGGTGGACAGGCAGTATTCGAACAACAGCGGCCACAGGTAGCGATGGCGGTACTGCCAGATGCCGCGAATGTTCTTGAACAGCACTTCGGCACCGCCCTGAGCCCAGCGCAGACGCTGCTTCCACAGGCCACCGAGGGTTTCCGGCATGAGGATCCAGCACAGGGCGCGCGGTTCGTAGAAGATGCTCCAGTGATCGAGTTGCAGCTTCCAGCTGATGTCGATGTCTTCGGTGATCATGTCCGGGCTCCAGTAGCCGACCCGGTTCAGCGCGGTGCGGCGGAACGCGACGATCACACCGGAGACGGTGAAGATGCGTCCGAACACCCGCTGCGTACGTTTGATCAGGCCGATGATCGAGGAGAACTCGCCGACCTGCACCCGCCCGATCAAGGTCGAACGCGTGCGGATGCGCGGGTTGCCGGTCACGGCGCCAAGGCGTGCGTTATCCAGCATCGGCGCGACCAGATAAGCCGCAGTGTTCGGGGCCAGCAAGGCGTCGCCGTCGATGCACACCAGATACTCGCTGCGCGCAGCGATCGCGCCCATGCGCAGAGCCACAGCCTTGCCCTGGTTTTCCGCCAGATGCAGAACCCGCAGTCGCGGATCTTCCTTGGCCAGCGCATCGAGCACTTCGGCGGTGTTGTCCTTGGAGCCGTCGTTGATCGCGATCACTTCGATGTTCGGGTAGTGCTGGGCCAGTGCCGCGTAAATGGTATCGGCAGCGTTATCGCCTTCGTTGTAGCAAGGAATCAGGATCGAAATCAGCGGCTCGCCTTCCAGCGGCGGCGGCAGCGTGTCGTCCTGCCATGGCCAGTGACGCTCCCAGTGCAGCCAGAAATACAGGCCGCCAGCGATCCACAACCCGGACATGAACAGTGGGTAGAAGAACACGAACGACATCAGGAACTGGCCGGTCACCAGGAAGATCAGCCCCAGCGGAACGCCAAGGACAATCGCCAGAACAAGCAGGGCTAACAGTCTATCCAGCATGTTATGGATTCCATTTGTTGGAGAGTGCAGGCCTTACGGTTTTCAGGTCTGGCAGGTTGTCGAGGAAGTTGTCCGGGTAGTAACCGAAACTGGTCGCGCCCTGACGCTTGAGCCGGCCCATCCAGTCCGCCAGATGCACGGCGTCGATATCGGCCTGATCCTTCTGGTTCCAGTCACGCGCCTGCAATTCGAACACGGTGCGGTTGAGTGCGCCGGGGCGTTTCTTCACCGTGGCGACCAGTTCTTCCAGCCATGGGCCGGACTCGGCCAGCGTCTGTTTTTCCATCAATGGCATGGCCATCGGCGCCGTCCAGTCGTAGGTGGCGAGGAAGTCATCGAGGTTCTGCGCGAACCACGCTTCGCTGTCGGGATTGAGCATCGGCTCAGCGAAGATGTTGCGCGCGGTCAGCACTTGCGGGCCGCGAATCGCACGGACCTTCGCGGTCAGTTCGTTGGTGAAGTCGATCAGGTAGCGGCTCTTGAAACGCGTCCAGCGTTGCATCGCTGCCGGATCGTCGCGCAGCGCGGCAATCGAACCCGGCAGACCTTGAGCGGCGTAGGCCTTCAGGGCATCCGGGCTGGCGTCTTCGAAATCCGAAAGCACCGCATCGTCGTGGTAGAGAATGCCGTCGACCGAGGTCAGCCGCGCCACGTCTTCATAGATTTCACCGATGATCTTGCGTACTTCAGGATTGAACGGCGAGAGACGTTTGTACTGCTTCGGGTCGACCGACGTTGTGGCGGTTTTCGGGTCCCAGCGAGTCACCCGCGGCAGCTTCGAATCCAGCTCGAAACTCAGCACCGGCATCCACGCAAAGACCTTCACATGAGCACGGGTGCGCAACTGCCAGGCGACGCGGTCGAACAGGTCGGCGCGCATCGGCAGGTGGCGGTTGGGGAAGTACAGCGAATGCACCAGACCATCGCCCTTGGGATCGGCGAAGGCTTGCAGGAACACCGTACTGGCGCCGAGGTCAGCCATGCGCTGCACCAGTTTGCCGAGGTTGATGTCCTGCTGGGCCGGGTCCGGGTCGTAGACGTTGTCGAGATCGACATGCACCACGCGCATCGGCCCTTCGGCCTGCACCGAAACGATGCTGTTGGCGAAATGCTCGCCGTCAGGATCGGACGCGACGAGGAAGCGCGGCCCGCTCATCAGGTTATCGAGGGTGTCGAGGCCGTCGTCCAGCGTCAGGGCCATTTCATAGCCCTCCTCGCCGACCACGGCCAGCGATGTACCGTCGGCGGTGCCGTACGGCCAGACCCAGACGCGTGGTTTGTAACCAGTGGCCTTGCGGATCTTCTCGGAAATGTTCTTCACGTCGGTACGAATGCGTGCCTGGAAATCGGCTTCGGATTCATAGCGCTTGGTCACCGGGTCATAACGCCGGGTCGCGGCGGCCGGCTGCAGGTTGCCCTGCGGGTTGGCAAGGATGCCTTTGTGGTTGGCATCGGTGTGAGCGGCGATCTCTACCAACCCGGACTTGGAGATTTCGCGGATCTGCTGCCAGGTCAGGAAGTTGTCACGGTTACGCGGCGTGCCGGCAAAATCCACCGGTTGATTGAGCGGCGTGTCGATCCAGGTACCCACCGGCGCCAGCAAGGCTGGCCAGTTGTAGGCGCGCAGCACCGGCAGCACGCGGGTATAGAAGCTGGCGTAACCGTCGTCGAAACTGAGCAGCACCGCTTTCGCCGGCAGCTCCGGGCCACCGTTACGCGCGGCCATGATCTGGTCGACGGTCACTGGTTTGTAGCCGTTCTCGCGCAGCCAGGCGAGCTGCTCGATCATGCGCTCGGTGCGCACCGCCACCACGGCCTGATCGGGATCACGGTCTTCGACATCGTGGTAGGCAATGCCGAGCACATGGTTTTTTGGCCACGGTTGTTCACTGGCCGCGGCCGGGCGCTCGGAGGGCGGCGCGAAGGCCGGGGCTTGCTGGGCGCAGGCGCTGATCAGCAGCGCTCCCAGCAGAAGGATGAAACGCGAGATAAAAGGCATCTTCAAACTCTTCTAGAAGCGGAAAGTGAGGTCGACGAGCAGACGCAGATCAGTTTCCCGATCACCGTCGTAAGGCCGGTTGATCACACTGAACATGCCGCCCACATCGAACACGTCGTTCCAGGCGTACCGTTGGCCGTAACCGAGCAACGCCATGCCGCCGGTGCCGTGGTCGCGCTGGCTGTAAGTGCCCGCGCCGGCCTGGAATTGCTGGCTCCAGGAAGTCTCGTAGCGGTGGTAGAGCACGTGGTTGACGTTGACCAGCGGCATCACGCTGAAGTCCGACTTGGGGTTGAAGTACGGCACGTCGTCGGATTTCGAGTTGTGGCTGGTGCCAACTTCCAGGCCGGCGTCGACCTGAATGTTCGGCGCGGTGTAGATGCCCTCGCGCCCGGTCACCAAGGCTTCGACGCGGTTGTTGCCATCGCTGAAGTGCGATGGGCTGACCGACACGCGCCACTCGCGGCTTTCGTTGGCGCGCCAGCGCAGGAACGCACTGCCGCCGTTGGCCTTGATGTCGCTGTTGAGCGCGCGCAGCGGGGTTTCCGCCGAGAGGTATTCGAGGCTGCCGCCGTATTGCCAGTGATCGTTGATGTCGCGGGCAATCGCCAGGCGCGCGCCCTGTTTGTCACCGAAGCCGTAATCGTGATTCGACACCTCGGCTTCGAGGGTCATGTCACGGGTGCGCCGTTCCAGGCCGACACGCTGGAAGCGATGGTGGCCGGTGCCTTCGGCGAAATCACCGGTGGCATAACCGGCGCCGGCAAACACGCGCCAGTCTTCGTTGATCGGTGGGCTGTACAACGTGCTCTGGATACCGAAATCACGGCTGCCGCTGACCGCACCGGCATCGCCGCTGCCGCCACCGTTGGCCTTGCCGCCGTAGGCTTCGACGCGCAGTTCGGCCATGTCATGCACTTCCCGTTCGCGGGCCAGGCGCTGCACCTGGCGGTTGTCCGGATAACGCGCGACCACATCGTCGACCAGCGCATCGTTCTGCCGCCACTCCTGCAACTCCATCGCGGTGCGCGCCTGAGCGACCTCCAGGCCGGCATCGCGCGGGGCCATGCTCTCGGTTTCCTTGAGCTGGCTTTCCGCGCGGCGCGGCATCTGGCGGGCGAGGTAGAGATCGGCCTGGGCCAGACGCAAGCCAAGGTTGCCCGGTGCCTGCTCGACCAGAGTCTGCAGGCGCTCCTCGCCGTGGGGCAGGTCGGAACCGTAGGTGCCGGCCTGCGCCGCGAGCTGCTGGGCGTCCATCCATTCGTCGTTAGGGTTGCCGATCGGCAAGCCCTTGAGCTCGACGCGCGGTCGCTGGGCTTTCGCTGCGTCTTCGGCGACCTTGCGCGCCTCATCGGCGCGGTCGCTTTCCAGCAGCGAGTAGTACAGCGCAGTGGTGTCTTCGAGGCGATCACCGACATCGGCGTCCGGCGCCGAAAGCACCTGGCGATACAGATCGGTAGCAATCTCAGGCTCGCGCTGATCCAGATAAGACGCCGCTACCCAGCGCAGGGCGTAGGTCGGAATCTCCACGCCTTCGGCTTGCAGTTTCTGGTATTCGCTGATCACGTCGGCGGTGCGCGCACGGGCCTTGAGCGCGCCCATACGGTCGATGCGCCAGCGCGTCACGTCATCGTGGGCAGTGGCGTCGGGCGTCCAGGTTGCGAGCAGTTTGTCGTAATCGGCCAGCGCGCGGTCGGCGATGACATAGCGTTCCTTTTCGCTGCGGGTGGCCAGTTCGGCAAGGCGCACGCGTTCGGCGGCGAGATCGCCTTCGAGCCGGCGCAAGGTCACCGGATCAATCAGGCCGGGACGTTGACTGGCCAGACGCAGCGCCGGTTCAGGCAGACGGGCCTTTTGCAGCGCGACCACGTACTCACGGGCGACTTCCGGTTTGTTGCCGGCACGGATAAACGCCTGATCAAATTCAAACAATGCGTCGTACTGTTTGCCGGCGCGACCGAGGGCGTAGCCCAAGGCGAGGCGGCGGGAAGGATCATCGGGTTTGGCGGCAACCAGCGCCTGGGCGCGGGTGACGGCCTGATCGGGCTTGCCGGCATCGGCCTGAGTCAGCGCGAGGCCCAGTTGCAGGTCGGCGTTGTCCGGCTCCAGCGCCAGCGCTTTGTTGTAGACCTGGGTGGCCTGATCCCAGCGCTTGAGGTTGCGATAGGCACGCGCGGCGGCGGTCAGTGCCTGCACCGGCAGGACGCGGTCGCGACCCTGGGTTTCATAGACCTTGACCACTTCGGCATCGAGCCCGGCCCAACTGGCGATTTGCAGGTGATCGCTGACCTGGCCGTCGCTGGCCTGGCCCGGCGGCACCTGACGCAAAACCGTCAGCGCAGGCGTGTAGTGCCCGGCGCGGGCATCGCGCACCATCTCGTCGTAGGGTGTGTCGGCCAACGCCAGCACTGGCCAGAGCAACTGGCTGCACAGGGCGAATCGGAACAAAGGGCGCAAACCACGATGTAATACAGGGCCATCAATACGCGGCATTTGTCAGCATCCTTACATGGCCAGCCGGGTCGCAATGCCCTCCTTGCCCATTCGTAACGGTGGCCGACGATGACAGCCCTCGGCCAAGCTTGGTGAGGCAGTCTGCACGCAAGCGTAGTCGAATTTTCACAACGCAATAATTGTTCAGAATCGGCCTGTCTGTACAAAACCCGCACAGCAAAACGCCCGGCGCCTGTTTACACAGGGGCCGGGCGTCTGGAGGGCGCGCGGTGGGCTTATTGCTCTTGGGTGACGCCGGCAAACTTGCTCATGAGAAAGCCGATGAACTGCTCGACGGTCATCTTCTGGCCGTTGAATTCGACCTGATTGGCCGCGTAATGCAGTTTGGTCACCACGTTGGTGCCGTCGGCGACAGCCAATTGCGAGCCGACCGCCATGCCGGCGAACATGTCCGCCGCTTCCTTGGACTGATCGACGATGGCTTTGGCGTCAGTCTGGCCATCGAGCTGCGCCTGCACGCTGAGCAGATCGACGAGCATCGGCTTGGACACCTGAATGTTCAGGTCGAGCAGCGCGATCAGCTGCTTGCCGAGTTGATCCGGCGGCAGATCCATCGATTGCGGTTTGGTCAGGTCGATCACCAGATTGGCGCGGCTTTCACCGTTGGCGGTGTTGAACGACAGGTTCTCCAGCGCCAGTTGCGGGCCGGCAGCCAGCAGCTTCTGCAGATCGGCTTTGACCTGGGCGTTTTCCGCTTCGGTCAGATTCAGCTCCGGTGCCGGCAACCCCTGCGCAGCGGCCTCGGCGGCAGCTTTTTCATACGGCTGCAATTTGGTCTGGTAGATCTGCATCAGCGACATGGTCGACGGAATGTCGAGGTTCTTCAGGCTCATGGCCATGGCCGCCGAACCGACTTTCTTGTCGTTGAGCGTCACTTCGCCGATTTTGTAGTCGGCACGCCCCGAGGCGTTGCTGCCGCTTTCTTCGGTGCGGTTCTTCATTTCGAAGTTCTTCACGCCCAGCACCATCGGCTTGGCGCCGAAGGTGGTTTTGCTGCTGGTCACTTCCAGGGTGTTTTCCCCGGTGTAGTAGCCGTAGCTGCTCTTGGCGAGGTTGCTGGCCAGGGTCAGGCCGTTGAGCTCGACCTGCACCGGCGCCTGGTCTTCCGACACGGTGACCAGTTTCAGATTGTCCATGTAACCGTCGGCCTTGACCTTCTGCGCCTGGGCGCTGGCGGCGATGTCCATGCTCAGACCGGAAAACTTCAGGCTCGATTGCTCATCCAGCGCGGTTTCGAACGGCACCAGATTCAAAGTGCTGGTGGTCGATTCGTCGTAGCCGATGTTGGTCACGCCCTTGAGCGGCGCGGCGCCGTTGGTGGCGGCGAACCATTTTTCCGTGGACGGGCTCTTTTCCAGCTCGTAGTTGCTGGTGGCCATGACCGGCAGCCACTTCAGCGAAACCAGACGCGAAAACGGCAGCGGGCCGTGTTCGATGTGGTCGACGAACAGCAGCTCGACCGGCGCATCGCCGAACATCTCGCCTTCGCCCTTGAGGCGATAGTGCGCGGTGCTGGTGAAGGTGTGGCGTTCCAGCGATACCAGTTCCAGCGACGCGGTGCCGTTGGAGCCGGCCATGGCGGTCTGCAACTCTTTGTTGGCGTTGGTCACGGCGTTGTTCAGTACGCCTTCGATCTTGGTCCCGGTGTACCAGGCCCCGCCTGCGCTGATCGCGCCAATGGCAACAACAATTCCGAGAAGCACGCCTGCTGATTTATTCATGAATGACCTGATCGGTTTCCGTGGCTGTGGGTGAAGTCGTCTTCCTTGAACCCGGGATCGGGTCGCGGCTCGACTGTGCGCAATTAAGCGGTGGAGATTAGCACCGGGCGCGGGCGACGGCCCAATGTTTAAAGGTTAAAGAGTGTCTATGGACACTTGGGAGAGCAAAAAGATCGCGGCCTTCGGCAGCTCCTACATTTGGAATGCGATTCTCCTGTAGGAGCTGCCGAAGGCTGCGATCTTTTGATTTCAGGAATACTGGACTTCGATTTCATCCAGTTGATGATCAAAACTCTTCAGCCGCGCCGTCCAGGTATACACCAGCACTTCGAAGTCACGATCGATCACCGCTCCGCCGGTGGTATCCGCCCGGACATCGCAGAAATCCAGCTGATAGCGTTCGCGGGCCATGGCCGTGGCGACGTCGGACAGCTCGCGGGCGTTGTTCAGCCAGTGCCAGCCGTCATCGGCGATCTGCTTGTCGAGTTCCAGGCATTGCTTCTTCAGGGCTTCGAGGCTTTTTTCCAGCGGCGTGCCGGTGAGCTCGCCCATGACTTCGGCGAAGGTTCGCCCGGGCTGCCAGTAACTGCCCCAGAAGTAGCGGTCGAACACGGTTTCAACCCGGCGCAGGGCGACTTTGGTGTCCCAGATCAGCACGAGCATCTTGCCCCGTTCGAGCTGGCGCTTCTTGACCCGTTGCAGCTGAATCGAGGTCCACGCGACGACGACGATCGCCATCACCGCGATCAGCGCAACGGCGCTGTCGAGGAAGATCATCGCCGTGTCGATCTGGTGGGCCAGCATGATCCCGTAGAAATACGTGGCCGAGAGCAGCACCAGTGCGACCAGAGCGCACCAGAAGCCGAGAGCGTAAGGGTTTTTCATTATTGGTTTCCCCTGGGCCAGCACGAGCAATGTGCATTGCAGGAGCGCTTGGCATGGGGCGCCCCTCCAACACTTCAAAGCATAGCAACGGCCTCAGGGTTTGCTGGCGCCCGAGGTGTGCGTTCGTCCGCTTTCCCAGCCACCGCCCAGGGCGAGGAACAAATCGATCTGACTCATCGCGACCTGGGTGTTGGCGGCGGCCAGTTGCGCGGTGACATCGGTGTAGGTGCGGGTTGCTTGCAGGTCGGCAAGGAACGACTCGCGGCCGGCCTGGAAGAAGCGGTGCGTCTGCTCGGCGGCGAGCTTGGCCGACTGCTCGGCTTCAGCCAGCGCATCGCGGCGTTGCAGCAGCGCGCTGTACTGGGCCAGACCGGTCTGCGTTTCGCGGATGGCGTTGAGCACCACGCCGTCGAAATGCGCCAGCGCGCCTTGAGTGTTGGCCTCGGCTTCACGAATGCGCGCACGGGCGCCGTTGGTCGGTACTTTCCAGCTCAGCGACGGGCCAAAGCCCCAGCGGTTGGTCGACGGGTCGCCAAGGTCATCAATGATGCCGACGGTGCCGATGGTCGCACCGATGCTGATGTCCGGGTACAGCTCGCCGGTGGCGATGCCGATGCCGGCGGTTGCCGCTGCAAGACGCCGCTCGGCCTGACGAATATCCGGGCGGCGCTTGAGCAGCGCAGCGCCGTCACCGACCGGCACCAGTTGCGCGATCTTCGGCAACTCAGCGCAACTGGCCGTGCCCGCTGGCAATTGCTCGACCGGTTTGGCCAGCAGCATCGACAGACGGAACAGCCCGGCCTGACGCGCTGCTTCATAGCGCGGCAAGTCGGCGCGCAGGGATTTGAATTGGGTCTGCGAACGGGTGACCTGAGTCTCGTCGCCCCGTCCGGCGTCACGCAGACGCTGGATCAGCGTGGTGCTCTGCGATTGCAGGTCGAGAGAGTGCTCGGCGATTTCCCGCTCTTCGTTGGCAGCGCAGACCTGGGTGTAAGCACGAACCACGTCCGCCACCAAAGTGATGCGTGCGGTATCGGCAGCAGCCTGAGTCGCATCGGCATTGGCTTTGGCCGCTTCGATGCCGCGTTGCAGAGTGCCCCACAGGTCGAACTGGTACGAAGCGCTGATGCCGATATCGGCAATGTTGGCCACCGGGACTTTCTCCGGCAGCAGGAACGCCTGACCGGATTCCTGCAAACGTTGCGCGCCCATTTTCACCCCGCCGCTCCAGCCGCCAGCGGCCTCGGCTTCATCCACCTGAGCACGTGCCCGCGACAGGTTCGCCGCCGCTACACGCAAATCGGTGTTGGACGCCATGGCCTGCTGCACCAGTTGATCGAGGCGCGGGTCTTTATACAGCCGCCACCAGTCCGCCGGCACCGGCGCCGAGATTACCGGTTTGCCGGCGACTGCCAGCTCGCCCTGAATGTCCTTGCGCTGCACCGCCGCGTCGGTGGGCAGCTGATAATCCGGGCCGACCATCTGACAGGCCGAGAGCATCACGCCCAACCCGGCGATCAACCAGGCCCTGCTCATGGCTGCGGCTCCTCATGCTGATCGTCGATGATCGACACAGTGGCGGTACGCCCGGCGATCATGCGGAAGTCGGCCGGCACCTCATCAAAAGCGATGCGCACCGGAATCCGCTGCGCCAGACGTACCCAACTGAACGCCGGGTTGACGTTGGGCAGCAGGTTGCTGCCGCTGGTGCGGTCGCGGTCTTCGATGCCGGCGACGATGCTTTCGACATGCCCGCGCAACCTGGCGCGGTCACCGATCACGCGAATATCCACCGATTGCCCGACGTGGATGCCGTCGAGTTTGGTTTCTTCAAAATAGCCGTCGATGTGGAAGGAGTTGCTGTCGACCACCGACAACACCGGACGGCCGGCGGTGACGAATTCCTGCGGACGCGGCGCGCGGTCGTTGACGTAACCGTCGACCGGGCTGCGGATCACCGAGCGATCAAGGTTGAGCTGCGCACTATCGACCGCCACCAAGGCTTCGGCCAATGCCGACTGTGCACGGGCGACGCGCGACTGGCTTTCTTCCAGCTGTTCGGCCGGCACCAGATTGCCGAGGCCACGGTTACGCTTGGCTTCACGCTGGGCCTGGGCGAGGGTTTCCTGGCGATCGGCAACGGCGGCCTTGGCCTGACGCAGGGCCAGTTTGAAGCGATCCTGGTCAATGCTGAACAGCACCTGGCCACGCTTGATCAACTGGTTGTCCTTTACCTCGACCTGCTGGATCAGCCCGGACACGTCCGGGGCGATCTGGATGATGTCGGCGCGAATGTGGCCGTCGCGGGTCCACGGCGCGAACATGTAATACATCACCATGCGCCAGACGAGGACAACGGCAAAAGTCACGATCAGCAGGGTCAGGACCACGCGACCGATGGTCAGAAACGGTTTTTTCATGTCATCAGGTATCGACTGAGTGAGTCCACGCCGTACAGCAGCACGGCGTAGAGCGCCACGTTGAACAATGCCCGGTGCCAGACCAGACGGTAAAAGTGCAGGCGTTGCAGCACGCCATGCACCAACAAAAACAGCACGTAAGTGATGCCCATCAGCACCAGCAGGGTCGGCAGGAAGATGCCGCTGATATCCAGATCACCGATCATAGGGGCGCTCCATCGGGCAGCGGTTCTTCGGGCTCGGCGCTGGAGACGAACTCGACGCCGGGCAGCAAGGCCAGACGCAGACCGCTCAAGGCGTGCAACAGGTGTCGACGGGTTTCATCGTCGCCCTGGCCGTTCAGCGCTCGGCGGGTACGATCGAGTGTCATCAGCAGACCGCTCGGTGCCGGCAGGCGTTTGTCGGCTTTGAGGCACGCGCGAAAATACTCGCCGACCTCGCTCACCACTTGTCGCAGCAGGGCGTTTGGCACGCCAGTGACGCGCGGGGTGTAGGCAAGCAGATCGAGCATATTCAGACCGACACGCACTTCGCGCATGGCGATGCCGGTGTCCTGACCGGTCAGGGCCAGACGCGGCAGGTGCTGCATCAACCGATCGAGCAACTGCACACCCAACTGCCGATGCTCGGCGAGGCTGGCCGGCTCGGTCATGCTGACGATGTCTTTCCAGCTGAATCGGGTCAGGCGTTTGGCCGCCAGTTCGGCGCCGAACGGTCGCGCCACCAGCGTCCAGATGAAAGCGAACAACAGCCCCAGCGGCCCGGCGAGGTTGGAGTTGGCAAAGGCGAAAAAGTCCGCGTCGTATGCACCCTGAATACTGATGAACGACGAGGTATTGACCAGCGTCAGCAGCATGCCGAGGTAGAAACGCGGCTGCACCGTCAGCGTGCCGATGCAAATGAACGGCACGGCAAACGCCAGCACCAGCATCGGGAAGTCGTGCAGGTTGGGCAGAATCAGAAACAGATAAAGGCTGGCGAACAGCACCGACATCCCGGTCCAGAAAAAGAACCGATAGATCTGCGGCGCCGGGTCGTCCATCGAGGCGAAGAAGCTGCACGCCACCGCCGCCAGGATCACCGCACTGCCGCCGTCCGGCCAGCCGAGCAGGATCCACAGCACCGAAGCAACGATGATCGCCAGAATGGTCGAGGTCACCGAGTAGAGCATCAGCCCGCGATCGATGAACGGCGTCAACCGGCCCAGGCGCCAGTGCCGATACACCGCGCGCCAGCTGTCCTGGCGCTCGCACAGAATCGCATCCTGCAGGCTGCGACAGTCCTGCCACAGATCGATGAACTCACCGAGGCGGTAGATCGCATTGGAGAACAGCAACTGTTTGCGCTCCTCCAGCGCTTCGGCGCTCGGTTGCAGCGCGTCGAGTTGATCTCTCAGTGCTTGCCAGCGCTCGAGGTTGGCGTCTGCGTGGCCCAGCCATTCACGGGTCGCGGTCAGCAACGGCTGGAATTTTTCCACCAGTTCCGGGGTGCGGCGTTCGAGGGCGTATAGGGAATCCTCAAGGGCATCGATCACTGGCAGCAGGTGAATCATCCGCCCGCGCAGTTCCTTGGTATTGCGCACGGTCTGTGGCCGCGCGCCTTCGTGGGGCAACTGGCCGATCATCAATTCGAGGCTGTTGAAGTTGGCGACCATGGCCATGCGCAGCGCGGTGACTTCTTCCGGCTGCACATCGCGGCTGAGAAACTTCAGGCTGTAGCTCGTCGCATCGGCGAACCACTTGCTCACGGCATCGTTGAACACCGGCGCCAGCCGACGCGGCCAGAACATCGCACCGACCACCGCAGCGACGGCGATGCCAAGGAAAATCTCTTCGGTACGAGCCTCGGCCACGTCCCACACCGCCAGCGGATTATCGACCACCGGCAGGGCAATCAGCGGCAAGGTGTAGCCGGCCAGCATCAGCGCATAACTGTTGGCCGTGCGCAGATGCAGGGACATGAACAACAAGATGCCGGTCCACAAAGCAATGACTACCACCAGCACATAGGGGCTCTGCACGAACATCGGCACGAACAGCACCGCCGCCGCCGCGCCGAGAAAAGTGCCCGCCGCGCGGTAGAGCGCTTTGGAACTGGTCGGGGCGAGAAACGGGCTGGAGACGATGTACACCGTGGCCATCGCCCAATACGGACGCGGCATTTGCATGAGCAAGGCGATGTACAGCGCAATCATCGACGCTGCAAAAGTACGGACCCCGTAAAACCAGTCACGGGCCGGCGGCATGCCAGTGAAAAAACCGTTCAAGAATTGACCACCACAGGCGAACTCGCCGCCTCAAAAGCCCTCAGTACCCGAAGCGTAGCTTCCAGATCGCTGCGCTCGATGCCTTCCAGCACTTCGTGGCGCAGGCGCACCAACTCGGCCTCCACCGCCTGCACCAGCTCGCGACCGGTGTCGGTCAGGCTCAGGCACTTGGCGCGCCGATCCTGGGCATCTTCGGTGCGACAGACGTAACCGGCATGGCACAGCTGATCGAGCAAGCGCACCAGCGAAGGACTCTCCATCCCCGCGGCCTGGGCGACTTGCACCTGACGCACGCCCTCGCCCAAGCGGCCGATCATCAACAAGGGCACGGCGCAGGCTTCGGAAATTCCATAGTTGACCAGCGTGGTCTGGCAGATCTTCCGCCAATGCCGGGCGGCCACCACCATGGCGCTGCTGATGTTCATCTGGAGACTGTCGAGGGAATCGGACACGGGATAACGGACACTGTTAGTTTGCTAACTATCAATATCGCATTGGAGGGGAATTTCAGTCAAGTTTTGAAACAAATCTCCCCACGCTTGGCCGAGGCGTACCACGAGTTGGATTTGTAATTTTTCGAAGAAAAAATCTAATGCGACGGACAGAACCAAATTTTTTTTACAGTAAGAAGGTTTTTTTTACATCTGAGCCTTTTCGCGCAATTTTTTTTACATGCTGCGCCTCATGCCAGACGATACATCAACTGATCCCACACGTTGGCGGCCCAGTCCGGTCACTCAAGAATCTCATCGACAAACATCGGCCATTTGAATAAAGCGGGGGCTCGTTCAACGGTTCTTGGCAGTATCGTAAACACTGCTGCGTTCGCGCTTGCCAACCGCTAGCACGGAAACCACGACTCGTTCGTCGATGACTTGGTAAACCAATCGATACCCCGAGGCTTTGAGTTTGATTTTGTAGCAGTCGGGCATGCCGTGGAGTGCGTCAGCCGGGATTCTGGGAAGCTTCAGCCTCTCACCCAGCTTCTTTTTGAATTGCTCACGCAATGTATGACCCAGCTTGTTCCACTCTTTGTGCGCAGACGGCAGAAACTCAAGCTTATAAGTCATCCAGGCTTACCGAAATGGGCGTTTCGTGGAGGCGCGAACGAACAATGTCAGCCAGCTCAAGATCATCAAGCCGCTCCATCATTGCTTCATAAACTTCGGCCGGCACCATATAGCCCATGACGCGATTGTGGTTGAGGACAGCGACGGCCCCCCCATGTGCACCGTTCAACACGGCAGTAGGATTTTTCTTTAATTCAGAGACACTGACAGCCATATCGGCGAGAACGCTTTGCATAATAAGAACCTCAAATTAGGACGTGATTTTGGTCTATTTATGCCATGCGGACAACTGTGGCGTTCAACGAGGATACAACTTCGCGATGATCACCCCACCCGCCCCTTACGCAACATCACATTCAACTGATCCACCACCTCCGCCCAATCCGCATCGTCGAGAATCTCCTCACGCAGAAACTGCGCCTGACCTGCCGTCCAGAAAAACGCGTCAGCCAGATGCAGATCCGGCTTGAGCGGCGAATGGGTAACAATGAATTGGTCGATGCCGGTCGGATCGTCGGCGAGGCCGAGTTGTTTGAACAGGGCCGGGAGGCTGTGCTGCGGATTTTCCATGATGCAACTCCTCTGCAATTCAGGTCCGGCGTCACGCCGTTTGCTGCAGTGGAGTTGAGCATAGCTGTCGCCGTGGGTTCAGGGTCTGGCGACGTCCGGCGAGCCTGCGGCCAGTTGCGCTGCCGGATAGACCGATTGCCATCCGCCGCCCAGCGCCTTGTATAAACCGACCATCGCCAGGGAAACGCCGGTCGAGCTTTCCACCCATTGTTCCTGCGTGGCGAGCAAGGCGCTCTGCACGGTGAGGACGTTGACGAAATCGACCACGCCTTCGACGTATTGCTGTTGCGCGGTGCGCAGGGCGATCTGGTTCTGGCGCACGGCTTCGGCGAGGCTGTCGCGCCGGCGCTGGCTGGCGTTGTAGGCGGTCAGTTGGTCGTCGATTTCATGCCAGGCACGCAGCACGGTCTGCTGGTAGGCGATGGCCGCTTCCTGCTGTTGGGCTTCACGCAATTGGAGCATGCCGCGCAGGCGTCCGCCGTCGAACAACGGCAGGCTGAATTGCGGGCCGATGGCAAAGGCGCGCGAGCCCCATGAACCGAAATCACTCAGTTGCATGGCCTGTGAACCGAGGTTGCCGGACAGGGTGATGCGCGGATAGAAACCACCCTTGGCCACACCGATGTTGGCGGTGGCGGCGTGCAGACGCGCCTCGGCCTGGCGGATATCCGGACGACGTTCGGCCAATTGCGACGGCAGGCCGATGGCGACTTGCAGTGGCGACTGCGGCACTGCCGCGTCTGTGGATAACGCTTGAGCGAGGGCCTGCGGCGGTTCGCCCATCAGCAGACTGATCGCGTTGATCAGTTGCGCCTGACGCTGCTCGAGTGCCGGCAGCCGTGCCTCGATGGCGGCGACTTGCGCGGCGGCTTCGGCGACGTCCAGGTCGGTCGCCACACCATCGGCCAGCCGCAGCTGCGAGAGTTTCAGGCTGTGGCGGGCGACGTCGAGGTTCTGCTCGGTGACGGCGCGGGTGTTCTGCACGCCGCGCAGCTGAATGTAGTTTTGCGCGGTGTCGGTAAGCACCGTCAGCAGCACACCGCGACGATCATTTTCTGCCACTTCGAGATTGGCATCAGCGGCTTCGGTTTCACGGCGCACGCGGCCCCAGAAATCCAGTTCCCATGACGCCGAGAAACCGGCATCCCACAGGTTAAAGGCCGAATCACCTTTATTCCCCGACGGATCGTTCAAGCCTTCGCCGCTGTTGCGTTTGCGTGCGTAGCTGCCGCTGGCGGTGCTGTTCGGATAACGTTCGGCGGTGATTACCTGGCGCGCGGCGCGGCTTTGTTGCAGACGGCTGCTGGCCAGTTGCAGGTCGAGGTTGCTGTTCAGTGCGCGCTGGGTCAGCGCGGACAGCTGCGGGTCGTGGAAGGTTTCCCACCAGCGTTCGTTCAAGGGTTCGCTGACGGCCTGGCTCGGGGCGGACCGGGCGGGTTTGGCCCAGTCGGCCGGCTGCCTGGTTTCGGGTTTCTGGAAGTCCGGGCCGACGGTGCAGGCGGTGAGACTCATTGTGAGCAAGGCACTGAAGGTTAGCTGCTGCCACTGGCTTTTTCGCGTGCAGGCTCGCTCCCACAGGGAGAACGCATTACACAATGTGGGAGCGAGCCTGCTCGCGAAGGCGGCAGCCGATTCAACACCGATCATCGCTGCGTCACCTCGCGCCCGGACGCCTTTGAGCTGGCGGTATCAATACTCGCCTCCACCGACATTCCCACCCGCAAGCGCTCAGCCAGTGGCTGGCCCGGTTCCAGCACGATCTTCACCGGAATCCGTTGCACAACCTTGGTGAAATTACCGGTGGCGTTATCCGGTTTCACCGCCGCAAAGGTCACGCCAGTTGCCGGCGCAATACTCTCGACGCGGCCGGTCAGGGCTTCGCCACCGAGACTATCCACTCGGACTTGCACATCCTGCCCGGGCTGCACATCGGTCAACTGGGTTTCCTGAAAATTGGCCACCACATAGGCCTGCTGCAACGGCACCACCGCCAACAGTTTGCTGCCCGGCGTGACGTAGGCGCCGACGCGCACCGCACGCTCTCCGATCATGCCGTCCTGCGGCGCGGTGATACGCGTGTAGGACAAGTTGAAACTGGCAATCTCCAGCGCAGCCTGCGCGTGTTTCAGATTGCCGTCGGCGGCGTTGCGCTGGGCAGTGAGGATTTCGACTTGTTTGCGTTCGGCCGCCAGTTTCGCCGTCGCGGTGTCGAGGCGCGCCGAGGCCTGATCGATGCGCGTGCGCGCCTGCTGCGCGTTCTGCACGGTGCCAGCGCCGACACCGGCGAGATGGTTGTAGCGGTTCAGTTCCTGCTGCGCAAAAGCCATTTCCGCTTTGGCCGAGACCACGGTGGCCTGCGCCTGAGCAATCAGCGAAGCCTGCCGCTCGAGAGTCGCGTTGGCGTTCTGCAATTGCGCCCGCGCGACCAGGGTTTGCGCGTCCGCCGCTTCCGCCGCTGCGCGCAAATCACGGTCATCGATCAGCGCCAACAATTGCCCGGCCTTGACCTGCTGGTTGTCTTCGACCAGCACCTGCTTGATGAACCCGGCCACGCGCGGCACCACCAGCGTGTAGTCGGCGGAGACGAAGGCGTCATTGGTGGTTTGCTCGGTGCGTTGGCCGAACAGCCCGGGCATCGCCAGGTACACCAGCACGCCCACCGCCAGCGCGGCAGCCACGGCCACCGCGAGTTTTTGCTTGGATTGAGTCATAAAAAACCTTCAGTTTCAGTACAGCGATCAGGTCGGCGCGCGCGGCGGATAAATCCGCGTTGGCAGCCAGAAAATCAGCAGAATCAACGCCACGGCAACGCCGGCCATGCATACGTAGAGATCGGACGAAGTCAGCACCAACGCCTGCTCGTGCACGCGGTGAGCGAGGCCCGGGTCGCTGTGATCGGCCAGCGGCGAATTGCCGAGGCTGTCGACCAACATGGTCGAATGGAAATGCAGGCGCGCGGTGGTCAGCGCTTCGATGACGCCGGTGGCAACCACGGCGGCAAGGCCTTTGACGGTGTTGAACCACGCCGACGCGAACGGCCCTTCCATCGGCGTGATACTGCCGGTCGACAACATCAGCAGCGGCAACACCGCCATCGGCTGGCCGAAAATCTGCAGCCATTGCAGGACGTAGAAATCGTCGCGAATCCACGCCGAAGTCAGGTGCGAACCGCCCAGGCAGGACAGCGCGAGCATGCTCAGACCAATGCCGAGCACCCAGCGGCAATCGACCCAGCGCAAATTGCACAGCGCTGCCACCAACGGCAGCGCAATCAGCTGCGGCAATGCGGCGATGAGCATGATCGGCGCGGTTTGCGCCGGGCGATAACCCTGCACCTGCGCCAGATAACTCGACGGAATCAGCACCACCGCCAGCAGCACGATCAACACCCCGGCGAGGGTGATCAAGGCGAACAACAGGTTGCGGATGCCGAGCATCTGCAGCTTGAAAAACGGAATCGGCTGCGACCATTCATTGATCATGAAAGCCACCAGCAGCAGCGAACCGGCACCGAGTAATCCACAGATCAGATTCGACTCGAACCAGTCCAGTCGATTGCCCTGCAACAAACCGATCACCAGCATGCAGATCGCCGGAAAGCCCAGCAGCAGGCCTTTCCAGTTGAACGTCTTGAGACGTTCCAGCCGCAGCGGATCCTGGGGCAATCCGTAAGCCACTGCGGCCATGGCGATCAGGCACGGCACGATGATCTGCCAGAACGTCCACTGCCAGCCGACGTATTCAGTCCACAGGCCGGCCAGCGGCGTGCCGAGTCCCGGGCCGAAAGTCGCGGTCAGTGCGTAGCCGGCCAGTCCGTACAGTTTGATGTTCGCTGGGAGAAAGCGCAGTGCGACGGTCATCAGCATCGGCGGCAATGCACCACCGGCGAGGCCTTGGAGGATGCGCATCAGCAGCAGACTTTCGTAGTTCGGGGCGAACGGGCACAGCACCCCGAGCAAGGTAAACAGACCGATGGCGCACAGCGTGAAGCGACGCAGCGAGAAGGTCACCGAGCACCACGGCGCGAAGGCCATGGCCGCGACCGACGTCGCCGTGTAGCTGGCGACCAGCCAGGTGCCTTCGTCGTAACCGATGTGCAGCGCGCCGCGAATGTCGGCGAGTGCGACTTTGGTGACCATCTCGTTGAGGCCCGAGACCAGCACGGCCAACAGCACGCCGACCAGACCAATGATGATCCGCGCCCCGAACACCGGAGGCGCAGCCGCCGTCGCCGGGCTGGTCGCGGCGAGAGGCGCCGAGACCGTCAGGGATGTCATGAATGAAAAGCTCCGGGGTGAAATACCGGAGCATTTTAGTGGGGCTTGATGCTGACGAAAATTGACTTATTGGCAGGTTATAAGTGCATCAGACACAACGATAAATGCATATGTGGGAGCGAGCCTGCTCGCGAAAGCGGTGGACCAGTCGCCATTGAGGTGACTGATTCGACGCCTTCGCGAGCAGGCTCGCTCCCACAGGATTCGATGGTGTCTGATGATTTATGGCTGTGCCGCCAGCCACGTTTCATCGCAGCAGGTCTTAAGGGTTTCACGCAGCCAGCGGTGGGCCGGGTCCTTGTCGAAGCGCGGGTGCCAGGCCTGGGTCAGCATCAGCATGGGCAGCGGAATCGGCAGGTCGAACGAACGCAGTTTCAGGCCCAGCCGCCGCACGCTGAGCAGTGCTTCTTTGGGCGCCGGCAGGATCAGGTCGGAGTCGGGCAGGGCAAACATCGCTGCATGGAAACTCGGCGCGATCACCGCCACTCGACGCTCCAGCCCCAACGCATTCAACGCCGTGTCGATCGGGCCGCGAGCGATGCCACGGCGCGACATGCTGATATGGGAAAAACCGGCGTAGCGCTCGGCCGTGATTTCGCCATCGAGCAATGGATGATTCTCGCGCACCAGGCCAACGAAATGCGTGGAGAACAGGTTCTGTACCTTAACCTCCGGGGTGAGCGGCCGGGTGTTGCTGACGCTCAGATCGATGCGCCCTTCGCGCAGCGCCTCATCGTCGCCGTCGCCTTCCGGGACGAAGCGCAATTCGCAATGCGGAGCGAGCTGGTCGAGGGTGTCGAACAGCTTGCCGCCGTATACGCCGACGAAGAAATCATTGGCGCGGATGCTGAAGCGCCGGCGCAAGGTGCCCAGCTCGACGCTGTCGGCGGAGCGAAACAGCAGCGCCGCCTGCTCGACCACATCGCGCACCTGTTCGCGCAGTTCGAGGGCTTTGGGGGTCGGCACCAGGCCACGCCCGGCGCGCACCAGAATCGGATCGCCGATGGCTTCGCGGATCCGCGTCAGCGTGCGGCTCATGGCCGCCGGGCTGAGGTTCATCCGCCGCGCCGCGCCGACCACACTGCCCTCGTCGAGCAACGCATCGAGGGCGACCAGAAGGTTCATGTCCGGGAGTTGCATGCTGAGCACTCTTGGCTGATCTGGATTGATCCGGGCGCAATGCTAACAAACATCCCTCAAGAGTGACGATGCCAGCGCTGGCCTCTTCGCGAGCAGGCTCGCTCCCACCTTGGAATGCGTGCTCATGTGGGAGCGAGCCTGCTCGCGAAGAGGCCGGCCCAGCCAACGAAGGGCTCAGCGCTGCATACCCCAGCGCTTGACGGTCACCCGCTCAAGGGTGGCAAACACCAGATTCTCCACCAGCAGACCAATCAGGATCACCACCGCCAACCCGGCGAACACCTTGTCGGTGTACAGCTCATTGCGATTCTGGAAGATGTACCAGCCCAGCCCGCCCTTGCCACTGGTCGCGCCAAACACCAGTTCGGCAGCGATCAAGGTGCGCCAGGCGAACGCCCAGCCAATCTTCAAACCGGCGAGAATCGAAGGCAGCGCCGCCGGGATCAGGATGAACAAGACCAGGCGCAATCCCCTGAGGCCATAGTTACGCCCGGCCATGCGCAGCGTCTCGGACACACCGAGAAATCCGGCATAGGTGTTCAGCGCCAGCGCCCACAGCACCGAATGCACCAGCACGAAAATCAGACTGTTCTGGCCCAATCCGAACCAGAGCAGCGCCAGCGGCAACAGGGCAATCGCCGGCAACGGGTTGAACATCGAAGTCATCGTGCTGAGCAGATCACGTCCCAACTGGGTCGAGACCGCCAATGTCGTCAGGGCGAACGCGAGGACGATGCCGATCAGATATCCCTTGATCAGCACCACCAGCGAGATCCACACCTTGGCCAGCAGCTCGCCACTGAGCAGCCCGTCGAACAAGGCATGTGCGGTTTGCAGAAAACTCGGCAGCATCAAGTCGTTGTTTTGAATCCGCGCGACCACTTCCCAGACGATGGCCAATACGATCAGGATCAGGCTTTTGCGCAGCCAGCCCTGTTGCCACAGGCGTGTGCCGAGCGGCAATTCGCGCTCGACCGGCACGGCGGTCAGCGGCTCGAGCACGGTTTCAAACTCTTCACGCACGGACGATGAATGGCTCATCGGGTAGTCCTCCTGGCCGCTCAATAGGCGATGCGAATATCGTTGAAGTCGTGGTCACGCTCGGTTTCCGGCGCCTGGCCTTCATCGAACAGCAGACGATGAATGCGCCGCGCCGATTCCTGAAATGCCACGCCACCGAGGCTGTGCAGATCGTATTGATGGCTGTGCACTTCGGCGCGCACCCGCCCCGGATGCGGCGACAGCAAGAGGATGCGATTGCCCACCACTAGTGCTTCTTCAATCGAATGAGTGACGAACAACAAGGTGAAGCGCACCTCTTCCCAGAGCAGCAGCAACTCCTCCTGCATCTTGCGGCGGGTCAACGCATCGAGTGCAGCGAAGGGTTCGTCCATTAAGAGGATTTTCGGTTGCATGGCCAACGCCCGGGCGATCGCCACCCGGGCTTTCATGCCGCCGGACAAGGTGTGCGGATAGGCGTCGGCGAACGCAGCGAGGCCGACCTTTTCCAGGTAGTGCAGCGCGCGTTCTTCCGCGTCTTTCTTGTTCAAGGTGCGCGAGGCGAGCAGCGGGAACATCACGTTCTGCTTGACGGTTTTCCATGGCGGCAACTGGTCGAATTCCTGGAACACCACAATGCGGTCCGGCCCCGGCGCATCGACGCGCTGCCCTTGCAGACGAATCTCGCCTTCACACGGCTGGATGAAGCCGGCGACCGCTTTGAGCAGAGTGGATTTGCCGCACCCGGACGGGCCGAGCAGGACGAAACGATCAGCCGGGTCGACGGCGAAACTGACTTGATGAGTGGCGCGCACCACGCGTTGCGGCGTGCGGTATTCAAGGCTGACATGATCGACGGCCAACAACGCTTCGCTGCGGGCGATCGGGTTGCTGGCCGCGTGGCCTGGCAAAGGGGCGTTCATGATCGATCTCCGGCAAATCAGAAAGGCGCGTCGCCCTGAATGGTCGTGCGATACAGCTTGCGGCGCAGATGCGCGGGGCAGCCGGCGGCGAGGTGGATCAGCGAGCGGTTGTCCCAGAACACCAGGTCATGCGGTTCCCACTGATGGCGGTAGATGTTTTGCGGCAGCACGCTGTGAGCGAAGAGTTCGCCGAGCAACTGACGACTTTCGTCTTCCGGCAGACCGACAATTCGCGTGGTGAAGCCTTCGCTGACGAACAAGGCCTTGCGGCCGTTTTCCGGATGAGTGCGCACTACCGGGTGCACCACTTCGGCGACCTGAGCCAGCTGTTCCGGGGTCAGGGTCGGGCGCCAGTTGCCTTCGAACTTGGTTTCGCTGTAGCGCGCCGTGTAGGAGTGCGCGGCAAAGCGCCCTTCAACCGCAGTGTGCAACGCAGCGGGCAAGTCGTCCCAGGCTTTGTGCATGTCGGCAAACAACGTGTCGCCGCCCTCGTTGGGCAGCTCCTGGGCGTGCAGCATCGAGCCGAGACTTGGCAGCTCTTTATAGGAGAGATCTGAATGCCAGAACTTGCCGGCGTCACCGAGACCGATGTTCTGGCCGTTCTCGATGATGTTGGAAACGATGAGGATTTCCGGGTGATTGGCCAAGAGGAATTGCTTGAGCACGTGGATCTGCAACACGCCGAAACGGCGGCTGAAATCGATTTGCTGTTGCGGGGTGATCTGCTGATCGCGGAAGACCACGACGTGGTGATCCAGGTGCGCGCGATGAATGCGCGCGAAGTCCTGATCATTGACCGGCCGGCGCAGGTCGAGGCCAACGATCTCGGCGCCGACGGCACCGCTGAAGGGGCGAATTTCGAAAACTTGTGGCGCGGCAGTTGCGGCGCTTTCGGTGGCAGTAGCGGCGGACATCAATCATCTCCCACGCACGGCGCGCTCACGGACGCGCTCGTCGATCAGACACTCACGCTGGATTGCGTGTCGGTTCAGGTCGTGCGGCGCGCCGATTGATCGGCAGGTACGCAGGAGGGTGACTTTATAGCTATAAGAATTGGAAATTAAATACCGTTAACGAATAACGATATGGCGAATGGTGAGGGGGTGGAGTGACGATTTGTGTCACTTACCGACAGCTTCGTAGCGCCTCAGCGGGCGCCTTCGCGAGCAGGCTCGCTCCCACAGTTGGAATGCAATCTCCTGTGGGAGCGAGCCTGCTCGCGAATAGGCCGTCACCAGCGCTGAAGACCTAGCGCTCGTGCAACGCCTCGGCCCGCGCGCGAATGATCGGCTTGAGCAAATAGCTCAACACCGACTTCTTGCCAGTGATGATGTCCACCGAAGCAACCATCCCCGGGATGATCAGCAGTGGCTTTTCATCCGTGCCCAGATGGCTGCGCTCGGTGCGCACTTTGATCACGTAGTAGGTGGTTTTCTTGTCTTCGTCGGTGATGGTGTCCGCACCGATCTGCTCCAGCTGCGCCTTCAGTCCGCCATAAATGGTGTAGTCATACGCAGTGAATTTGACGATCGCTTCCTGCCCCGGATGCAAGAAGGCAATGTCCTGCGGGCGAATCTTGGCTTCGACCAGCAGGGTGTCGTCCAGCGGCACGATTTCGACCATGTCGCTGCCCGGCTGGATCACGCCGCCGATGGTGTTGACCAGCAACTTGTTGACGATACCCCGCACGGGTGAGGTAACCAGCGTACGGCTGACGCGGTCTTCCAGCGCCTTGCCGGTGGCCTGGGCCTTGTTCAGATCGGTGCGCGCTTCGTTGAGCTGGGTCAGCGCTTCGCTGCGGAATTTGCCGCGGGTTTCGTCGATCTTGCGCTGCACTTCCTTGATCGCCGATTCCGCGCGCGGAATGGCCAGCGTGGTCGCATCGAGCTGGCCCCGGGTTTCCACTTCGGCACGCTTGAGGCGCAACACTTCCACTGGCGAGACCGCGCCCTGCGCCACCAGCGGCTCGGACATGTTGATTTCCTGACGCTGCAAGCCGAGTTGCTGACGGTACTGCGCCTGCTTGGAGCTGAACTCACGCAGCTCCTGCTGGCGCTGAATCAACTGCTCCTGCAAGCCGCCGATTTCATCGTGCAACTGCTGACGGCGGCTGATGTACAGCGACTCTTCGCTTTTCGCCTGGCCCGGCACGGCTTTGAGTACGTCCTCGGGGAAATTCAGCGGACGATCATCGACTTCCGCGCTCAGACGCTCGACCCGCAGCAGCATCGACAGGCGATCAGCCTCGGTTTCGCCGACGTTGGAGGCAAAACGCGTGTCGTCGAGACGAATCAGCGGCGCGCCGGCCTCGACGATCTGGCCTTCCTTGACGAACAGCTCGGAGACGATACCGCCCTCCAGGTTCTGGATTTTCTGGATCTTGGAAGACGGAATCGCCTTGCCGTCGCCCTTGGTCACTTCGTCGATTACGGCGAAGTTGGCCCAGAGCATGAGGAACACGAAGAAGCCGATGATCGCCCAGATGGTCAGGCGCACGACGCGCGGGGCGTCTTCGATCAGCGCCTTGTTGACCTCTGGCAGCGGCTGGCCCTGCAGCGAGGCAGAGCCCTTGAAGTAGCGACGGATCGACTCCTTGACACCGGACTTAAGCAACACTGATCTGCCCCTTCTTCAACGCTTCCATCACGGCGGCTTTCGGGCCGTCGGCGAGAATCTGCCCGCGATCGATCACCAGCAGGCGATCGACCAGCGACAACAGCGATGCCCGGTGCGTGACCAGCACCACGGTCTTGTTTTCAATCACTGCTGCGAGGCGTTGCTTGAGACGTTCTTCGCCGGTGTTGTCCATCGCACTGGTTGGCTCATCCATCAGCAGAATCGGCGGATTGAGCAACAGCGCCCGGGCCAGGGCGACGTTCTGCCGCTGGCCGCCAGAAAGGTTCTGCCCGCGCTCACCGACTTGCAGCTCGTAGCCTTGCGGGTGCAGACGAGCGAATTCATGGACGCCGGCCAGTTCGGCGGCTTGCAGCACCAGCTCGTCTTCGACGTAACGCGCGCCGGACACCAGGTTGTCACGCAGGGTGCCGGACAGCAGCTGGATGTCCTGCGGCACGTAGCCGATGTTGTAGCGCAGTTCGCTGACGTCGATCTGGCGGATGTCCACGCCGTCGACCAGCAAGGCACCGTCGTCCGGTTGGTACAGGCCCACCAGCAGTTTCGCCAGCGAACTCTTGCCCGAACCGCTGCGGCCGATGATGCCGATCTTCTCGCCGGGACGGATCACCAGGTTGATGTTCTTCAGCGCCGGGTTCTGCTGGTCCGGGTAGGTGAAGCTGAGCTGACGGCATTCGATCGCACCCTGCAAAACCTTGCGGCTCAGCGGGCGCTCTTCGAAATTGCGCTCCTGGGGCAGTTCCATCATCTGGTCGACCGAGGTCATGGTCACCCGCGCCTGCTGATAGCGCGTGAGCAGTCCGGACAGCGAGGCCAGCGGGCTCAGCGCACGGCCACTGAGCATGTAGCAGGCAATCAGCCCGCCCATGCTCAGGTTGCCGGCGATGATCTGGTACACGCCGAAGACGATCATGATCACCCCGGCCAGTTGCTGGATCAGCAAGGTGATGTTCATCGCCAGGCCGGAGAGCATTTTCACTCGCAGCTCGAGACGGCTGAGGGTGCCGATGGTCTGCTCCCACTGATACTGGCGCTCGCTTTCAGCGTTGTTGACCTTGACCGCATCCAGGCCGGCGAGGGTTTCGATCAGGCTCGACTGGCGCTCGGCGCCCAGCGCCATGGTGCGCTCCATGGTCGCGATCAGCGGCTTCTGCAAGGCGTAGCCGATCAACAGGGCAATCGGGAACGCCAGCACCGGGATCCACACCAGATGCCCGCCGAGAATGGCGATGACGATGAAAATCAGGATGGTGAACGGCAGGTCGATGAGACTGGTCAGGGTCAGCGAGGCGAGAAAGTCGCGCAGACTCTGAAACTCATGGATGTTCTGGGCAAAACTGCCAACCCGCGCCGGGCGGTATTTCATCGCCATGCCGACGATGCGCTCGAACAACGTGGCAGAGATGATCAGGTCGGTTTTCTTCCCGGCCAGATCCAGGCACAGACTGCGCAGGCTCTTGAGGATCAGGTCGAAGATGTACGCGCCAGTGATGCCCAGCGCCAGTACCCACAGGGTTGCTTCGGCCTGATTCGGCACCACGCGGTCGTAGACGTTCATCACGAACAGCGGCGCGGCCATGGCGATGATGTTGATCAGGAAACTCGCGGCGATCGCATCGGCGTAGAGCCAGCGCGAACGCTTGAGGGTGTCGCGAAACCACGAGCGTGCGCGCGGGATCAGCGTGCCGTGGTTGACGTCGAATTTGTGCTGCGGCTGGGCGAAGAAGACTTTGCCGGTGTAATCGTCGGTCAGCAGTTCACGGCTGACCACCGACTCGCCGCCGTCGCTTTCGCTGAGCAGCACGCGTGCTTCGTTGTCGCCCTGCCAGCCGAGCAGGACGGCGCTGCGGCCATCCTTGAGCAGCAACAGCGCGGGCATGGCGATCGCCGGAATTTCTTCGAGCTTGCGCTGCAACACCCGCCCCTGCAGGCCGGCGCGAGCTGCTGCGCGCGGCAGCAACTCGATACTCAAACGTTGTTTGGGCAGCGGCAGGCCGGTGGTCAGCATCGCCGCACTGGCAGGCTTCTGGTGCAGCATGCACAGGGCGAGCAGACCATCCAGCAACGGATCGTCGTGCAACGCGCGTGGATCATGGCTGAGTTGAACTCGACTGACTTCTGATTCCACGCTCGACACTCTTTAACAGTTGAAAGGGATAACTCAGTTCATCCCAGGCAGCTGGACCTTGGGCTTCACGTCGTTCTGCACAACGGATGCCAACGGCGCGACCACTCCCTGGCTTTTGAGCAATTGGCCCATGGTCGCCTTGATTCGGTATTGAGTAAATAACTGAATGTTCTTGATTTCAGCCAGACGCCGCGAGGCGGTGAACAGCTCGTTTTCGCTATCGAGCAAGTCCAGCAGGGTGCGTTCGCCGAGGCTGAATTGACGCTGGTAGGCAGTACGCACCGAAGTGCTGCGATCGACGTATTGCTGAGCGATCGGTACCTGTGCGTTGGCGTTGTTCAGGGCGTTCCAGGCCAGGCCGAGCTCTTCGTTCAACTGACGCAGGGCGTTGTTGCGGATGTCAAGCGCCTGGTTGGCCAGGTACGACTTGGATTCCAGATCGGCCTTGTTGCTGCCACCGGAATACAGGTTGAAGCGCATGCGCAGCATGGCCTGCCATTCATTGTTGTGGCCGTTCTGGCCGTCGATATCGTTATCGGCGGTACGGCCCAGCTCAGCGTCGAAGCGCGGGTAGAAGGTCGATTTGGCGGTGGCGAACTGCTTCTCGGCAGCCGCAATATCCGACTCGGCGGAACGCAGGATCGGGCTGTTTTCCAGCATCTGCGCGCGGGCTTCATTGAGGTTGGCGGGCATCATCGCCATGAACGGCGCCGGGCGCTCGAGCTGGTCGGGCATCTGGCCGACGGCGCTGAGGAAGTTGGTTTCCGCGTCGGCGAGGTTGGTCTGTTCGGTGATCAGGTTGTTGCGGGCCTGGGCCATGCGCGCTTCGGCCTGATCGAGGTCGGCACCGCTGCCGACGCCGCGCTGGGTGCGCAGCTGGATCTGGTCGTAGATGCGCTGGTGGCTCTTGAGGTTCTCCTCGGCCAGACGGACGAATTCGCGACGGGTGAGCACGTCCAGATACACCTGAGCGACAGTCAGTGCAGTACGCTCGGAAGTGCCAAGCAGTGAGTAAGCACGGGAGCTGACGTTGGCTTGTTGACGCGCAACTTCGTTGGACGTCGCGAAACCGTCAAAAACCATTTGCGAGAGACGTAAACTTGACTCGCTGCGGTTCAACGTCTCCCAGTGATTGCTTCCACCGTTCGCTCGAGTGGTCACACTGTCAGTGCCTTCACGGCCATAACCGCCGAGCAGATCGACCTTGGGCAGGTATCCCCCTTTCGCAGCCTTTAACTGATAATCCGCCGCCAATCGACTATTGACCCCCGCCTGAATCTCCGGATGGACATCCAGCGCCTGTTGCATGGCTTCTGGTAAGGATTGTGCTTGTACAAATGAGGCGGCGAGAGCGAAGGGAGCGGCAAGGAGCAAAAGCGAACGCATGGTTGGAATTTTCCCGGAACTTCTTGTCTTGAATCACAGCAGAAACGTGGTGCTGCGTCGGATGATGGCAACCCGAAAGACCGTATGTCGGAAAGTTCAAAAGAGGAACTGGATGACAGGCTGAAGGACAGGTCGCCGCTGAAATATCAATGTGACATTAGTGGGGCGATTGTTTAGGATGGCTCCCAGAAGGTCAATAGTTTGGCATAAAGTTAATCGCGATAATTTATAGCCAGATTATTGACGGAAATACAGCGTCAATAAGTTATCCATTTATAGAAAGTACGTCCAGACTGAAGTGGCGCCGACGCCCGTCAGGTCCATGGAAGTCAACTGAATGTGACACCCCGGAGAGTCTTCAATGAGCAGTGTTGTTGCCATCGTCAAAAGCATTGTCGGTCAGGTTTTCGTGGTGTCCCCAGAGGGCGTGCGTCGCGTACTCGTTGAAGGCGATCGCCTGTATGTCGGCGACCAGATCGATACCGGCCTGTCCGGCGCGGTGTCGCTGGAACTGGCCGATGGCCGCATGCTCGATCTGGGTCGCGACACCCAATGGAGCGCCAGCTCGCCTGACTCCAGCACTGACCTGGCCGAAGCCACGGCGCAGGCTGCGCCTTCTGTAGAAGAACTGCAGCAAGCCATCGCCGCCGGTGTCGACCCGACCACCGCACTCGAATCCACTGCGGCCGGCCCGACCGCCGCAGGTACCGGTGGCGCCGCCGGTGGTGGTCACAGCTTTGTCATGCTCGACGCCACCGCTGGCCGCGTCGATCCGACCATTGGCTTTCCGACGGCGGGCATCAATTCTGCCGGCCAAGTCGCGCAGGACACCACCGGTGGCCTGACCACCGACACCACCACCAACGCGCTGCGCGACTCGACCCTGAGCCTCAGCGCCACGCCGACCATCACCGAAGCCGGCGGCGTGCTGGTGTATACCGCGACCCTGACCCAGGCGCCGCTGACCGACCTGACCATCACTCTGTCCAATGGCGCAGTGATCGTCATCCCGGCCGGCGCCACCACCGGCACCGTCAACGTGCCGCTGGCGCCGAACGACACCGTTTATAACGACCCGAGCCAGATCGACGTTACCGTCACCGGCACCAGCGGCGGCAACGGCATCACCGTGACCCCGCCGACTATCCCGGCGACCACGCAAGTGACAGACACCGTCGATACCACTACCGTCACGTTGACGACTGGTTCGAGCGTGACCGAAGGCGGCCAGATTACCTATACGGCGACTTTGACTAATCCAGCGCAGACGCCGGTAACAGTCACTCTGTCGAACGGCTCGACCATTACCATTGGCGCTGGCCAGACTATCGGCACCGTCAACGTGCCGACCCCAGCGAATGACGTTTACAACAATGGCAGTACCGTTACGGCCACGATCACCGGCGCTACCGGCGGCAATTTCGAAAATCTGGTGCCGAACCCGACGCCAGCCGTTACCACCATTACCGACTCGGTCGACAACACCGGCCTGACCCTGACTGCGACCAACAACATTGTTGAAGGCGGTCAGATCACTTACACCGCGACGCTGACTAATCCAGCGCAGACGCCGGTAACCGTCACTCTGTCCAACGGTTCGACCATCACCATCGCGGCTGGCGAAACCGTGGGCACCGTCAACGTGCCGACTGCGGTCAATGACGTTTACAACAATGGCAGCACCGTCAGCACCACAATCACTGGCGCTACCGGCGGCAATTTCGAAAATCTGGTGCCGAACCCGACGCCAGCCGTTACCACCATTACCGACTCGGTCGACAACACCGGCCTGACTCTCACCGCGACCAACAACATTGTTGAAGGCGGCCAGATCACCTACACCGCGACCTTGACCAACCCGGCGCAAACCCCGGTGACCGTCACTCTGTCGAACGGCTCGACCATCACCATTGCGGCTGGCGAAACCGTTGGCACCGTCAACGTGCCGACTGCGGCCAACGACGTGTACAACAACGGCAGCACCGTCAGCACGACGATCACCGGGGCTACCGGCGGCAATTTCGAAAACCTGGTGCCGAACACCACGCCAGCCGTTACCACGATCACTGATTCGGTTGATAACACCGGCCTGACGCTGACCGCGACCAATAACATTGTTGAAGGCGGTCAAATCACTTACACCGCGACACTGACCAACCCGGCGCAGACGCCGGTGACCGTCACCCTGTCGAACGGTTCGACCATCACCATCGCGGCCGGCGAAACCGTGGGCACCGTCAACGTGCCGACTGCGGCCAACGACGTCTACAACAATGGCAGCACCGTCAGCACCACGATCACTGGCGCTACCGGTGGCAACTTTGAAAACCTGGTGCCGAACACCACGCCTGCCGTTACCACGATCACTGATTCGGTTGATAACACCGGCCTGACGCTGACCGCGACCAATAACATTGTTGAAGGCGGTCAAATCACTTACACCGCGACACTGACCAACCCGGCGCAGACGCCGGTGACCGTCACCCTGTCGAACGGTTCGACCATCACCATCGCGGCCGGCGAAACCGTGGGCACCGTCAACGTGCCGACTGCGGCCAACGACGTCTACAACAATGGCAGCACCGTCAGCACCACGATCACTGGCGCTACCGGCGGCAACTTCGAAAACCTGGTGCCAAACACCACACCTGCCGTTACCACGATCACCGATTCGGTCGACAACACCGGTCTGACCCTGACTGCGACGAATAACGTCGTCGAAGGCGGCCAGATCACTTACACCGCGACGTTGACCAACCCGGCACAAACCCCGGTAACCGTCACGCTGTCCAACGGCTCGACCATCACCATTGCCGCTGGCGAGACCGTCGGCACCGTCAACGTGCCGACTGCGGCCAATGATGTGTACAACAACGGCAGCACCGTCAGCACGACGATCACCGGGGCTACCGGCGGCAACTTCGAAAACCTGGTGCCAAATACCACGCCAGCCGTTACCACGATCACTGATTCGGTTGATAACACCGGTCTGACCCTGACTGCGACGAATAACATCGTCGAAGGCGGTCAGATCACCTACACCGCGACCCTGACCAACCCGGCGCAAACCCCGGTAACGGTCACCCTGTCGAACGGTTCGACCATCACCATTGCAGCCGGCGAGACCGTCGGCACCGTCAACGTGCCGACTGCGGCCAACGACGTCTACAACAATGGCAGCACCGTCAGCACCACCATCACTGGCGCTACCGGCGGCAACTTCGAAAACCTGGTGCCAAGTAACACGCCAGCGGTGACCACGATCACCGACTCGGTTGATGACACTGGCCTGAGCCTCAGCGCCACCGGCTCTGTGGCCGAGGGTGGCCAGATCACCTACACCGCGACGCTGACGAATCCGGCCGGCACCCCGGTAACCGTGACCCTGAGCAACGGCTCGGTGATCACCATTGATGCCGGCAAAACCACCGGCACCGTTACCGTTCCAGCGCCTGCCGATGACGTCTACAAAGACGCCGGCCAGGTCGAAGTCAGCATCAAGGACGCCACCGGCGGCAACTTCGAAAATCTGGTGCCGAACACTACGCCAGCAGTGACCGAAATCACTGACACCGTCGACACTTCGACAGTGAAGCTGAGCGCAGACACCTCGGTTGCCGAAGGCGGCACCGTGACTTACACCGCCACCGTCGGCGCGCCAGTCACCGGCTCGCCTGTGGTCGTGACGTTGGCCAACGGTCAGAACATCACCATCGCCGTCGGCCAGACCACCGGCTCCGTCACTTACACCGCACCGAACGATGCCTTGACCGGCAACGCTCCGCTGACCAACTCGATCACTGGCGTAAGCGGCGGCAACTTCGAAAATCTGGTGGCGGACAAAACTCCAGTCTCGACTTCTGTCACGGACGTTACCGACACCACCAACCTGTCGCTGAGTGCGACCGGTTCTGTGGCCGAAGGTGGTCAGATCACTTACACCGCGACCTTGACCAATGCTGCCGGTTCGCCAGTGACCGTGACCTTGTCGAACGGCGCCGTCATCACCATCCAGGCAGGCGAAACCAGCGGTAATGTGAGCTTCCCGGCTCCGTCCGACGACGTTTACAAAGACTCCGGCTCCGTGCAGGCGACCATCACCAGTGCCACCGGCGGCAATTTCGAGAACCTCGTTCCGAGCACCACGCCAGCGGTCACTCAAGTCACCGACACCATCGACACCTCGACGGTCAAATTGACCGCCGACACCTCGGTCGCGGAAGGCGGCACCGTCACCTACACCGCCACTGTCGGCGCGCCAGTCACCGGCTCGCCTGTGGTCGTGACCCTGGCCAACGGCCAGAACATCACCATCGCCGTCGGCCAGACCACCGGCAGCGTTACCGCCCCGGTATCGAATGACGTGCAGATCGGTCACGCACCGCTGACCAACTCGATCACCAACGTCAGCGGCGGCAACTTCGAAAATCTGGTCGCCGACAAGACCCCGGTCAGCACCACCGTGACCGACACCGTCGACACCACCAGCGTCGCGCTGACTGCCACCGGCAACGTCAATGAAGGCGGGCAGATCACCTACACCGCGACGCTGAGCAACCCGGCCGGTACGCCGGTCACCGTCAACCTGAGCAACGGTTCGGTCATCACCATTGAAGCCGGCAAGACCACCGGCACCGTGACCGTTCCGGCACCTGCCGATGACGTCTACAAAGACGCCGGCAAAGTCGAAGTCACCATCAAGGACGCCACCGGCGGCAACTTCGAAAATCTGGTGCCGAGCACTACGCCTGCGGTGACCAACGTTGCCGACACGGTCAACACCACGCACCTGACCCTCAGCGCAGAAAGCTATGTGCTCGAAGGCTCTTCGATCACTTACACCGCAACGTTGACCAACGCCGCGCAAACGCCGGTAACCGTCAACCTGAGCAACGGCCAGACCATCACTATCGAAGCCGGCAAGACCAGCGGTTCGGTGACGATTGCCGCACCGAGCGATGACGTCTACAAGGACGTCAGCAAGCTCACCGTAACCATGACCGACGCCAGCGGTGGCAACTTCGAGAAACTCGACGTCAGCAAGACTCCGGTCAGCACCACGGTCAACGACACCGTCGACACAACCGCACTGACCCTGACCGCCAGCGATACCGTCAGCGAAGGTGGCCAGATCACCTACACCGCGACCCTGAGCAACCCGGCCGGCACTGCGATGACCGTAACCCTGGCCAACGGCGCGGTGATCAACATCGCTGCCGGAGCTACCAGCGGTTCGGTGAATTTCCCGGCGCCCGCCAATACGCCGTACATCGATGGCAGCAACGTGCGGACGGCGATCGCCAGCCACAGCGGCGGCAATTTCGAGCGCGTCGAGGCCGATCGTTCGGCTGTGGTGACCAAAGTCACCGACGCCGTCGACACCACCGACATCAGCCTGAGCGCCACCGGCAGCGTTGCCGAGGGCGGCTCGATCGTCTACACGGCAACCCTGAGCAATCCGGCCGGCACCGCCATGAGCGTGACCCTGAGCAACGGCGCGGTGATCAACATTGCCAAGGGTGCGAGCACTGGCACTGCAACCGTCGCCGCGCCTGGCGATGACGTGTACAAGGACGCCGGCAAGGTCGATGCGAGCATCACCAAGACCAGCGGCGGCAACTTTGAAAATCTGGTGATCGACAAGACTCCTGCGGTAACTGATGTCACCGACACCATCGACAACAGCACTGTTGCGCTGACCGCCAGCGCCAGTGCGGTAGAAGGCGGCGTGGTTGTCTACACCGCGTCCGTGACCGCACCGGTCACCGGTTCGCCAGTGGTGATGACCCTGTCCAACGGCCAGACCATCACCATTCCGGTCGGCGCCAGCAGCGCCAGCGTCAACTTCACCGCGCCGAACGATGCACAGGCCGGCGGCAACACCCTGAGCGTGAAAATCGACGGCGCCAGTGGTGGCAATTACGAAAATCTCGTCGCCGACCAGACCCCGGCGGTGACCTCGGTAACCGACGTCGCCGACACCACCAACCTGTCGCTGTCCGCGACCGGCTCTGTGGCCGAGGGCGGTTCGATTGTCTACACCGCAACCCTGAGCAACCCGGCCGGCACGCCAGTGACCGTGAGCCTGAGCAACGGCGCGGTGATCACCATCGAGGCCGGCAAAACCAGCGGCACCGTCACCGTTCCGGCACCTGCCGATGACGTCTACAAAGACGCCGGCAAAGTCGAAGTCACGATCAAAGACGCCATCGGCGGCAACTTCGAAAACCTGGTGCCAAGCACCACGCCAGCGGTTACCGATGTCACCGACACCGTCGACACCTCGACGGTCAAACTGACCGCCACCGAAACCGCAGCCGAAGGCGGCACCGTCACCTACACCGCCACCGTCGGCGCGCCGGTCACCGGTTCGCCTGTGGTCGTCACCCTGGCCAACGGTCAGAACATCACTATCGAAGTCGGCAAGACCAGCGGCAGCGTGAGCACCACCGCGCCGAACGACGTCCTCGCCGGCCACGCGCCGCTGACCAACTCGATCACCAACGTCAGCGGCGGTAATTTCGAAAATCTTGTCGCCGACCAGACCCCGGTCAGCACCACCGTGACCGACACCGTCGACACCACCAACCTGTCGCTCAGCGCGACCGGCGCGGTGAACGAAGGCGGCCAGATTACCTACACCGCGACTTTGAGCAACGCCGCTGGCACACCGGTCACCGTGACCTTGTCGAACGGTGCGACTATCCTCATCGAGGCCGGCAAAACCACCGGCAGCGTGACCGTCGATGCACCGAAAGACGACGTCTATAAAGACGCCGGCAGCGTTGAAGCGACCATCCAGAGCGCAACCGGCGGCAATTTCGAGAACCTCGTTCCGAGCACTGCTCCGGCCGTGACGTCTGTCACCGACACCATCGACACTTCGACGGTCAAACTGACCGCCGATACTTCGGTGGCTGAAGGCGGCACCGTGACTTACACCGCTACCGTCGGCGCTCCGGTTACCGGTTCGCCTGTCGTCGTGACATTGGCTAACGGTCAGACCATCACCATCGGCGTCGGCCAGACCACTGGCACTGCAACTGCTGTTGCTGCGAACGATGCGTTGGCCGGTAATGCGCCGATCACCAACTCGATCACCAACGTCAGCGGCGGCAATTTCGAAGATCTGGTTGCGGACAAAACTCCAGTTTCGACTTCTGTCACCGACGTTACCGACACCACCAGTCTCTCGCTCAGCGCCACCAACTCTGTTGCCGAAGGTGGCCAGATCACCTACACCGCGACATTGACCAATGCTGCTGGCTCACCAGTGACCGTGACTTTGTCGAACGGCGCCGTGATCACCATCAAGGCTGGCGAAACCACTGGCACCGCAACCGTTCCTGCACCGTCCGACGACGTCTACAAAGACTCCGGTTCCGTCCAGGCGACGATCACCAGCGCTACCGGTGGCAACTTCGAAAATCTCGTGCCGAGCACCACGCCAGCGGTCACTCAGGTCACTGACACCATCGATACTTCGACCGTCAAACTGACAGCTGATACGTCGGTGGCCGAAGGCGGCACCGTGACTTACACCGCCACCGTTGGTGCGCCAGTTACTGGCTCGCCTGTGGTCGTGACCTTGGCCAATGGTCAGAACATCACTATCGGCGTCGGTCAGACTACTGGCACCGCAACCGCTGTTGCTGCGAACGATGCGTTGGCCGGTAATGCGCCGATCACCAACTCGATCACCAACGTCAGCGGCGGCAATTTCGAAGATCTGGTTGCGGACAAAACTCCAGTTTCGACTTCTGTCACCGACGTTACCGACACCACCAGTCTCTCGCTCAGCGCCAGCAACTCGGTGGCTGAAGGTGGCCAGATCACCTACACCGCGACCTTGACCAACGCCGCTGGATCGCCTGTGACAGTCACGTTGTCGAACGGCGCCGTGATCACTATCAAAGCAGGCGAAACCACCGGCACCGCAACTGTTCCTGCACCGTCCGACGACGTCTACAAAGATGCCGGTTCCGTTCAGGCAACGATCACCAGCGCCACCGGCGGTAACTTCGAAAATCTCGTGCCGAGCACCACTCCAGCGGTCACTCAGGTCACTGACACCATCGATACTTCGACCGTCAAACTGACGGCTGATACTTCGGTGGCTGAAGGCGGCACCGTGACTTACACCGCTACCGTCGGCGCTCCGGTTACCGGTTCGCCTGTCGTCGTGACATTGGCTAACGGTCAGACCATCACCATCGGCGTCGGCCAGACCACTGGCACTGCAACTGCTGTTGCTGCGAACGATGCGTTGGCAGGTAATGCTCCGATCACCAACTCGATCACTGGCGTAACCGGCGGCAATTTCGAAGATCTGGTTGCGGACAAAACTCCAGTTTCGACTTCTGTCACCGACGTTACCGACACCACCAGTCTCTCGCTCAGCGCCACCAACTCTGTTGCCGAAGGTGGCCAGATCACCTACACCGCGACATTGACCAATGCTGCTGGCTCACCAGTGACCGTGACTTTGTCGAACGGCGCCGTGATCACCATCAAGGCTGGCGAAACCACTGGCACCGCAACCGTTGCGGCACCATCTGACGACGTCTACAAAGACGCCGGCTCCGTCCAGGCAACGATCACCAGCGCCACCGGCGGCAATTTCGAAAACCTGGTACCGAGCACTGCTCCAGCGGTGACGACAGTCACCGACACCATCGATACCTCGACCGTCAAACTGACCGCCGATACGTCGGTCGCCGAAGGCGGCACCGTGACTTACACCGCCACCGTCGGCGCTCCGGTTACCGGTTCGCCTGTCGTCGTGACATTGGCCAACGGCCAGACCATCACCATCGGCGTTGGCCAGACTACTGGCACTGCAACCGCTGTTGCTCCGAATGATGCGCTGACGGGCAACGCTCCGATCACCAACTCGATCACTGGCGTAACCGGTGGCAACTTCGAAGATTTGGTTGCGGATAAAACACCGGTTTCGACCACTGTTACGGATGTTGCCGACACCACCAACCTGTCGCTGAGTGCGACCGGTTCCGTGGCCGAAGGTGGCTCGATCGTTTACACCGCGACCCTGACCAACGCCGCAGGCTCGCCAGTGACCGTAACCTTGTCGAATGGCGCCGTGATCACCATCAAGGCTGGCGAAACCACCGGCACCGCAACTGTTCCTGCACCATCCGATGACGTCTACAAAGACGCCGGCTCTGTGCAGGCAACGATCACCAGCGCTACCGGCGGCAATTTCGAGAACCTGGTACCGAGCACAGCTCCGGCCGTGACGACTGTCACCGACACCATCGACACTTCGACGGTCAAACTGACCGCCGATACCTCGGTCGCTGAAGGCGGCACTGTCACCTACACCGCCACCGTCGGCGCCCCGGTCACCGGCTCACCAGTCGTGGTAACTCTGGCCAACGGCCAGACCATCACCATCGGCGTCGGTCAGACCACTGGCACTGCAACCGCTGTTGCTTCGAACGATGCGTTGACCGGCAACGCTCCGATCACCAACTCGATCACTGGCGTAACTGGCGGCAATTTCGAAGATCTGGCTGCAGACAAAACTCCAGTTTCAACTTCTGTCACCGACGTTGCCGACACCACCAACCTGTCTCTGAGTGCGACCGACTCCGTGGCTGAGGGCGGCTCGATTGTTTACACCGCGACACTGACCAACGCCGCTGGCTCACCAGTGACCGTGACCTTGTCGAACGGCGCTGTGATCACCATCAAGGCTGGCGAAACCACCGGCACCGCAACCGTTCCGGCACCTTCCGACGACGTCTACAAAGACTCCGGTTCCGTGCAGGCCACGATCAAAACCGCGACCGGTGGCAACTTCGAAAACCTGGTACCGAGCACCACGCCAGCAGTGACCAGCGTCACCGACACCATCGACACCACCACCGTAAAACTGAGTGCAAACGCCACAGCGGCCGAAGGCGGCAATGTCGTCTACACCGCAACCGTCGGCGCACCCGTCACCGGTTCGCCAGTTGTCGTGACGTTGGCCAACGGCCAGAACATCACCATCGCGGTCGGCCAGACCACCGGCACCGTAACCGCCGTCGCACCGAACGATGCGCTGACCGGCAACGCTCCGCTGACCAACTCGATCACCAACGTCAGCGGCGGTAACTTCGAAAATCTCGTCGCCGACAAGACTCCGGTCAGCACCACCGTGACCGACACCGTCGACACCACCAACCTGTCCCTGTCGGCGACCGGCTCGGTGGCGGAGGGTGGCCAGATCACTTACACCGCGACCCTGACCAACGCCGCTGGCTCGCCTGTAACCGTGACCCTGTCGAACGGTGCGGTGATCACCATCAAAGCGGGCGAAACCACCGGCACCGTGAACGTTCCAGCGCCAGCTGACGACGTCTACAAAGATGCCGGCACCGTGCAGGCGACCATCAGCAGCGCCACCGGTGGCAGCTTCGAAAAACTGGTACAGAGCACCACGCCAGCGGTGACCAGCGTCACCGACACCGTCGACACCACCACTGTCAGCATCACCGGCAGCAGCTCGGTGACCGAAGGCCAGACCGCCAGCTACACCGTCAGCCTCAATCACCCGGCGCAGACCGAAGTGACCCTGAAAATCGTCTACAGCGGCACTGCTGCCGACGGTTCGGACTTCACTGGTGTGTACACCGTGAAGATCCCGGCGGGCGCCAGCAGCGCGCAGTTCAACGTCGCCACCCTCGATGACAAGATCACCGAAGGCACCGAGAACTTCGTGGTCAAGATCGATTCGGCTACCGGCGGCAACTTCGAGAACCTCGCGGTCAGCAGCACCAATGGCAGCGTCAGCACCTCGATCATCGACAACGATGCACCACCGGTGCTCGATCTGGACGCCAACAACTCCAGCGGCGCGACCGGTGCCGATTACAAAGTGACGTTCACCGAGAACACCCCGGGCGCCGGCGTGTCGATCGCTGACACCGACATCAGCATCACCGACCCGGACAGCACGATGCTGACCGGCGCCACCGTGGTGCTGACCAACCGTCAGGACGGCGATGCGCTGAATCTGGGCAACAGCGTCAACGGCATCACCATCAATGCCAACAGCACCAACGGCACGGTGACCCTGACCCTGTCGGGTAACGCGACGCTGGCCGACTACATGCAGGCCATCAAGAACATCAGCTTCACCAACAGCAGCGAAAACCCGAGCACCGTGCCGCGCATCATCACCGTGACGGTGACCGATGGCGGCAATTACTCCAACACCGCGACGACCACGGTCAACGTGGTGGCGGTCAACGATGCACCGGTCGCTGCGCCTAACAATGTCACCGGCACCGAAGACACGCCGCTGGTCCTCGGCTGGTCGACCTTCGGCGTCAGCGATGTCGACAGCCCGGCGAGCAGCCTCGGTATCAAGATCACGCAGCTGCCGGGCGAGGGCAAACTGCAGTATCTGGACGGCTCGACCTGGAAGGATGTCGCCAACAACCAGACCTTCAGCAAGGCCGACATCGATGCCGGCAAGCTGCGTTTCCTGCCGGATGCCAACGAGTCGGGCACCAATGGTTACGGCGGCACCAGTCTGGGCAACAATCAGGCGGACTACGCGCAGATCAAGTTCCAGCCTACCGATGGCCAGGCGCTGGGCAGCACCGGCACGATCAAGATTGACATCACGCCAGTGGCGGATGCGCCGACCGTGGCCGTGGCCGACAACAGCGTGAAATCCACCGGCCTGATCAAGGAAGTCTGGACCGGTCTGTCGGGCCTGGGCACTGACGGCAGCGGCGCGAACTCGACCACCCTGAAAAATGTCATCGACGCGGCCGGCAAACCGAACTCCAGCACCAACGTCACCAACGTGCAGTCTGACGGCAGCGTCGCCGCCGGTACAGCATCGAAGACCTCTGGCCTGATCTATCTGGAAGCCGGCAAGACCTACAGCTTCAGCGGCATCGCCGATGACAGCCTGCTGATCACCATTGGCGGCAAGAGTGTGGCTTCCGGAACCTGGGGCGCGGGCGGTGCGATCAATGGTTCGTTCACCCCGACCACCAGCGGTTACTACACCCTCGACATCTACCACCACAACCAGAGCGGGCCGGGCAGTTACGACGTCAATTTGTCGGTCAACGGCAGCACGCCAATCGATCTGAGCAACGCCGGCGTGCCGATCTACACCGGTGTGCAGGACCTGATCAACTCGGGCGTGACCGTCTCCGATCTGCACGGCACCAACGGCGAAGGTTATTACGACGGCTACAAGCTCAACACCGGCGCTGAAGGCACCACGGTGAAACTGTCGGCGATCAGCACCGCGCTGACCGACACCGACGGCTCGGAAACCCTGAGCGTGAAGATCAGCGGCGCACCGGTCGGTTCGGTGCTCAGTGATGGCGCGGGTCATACCTTCACCGTTACCGCGAGCAATGGCGAGGCCAACGTCACCGGCTGGAACCTCGGCTCTCTGACCGTGACCCCGCCGACCTACTACAACGGCCAGTTCAACCTGACCGTGACCTCGACGTCTACCGAACAGGTCGGCGGCTCGGCAAGCAGCACCGCGACCATTCCGGTCACGGTAGTGCCTGCGGTGTACAACGCGGTCACCGCCACGTCGGGTGATGACAACGTCACCGGCACCGACGCCAACGACATCATCGTCGCTGACATCGGCGGCCTGACCGTGGTGCCGGGCACCAACTACAACATTGCGTTCATGGTCGACAGCTCGGGCAGCATGAGCACTTCGTCGCTGAACGCTGCGAAAGACTCGCTGACGTCGGTGTTCAACAGCCTCAAGCAAAGCCTGGGCGGTAGCAACTCGGGTACGGTGAACATCTTCTTGGTGGACTTCGATACCCAGGTCAACAAGTCGGTGTCGGTGAATCTCAACGATCCGAACGCGCTGACGATGCTCAAAGCCGTACTCAACTCGATGGGCTCTGGCGGCGGTACCAACTACGAGGACGTGTTCAAGACCACGGCCAACTGGTTCCAGAGCGCTGACGCCGTGGCCAACACCGGGGCGAAGAACCTTACGTACTTCATCACCGACGGCGAGCCGACTTACTACCAGAGCGGCGAGCAAGCCAACCCGACGCTGTACGGCAACGTGAAGCTCGATGACGTGGTGAAAACCAGCAACTACAAGCCGGGCGACACCTTCAGCACCTACATCGACAATACCCATGCGTTGACGATCAACAGCGCCGGCACCGTGACTCTGCAGACCTATAGTTCATGGTGGGGCTGGAGCAGCAGTAACCTGGGCACCATCCACGCACAGGGCGACGGCACTTATGAGTTGTCGAACCTGGCCGGTACCGGTAACAGCACCAACTCGTCGACGAGCAGCAACTCGGCCAGTGGCTTTGCCTTGCTCAACGGTCTGTCGAACGTCGAAGCGATTGGCCTGAACAGCGGCGTCACTCTCGATGACCTGAAACCGTACGACTCGGACAAAACGCCGCAAACCAACATCGATCCGAAGGATCTGGCCAACTCGATCATCGGCCATACCGAAGCGACGATGCCGGGTAACGACACCGTCAATGGTGGCGAAGGCAACGACATCCTGTTCGGCGATCTGGTCAGCTTCAACGGCATTGCCGGCGAGGGTTACCAGGCGATGCAGGCGTTCGTCGCCAAAGAAACCGGTGTCGACGTCAGCAAAGTCAGCACCAGTAATGTGCACCAGTACATCACCGAGCACTATCAGGCGTTCGATGTGTCCGGCGCGCACGATGGCAACGACACGCTGCTCGGTGGCGCAGGCAATGACATCCTGTTCGGCTCGGGCGGCACCGATCTGCTCGACGGCGGCAAAGGCAATGACATCCTGCTCGGCGGCACCGGCAACGACACGCTGATCGGCGGTCAGGGCAATGACATCCTGATTGGCGGTTCCGGTGGCGACACCTTCGTCTGGAAATCGGGCGACACCGGTAACGACGTGATCAAGGATTTCAAAGCCAGCGAAGGCGACCGCATCGACCTGCGCGACCTGTTGCAGGGCGAGACCGGCAGCACGATCGACAACTTCCTGAAAATCACCACAGTGGATGGCACGTCGTCGCTGCAAGTCAGCTCGGCGGGCAAATTCAACTCGGGCGATACCGCTGCGGCCACGCCGGACGTGACGATAAAACTGGAAGGCAACAACTGGGCGAGCGCCAATCTGCACAACCTGATTGCCGGCAGCGACCCGACCATCAAGGTCGATCACAACAACAGCTGAGGCTGAAACAACGACGGCCGCCTCCTGTGGGGCGGCCGTCGCGTTTGCGGGCAATGCAGCGGTGACGATTTGATCGTCGCCCCGCATACTGGCGCGCAGTTGGCTATGCTGCTGACAGCATGACGCTGTTCATTTGTGAGGGATGCTCAATGTTTTACGTGCAACGCGATGCGCAAGGCCAGTTGATTCGCGTGGAAGCTGCGGCGTACGCCGAGGCCACGGAAACGCTGCCCGCCGATAACCATGAAATTCAGGCGTGGTACGCCAACGAAGCCGTGGAAAACAGCCTCAAACAGCTCAAGCAGAGCGACTTTGAAATGATTCGGGTACTCGACGACCTGATTCAGGTGCTGACCCAGAAAGGCGTGATCCGCGTCACCGACCTGCCAGCGGCGGCCCAGGCCAAACTGATGGACCGCACCCAGGCGCGTGAAGCGCTGGGCGGGTTGAGCCAGTTGATCGATGAGGATGAGGGCGGGTTGATCTGATCCTGCCAAGATCCAAAGCTTACCCTCACCCCGGCCCTCTCCCGGAGGGAGAGGGGGCCGATCGAGGTGTCTTGCGCTATCCATCGACCTGAGAGATCGAGTCGATTTTGGATTCAGTGGAGCTCTTGCACGTCGGCGTATCTCGTAAATATCCCACGGTCAGTCCCCTCTCCCTCTGGGAGAGGGTTAGGGTGAGGGCGCTTCTTGGCTCACCCCCAAGGCTTCGGCTCACCGAGCAACTGCCCCTGCACGCCATACAAGCCCATCTCGCGAATCACTGACAGCTCCCCTTCAGTCTCGACCCGTTCGGCAATCAGCGGCAGATCGATGCTGTGCGCCGCGCGCTGGATCGCTTCGATGAACAGGCGCTTGTCGCTCTCCTGATCGATCGCGCGGATGTAGCTGCCATCGATCTTCAGGTACGCCAGACCCAACCGCGCCAGGTTGCCGATCATGCTGAAGCGCCCGCCGAAGCGCTGCAGGCTCAGCGAGAAACCGAGCTCGCGCAGGCGTCGGGTCAACTGCTCCAGCACTGCTTGATCCGGCAATTGCTCCTCGCCGATTTCCAGGGTCAGGCGCGCGCCGAGATTGGAATGCGCGCGCAGAATCTCGAAGACTTTGTTCAATGCCTGCGGGTCGGCCAGCGTCGCCGAGGACAGGTTCAGCGCCAGTGAATCCTCGTGCCCTTTCATCTGCTCGAGCACGCGTTCGAGCATCAGCCGGTCAAGCCGTGCGGTCCAGCCGAAGCGCTCCAGCCATGGCAGGAAGCGCCCGGCGGGGATGGTCTGGCCCTGCTCGTCGAGCAGGCGCGACAGCACCTTGTAATGCAGCACCAGCTGCGTGTCCTGGGCGGCGACCACCGGCTGGAAGTACAGCTCGAAACGCTGCTGACTCAACGCTTGATCCAGCAGTCGATGCCAAGCGTGATGATCATCGCCGACCTCCGCCACCAGACTCTGATCGATGCACGCCCAATTCTGCTCGCCTTGGCCTTCGGCCTGCGCAAGTGCCTGATCGCCCAGTGTCAGCACCGCTTGCGGCGAGTCACCGTGAGCGAACGGCGCCAGCCCGATCGAAGCCACCGCCGGCACATCGGTCGCGCCGGTGGCATGCAGGCTGCTCAAGGCATTGTCGAGATTCTGCGCCAGCTGCAACGCTTCCTCGCGCACTAGCCCCGGCGCCAGCACGGCAAATTCACCGCCGCGAATGCGCGTCACCAGATCCTGGGTTTGTGGATATCTGGCGCACTCGCGGGTCAGTTGCTCGCCGACGGCCTTGAGCAACTGGTCGGTACGCTGGCCGCCGAGACGCTGGTTGAGTCCGGCCAGGTCCTTGACCCGCAACAGCAGCAGGTAACCGGAACTGGCCTGTTCCGGATTGCTCACGCGGTTGTTCAACTGCATCTCGAAATAGCGGCGGTTGGCCAGGCCGGTGAGGTTGTCCTGATAGGACTCGGTACGCAGTTTTTCACTGCGCTCGGCCTGCTCCTGGAACAGCGTCTTGAGCTTCTCGACCATCTGATTCATTGCCTGCACCACGCGACGCAATTCAGGCGTGCGCGGCAGATCCGGCAGGCTGAGAAACTCGCGGCGGGCAATCGCATGGGACTGCTGGACCATGTAATCGAGCGGCTTCAACTGCCGACGCAGCAACAGCGCGCCGAGCACCGCGCTCAGTGCGCCGCAGATCAGCAACCAGCCAAGGCTGCCCAGTGCGCTCTGCCATAGCTTGGCCACGGCGAACATTGGATGGCTGACCACCTCGACCCGCGCCGCCTGCTCCCAGCCACGGCTGACCAGCGCATCGCCACCCGCTGGTTCGAGGCCGATCAATCTGACGAACCAGTCCGGCACGTTGCTCACCGCCGGGGTACCGCTGCGCTCGACAATGGTCTGCTCGGTCTTCACGTCGACCACGCGGATGCTCGCGTAATAACCGCTGTCGAAAATCGAACTGACCAGCAGCTCGACCATCGCCGGGTCGTCGATATTCGGCGTCAGCGACAATGCCAGCGCGGTGGCGGCGTCCTGCGCGTGGGAACGCAACTGGTTGACGTACTGGGTGCGCGAGCTCTCCAGGCTGACCATGAAGCTGCCGGTGAAGGCCACGACCAGGAACAGACAGATAGCGATCAACAGCTGTTTGAACAAAGACATCTGAGCGCGTGCTCCTAGTTAGTCGTCTCGACCGGGAAACCTTCGGCCTGCATTTTTTTCAGCACATCCTGCCAGCGCGACAGGCGTTTGGTGTCGCCGACCTTTTTATTGCCCTTCGCGCCGGGCAAATACAGGCCTTCGGCATTGAAAGAGTAGACCGGCAGCAAATCGGTCCGCTGCGACGCCGGCTGGATCGGATCGATCAGGCTGTCGAGCACCAGCGGCATGGCGTCAGGGGTCGCATAGTACGTCAACACCATGTGCGCGCGGTTCTGGCGCAGCGCCTTGACGTAGGTGATGCGCAGCTTGTCACTGGAAACGCCCAGATGGCGCAGGCTGAAATACTTGGCGATGGCGTAGTCTTCGCAGTCGCCGGCGCCCTTCCACAGCGCTTCGATAGGGGTTTCCCAATAATCCACTTCGCGCCACAGATCGATGTCTTCGACGTAACGCACCTGCTTGTTGAAAAACAGGTTCACCACTTTGAGCTTGTCCATCTCACTGGCCTGCTTCTGCGTCGCCAGCAGATTCTGCCAGGCGTCGATGCGCTGCTGCCCGGCGCCCAGCGGCCCATAAAGAGCCGTGGCCTTGCGGCTGATCGCGGAAAAATCCCAATCGGCGTGCAGACCGCCCAGCATGACGCCGGCCAGCAGCAATGCGCAGCCAAGCCAGCGCAAGGTCCGAGGGATCGCGAAACGTACCGCCACTGCAGGTTTCCAGAAGGACAGAAAGGAAGCGTTTGATGGTGAAGCTTAGCCCGGCAAAAAACAATGGCACCGTGAGATCATCGAAGACACGCTAGACTTGAGATTGCAGCGCTTTGTTTTACAAGGTTTGACAACCTGTAGAGCAATCACTAGTGTCATTTGGATCCAAATATTACGACCTACAGGGTGTGTTGTCGTGACTCAGAAGCCCAAACCGCTGCACAGCATCAAAGTCGAAGGACCGATTCCTGCGCATCTGGCCCGGTCGGTGATTGAAGAAACCCTGCGCTCGGCCATTCTCGATGGACGCCTGCCCTGTGGCACTGCGCTGCGCCAGCAGGATCTGGCCGATCTGTTCGGGGTCAGCCGCATGCCGGTGCGCGAAGCCTTGCGCCAGCTCGAAGCGCAGGAGCTGCTTAGCGTCACCACGCACAAAGGCGCCGTGGTCGCCCCGCTGATTCAGGGTGATGCCGCTGAAACCTACGAGTTGCGCATTCTGCTCGAATCCGAGGCAATGCGGCAGTCCATTCCGTTGCTGACTGAGGCCGAGCATCAACTCGCCGCCGGCTATATCGATGAGCTGGAAGCGCAGCACGACTACAACGAGATTGGCCGCCTCAACCGCCTGTTCCACATGGCTCTGTACAGCAAGGCGCCCAACCAGCGACTGCTGCGCCTGGTGGAGGACGGCCTGAACGAAGAAGAACGTTTTCTGCGGTTCAATCTGGAAGCCATGGGCCTGGGCAAGCTGTCTCAGGACGACCATCGCGCCATGCTTCAGGCCGTGATCGAGCGAGACATCCCGCGCTCACTCGAAATGCTTGAGCAGCACCTCAACCGTGGCGTCGAGGTCATCACCCGCTACCTCGCGACTCCCGCGGCACAGAAGCGCCACACCGCGCGCTGATATCTCGCACGTCGAATAATCCCCTTACAAATCTTCGCGACCGCTCTGCTGCCAGCCCTGGCAGCGGATCGGCGTGCGCGCGGCAGCCTGTCCCGTCCTGATCGCCGCAGTTTTCCTCTGGGTCAATGACCAATCGGTAATAGCCGTGACGGCAATTTACCCGCACTCTTCCAGCGCCAACCCTATAGAACGGGGACGCGCCGCCCTGACGGCACAGTCCCCGCAACAGGAACCTACGGAAGGAGCCTTGTCACGGGAAACAGGAAGTCATGGCGCCGGTCCAGGCCAACTTTCGCCCCTATGAATTCAACCAATCTCCTTAGTTAAAAAGTTGCTTCGAGTGAGGCATTCACTCTTGTTTTCAATTTTGGCCGTTATTAGCCGAAAGGAGTAACTACGCCCAAATAAAACTCAGCCTAATAGTTTTATCGGCAACTCTCATACTTGAGAAAAAGCCAACCCGAAATAATTGAAAATAAACTTGTTAAATGCTTTTGCCCTGTATTAGCTTTCTCTCGCCAGGTTTGAACTTCGCTGTTCAGCGCGGCATACCTCACGTACCAAACGCAGCAACCGTGGCACCGCAACGAGGCCACATCGCAAGCAAGGCTTTGCCCGGATAACTTTCCATACAACTTGCTCAACCGCTTACAGCAACTGAAAGAACTGTGCATTTCATATCAATGATAAAGGACATCATGATGCCCACTAAGCAGCAACTCGCCCAGAAGAAAGCCGAACTGAGTATTCACCCGATCTTTTCCGAGATTACTTCGTTATCGGTATTACGCCGTTTCATGGAAACCCATGTATTTGCCGTATGGGACTTCATGTCGCTGACAAAGCGCCTGCAACAGGAACTGACCTGCACGCGTTTACCCTGGTTGCCGCCGCGCGATCCCCACGCGGCGCGGTTGATCAACGAGATTGTGCTGGGCGAGGAATCGGACGATCGCCTCGGTGCCGGCCATTACAGCCACTTCGAGTTGTACCTGGATGCGATGCGCGAGATCGGCGCGAGCACCACGGCGGTAGAGCGCTTTGTCGCCCTGCAGCAGGAAGGCGTGAGTTATGACGTCGCGTTGCAGAGCGTCGACGTCGACCCGGCGGCCGCGCAGTTTGTCCGCGATACCTTGCGCGTCGCCCTGGAAGCGCCGGGACACAGCGTTGCCGCCGCGTTCCTGCACGGTCGCGAGAGCGTCATTCCGACGATGTTCCAGCGCATTCTCGATGACTGGGGCATCGGCATCGAACAGGCACCAACCTTCCGTTACTACCTGCAACGGCATATCGAAGTCGATTCCGAAGATCACGGCCCCGCCGCCGAGCAGTTGCTGGAGCGTCTGGTCGACGGCGATCCGCAGCGCGCAGCAGAGGTTTATGCCAGCGCCATCGCCGCCGTGGAAAGCCGCATCGCCTTGTGGGACGGGCTGCGCCTGAGCATGGGCGTGGAAGTTGCCGAGGTGGCCCAATGAACGCCGCCGACTATCAATCCTTCGCCGACGCCTGGGAAAGCCGCGCGACCATTCGCACCCGTCCCCGGCGGCTGCTGGAAGACGATCAGCGCCTGATCTACCCGCTCAGCCGCCAGCCGCTGGTACTCAGCGAAACCTTCCTGCGTGAATGCCCGCAACAACGTGATTTCGCCCTGGTGCAGACGTTGTACAAATTCATCAACGACGTAGTGATTTTCGAGACCGAAATCGTCGACAAGACCGCCCGCAGCATCGCCAAGAATCGCTTTGCCGTGGCGTTCCCGTTCGCCTGTCGCTACGACGCGATGACCGTGGTGGTCGATGAGGATTACCACGCGCTGGTGGCGATGGATTTCATGCAGCAAACGGTCGCGCTGACCGGTATCGAGCCGATCCAATTGCCCGATGAAATCGAACTGAGCCGGGCGATTCCCGCCGCTGTTGCGCTGGCACCGGAACACCTGCGCAGCGCGGTGGAATTGATCTGCGTGGCGATCGCCGAAAACACCGTGACCGGCGACGTCGCCGCGTTCGCCCGCGATGACTCGGTCAAGCCGTCGATCAAAGGCCTGATGGCCGATCACTTGCTCGACGAGGGTCGCCATTCGAGTTTCTGGGCGCGGATGGTGCGCATCTATTGGCACACCGCCAGCGACGCGGATCGCGAGACCATCGCGCAGATTCTGCCGGTGTTCATCGGCCATTACCTGACCAACGACATCCAGAAGTCCTTCGATTTGCGCCTGATCGATGCGCTGCCGGTCAGCGAAACCACGCGGCATTCACTGCGCGAGGAAATCGCTGGACTGGCCTTCCCGATCAATCGCCACCACCCGTTGGTGGGCAACATCGTCAGGTTTTTCCACAACAGCTCGCTGCTCGACACACAGTGCGTGCAGCACGCCCTGCGCGACTATCTGGTTTGAGGAGGCCGACATGAAACGTCTCGACATTTTGCTCACCGGCGCCAGCCAGGCCATGACCGATCTGGCCCGGGAGCTCGAACAGCATGGCCATGCTGTGACCCGCAGGGGCGCCACTCAAGCGGCGGTGGATCTGATCATCGACGATGGCTTTATCGCTGCCGGCGACTTCTGCGCCATCCCGCATCTGCACCTGCGCCTGGGTGTCGCCGCGCAAGAGCATGGCGGCCTGCCGACCCTCGACTTGCTGTGCTTCCTCGGCTCGTCGCTGATCAGCCGCGTACCGATCGGCGATGAGCCGTCCGGCAACGGTCAGTCGCTACGCCAACGAGCGCTCGCCCATGTGGTCGACGAAGTGGCGTTGCTGGTCAGCCGCTTTTCCCGCGACGCCGATTATTTGCGCCATGCCCCGGCCCTCAAAGCGCCGGATTTCGAACGGCTGGAAGACCTGCTGTTTCTCGACAAACTGGCGTATGTCCACCGTCTCAACGACACGGCAAATCCGGCGCTGCTGCAACAAGCGCAGATCCCGCTGATCGAGCGCCTGCGACAAAGCCTGATCGAACATGCCGAACGACCGGCGCTGCATGTCGGCGGGAAGACCATCAGCTACGAGCAGCTGCACGCCCACAGCCGCGCGATTCAACAGCGCCTGCTGCCCTTGCTCGAGCAACATCCGCAGCCGTGGGTGGTCGGTGTCTGCCAAGGTAAAAGCCCGGCGCTGTTCGCCTCGATTCTGGCGATTCTCGGCAGCGACGCGGTGTACTTGCCGCTGGAGCCGAGCCATCCATTGCCGCGTCAGCAATACATCCTGGAAAACGCCGGCGCGGTGCTGTTGCTTCACGATGGACAGCAGGCGCCCAGCGAGTCGATAGCGGGGCTGGATGTCAGTGGCATCGAAGCGCCGAACGCCGATCTCGACCGGCCGCTGATGCAGCACCGCCCGGAACTTGATGCGCCGTGCATGGCGCTCTACACCTCGGGCACCACCGGGCATCCGAAAGGCGTGCTGCTCAGCCAGGCCAATCTCGCCCACTTCACCGCGTGGTACACCGACTACGTGCAGTTGCGCGCCGAGAGTCGGGTGTTGCAGTTCTCTTCGCTGAGCTTCGATTCGTCGTTGATCGACATCTTCCCCAGCCTGCTCGCAGGGGCGGAACTGGTAGTGCCCGACGACACCCAGCGCCGCGATCCTTTGCAGCTGGTTGCACTGATTCGCCGGCGGCAACTGACCCACGCCTTCCTGCCACCGGCGCTGTTGAGCATCCTGCCGCTGGAGCAACTGGAGAGCGTGCAGGTGATGACCGGCGGCGATGTCTGCGAGCCGTACGTCATCGATCAATTGACCCGCCAAGGCACCCTGCACAACCTGTACGGCCCGACCGAAGCCACCGTGCTGATCACCGCGCGCCAGCTCAAACCGGGCGACAGCAACCGCACGCTGGGAGGGCCGATCGCCAACAGTCGGGTGCTGATTCTCGACGACGATCTGCAACCGGTGCCCGATCAAACCGTCGGTGAGCTGTTCATCGTCGGCCCCGGTGTCTGTCTCGGTTACCTGAACAATCCGCAGCAGACCGCCGAGCGCTATCTGAGCCTGTCACTGCCCGGCGGCGAAACCCTGCGCGCCTACCGCAGCGGCGACATGGCCAAGTGGGGCGAGCACGGTATCGAGCTGTGCGGGCGACGCGACAATCAGGTGAAAATCCGTGGCTTTCGCGTCGAGCCGGAAGAGATCGAGCGCTGCCTGCGCGAGAGCCGCTTGTATCGGCAGATCGCCGTGGTCATCGACAGTCAGCGACGCATACTGGCGTTCCTCGCCCAGCCACAGACCGAGACTGCCCGGGACCAACTGAAAGCCCACGCCCGGCAGTTTCTGCCGGACTACATGCAACCCGTGGCATGGACCGAACTTAAGCACATGCCGTTCGCCAGTAACGGCAAAGTCGATCGCAAGGCGCTGTTGGCATTGCCGGTGACGGTGCAGGACAGCGCTGCGAAATGCCTGCCGGCCAATGCTGACGAAGCGCTGCTTCTTGAGGTCTGGGCCGAACTGCTGGAACTGCCTACCAGCGACATTTCCACTGATGAAAGCTTCTTCAATCTCGGCGGTCATTCGATTCTGCTGTCGCGGATGTTGCTGCGCTTGCGTGAGGAATTCGGCCGAAGCATTTCGATCAACCGCTTCATCGAACTGCCGACGATCAGCAAACTGGCGACGCTGGTGCGCGGCACCGACGACAGCGCGGTACTCAGCGCCCAGGCCATGGCCGACGCCGAGCGCGCGCTGGACATCGAACCGCTGCCGATCAGCCGCATGGGCGATGTGCACAAGGTCATCGTCAGCGGTGCCAACAGTTTTGTCGGCGTGCACATCGTCGAAGCGCTGCTCGGTTGGGGCGCCAGCGAGGTGGCCTGTCTTGTGCGCGACGGCGCGGGGCAAACAGCGGCGCAACGCTTCGCCCAAGCGTTGCGCGAAAACCGTCTCGAGCATCTCGACCTCCGCCGCGTGCGAGTCTATGCGGCAGACATCAGTCGCCCGCAACTGGGCCTGGGCGACGAGGATTATCAGCGCCTGGACCGCGAGTTCGGTGCGCTGGTGCACAACGCCGCCAACGTCAACCACGTGCTCGATTACGAGTCCCTGGCGGCGGACAACGTCGAGCCGATTTTCGCCCTGCTGAAGCTGTGCGAAGGGCAGCGCAAAAAGGTCTTCAACTTCGTCTCGACCCTGTCGGCATCCAGCACCGTGGATGACGCCGGCCGAGTGCTGGAACTGCCCGCCGCAGCGACGCCGCCGATCTATATTCGCAACGGCTACAACCTGTCGAAATGGGTCGGCGAACGCATTCTCGAACGGGCGCGTGAGCGCGGTGTGCGGGTCAATCTTTATCGCCCTGGCAACATCAGTTTCAACAGCCTCAGCGGCGTTTGCCAGCCGCACAAGAACCGCTTGATGCTGATGCTCAAAGGCTCGATCCAGCTCGGTCAGGTGCCGGCGTTTGCGCTGAATTTCGACCTGATGCCGGTGGACTTTCTCGCCCGCTTCATCGCCTTTCATGCCAGCCGTTATTCAGCGGATCGCGCGGTGTTCAATCTGCACAATCCCGAGCCGCTGAGCTGGGATGCCTACGTCGCGTCGTTCCGCGAAACCGGCAGCGAATTTGCGCTGGTCAGCGTCGCCGACTGGCAGCAGCAATTGAGTCGGGTCGACGCCGACAACGCGCTGTTTGGCGTGCTCGGTTTCTACCTCAACGGCTTCGAAGAAGACATCGGCGACATCTCCCTTATCGGTCACGCCAACGCCGAGGCCGGCGTGCAGCAGATGGGCGCGCACTACCCACAGAAATCCCCGGCGCTGCTGCGTCGCGGCTGCGACTACCTGAAAGAAATCAACTTCATCTGACTCATCAACAAGGAGCAACACCATGAGCAATCTGCAACCCGACACCCTGATCAAAAACCCGCAAGGCTGCCACGTTGTGTCGTCGGTGGAATTGCCGGCGGACGCGGCAAAAGTCTGGGTGGTGGTCGGCAATTTCGCCGGCTTCGATCGATTCATTCCGGCGCTGTCGCACATCGAAATGACCGGCGAGGGCGTGTCATCGCTGCGCAAGAAAATCTTCAAGGACGGCAACGTCGTGGTCGAACAACTCAACTCGCGCGATGAACAGGCGCGGCGCATGACCTGGACGACGATCTACAACACGTTGGGGGTGGCGAACCTGTGGGCGGCGATGCAGGTGGAATCGCTGAGCGCAGGGAAGTCGCGAGCGACCTGGACGATCATTGCCGAACCGGCTGCGGGTGGGGATGAAGCATTGCCGGGGTTCAGGGATTTCGTGCAGGGGTTTGCCGATGATGCGATGGGCAATGTGCTGAAGCTGTTTGTCTAAGGCATCGGTTTGGCGGTGATTGAACCGCCGCTTTCGCGAGCAGGCTCGCTCCCACATTTGGAATGCATTTCCCTGTGGGAGCGAGCCTGCTCGCGAAGAACGATAACGCGGTCTGCGATCTGTAAATCAGATCTTGAAGCTGTCGACCAACTGCTTCAACCGGTTCGCCTGCTGCGACAACGCATCACAATCCTTCAACGTTTCGTTGAGGTTGGCCACGCTCTGCTGGTTCAACAGGTTGATCTGGTTGACGTCGACGTTCAGCGTTTCCACCACCGCCGTCTGCTCCTCAGTCGCAGCGGCCACCGACTGGTTCATACCGTCGATTTCGCCGATGCGCTGGGTCACGCTGACCAGACGCAGACCGGCCTGATTCGCCACTTCCACGCTCTGCTCGCTGGACGCCTGGCTGGCGTTCATCGTGCTCACCGCTTCGCGCGAGCCGACCTGCAGCGAGGTGATCATTTTGTGGATCTCTTCCGCCGATTCCTGGGTGCGATGCGCAAGGTTACGCACCTCATCGGCGACCACGGCGAAGCCGCGCCCGGCTTCACCGGCACGCGCGGCCTCGATGGCAGCGTTGAGCGCCAGCAGGTTGGTCTGCTGCGAGATGCCTTTGATCACATCGAGAATGTGGCCAATGTTGTCGGTGCTCGCGTTCAGGGTTTCGATCTGCGTGCACGACAGGCTGATCTTCTGCGACAGCTCGGTCATCGCCTGAATGGTCTGCTCGACCACCTGACGACCATCATCGGCCTGCTCGGAAGCGCCACTGGCGTGCTGCGAAGCATCCGCGGCGTTGCGCGCAATCTCCTGAGTGGCGGCGCCCAGCTGATTGATCGCCGCCGCGACGCTGTTGGTGCGTGCACTTTGCTCATCGGAACCGACGATCGAAGCGTTGGAGGAAGCCATCACCCGTTGCGACAGGTCATGTACGTGACGGGTCGCCGACGACACTTCGGAAATCGATGCGTGAATCCGTTCAACGAACTGGTTAAACGCGCTGCCCAGTTCACCGAACTCGTCTTTGCTCTCGACCACCAGACGGCGGGTCAGATCGCCCTCGCCTTGGGCGATGTCTTTCATCGCGCGGCCCATGGTGGTCAGCGGCCGCATCAACACGTTGATCAACAGGCTCAACAGCAACGCAATCGCCGCGACTGCGACAAACATGGCGATCAGCGCCGAGGTGCGGAATTGGCTGAGGGCGGCGTAGGCCTTGTCGCGATCGATCGACAGACCGATATACCACTGCGCATTCGGCAAATCGCTGACCGGAGTGAACGAGAGAATACGTTCCTGACCGTTGAGCACGACGTTCTGGTTACCCTTCTCGATGCGCACGCTGGTGTTCGGGTAAATATCCTTGAGGTTTTTCATCACCTGATCTTTGTCCGGGCTGACGATCACCTGACCGTCGGCACTGACCAGAAACGCATGGCCGAGGCCACCGAAGTCCACCGAGTTGATGATCTTCACCAGGGTTTCCAGGCTCAGGTCACCGCCGACCACACCGAGCAATTCACCGTCCTTTTTCACCGGCATGGCGATGGTCACCACCAGGCCACCGACGGCCGCCATGTACGGCGGCGTCAGCATGGTTTTGTCGGCCGCCACGGCCTGCTTGTACCAAGGGCGCTGACGCGGATCGTAACCGTCCGGCATCTTCGCATCGGGACGCTGGGTGAAGACACCGTTGGCCTGCCCGACATAAGTGAACTGGAAGTTCGACGTGAAGGCCGGTTGATCGACAAGGCCGGGGAGGTCGGCATTCTTGCCCTGATGGGCAACGTTCTGCGCGAGGTTTTCCAGCACCAGAATTCGCCCGCTCATCCAGTTCTGCACGCTGCTGGCGGTCAGGTCACCGGCCTGCTGCACGGAGGACTGCAGGTTCTGGCGAATGGTGTTTCGCTGCAGATAATCGTTGTAGAGCGTGAACAACGCGAACGCCAGGACCACGACGCCCGAAGCGGCCAGGAGGATTTTATGGCTGAACTTGAGATTCATTTCATGGGACTTCTTATGCCAAGAGTGGGGATGCGTTTCCGGATGCAACATTCCATGTACGGCGCAGGCAGCGTTCTTCTGGCCGCTCTACTTTGGTGCACGCATTTCTCACCAGTCTGTCGGCCAGCGGCGGAGAAATCTTAGGGGCGCGTGAGAAATGAACCGGGTTTGTGCAGGATTCCCGCCGAACGGCGTGCCAGAGCGGCTGCGAGGGAATTTTTCGCATCAACATGGGGGCGACAGTTGCAAAATCTGTAACCCTTGATGACAATGCGACTAATTATCATTTGTGACGTTCGGGCTGGCGTGGTCATGTCTTCACCTGAGTTGGTCGTACAGGCGCTTTACGGTAGTCATCACGGCTGGCTCAACGCTTGGCTGCGCGCGCGGCTGGGCAACGCAGCGGATGCAGCGGATCTGGCTCAGGACACCTTCCTGCGCCTGCTGCAACGTACCGAACGCCTCGAACTGAAAGCGCCCCGAGCTTTCTTGCGAACCATCGCGCGCGGTCTGGTGATAGACCATTGGCGCCGCGAGGAAATCGAGCGGGCCTATCTGGAAACCATTGCTCACTTGCCTGAAGGCGAAGTACCTGACGCCGAATCGCGCGCGTTGGTGCTGGAACTGCTGGAAAGCATTGCGCGCATGCTGGAAGGACTTAAGCCGAAAGTGCGTCAGGCGTTTCTCCTGGCGCAGTGCGAAGGTTTGACTCACAAACAGATCGCCGAGCAGTTGGGCGTGTCGGTACGTTCAGTGGAACGCTACGTCGCCGATGCGCTGTATCACTGCTATGTGTTGCGGTATGAAAACTGATGCCTGTGGATAACCTCTCACTCGCCCGCCGCGTCGAACCGCGCCAACACGTGGTCAAGCAAGCGATTCACTGGCTGCTGCGGCTGCGCAACAACCACGGCAATTCGCGGCTGACTCGCCAATGTGAGCAGTGGCGCGCCGAGCATCATGAACATGAAATCGCCTGGCAGCGGGTGCAGTCGCTGCAAGCCGAATTGAGTTCCAGTCTGCGCGCCGTGCCGGGTGCGCAGGTCGCTTTCAACACCTTGGAAAACAGTGCGCAGGGGCTAGGCCGACGCCAGGCCTTGAAGTTGTTGACGGGCGCGCTGTTGATGGGCTCCGCCGCGTGGCTGGCCAAGGACAGCGCCGCCTGGCAGCAATGGAGTGCCGACTACGCGACGGCGACCGGCGAACGGCGCGGTTTCCAGTTGCCCGACGGCACGCGCATCGAACTCAACACCGCCAGCGCCGTGGATCTGGATTACACCGCGCAGCAGCGCCTGATCAAACTGACCCGTGGCGAGATCATCGTTACCTGCGGCGGCTCTGACGAGGGCGCGGCGACCGATCGACCGCTGCGCATACAGAATCGCCACGGCACTTATGCGCCGGTCGATGCGCGTTTCATTTTGCGTCAGGAAGAACAGTGCACGCGGCTCAGCGTTACCCGTGGCCGGGTGTTGGTTCGCGCTGGCGGTCATTCCCTCGAAGCACTCGCAGGGCAGAGTTTTCTGGTCGATCAAAGCGGTTTGCGCGCAGCGCCGACGCCGGATATGGATGCGGGCGCCTGGCTCGACGGTTTGATTGTCACACGCAATATGCGGCTGGGTGACTTCCTCGCTGAAGTCGGCCGTTATCGCCCGGGTTATCTCAATTGTTCGGCGGAGATCGCAGACCTGCGCCTTTCTGGGGTGTTCCGCCTGGAGGACACCGACAGGCTGCTGGCGGTCCTGCCGCAGACGCTGCCGGTGCAATTGCGTTATCGCACCCGCTGGTGGGTGACCCTGGAACGTGCGGTGTGATTATTTTTGGCGGGTTTTCGCAGGCAGTCCGGCTTAGTCAGTAAGCACTTCAACTCAGCCCCCGCGACTGCCTACGGAAATCCACAATGACTGTCCGCGCCATTTGTAAGAATCCTCTGAATTTCACTGCACCATCGGCACCGCTGCGCCATGCGGTTCGGGCAGCACTGTTGTCCTCCGCGCTGGGCGTCAGCGTATTACCAAGTCTGGGTCTGGCCGCCAACACTGCCGGCACCGAGATCAGCCACCGCTACAACATTGCTGCAGGGCCATTGGGCGAGGCATTGAATCAGTTCGCCCGGCAGGCCGGCATCACCTTGGCGATGACGCCGCAACAGACTCAAGGTCAGCAATCTCCCGGCGTGCAGGGCGAATATTCGACCGATCAGGCCTTGAGCCATTTGCTCGGCGGTACCGGACTGGAAGCCGTCAGCCAGGACGGCAGCAGCTACATCCTGCGCCCAGTCGCTGAAAGCGAAGCACTGGCCTTGCCGACCACCGACATCAAAGGCTTCGCCCTCGGCAACGCCCTGGGCAGCATGGCCGGCTACAACGCCACCCACAGCCAGATCGCCACCAAGACCAGTACCGCGCTGCTGGAGACCTCGCAAAGCGTATCCGTGGTCACACGCGAGCAAATGGATGACCAGGGTTCGCAAACCGTCTCGCAAGCGATGCGCTACACCCCGGGCGTGCTGACCAACCCGTACGGCGCCACGCACCGTTACGACTACGTGGCGATGCGCGGTTTCAACGACGGCTCGGTGGACAACATCTACCTCGACGGCCTCAAGTCGATGGGCGACAGCGGCACCTACAGCACCATGCAGGTCGATCCGTATTTCCTTGAGCGTGTGGACATTCTCAAAGGCCCGTCGTCCGTGCTGTACGGCCGTAGCTCGCCCGGCGGTCTGGTCGCGTTGACCAGCAAAAAGCCGTTGTATGAGGCCTACCATCAGGTGCAGGCCACAGTGGGGACGCAAGGCCAGCGTGGGGTTGGGTTTGACTTCAGCGGCCCGGTCGATGACGACAAGCGCATTGCCTATCGTCTGACCGGATTGAGCGATCAGTCCGACACGCAATTCGACCATAACAAGGAAAAACGCTTCGCCCTCGCGCCGACGCTGAGCATCGATTTCAGCGAAGACACCTCGCTGACTCTGCAAGCCTATCTGCAGCACGATCCGGACGGCGGCTATCACGGCGGCGTTCCGGCGGACGGCACGATCCATCAGCGCAATGGCGAACGCATCTCGCCGCGCTTCTTCGAGGGCGAGCCGGGGATCGATGGTTACTCCCGTGACCAGCAGTCGTTCGGCTATCAGTTCGAGCATCGCTTCAACGATGTCTTCACCGCCCGGCAGAACTTCCGCTATCTCGATTCCAAAGTGAACATGGATCAGGTCTACGCCTATGGCTGGACCACCCCGACCAGCAATGAACTGAACCGCTATTACACCGGCGGTGATGAGCGCCTGCATGCGTTCATCGTCGACAACATGCTGCAGGCCGAATTCTTCACCGGCGCGACCAGGCACACGGTGCTGATGGGCGCGGATTATCAACGGCGCAAAACCGTGGTCGACTGGACCAGCGGTGGGCTGGCTCCGATCAATGCGTTCAATCCGGTGTACGGCAACTCGGCGATCGAGATGTACGGCGACACCAGCTATCTGCGTCGCCTCGAACAGACCGGTGTGTACCTGCAAGACCTGATCGAGATGGACAAGTGGCGCTTCTCGCTGGGCCTGCGTCAGGACTGGGTCGAGACATCCGATGAAAACCGTATCGCCGAAGCGGGGCGGCCGGTGGGTACAGAGATCAATGATCGGCGCACGAAACTCACTGGGCGTGCCGGCGCTTTATATCTGTTTGATAACGGTCTGGCGCCATACATCAGCTACTCCGAGTCGTTTAACCCGAACTCCTATGCTGACAGCGCCGGTAATCCACTGGCCCCTACCGATGGCACGCAGTGGGAGGTCGGCTTGAAGTATCAGCCGCCGGGCACTGACAACCTGTTTACCGCCTCGCTGTTTCGCATCGATCAGGAAAACCTCGCGACCAAACTACCGCAGGAGAACTTCTATCGCGCGGTCGGCGCCGTACGCTCGCAAGGTCTGGAGCTGGAAGCGCACATGCAACTGACCGATAACTTGAAAGTGCTCGGCAGTTACACCTTCACTGATATCGAATATTCCAAATCGATGATCAGCACCTTGAGCACGCCGACCGATGTCATCGAAAACAAGGGCAACTCACCGACTCAGGCGCCGCGACACATGGCCTCGCTGTGGGCTGACTACAAGTTCGACAGTGCCGCACTTGATGGGCTGCGCTTGGGCGGTGGGGTGCGCTATGTCGGCTACAGCTGGGCCGATGCGGAGAACACGATGAAGGTGCCGTCTTACACGCTGTTCGATGCCTCGATTGGTTATGACCTGGGCAAGATTGGTTTGAAGGGTGTTGATGTTCGGCTCAACGCGAACAACCTGACCAATGAATCCTATGTCGCATCCTGCGCCAGTCTGAACTTCTGCTACATGGGCGAAGAACGCAACGTAGCGGCGACCGTCAGCTATCAGTTCTAAAGCTATGTCCTGTGCATAAAAAAGCCAGCCCCTGCTATCAGGGGCTGGCTTTGTCGTTTCTTCGGGGTGTTTTGTATGCGTGCGTTTCTGGTTTTGTTGCATCGGTACATTGGCTTGGCCACTGCGACGTTTTTATTGTTGGCCGGGCTGACCGGCAGTGTGCTGGCGTTCAATCACGAACTCGATGAATGGCTGAATCCGCAGTTCTACGAGGCGACGTCAGTGGGTGAGCGCTTGTCGCCGGGCGCGTTGGTAGATGCGGTGCAGACTGCACATCCGAAACTGCAAGTCTGGTACATGGAGTATCCCCATGAGACGGGGCATACGGCGCTACTGGCGGCCGTTCCCCGTAAGGATCCGGCGACGGGCCAGCCGTTTGATGAGCGCAATCAGGTGTTCTATCTAGACCCGGTCAGTGCGGAGCAAAAAGGCGCGCGCTACTGGGGTGAATGCTGCTTTCAGCGGGAGAACTTCATTCCGTTCATTCTGGAGTTTCACTACAACCTGACATTGCCCGGTAACTGGGGACTGCTGTTGATGGGTGGGGTCGCCATCGCGTGGGTGATCGACTGTTTTGTCGCATTGTGGCTGACCTTGCCGCGCGGCAAGCCATTCTGGAAGAAGTGGGCTACTGCATGGAAGGTCAAAGGCGGGCATGCCTACCGCTTGAACTTCGACCTGCATCGCGCCGGAGGATTGTGGTTGTGGCTGCTGCTGTTACCGATCGCCGTCAGCAGCGTGGCGATGAACTTGCCGAGCCAGGTGTTCAAGCCTGCAGTTTCGTTGTTTTCGCCCATCGAGCCGAGCGTTTATGAAGCCAGAGGACGAATGCCCGCCAATCAACTGGGGACGACACAGTTGAGTTATCAACAGGCGTACGAAAGGGCATTGCAGGAAGGGAAACGATTAGGACTGACGGCGGCAATCGGCGAGTTGTATTACAGCTTTGAGTACAACTTCTACGGCGCAGGATTTGGACAGCACGATACGGACGCCCATGGAAAATCCTGGTTGTTCTTTCACGGTACCGATGGCCGATTATTGGGACAGGAGATCGCGGGACAGGGCACGCTTGGAGAGCAGTTCTATCGACTTCAGTTGCCCATACATGGAGGACGGATCATCGGGGTGACAGGGCAGGTAATGATCGCGTTACTGGGTGTGTTGATTGCGGGGTTGTCAGGGACGGGCGTTTATATCTGGTGGCGCAAGTGGCAGGCAAGACGCAGCAGCAAGACTCGCCGAATAGCTTGATCTTTTTGTACACGCTGAAATGACAAAACCCCTGTCTGCGTTAGCAGACAGGGGTTTCGGAATTCAATCTTGACGATGACCTACTCTCACATGGGGAAACCCCACACTACCATCGGCGATACATCGTTTCACTTCTGAGTTCGGGATGGGATCAGGTGGTTCCAATGTTCTATGGTCGTCAAGAAATTCTTTATCTGGCCCGTCAACACGGTAACAAGCCAGCAAAAACAGGAACTTCTACTAAAACAAAACCCCAACTGCTTTCGCAATTGGGGTTTCGGAATTTAATCTTGACGATGACCTACTCTCACATGGGGAAACCCCACACTACCATCGGCGATGCATCGTTTCACTGCTGAGTTCGGGATG
>NZ_JAMSHA010000013.1:0-134080 GCF_025706525.1 Pseudomonas mercuritolerans
ACTCCGGAATTGAGTACCTACAGTCAGCCTATGGCGGAATGGGCTCATTCAATGATCTCATTCTTGGTCAAAGCCATGACAATGGCGTTCTTTGCTGGAAGCCGGGCCATGTTGAGCTAAACGAAAGGTTCGACGGATTACGCAATGAAGCCGCGAAGCTCTCCGATTTCATAAAGCGAAATATATAGAGGGGCGCGGTTATCAAACTACGTTATTCAAAGGGGTCAGGCCGGCCACCGGCGCATGTCACTTTGATCAGCTCCGTAGACTCAGTATCGGGCAATCTGGTGTTTGCCTACACGGAAGTCGGGGAGCACAGAGTGCATTACACATCACATGCCGAGCTGTTGTGCATGCTCAACATCCTTTTGCGTCAGCGCGTGCCCATTGCTGTCGGAGGCATGCTCCCGGGACCTGCCGACGAAGTCGAGATGTTAATAGCGAACGAAGTACTTGAAGGCCCCTACATAGAACTGTCCTGGTCCGGCCCCCAGCAATGGACTCTGCGCGAAATCGACTCCACCACTGCTGAATGGCAGCCAGTGCCTGATGCTCAAAGTATGGCGAATGTGTCATTCGATCCGAAGTCCCTGGAACGCTCTGGCTGAATTGGCTAAGAAATTAATACAAGATCGGGCAGTTCTTCGGTACTGGCCGCAATCGCCTGCGGTCGCGACAGACAGCATTGGGTCGATGTCTGCCCTTCGCGACGGGCAGACATCGGCCATAAGCAGACTGTCAGCAATCGATTGCTAATGCTCATTGGCCGGTTCAGGCCTTTCTCGACCACAAAAAACGGCAAAAAAAGCCAATGCTTGATTATGAAGCAGTTAAATCCAGAACATTTACTAAAAGAAAATGTACATGAAGAAGCTGAGTAATGATTTCAGTGGAGCACTCCGAACGTTTGCGTACTACATGGCAAGTGGAAGCCACTACATGCTTGAAAACGTGGAGTACATCGACATTTATGGCTCTGAGCCGAGTGCAATTGAGATGGTCTTCGCGATATTCGCGAACGTCATAGAGATGGACGGTGAAGGCAACGTGCTCAATTTCACCTACGCCCAAAGGAGAGCGACTGACTACTTAAGGTCATACTGCGACCCATCTTTCAAAGTAAAACCGCCTCTTGAAGACTGGGAAACTGAGTTATATGGGCCGCCCTCACTCGGACGCTAAGACATTGTTTTAGCTCGCAGATACGAGGGCCGAATGGCAGCTATTGGCCGATTCTGTTGAAAAAGTCGGTTCGCCCAAATGGCCTGAATATTGGCCGGCGAAAACGCCTTTTTTACACGCTGCTACGTGATATCTGAGCCTGGAAGCCTCTGCCCAAAGTGAAGATTTCAATCTCAGGCGCTTACTTTTCTGCCGTGGTAACCATGGCCGACTTTTTCAACAGAATCGGCCATAAGCGGACGTTCGCACGCGACCGCCTACCGGCCAGAAACAGTCGTTCGAAAGTACGTATGTGGTATTTTTGGCGCAAGTGCCTTCGGAATAGCGGGCGCGCACGCCCCCTATCCCACTGACACACTACGTCTCGCAGCAATGCACGATTAAGGAGTCGAACGCCAGATCTATCTCCCGCTTGCATTGCTCCTTCGCAGGTAAAAACTATCAAATAAGTAACCCGTATAGGTACGTAATGACTTCATCGTTACGGCCAAGTCCATGGTAATACGCAGATCTCCAGGAGTTGGGAGATTGGGAGACGACTCGCTCATAACGCTCGTACTGCAAGATCTCTCCCTTTAAGTCGTCGATGGTCGATACCTCCGGAAAGATCTGCTTTAATTCGCTGACCATTGTTCCCCAGAGATCAACCAAGTACTCATCGATACCTGCAGGGCGAATAACGTTCTCGATATGCCAACGAACCGTTGCAAGCTCTTGGCCAGCTACATCGAATGGTATAGGCGTTATCTTAGGAGCTCTCCAGTCGGGTTCAAACTGCACACTGAGGATTCTATTTACTGCGAAATTGTCAAAGTAAGGATGAAGTGGCCTTTCACCGATGCCAGCTCCCCTGACAAGTGCATTACGCTTATTATTGCATCGATCGCAGCAGGGGACTAAATTCTTTGAAAAAAAAGAAAATTCGGAATATAAACTCTTAGGCAGATAATGATCCAAGGTACCAAGTGCATCCCGTCCGCAAACCGGACAGGCGCCTCTTAGTGAGTCCCTTAGGTCACTGATAAAACTCAACACCACAGGTGGGGTACTGTATAAAGACTTCAACTGCTCTTTAACAGGAAGGAAGCCTGTGTCAGGCAATACAGCCCAAGGATCACCAGAGCTAAGTTCGTAAGCCGAATAGCGCAGCGCGATAGCATCGAAATACGGGGCAGCCTGTTGTGCTGCTGAACTTGGAGAAAGTCTCAAAGCGTCTAGCAAAAGTAAGTCTTGGGTGATGGGGCAATCAATCTTGCGCAATTTTCGCTCCCATTTTCAACCGAAGCGTCATCAAAGCAGGCACGCTCAACTCCGATGCATAACGCTCCAGCGCCTCTTCGAAAGAGTGGCTATGAAACTCCGCCCGATCAAGCAGTTCATCGTACAAATGACTGGGTAGATCATCACCAAAAACTTCATTTGAAATTGTCGAAATACTAGCGCCGAGCGTCTGCACCAACGGTTTTTTGATGATGCTCTCGCCGTCCTCAACATCCATTACATGAACGTGCGCACTTTGCACTTCTCGTACGACGAAAGGAGAGTGTGTTGCAATAATGGCTATGGAACGAGTTCCCTCAAGTATTCGGTTGAGAGTACGCATAAACCTTGAGATCAAATTGGGATGCAGGAAGTTTTCTGGCTCATCAATAACCAGTACTGAAGCAGGCCCTGCATTCGATAAGGCTGTAAGCACAAAGCGAAGAAAGGAACTTTGCCCCAGACTAAGTTTTCGGCGCACTCCATAGGAGTCAAAAAACTCTAACGGATAACTAGTAACAACTTTTCCTGATTTTTCTAAAATCTCTTGTTCATTCCCACTCGACCAAACGTCAAAAGGCACATAATCAACTTTTGGTCGAGGCCCATCATGCTCAACTCGTACCGGCACCCGCATTTCAAAATCGGGAAACTCGTCTTTTAAAATTTCAGAAAAATGAGTTAACAATGGCCCATTACTATCATGACCACGTGCCACATCAACCAATAGAACGGCCATCGACTCACTATTAGCTTTGCGAGGTGTGCCAGGATTGAAAGTAAAGACTCGCGCTCGCGCTGCCCCTTCTTTTGAACTCGGGGTGAAATCTCTTACCGAGGAGGTATGAATAAATACAACCACCTGATTTAAGTCGGGCTTATTAACTACCGTCGCCAAGCGGCTATGCGCATCTATTAAAGCCCTTGATATCTTAGCAAGGCTAGATGTTTTTCCGCAGCCGTTTTTACCAATTAGAACAGCAATCCTTCCTCGGAGAAGGTTAGCCTCTTCAAATTTGAAATCAAACTTGTATTTCGGCCCGCCACCTTTCAGCTCAACTTTGAAAGGTCGTTGCGAGTCACTGCTTTCCTCCTGGAGTCCACTTAACATCCTTGCTCCACGACGATAAGCAAAAAAGGCCTCACTGGATCTAATCATTGCTAATGAAAAGATGGGGTCAGCAAAAAATTCCGACCAGTTTCTTGAGGCATTAGTGCTGACAGCCATGTCATGCAATGCCCTTAGAAGTTCCGCCCCCCGCTCTACTCCAATAGCGCGTCTAACTAGACTATATGACTTCGCATCTACAAATAAACATTTAAAAGGTAAGGCGATTTCCTCAGCAGGCAATGGGCGCACATTCTCCCCTAGCAAACCAGAAATAAATTTATGCAGATCTTTCTGTCCCTTTATCGCGCATAGACCATCAAAAATAAAAACCTTCCCGTCGGTGGTTCTTAATCCCAACCTGCAAGATACTGCATATCCAAATTCATCAACCCTCATCTTTTTCGGAAGAATGAATGCATCCCCGTCACTTGAGTGAATTAAATCCTCATCTATTAAAAAATAAACCTTATACTTCCTGGTGGCGTTTGTTAGTTTTTTAACCATGCTGGGGCCTCTAATTTGTTAACTGCTACACACTTAGTACAACTTCGAATACTCTTGCCATCGGCTTGTCGACAAAGGTATGCATTGTCCGATACTTACCTCAATTTGTGTGGAGATGCGCGCACAGGGGAGCTGAGGCCAGGTTGACAATTAACATGCGCCACCCACGCTGTCAAAAACGTACCCACATCATCTGCCAAGCTCTGAATTACCCTAGTTACATAGACTCTGGTCCGACCGCTGTGGTTCGTTAGCGGCCGCTTGCCAGCGTCTGCTTCGGGTCGGCTCTTGCCGTTCTCAAAGGCAACAGGATTCGACCAAACAAGTCAGCCAGCGACCAAAAAACCGAGGACGACTCAGGCTGCGTATTGGCGCATTGCTCTCACAAAAAACATGGAGCCGTGATATACAGTCAAGGGAGAAGCGCTATTTCAGTAATTGAGCAGCTTGATTAGTGAAACAAATGCAAAGACTGCCCCTAGCGTTGAGATCCAGAGAATCAAGGCACGTCGACGCGACTGTTTTATGTACTCGCAGTCACGCTTGAAGTCAGTGTCGTTCTGCAAAATTCGATCTCTATCGCTATTCGAGAGTAGGTCATCATAGCGCGTTTTGAACGACTGATAGATTGCCTTGAACCGATCAAATTCAGCCTCGGATTCCCTGTAGGCATAGAAAAGAGTACTTAATGAGAGCAGGAGGAACATTAGAAAAATATAATAAATACCATTCGTAAACGTTCCTTCCGAAGCAGTTTTGGATATGGAGCGAATTATGAATGTCGTAACAATGAAGGAGTAGACAGTAAAGACCGATGTCCTAAGGTAGCCGCCGATGGTTTTCACCATTTCGCTGGCCTTTTCTGATTGTTTTTGTATTTGGTCGGATAACTTATTCTTTATATCAATGTACTGCTTAACGTTCTCTTTCAGGTAAATACTGTGATTTGAAACCATTGCTTGCAGAGCGCCACTACGCATGTCACGGAAATCAGATTTTTCAATATGGATGGACAATAAATTTTTGGCAATACCTAGTTTGTCGGTCACGCCGCCTTCACTGTAGGCCCATAGGTAGATTTCGTAATAGGTCGCCGCTATTTGAGCGTCAGACATGCCGGCCAGCTTGATGCTGCTTGTGATGTGCCGGTAGCCCTTAACTGTTGCCGTTAACTCCTGATCGCTCAGGCTGCTAACGTCAGCTATGAAAATGATAGCGAAAGCGAACTTAAGTGTATTAAACAGGTTACTAATCCCCGCATGGGGAAGAGGCGAACTAAAATCAAAGTCTTGGGGGATGAAGGGAAAGGATTTGCTATCGTAAAACAAACACGCCTTGTCGCGGGCGGCCAGGAGTTTACTCTTATCCGCAGATTCAGGATGTGTGGTACTTGTGGGTAGGACACTGGTCGCGCGGAATACAAACAGGCCGCACCGTGCGTAACCGGAGATGCTAGACGACTCGAGAATATAGGCGACTTGAGCCAGGGATCTGAGCTTGGCTGCTGCTTGACCCAGCCCCCCCGCCCGCCAATATTCCTCTATGTGATATAGCGAGTAGATTGAGGCCGTTTGCGAAACAAAGCCTTTGGTAATGGAGACGGTCAAAATCCCCGATGGTGCATCATCACCCTCAACGTGCAGGATCAGCATCCGGCAGAACGTGTTTAGCTGATCCTCGTGACGGCTCGTCAGCACCAGGGACTGATCACTACCAGCGTAAGTAAATTGAACAGAAAAACCATCCCGAACATGTACGCTATTCAAGGACCCGGCTAGTGCGACGCGGTCTATATCAAAGTGGGAAATTCGAAACTTTTCACTCACCGTTGTATTGGTTTCTTCGGTCTCTAGATGAACAATCGTCCGGGCCAAGGCATTGGCAATTTCCGGGAAGATCATTTCAGTTATCTCGTTTTTTGAAGGCTTCGTAACCTTCACTAGAGTAAATTTTCAGGTATTTGCGGCCATCGTCGTCTCCGGTGGCAAACATTTTTTCGTAGTTTTCGATTTCACCGTTTATTCGAAGATCAAGGTTCTCTGCAAGGCGAATCTGCCGCTTTATTTTGTTACTGATTATATGGGGAGCAATGGCAAAGTGCGAGTCGAACTCATTCTTCTTCGGTAGTAGCTTAGCTTCCTGTGTCAGCTTGGGCATATCCAAGCTTTCATCCGCGCAAGGATATTCCCCCATAATCTCGTCGATCATTTGATCAAAAAGACAATTAGGGCGGGTGGTGAAATAACTTACAAAAGCGTTGCGCAATGTCCAATAATCACTGGGCGATTTTTTTTCAATCTTGGCCTTCAGAAAGCCTTCAATAGCTTTAAATGCTTTAAAGGTGTTTAGTTCTGGATCGGATAGCGCCTTGAGATTGAGAAAGCCGCTCCACCAGTATTCGGTCAATGCATTGTTGCTATCGCTGATGACCACTATGTTATCAATATTACCGTCCACTACGGAAAACGTGGCACACTTTTGCGCTCGCTGCTTTTCTGGAAGGCCGGAGGTGTGCTGAAAGTTCACCTCATCTAGGAAACCCGCATGATCAATTTTCACGAGCATTACATGCTCGGTTTCGGCAAGTTTAAAATGCGCACAAAGCAGGCTTCCTGTGCGTAACTCTTTTTTCAGGGCGACAATTTTCTTCTGCGCAGTAATTTCACAGTCGAGTAGCCGCTCCGTCAAGCTTAACGCCGAGGCTTTGAAATCAGCGGACGTTAGTCGTGCTACATCCTCTCTGGAGTCAAAGCCCTCATCGCAAAACTGAAAGCGCTGGCTTCTCGAGATACTGACCACGCTGCGGATTACACCTGTGAGGTAAGCCTTAATATCAGCTTCGTTGGTCCGATAAAACGGATCGCCGAGTATTTGGCCTTTACAATCGACCTTTTGAACCACCGCATTAAATATTGTGAGGGGCGCTGGTGGTACTTCCTCTACCTGTTCTGCGCCGATGAGTTCGGCCAATGCATCGGCATCTGGTTCGGCTTTGAGTTGGTCCATCATGCACTCCCTCGCACTGCTAGCAAAACGCTATCTTAACGTGCATCCGCTTGCATATCACTGCAAATATAGCAGCTTTCACCAGCCCTGTTTATTTATACAGATGTGTGGCGAAAGAGCTTTGAACGGCCTCAGTTTCGTAGACACTTCTCGCTGGCCGCTTATGGCCTGCTGCCCCGAGCGAAGGGCCATAATAGATCGAAAACGGACATTTACGAATGGCTGCTTATGGCCGAAAGCGGCCGTTCACGAACGACTACCTTCGGCCAAAAGTAGCCCTGATGGCGGGCTATAATTCTCTGATGCTCAGAATAAACGGGGGATGACAGCGGGGTGGAAAAATAGGCTGTAAGTCGACGCTGCCTCATAACACCACCTTCGCCACGGTAGAGAAGCCATCGGGCTTTCTACTTCAGGCGAACGAAAGACCATTCAACGCTACAGGTGAGAATTGGCGGTATGTGCTTCTCCCTTAATAATACTGGCCTACGGCGAGCAAGCTCTCGAGACACGTCTAATCATAACCCCTATCCTCCGAGCTTGACCGGTTGAGGAAGGAGCTCTCGGCTGAAGAGGGATTGCGACGGCGAAAAGTCCGTATCCCAGGCGAACGCAGTGGCGCTCGAACAATCTCGGTCGGTACCCAGGTGACGGTTAGCGGCGAAAGAGCCACTGCAATGGCGAACGCATTCAGTCCCCCTGTGCCGATAACATCAGAGCAGATAGCCCTTTTTTCGCCATTGAAGGTACATGCGGCAAGATTATCAAAGAGCATCCGAGTGCGAGCTTTATCTGACTGTTGTAAAGGTGGCCTGGACTGAGCCTGCAAGAGAGATTGGAAATCTGCTCCATCACTCGTTGCCCGCATCCTGGGTTCTGATGTTGGCCAGTCGGATGGTGCTGGCGGTACTGCAGAAATACCGGTCATCGGCATGCCTCATATCACGCTTGGTGTCATGAATCTCGCCAGTGTTCCTGGCGTGACAGTTCCGTTCTTTGCTTCATCAGATCCCGCTGAACCAGTTGTAGCCCTGGTCTTCCCAATACCCGCCCGGGTTGTCGTTGCTGACGAAAATCTCGACAACATGCTTGGGGTTTTTGAATCCCAGTTTGGTGGGGACCCGAACCCTCAGCGGATAGCCGTACTCGGGCGGCAGCGCCACGTCAGCGTAATCCAGTGCCAACAGCGTCTGCGGGTGCAAGGCAGTCGGCATGTCCAGACTGGAGTAGTAACGATCGGCACATTTGAAACCGACAAATTTCGCTGTGGTGTCGGCGCCGATGTGTTCCAGGAAGGTTTTCAGCGGTACACCTCCCCATTGACCGATCGCGCTCCAGCCCTCAACACAGATCAGCCGAGTGATATCGCTGCGTTGCGGCAGCTTGCGCAAGCTTTCGAGTGTCCACGGCGCCTTGTCCCTGATCCGGCCGGAGACGGCGAGCGAGTAACTGGTCAGGTCTACTTCAGGGATATCGTCCTGACCATAGAAAGCGTTGAACGGAAACGGCTTGGTGATCTGCGCGCGGGCGAAGGTCGGCGCCAGTTTCCGTCCACTGAACAGCCACGCCTGGACCCGGTCGTTCCAACGCGACATGGCCCAAAGCACTTTGTCGACCTGATCGCCGTCCTGCAGGTTGCAACCGGTCAGCATCGACATCGCGCCAACCGTCAGGCCGGCCCGAAGAAAATGCCGGCGCTGAATGTTTTCCAGTTCAAGCTGTTGCGCAGGTTCAATCCTGACGCGCTGACGCGTTGTTATTTTAAATTCAGTCATGACCCATTTTTCTCGTTATTAGGCGTCCGCACTCCACCCGTGATCATTGGCACCAGGGTTTTTGGTACCAGAATCACCAAGACCAGGTGAATCACTACAAACGCTGCAATCATCGCCATGGCCGCAAAATGTACGTAACGAGCAACGTCATAGCCGCCCAGTAACGCGACCAGCTCTTGAAGTTGAACCGGTTTCCAGATCGCTACACCCGAGATCACGATCAGTACACCTGCCGCCAGCACGATCCAGTACATCAGGCGCTGTACTGCGTTATAGACACCCTTTTCATGCACCAGCCGAAAGCGCAAGGCATCGGTCAGATCATGCTTCAATGCGGCAATGCCGATGGGCAGCAGCTCACGTTTGAAATGACGACTGGCCAACCCGTACAGCACATAGATTGCGCCGTTGATCAGCAGCAGCCACATGAACGCAAAATGCCAGGCAAGTGCCCCGCCCAGCCAACCGCCCACGGTCAATGACACCGGAAACCTGAAACTGAACAGTGGCGAGGCGTTGTAGATAGCCCAACCGCTCATGAACATGCAGACCATGCAGGCCGCATTGAGCCAATGGGTGAGGCGAACCGGCCAGGGATGCAGTTTCTTCTGTCTCACGTGGTTCCCCTTGCAAGCCTTCCGTGTAGCGGAGCGTTGCCAGACGGCAACGCTCAAGCTTTCTCAGATGATTACATCGGTGGCTGGAAGCCATCCTTGCCGACTGCAATGCCGCGTGCGGTGCCATCTGCAGCGGGGAACACGACGATTTTCGTTCCTTTGACCAGCTCATCGGCTTTGCCTGGCTCGACGTAGGCGATAGGCACGTCATCCGGCACGACGATTTGTTTCTCGCCGCCCTGGTAGTTGACGGTCAACGTGCGGCCGTCGGTTTTGGACAGTTTGCCAACGGTGCCGTTGGTCATGGTGCCAGTGCTGCCGTCTGCGTTCTGCCAACCGTAATGACCTTCGCCGCTGCCCTTGAGCCTGGCGTCGAATACCGTGACCTCAAGCGCCTTCAAGGTTCCGTTGGCCTGCGGGATGGCCGCCGAGCCGATGAAGCTGTCGGATTTGATCGAGTCGATATTGGCCTTCGATACCCGGCTGATACCGGTCTTGTCAGTCAGTCCGATCGTCTGCTGGGCGCCAGAGCGGACAGTGAAGGTCAGCGTGTTATTGCTGACGCTTTCCACCGTACCGCGCAGTGGTTTGATGACCGGCATGTCGGCGGCGGTGGCAATGACGGCAGCGCTGAGCATCACCAAACCGAACGTGGTAGACAGGGCGTTTTTGAGTTGCATGGCGACGATTCCTCATGGGTTGATGTGTCGCCATCCTCGACCGCAGACCGGGACGTCACGATGACCGTCGAATGACATTTTTGTCATTCGCCAACCCTGACCATGTATGACAGAAATGTAACCGACTGCGCCCGCTCATCCCGTTACACTGCACAGCCGAGATACCGATGTCGCGGACTTAACCCCGTCATGAAGAAACCCGAGCGCGCCTGACGATGCATATCCTGTTGATCGAAGATGACACCAAAACAGGTGAGTACCTGAAAAAGGGGCTCGGTGAGTCCGGTTACAACGTCGACTGGACCCAGCATGGCGCTGACGGCCTGCACATGGCCTTGCATACGACCTATGACCTGATCGTGCTGGACGTGATGTTGCCCGGGATTGACGGGTTTCAGATCATCGAGCTGTTGCGCGCCAGACAAGACGTACCCGTGCTGTTCCTTACCGCGCGCGACCAGTTGCAAGACCGCATTCGCGGTCTGGAACTGGGCGCCGATGATTACCTGATCAAACCTTTTTCGTTTACCGAACTGCTGTTGCGCATCCGCACTATTCTGCGCCGCGGTGTCGTGCGCGAAGCCGACCATTTCCACCTTGCCGATCTCGAACTGGATCTGGTCCGGCGCCGCGTGACCCGCCAACAACAGGTGATCGTGCTGACCAACAAGGAGTTCGCCCTGCTCCATCTGTTTCTCCGTCGAGCCGGCGATGTGTTGTCCAGGACACAAATCGCTTCGGAAGTCTGGGACATGAATTTCGACAGCGATACCAACGTGGTGGACGTCGCTGTCAAGCGCCTGCGCAACAAGGTCGACCAGCCCTACCCGATCAAGCTGATCCATACCATTCGCGGTATCGGCTATGTCTGCGAGGTGAGGCCATGCGGTCCCGACGCCAACCCTCGCTGACGCTGCGATCGACCGTGGCGTTTGCCATGGTCGCGATGCTGGCCGTGGCCGGCGCGGGCTTCTATCTGTATCAGACGATGAAGGCCTCGGTATTGGTCTACAGCGATCACGCGGTGATGGGCCGTCTGGAGCATTTTCGCAAGCTCCTGCATTACGAACTCGCCATCGAAAAGCTGCGCGACAGCCCGCAGATTTTCAAGAACATGCTCGACAGCGAAGACGACATCTTCATCATTGAAGAGCCGGGGCAGCCACCGGTCATCCAGGTCAATCCACTCAACGTCACGTTGCCTGAACTGCCGGTGATCGGCCAGGACACAAAGCTGAGCGTCAGTGATCTGCGCAGCGGCGTGACCGACTCGGGAACAAGGCTGCGCGCCGCCTCCGTAGTCACGACGTCGGGTGGCCGTGTAGTCCGATTGACGGCCGCCCACCTTATGGGCAAGGAAATGGCGATGCTTGCAGCGTATCGCGAGCGCATCTACCTGGCCGTGGCCCTTGCCTTTCTGGCAACCGCGTTGCTGGGTTATCTGTTATTGCGTCGCGGGCTGCGTCCGCTGCGCAAAATGGCCGCCCATGCCGCAGCCATAACGCCTGAGCGTCTGCACAGCCGTATGGACAGCGCCGATACGCCGGTTGAATTGCAACAGCTGAGTGACGCCTATAACGCGATGCTTGATCGTCTTGCTCAGGGTTATCAGCGACTGACGCAATTTTCCGCCGACCTTGCCCATGAAATCCGCACGCCGGTCGGGTCGTTGATGGGACATTGTCAGGTTGCCCTTCGCCAACGCCGTAGCGAGGACGAATATCAGGCGCTGATCGCTTCGAACCTTGAAGAACTCGAACGGATCTCGCGCATCGTCGAAAGCATTCTATTTCTGGCGCGCGCCGATGAAGCGCAAGCCGTAGTGGAGCGCCAGCAACTGTCGCTGCATGACGAATCACAGCGCATCGCTGAGTATTTTGAGGGTTTGGCTGAAGAGCGGCGAATGAGCTTCCAAATAACGGGCGATGGTATCGTGCTCGCTGACCCCTTGCTGCTGCGCAGAGCGTTGAGCAACCTGGTGGCGAACGCTGTTCGCTACGCTTACGAGGGCACCGAGATTCTGATACGGGTATTGGAAACCCACGGAGGTGCCCGGATTGAGGTGGAGAACCAAGGGCCGGTGCTGGGCGACGAAACCCTGGGCAAACTCTTCGACCGCTTTTACCGTGGCGATGCGTCTCGGCACCAGAATTCCGACTCCTACGGGCTTGGCCTCGCCATTGTCGTGGCCATCATGCAACTGCATGACGGCCACGTGGGTGTCGAACAGCCAAGGGCCGGGACTATTCGTTTTTCGCTGTCGTTCCCTTGAGCTGCTCGAACGGTGCAAACTGTTCTTCGCCCGCTGCGGGTACCCAATCTTTTAACGGCGTCAGGAAATGCATTTCAAAACGACGTGACAGGAACGCCCACTTTCCGTCCCGACGTTCAAACCTGTCGTGGTAAAGACCGCTGACTTGCACCGGGCCTTTTTCAATGTCATGAAACAGGCAATCCGCAGCTACCGTGCCCACTGCGCTGTCACCCTCGATTTCAATAAGCGGGTTGGCCATCCAGTGGTGCATATGGGGCATCTGGCGCCAGCTGTTTTGCGCCATCGCCAGGATTTCGTCACGGTTTCCAGCCTGGCCAAAACCCGGTAGATCCAGTGTCGACTCTTCGTGCCAGATTGAGCTAAGAAGCGAGGCGTCGATGCGGTCGAAAGCATTGGCGTAGGCGCTGATCAGCGACTCGATGGCGGCGCGACTTTCCAGGGCGTCCAGTCGGGCTGTCAGTTGTTCATTGTTCATGATGAGGTTTCCTGCAGGGGCTGCGCATAAGCGAGGAAGGCAGCCCTGCGCGAGGGCTGCGCTACGGTTGAGCACGTGGTCAGATCTGCGACAGGCCGCCGTCGACCATCAACTCCACACCGTTGACATATTTCGCATCGGCAGACGCAAGAAACAGCGCCGACGAGGCGATTTCCTCAGGCTCGGCCATGTACCCCAATGGCGTGATCTGCTCGACGTGCTGACGCAGCGCGGCGACGTCGGTTTCGCTCATCTTCAAGCCGTTATCCATCAGCGGTGTGCGGGTGAAGCCAGGGCTCAGGACATTCGCTCTGATCTTGCGACCTTTGAGTTCGTTGGCCCACGTCCTGGCAAAGGAACGTACCGCGGCTTTGGAGGCGTTGTAGAGGCTCAGTCCTTCCATGCCATTGCTGGAACAGATAGAGGCCGTCAGCACGATCGAAGCGCCATTTTTCAACAATGGCATCAACGTCTGTACAGTAAAAAAGACTCCCTTTACGTTGATGTCGAACATGTTGAAATAGGCGGCCTCGGTGGTCTCGCCCAGCGGGTTCTTTTCACAAATACCCGCATTGGCAAACACTGAGTCCAGTTGATCGCCGTTCGCCTCAATCGTCGCCTTGAGCTCGTCCAGATCAACCTGGCGCGCGACATCGGAAATGACCGCGACCGCCCTGTCGCCAAGCTTGGCCACCGCAGCCTCCAGCGTGGCTGCAGAACGCCCGGTGATGTAAACGCGCCTGGCGCCCTCGGCAATCAAACCCTGTGCAATCGCAAATCCGATCCCGGTGGACGCGCCGGTGACGACTGCGACCTGATCAGCGAATTTACCTGACATAACTGACTCCTCGATTTCGGTTGTGTGGCTCGACTGGAACCACAGTGCGGCCATTTTGCGAGGAGGCAGGGGCGCAGCGGCACTGCCATAAATGAACATTGGCCGTTCATTTATGTGAGGCGTCAGCCAGGGTTTGATCGTTTAGATTGAAGTCAGCTTATTCAAAGCATGACTCGCAATCGAAAATATTCTGGAGCCGAAGGGTTTCAGAAAGGAGACCTTATGCCTGAGAAAATAGTAGCCCTTCCGGAACAGCGGCGCTGGCTGATGTTCGCCATCCTGTTGGTCGGTGCATTCTTGCCGCCGCTGGATTTCTTCATCGTGAACGTAGCGCTGCCTTCGATTCAGCAATCGCTGGGCACGGCCTCCTCTGCCGAACAGTTGATCATCTCTTCTTACGCGGCGCTGTATGCCGTGACACTGATCACCGGCGGAAGGCTTGGCGACATCTTTGGCCGCATGAGAATGTTCTTCGTTGGCCTGATTGGCTTTGCCGTCGCCTCACTGATCTGCGGTGTCGCCGAGTCACCCTGGGTGTTGATCGCCGGACGCTCGCTGCAAGGCGTGACGGCCGCTGTCATGGCGCCGCAGGCACTCGCTTCAGTGCAGGCGATATTCCCTGAGTCGGAAAAACCCTTGGCGTTGAGCCTGTACGGTGCGGTGTTTGGTTTGGCGTCGGTAGTCGGCCAGGCACTTGGCGGGATTCTGATCTCGCTCAACCTGATGAACCTGGGCTGGCGGTCGATATTTCTGGTGAATCTACCGATTGCGTTGCTGGTCATTCTGATCGCCATCCCCGTGGTCAAGGAAACCCGCGCACCCCAGACCAGCAAGCTGGATCTGGGTGGAACGCTGTTGTCGATGGTGACGCTTGCGGCGCTGATCGTTCCACTGATCGAGGGACGTGAAGCGGGCTGGCCGTGGTGGGCCTGGCTGTCGCTGGCGGCGGTGCCACTGCTGGCCTGGCTGTTCTGGCGCTACGAAGCCCGCTTGTATCAAGCGCAAGGCGCGCCGTTGCTGAACCCTGCTGCACTGCGTGCGCCCGGGCTGGGCCGGGCATTGCTGGTGGCGCTGACTTTTTACGCGATCGGCGTGTTCTTCCTGCTGTTTTCCATCTATTTACAGGGAGCGCTGCATACGAGCCCGCTCAGTGCAGGTCTGGTCTTTCTGCCATTCGGCGCTGGTTTCTTGCTGGGGCCGCTCGCCACCCATCTATTCCGGCGTTTGCTGGGGTCTTATGTGAATCCCTTCGGAATGGCACTCGAAGTGCTGGGGTTCGTGCTATTGGCCTGGCTCGTGGCGCACACGCCAACCGCCGTCACGCCCTCTGCGCTGTCCCTTGCCGTGATTCTCTTTCTGATCGGTTTCGGACAAGGACTGGCCCTTCCGACATTGATGCGCATGATCACTGGACGCGTGGCACCGGCGTATTCCGGCATGATTGCGGGCATCACCAGTTCCACACTGCAAATCAGCACGGCACTGAGCGTAGCGATCATCGGTGGCATTTTTTACACGCTTCTGGGCAAGGACACGGACGCGGCGGCCATCACCCACGCCTTCACCGTCGCCATACTGTGCATCGCTGCGTGTCTGGTGGTAGGCGCAGGACTGAGTCTGAGTCTGGCGCGCCAATCTGCTGCAGAGCTGCAAACGGCGGCCATGCAGCCGGCAGAGTGAATCAACCGCCTGCCTGAGTGCCAATCATGACGGAGGCCAGGTCGGCAAGCGCGCGCAGACTGTCCATCTGGCGCATGTCCTGGTGGTAGCCCATCCAAATGTCGCGGCCTGGTGGCGGTTCATCTGAATCGATCAGACGCAGCGCCGTCAACTGGTCGCCCAAAGCGCGGGGCAATACCGCGACGCCCTGCCCCTGCGCACACATTTGCGCCTGGACTGTGCGGCTGCTACTGGTAAACACGGTACGCGCCAGAGGGTAACGCTGCTGCAGCCACTGCACATCGGGATAATGAGACTGGGCAACACTCATGGTGATCAGACCCAGCCCGGCGCCCTGTGGCTCAGGGTCAGCAGATCCAACGGCTGCGTATAACCCGTAAGTCAGGGAGATCAGCTTGCGGTGCACGATATCGGGTTCGGTGAACGGAACGATTCGAAACGCGATGTCGGCGTCGCGGCGAGCCAGATCAAACAATCGATGCCCGGCAATGACCTCGGGCACGATCAATGGATAACGCCGGCCCAGTTCACTCAGCACCGGGGCCAGCACATAACAGGCGAACCAGTCAGCGCAGGAAATGCGCAGCACACCTTCGGGCTGTGCGCTGTCCCCCGCGAGGCGCCTTTCGATGGCCAACGCACTTTGCTCCATTTCCTGCGCGAGGCTGAGGAGCTTCTCGCCGCTGTCGGTCAACACGAGACCTTGGTTGGTACGCAGGAAAACGGGTTGGCCACTGAACTGTTCCAGCACCTGCAAGCGCCGCCCCACGGTCGGATGGCTGACCCCCAACAGCTTGGCGGCAGCCCCTAATGACCCGCTGCGGGCAATCGCGAGAAAGACCCGCACATCACTCCAGTCCATGCTCCGCCCCCGTACAAAAATGAACAGTGAGAGTGCAGCAATGGCAGTGCCGTAGCAATCCCGTGCCCGACATACTTGTCTGCATTCACCGTCGTCGAATACCAACCGGAGACTGCAAATGAAGATTGGTTTTATCGGAGTGGGATGCATGGGCAGAGCCATCATTCCACTGCTCGTCCGCGCTGGCCATCACGTCTCGGCATGGAACCGCAGTCAGGCGGCGATCAAGGATCTCGAAGGCATCAGCGTTATCGAAACGCCGGCCTCGGCGTTCCAGCAAGAGGTAGTCATCACTCTTCTGGCCGATGATGCCGCCGTCAGGCAAGTGCTGCTCTCCAGCGCTGTTCTGGAAACTGCAGACAAAGCTTGCGTGCATGTCGTGATGTCGACCTTGTCGCCTTCGCTGATGTTGGAGTTGCAGCGCGAACATGAAGCCGTCGGCATGCCATTGATCGCGGCGCCGGTCTTCGGCGTGCCCGCCGTGGCGGCCAAGGGCGAGTTGAATATCCTGGCGGCCGGATCGCAGGCCGCTGTCTCGACCGTCCAACCGCTGTTCGACCTGCTCGGGAAAAAAACCTGGTATCTGGGCGACCAACCTGAACAGGCCTGTATCGCGAAAATCGCCGGCAACATGATGATCACCCAAGCCATCCAGTCGCTGGGCGAAGCCAGCGGACTCGTTCAACGCCACGGACTGAGCCCTTCGATTTTCATCAAGCTCATGACCCAGACCCTGTTCGCCTGCCCCAGTTATCAACGTTATGGGCAGAACATCGTCAGCAGCAATTTTGAACCGGGATTCAAACTGTCGCTTGGCCTCAAGGATATGAATCTGGCGATCGATGCGGGTCGTCTCAAGGGGCTGGAGTTGCCAGCGGCGGATGCCGTGCGATTGAAAATGACGTCGGCGGTAGCCAGGGGAGATGGCGACAAGGACTGGTCGGTTTTTGCTCAGCAGACGAATCATTGAGAAGCTCTTTCGAACACCTGTCACGAGGTCATTCATGGAAAACTCCGACATCGCGCGTCAACTCTCAACATTCAGGAAAACCATCGACAATATCGACGCCGCCCTCATCCACCTGCTCGCGGAACGGTTTCGCTGTACCGATGAGGTCGGATTGCTCAAGGCCCGATATCAGTTGCCTGCGGTAGACGAGGCCAGAGAGCAGCAGCAATACCAGCGTCTGGCAGCACTTGCTCAGGAGGCCGAGCTGGATACGGCCATCGTGCAGAGGCTGATGCAGTTGGTCATTGGCGAAGTGGTCGAGCGCCACAGGCAGATCGCCGCCAGGCATGCCCCGGCACCCGCCAATAACCCTGACCCTCGGGCCTGACCCCGGCGCCACTTATCGAATCAATCAGACAAACGAGCAGAACCGCATGAAATGGCCAACGATCGAGCAAATTCGCAGCTTCACCGATTTACCCTATGGCTACAGTTGGGATTACCTGAAACGTGAGGAGATCAATGTCGCGACAGATTTTTTCCGGACATGGTTTCCCTCCATTTCGGTGGGGTTGGCAAGCCCGTTTCTGGACCAGCAGTTCTACGCAGACAACGTGGTGCTCGAAGACGATCCGGATCGAGGCATATTCGCTACCGTCGTCCGCCAGAACGATGAGATTGTCGCTATCGCCACGTGGGAAAAAATTGACGGTGCTGACGTTATTTTCGGGCGGGTCGGCGCGGTAGCCAAACCGCACAGACAAGCCAGACTGGCCGTTGCGGCCCAGGACCTGGGAGAAAAAATCGGCACGTTCATGGGCGCGGGGCTGATCTATGGCATGGCAACAACCCGCACGCCGTATATGCAACAAGCACTGGAGCAAGCCGGTTACAAAGCGGTAGGGATAATGCCTGGCTTGGACCGGGAAGAAACAGCACCTGGAATCGTGCGCAGGGTTTACGAAGTCATCTACGTAAAACGGCTCGCACCACACGCCGACTTTCTCATTCCTGCCGGTCATAACCTTACCCCTACAGTCGCGCGACTTTACGCAGATATATTTCAAAGTGATGACGACACGAACTGACGAGCCAGCCTAGCAGCGAACCAACCATCGAAATGCTTCTGATCAGTAACGCTACCGGCTCGCGCCTTTTGCATCGATCGAGGTAGCCACATTAGGTAATGAGTTCAAAAAGACTCAGCAGCGGCTAAAAGCACCTGTGGGGTTGATTAATAGATGAGAAGTGAACTGAGTGGACGCGGCTCTGGCCCCTGAGTTAGCTTTCGTAACCGTTCTAACTTGGGGCTCCGCAATCATGACTGACCGTCAGATCATTGTTCCAGATGGCATGAGATTGATCTACGAGCGCGCGGGTTATGCACCAGCAGTAAAGGTAGGAAAAACTCTCTACTGCGCGGGTCAGGTAGGCAGGACGCCGGAATTATCCGTCATTGAAGAACCTGAGCAGCAGTTTTTAGCTGCATGGGACAATCTCCGGATCGTCTTGGAGGCAGGTGGCTGTAAATTTGAAGATGTCGTAGAAATGACAACTTACCACGTCGACATGCACCGTCACATGCCAATTTTCAGACGCGTAAAGGATAAAGTATTTCCGAGAAGCACTTGTGCATGGACCTGCATTGGTGTCAGTGAATTAGCTCGACCTGGCCTTCTCGTGGAGATCAAGTGCGTCGCAGTAGAGCGATAACCCTCTGACAAGAACCTGCATATCCAGGTCTTAAAATGGGTGACTACGCATGCGGTGGTAGATTCAAAATTACACTTGCCTGCTGCATCGGTAGGCGCGTGATAACACTTTACGCCGACGGCTAATACTGACTGGAAGCAGGCGCCAATCAATTCCGATGCGAGCAGAAAAATACCTATCAGCGGATATCCTTAGCACTCGCTAAACGCAAATCCAAAGTCATCGCTTGACACTTGTGCCGCTTCGTTAAGTCGTTGGCGCAGCGCAGCCGTTAGCTGCCTCTCCACCACCCACGGATCCGACAGCGCGGCGAGTTGTGGCGCCAATTGCGGCGACAGGCTCATTAGCGAATGATTAAGCGATCGCGCCGTTTCAAAAGCGGCTTTCTGCACAAAGCTGATTTCCACCAGCTCCCCCTGCGCCTTGCGAAACTCCATCTCAGCCATCCGCGCCAAGTAGTGCTCGCGATGTGCACGCGCTTTCTGAAAGTCCGGGGACTGCCCTTGCGCGGGATCAACGGGCGGCGGCGCAGCCATGTTGGTCGGTTCGGATTGTGTAGCGACGTGGCTGTACACATTACGCTGAAGCCGCTCCTGTTGGTGGCGAGCAGCGACGGCAGCCTTGCTCGGGTCAGCGGTATCGCGGATCAATGCTTCGGTGGCCAGAACGTCGACCTGCTTGCCATTGGGGACAGGACCAGTCGACCGTTTTCCTTCAGCCAGGTGATGTAACTCGGTGAGCGGCCGATGTGTGCGGCGAAGGCGCTCTTGGATAGGTACGTGGCTGCGGTCATACCAGCATGCCGATCAACCATTAAGAGATGCTTTGGACCTGTTCTATCTAACAGGTCAGAGGGTCGCTGACACATTGAAGATGGATGAGCGCGACATAAAGGACGGAAAGCTCTCCGTCCAGCAAGGCAAAACTGGGGCTAAACGAAGGATCGAAATCATTGGTGAGCTCAAAGTCGTAATAGATCGAATCATGGCGCGAAAGACCGGACAGAAAATCAGATCAACACGCCTGGTAGTAATCGACTCTGGGCAGCCGATGACGACCAGCATGCTCAGAAAAAGGTTCGATGACGCCAGGGAAGCAGCCGGGATTCCAAAAGCAGAATTTCAGATGCGCGACCTACGAGCAAAAGCGGCCACGGATAAAGAGGAGTCAACAGGGAACATCAGAGAAGCTCGAGACCAACTTGGGCACACCACCGTAGGGATGACAGAACAGTACATCCGTATGCGGAAGGGCATGAAGGTCACCCCTACGAGGTGACTAACGGTCACGAATTGCGGAAAAGATTTTTTGATTGCGGAAAAAAGAACTAAGGGCTTGCATGAGGTATGTCATGCAAGCCCTTGATATTCATGGTGCCCGAAGCCGGAATCGAACCGGCACGCCCTTACGAGCGGGGGATTTTAAGTCCCATGCGTCTACCAGTTTCGCCATTCGGGCGGTAGCGCGGTGTTGCTTTGCTCAGCCTTGCGGTTGCGATCCTGACAGGATGGCCGCTTGAAAAGCCGAGCGGGGAATATATACATCACGTCCCGGTGAAGCAAGTTTGGAGTGCGCGATTTGAGAACTAAATATCGCTGACCGAGGAAAATCAAAAAGCCTCAGAAATCAGGGAGCTACGGAGTTTGCTTGAAGTAGACGCCGAGGTTACTGGCAAATCGCAGCAACCCGACTGGAAATTGAGACGATAAACTCAAAAGATTCAGACGCTCACCATCACCTTAGCTGCACGGGTGACAGATGTTTCATCGATTGAGATTATGAGCAGGCAACCCAGGACTGGACGGGATGTCTACGCTAAAGGATGGCGCCGAAATCAATAATCAAAGGGTAATCAGCACGCCCCCCCCCTTCAACCACGATCACGCCTCACAGAACGTCACCAGAGCAGTGCTCAGGGATGTACAAGCAATCAGGAGATTTGATTCCATGCAAATGAGTGACACCGTTCTAAAAGCGTCTTTAAGCCAAGAGGAGCGCTCGGCGATCGCCGAGATCGAAGCAACCACCAATATCCTGCAACTTGTCACCCGTCTGACCGGTACACGCTTTGCCGGCATCGCAAAATTCACTGAAACAGAGTGGATCGTTTGTTCGGCGTACGATCCGATTGAACTGGGAATAAATGTCGGCGATACGCTGGATCTGGAAACCACCCTTTGCAGTGAGTTTCGACGAAATCCGCAAGCCCTCTTCCTTCCACAAATCAGCCAGGATGGACGACTTTCGTCACGTCCTGTGGTGAAGCAATATTCGATTGAAAGCTACGCAGGCGCGCCTGTTTTCCTGCCGGACGGGAGACTCTGGGGTGCCTTATGTGCTCTGGACTCAAGGGCTGTTCTGTTTGACAACCCCGATCTTGCAGAGACATTGACGCTGTTCGCGCGGCTCATTGGCTGCATCTTTTTCTCGAATCTCACGGTGGAAGGTGCCAGCCACATCCAGACCGGATCGTGCTTGACTGATTGACCCTCCGCAAACAGGTGAGCACCACATTTTTCTGCAGACAACAAAAAACCCCGTAGATCATTGATCTACGGGGTTTTTGATAGTGGAGGCCGAGGTCGGAATCGAACCGGCGTAGGTGGATTTGCAATCCACTGCATAACCATTTTGCTACTCGGCCTCAAAGCATTCGCTGTCAGTAGCACAACAACAAACACTGTACAAATTGGAGCGGGAAACGAGACTCGAACTCGCGACCCCGACCTTGGCAAGGTCGTGCTCTACCAACTGAGCTATTCCCGCTTGGTGTGGCGCATTCTATAGAATTAAGATGCCCCGTCAACCCCTTGATTCAAAAAACTTTTATTTCTTTTCGACATCGGTCTTCAGGTGCGGCCAGGCGGCGCGAAGGTATTGAACCATCGACCATAGGGTCAGCCCTGCCGACACGATCAACAATGTGTAACCAAGCACGACCCAGAAGCTGAGAGCCTTTGGATGGGCCAGCAGAATCACCAATGCGAGCATCTGCGCAGCGGTTTTCCATTTGCCCAGATTGGAAACAGCCACCTGTGCCCGGGCGCCGAGTTCGGCCATCCATTCGCGCAGGGCCGAAATCACGATCTCGCGACCGATGATGACCGCCGCTGGCAGCGTGAGCCAAAGATTGCCGTGTTCCTGCACCAGCAGGACCAAGGCAACAGCGACCATGAGCTTGTCGGCGACCGGATCGAGAAACGCCCCGAACGGAGTGCTCTGCTCCAGTCGGCGCGCCAGGTAACCATCGAGCCAGTCAGTTGCGGCCGCAAAGGCAAACACCGAGGCGGAGGCCATGTAACTCCATTGGTAAGGCAGATAGAACAGCAAAATGAAGATCGGGATGAGCAGGACGCGTAGAACGGTAATCAGATTAGGGATATTCATCGGCACAACTGGCTACGAGGTGAAGGGGCATTCTACTCACTATGCAGGTTCGCATAAATCGACTCAGCGAGCTTTTTACTGATCCCCGGGGCTTTGGCGATCTCTTCGATGCTTGCACGAGACAGCTCCTGCAATCCACCAAAATGTTTCAACAGGTCACGGCGGCGTGTCGGCCCTACCCCTGCCACGCCTTCCAGCGTTGAGGTTCGGCGGGTTTTGCCGCGACGAGCGCGATGACCCGTAATTGCGAAGCGGTGCGCCTCATCGCGGATCTGCTGAATCAGGTGCAAGGCGGGTGAATCGCCGCGCAAGGTGAACTCGTGGGCCGCATCATTCAGATACAACGTTTCGAAACCGGCCTTGCGCGTGGCGCCCTTGGCGACGCCTAACAGGATCAGATCCGGTACGGCCAGTTCGTTGAGCACATCGCGGGCCATCGACAATTGGCCTTTGCCACCGTCGACCAGCAGGATGTCCGGCAACTTGCCCTCGCCGTCCTTGAGTTTGCTGAAGCGGCGAGTCAACGCCTGGTGCATGGCCGCGTAGTCGTCGCCGGCGGTGACGCCTTCGATGTTGTAGCGGCGGTAATCCGACTTGATCGCGCCTTCCGGCCCGAACACCACGCAAGAGGCCACCGTGGCTTCGCCGCTGGAATGACTGATGTCATAGCATTCCAGGCGTTGCGGCGGTTCATCCAGATTCAGCACTTCGGCCAGCGCGTCGAATCGCGCGGCGGTGTGCTGACGGTTGGCGAGACGCGCGCCCAACGCTTGCTCAGCGTTGGTCACGGCCAGTTGCTGCCAGCGCGCACGGGTACCGCGCACCCGATGGCTGATAGCCAACTCACGGCCGCGCAATGTGTGAATCCCTTCGATCAACGCCGGGAAGTCTTCGTGAACCACGTTGACGATCAGTTCGCTCGGCAGATCGCGTTCGGGGCTGCTGATGTAGTATTGGCCGAGGAACGCTGCCATGACCTCGGAAACGTCTTCCTCGATGCCCACCTGCGGGAAGAAATTCTTGCTGCCCAGCACTCGGCCACCGCGCACGCTGATCAAGTGAACACAGGCGCCGCCGGGATTGACGAATGCGGCAATAACGTCGATATCGCCGGTTCCGCCTTCCATGCTTTGCTGGTCCTGCACCCGACGCAGCAAGGCAATCTGGTCGCGCAATTCGGCCGCGCGTTCGAATTCGAGATTGATCGCTGCCTCTTCCATCGCGGTGGACAGCTCGTTAGTCAGCGCGTGGCTGCGACCTTCGAGGAACATCACCGAGTGGCGCACGTCTTCGGCGTAGACGTCAGGCTCGACCAAACCCACGCATGGTGCCTTGCAGCGTTTGATCTGGTATTGCAGGCATGGACGAGTGCGATTCTTGTAATAACTGTCTTCGCACTGACGGACGAAAAAGGTTTTTTGCAGGATGCTCAGGCTTTCACGAATGGCCCCGGCACTCGGATACGGCCCGAAATACTTGCCCTTGGCCTTTTTGGCGCCGCGATGGATGCTCAGGCGCGGAAACTGCCCGTCGGAGAGGAACACGTACGGATAGGACTTATCGTCGCGCAGCAGGATGTTGTACGGCGGGCGCCACTCCTTGATCAGCGTTTGCTCAAGCAGCAGCGCTTCGGTTTCGTTGGCGGTGATGGTCGTCTCGACCTGAGCGATACGCCCGACCAATGCAGCCGTTTTCGGCGCCAGCCCGGTCTTGCGAAAGTAGCTCGCCAGACGTTTCTTCAGGTTTTTCGCTTTGCCCACGTACAGCAGGCGCGCTTCGCTGTCGAACATGCGATAGACGCCGGGCCGACCGCTGACGGTCGACAGGAAAGCACTGGAATCGAATGTCTCGGTCATGGTCAGGCGCTGGCATCCACCATGCCGTGACGCACCGCGAGCAGGGTCAACTCAACGTCGCTGCTGATCGAAAGTTTCTCGAAAATGCGGTAGCGGTAGGTGTTCACGGTTTTCGGCGACAGGCACAACTTGTCGGAAATGATCTGGACCTTCTGGCAGCCTACAATCATCAAGGCAATCTGGATTTCCCGCTCGGACAACGCGTCGAATGGCGAATCATTGGTTGGCTGGAATGATTTGATCGCCAACTGCTGAGCGATCTGCGGACTGATGTAACGCTGCCCGGCGAAAACCAGCCGAATGGCCTGGACCATTTCCGGCAGGCCCGCGCCCTTGGTCAGGTAACCGGCGGCGCCGGCCTGCAGCAAACGCGTCGGGAAAGGGTCTTCCTCGCACACCGTAACGGCAACCACCTTGATATCCGGATGGCTGCGCAGCAGTTTGCGTGTGGCTTCGAGGCCGCCGATGCCGGGCATCTTGACGTCCATGAGCACTACGTCAGGCTTCAACTCACGGGCTTTGATCAGGGACTCTTCACCTGACTCGGCCTGACCCACCACCTGCAGGCCATCGATATCGGCCAGCATCCGTGTAATGCCTGTACGAACGAGATCATGGTCGTCGACCACTAGCACCCTAATCAAGCAGACACCTCGCGATATGGTCTTATTGGGATGCCCGACACCTTAGCAAAAAGTGCCCGACAGACCTAGCGGAAAGCCGCATTTAAAAAGTTTCAATTCATCATTCAGGGCTTGCCGGCCGTGGGTTTCAGAGCACAGCTGTACTTAAATCGAGCTGCATCCTGAGGAAACACTCATCCCTGCCCACGATGCGCAGTCCCTTGCGTACATACAGTTTCTGCGCCGGGTTGTTATCGAACACTGTCAGCCGTAGCGCCGGTCGTCTTGCCTGACGAGCCATGTCGATAACCTGATCAATGGCCCAGGAACCCGCGCCCTGCCCTTGCCTGGCATGATCAATCTGCAATTCGCGCATATAGAGCGCTCGCGAATCCTGGCTCAGACTGAAAAAGCCGATCGGCGTTTCATCCCCCAGAATCATCCAGTTGTCACGATACCGCCAGCCGGCGTCGAACGCCTCGTCCTGCCACAACAGATCGTGGTCAATGTAATAGCGCAGCATGGTGCGACAGGTCAGGTCCCGTGCAAAAGCAAGATCATGATCGGTGGCATGCCGAATTCGGTAACTCATTCAGCTCTTCTCCAAGCGCAAAAATGTACTTTAACCGGATCGTTTGCCACTGATAGCCGTTTTGCTCGGCGAGCAATAGCATTTTCTGATTGCTGACGCGTATCAGCGTCGAGTAAGCTCGGCGCATTCATCGGAGACAGACCATGTTCAACGCCCTTTCACAGTCTTGCATCGCCAGCGCCTCGCGCTCGGTGGCGGCTGCCCGGGCGAATGTCACCTGCGCTCCGGTCAATTTCTATTTTGGGTATTGGTTTAGCCACTGGCGCGCCTGATACCCACACGGCGCCCATGATAACGGGTCGCCTACCAGAGATTTCTCAACCCCCGGTCGGCCTCCCGACCGGGGGTTTTGTTTTTTCAGGCCCACAATTTTCAGCACCACACCAGACACTTCGAGGAATACACCATGAACTACGCCACTTATTACCGTTACGACAGCTTTAGCGCCTGGCGATTTACCAGCCTCCGCTCGGGACAGCCTGCCGCCTCCGATCGGTCACCTACAGGTGGCAAACACACACGCCTAGCCAGTACGGCCATTTGTCGAACACCCCAATAGGGCCGAGTGCGCGGGAAAAACCCGCCATCCGCCCAGGAAGACCAAACATGAACTCTTCAGTTTCCGCGTTGCCGCTGTCCACCCTCGATTCTGCCAACGAAGCGCTGACCCTGCGCCTGCCCAGCTCGTTGCAGCTCAAACAGCAATTACCGCTCAGCCATTCCCTGCATCAGCAGGTCAATGCCCATCGCCAGGCGGTGCGCGCCATCCTCAACGGTGAAGACCCGCGCCTGCTGGTCATCGTTGGCCCCTGCTCTATCCATGATCCGCAATCGGCGATCGAATATGCCGGCAAACTCGCTCGCCTGGCCGAGGATGTCAGCAGTGAAATGCTTCTGGTCATGCGCGCCTACGTCGAAAAGCCGCGTACGACGGTCGGCTGGAAAGGGCTGGCCTACGATCCACACCTGGATGGCACTGACGACATGGCCGCCGGCCTGACGCTGTCGCGCGAACTGATGCTGGAAATGATCCGGCTCGGGCTACCGGTCGCTACCGAACTCCTGCAACCCATGGCCGCCAACTACTTTGATGACCTGCTGAGCTGGGTGGCCATTGGTGCCCGCACCACCGAATCGCAGATTCACCGAGAAATGGCCAGCGGCCTGAACATGCCGGTGGGCTTCAAGAACGGCACCGACGGCGGCGCCGCCATCGCTGTCGACGCCATGCGCTCGGCAGCCCATCCGCATCGGCACTTCGGCGTTGACAGCCAAGGGCATCCGGCGATCGTGCAAACAGCCGGCAACGCTGACACCCACATCGTGCTGCGCGGTGGCCATCAAGGGCCAAATTACGACGAAACCAGCGTAGCGAAAATCAGGGCCGAGCTCAGCCGACTGAATATCCCCAGCCGGATCATGGTCGACTGCAGCCATGCCAACAGCGGCAAAGACCCATTGCGTCAGCCAGCGGTGTTCAACGATGTGCTTGAACAACGCCTGCGTGGTAACCAGTCGCTGATCGGCATGATGCTGGAGTCTCACCTGTTCGAAGGCTGCCAGCCGCTGAGCACCTCTCTGCGCTACGGCGTATCGGTCACCGATGGATGCCTCGGATTCGCCGCAACGGAACAATTGCTGACCGACGCTGCGCAGCGCCTCGCACAAGCCAGAGCCTGATATCAGATCGCCCTCCCTCTCCGTACAGAGTGCGGAGGGCCGACCGCCCAGGCTATGCCACTACGCTGATCCGCCTGACAGCAGATTGCTGACTGACATCGTCCAGACGTTCGATGGTGTAGGCAATATCGACTGTCGTGCCGTGATGCTCGCGCCAGAACCGATGGGGAACAATGAAACGCACCGGTTGCCCCGCCGTCTCTTGAGTGATCTCCAGGTCATCGCGATGGCTGAAAAACTCGCCGTCACACTTGAGATAGACCAATTCATCCGCCTGCACCTGCGCCTCTTCCATGCGAATGGAAACGCCGTCGAGCGAATCCTTCAGTGACAACACGTTTTCAACCGCCTCGACGACATCCGGCGCAGTCAGTTGCGCACGCACCGCAGGCCCGAGGAAAACCGTTGCAGGCTCCGACGTTCGAATCGTTCCACAACGCTGTTCGACACGATAAGCGACGACGACTTCACCACCACGATGCGCTTCGATATAGCTGCCCGGCACCCAGAACGACAAGCTTTGGGCGACGGCGTAGGCCTCAATGTTCAACGAGTCGGTAAAGATCTCTGGCGAGGTATCTCCGTGCCAGGACACCGCCACCCGATCTCCCGCAGACATTCTCGCGTAAGGCTGCAGAGTTACCAGGGTGCCCTCGGCCACTCGCGACGGATCCAGCGCTCCGTTTACCGAGCCTTCTATCTGCGGTGCCAACAATTGCGTACGGACATCGCCCACAGACAGTTGCAGGCGAGCAGATTCCATTGCCTTGGGTGCGGACGCAGTTCGAAGTGTCGAGTAAACCTCCAGCGAACCTCCATCCAGCGCGGCCACATGCATTCCTTTGATGACGAAAATTACGTCTTTGCCAATCTGCGCCTGGCTGATGAATCGAACGCTCTCGTATTGATAGGCAAAGCCTTCGATATCCAGCCCCTCCCAGTACAGCACCAGCTGATCGCCACAGCTCATGTTGGCATAAGGAGAAATGCGAACGATCGCCCTGACCAGCGAAGGATCCAACACGCTCCCTTTTAGCCCGTCAATCGTCGGCGCGATCAGAGGGTCGACGGACAGCTCGGCAACCATCGGCTGACGCATGCGCCAGCAAAACTCGACTTCATGGCTATTCATTTTCGTTTCCACTCCCTGGAAAACGTGCCGCCCCGAATGACGACACTGACATCTACATTGAGCATCTTTCCACACGATTTAGATGTCAGCTCAAGACACCGCGATGACGCGGCAAACGCGCCGCCTGAAGTAGGCAAGGACCCTCACGGTGAGTTCCCAACGACAAACGACCCTATGAACTTCCGATTCGGATTTCACAGCTCTCCGAAATTTCGTACGCCTCGTAGTCCATTTTCAAACACAACGCGAAGCCTCTTCGTACTTCCTCGGCGATATGGGTGTTTTAGAGTGGCTCGGTGATTTCCCGATGAACTTCTACGAAAAAGGTAAGAACATGCAACGGAATGCTACAACTCGTTATCCCATCCTGTTGGTCCACGGTCTGTTCGGGTTCGAGCGTATCGGTCATTTCGAGCTGTTCCATGACGTCAAGTCCGCGCTGAAAGCGGCTGGCTGTCGATTGTTTGTTCCACACCTTTCGGCCACCCTCGACAATGAAATGCGGGGTGAGCAACTGCTGTCACAGCTGGCCTGCGTACTGCGAGGCACAGGCGCGAAGAAAGTCAACCTTATAGGACACAGTCAAGGCGCACTCGCTGCGCGCTATGCGGCGGCGCTTGCGCCAAACGTCGTTGCTTCAGTCACCTCCGTCAGCGGCCCGAACCATGGCTCGGAGCTTGCCGACTTCCTGCGCAAGGCGCTGATCCCGGGCAAGCTCCCCGAAGCTGTAGCACAGAACGTGGCGACGCAATTTGCTGACTTGCTGTCGCTGCTCAGCGGCAGCGTGGCACTGCCGCAGAATGCATTGGCGGCACTCAACGCACTGACGACAGTCGGCGTTGGTCAATTCAATGACAAGTTTCCCCAGGGCTTGCCGCAAACCTGGGGCGGCCACGGCGCCGAGCAAGTCAATGGCGTGCGCTATTACTCGTGGAGCGGCATTGTCCCGCAGTCCATGTACCCAGCGCAGGATCCGGTTCAGCGTATATGCGCTGTGCTGGCGCAATACTTCACCACCGAAGCCCAGCAGAATGACGGTTTCGTCGGACGCTTCAGCAGCCATCTCGGCCAGGTTATCTGCTCAGATTATCCAATGGATCATCTGGCGAGCCTGCGGCGTACCACTTGCGCAAACGGGCCATCGCCTGATCCGATTGAACTGTATGTCGAGCACGCCCGGCGTCTGCGGATCGCAGATCTTTGAATAGCGTCAGGGACGCAGAATGGAACTTTGCCGAGAATTCGCCCACCGATTCCGGTAGGCTTCACCTTTTATTGAAACAGTTCGGAGAATTCCCATGGCTAAAGCCACTGCCCGCCACATCCTGGTTTCCAGCGAAGACAAGTGCAACGAACTCAAGGCTCAGATCGAAGCCGGCGCCGATTTCGCTGAAGTCGCCAAAGCCAACTCCAGCTGCCCGTCCAGCCGTCAGGGTGGTGATCTGGGTTCGTTCGGTCCAGGCCAGATGGTCAAGGAATTCGACACCGTGGTGTTCAGCGCGCCGATCAACGTCGTGCAAGGCCCGGTAAAAACCCAGTTCGGTTATCACCTGCTGGAAGTCACCAGCCGTCAGGACTGATTCGTCGTCCGATTGCTGACAACGGCCCACCCTTTGGTGGGCCGTTGTGTTTCAGTTACATATACGGCTGGCGAGTGGCGCGCGGCTCGCGTACAACTTGCGCTTATCGATTTTGCGTTCCAAGGCTGACGATGCGACTGGTTTTTCCCACACTGATGCTCACCGCCCTCGCCCTGCTCACGGGTGCCGCCGGTGCGACCGCTGCCCCGCAACACGCACTGACCGTTTACGGCGAACCGGCCAAATACCCCGCCGGCTTCGGCCATTTCGACTACACCAATCCGCAGGCGCCGAAGGGTGGGACGATGCGGCGCTCGGCAATCGAAATCGGCCACTTCGATCATCTGCTGCCTTATATAGACAAAGGCATCGGCGTGACGCAGATCGACGGTCTGCTGTATTCGCCACTGGCCCAGCGCTCGCTGGATGAGCCGTACACGGTGTACGGTCTGGTGGCGGAAAAAATGGAACGCTCGGAAGACGGTCTGTCGCTGCGCTTTTTCATCAACCCGAAGGCGCGTTTTGCCGATGGCAAACCGATCACCGCCGAGGACGTTCGCTACACCTACAACCTGCTGATGACCCAAGGCAGCCTGCGTTATCGCACCCAGTTTGCCGACGTCAAAGGCGTCGAAATCGAGGCACCGCTGACCGTGCGCTTCGACTTCAAAAGCAACGAAAACCGCACCCTGCCTCTGGATATCGCGACCCTGCCGGTGTTCCCCGAACACTGGTGGAAGAGCCGCGATTTCGCCGGCGGCGGTGGTTATGAACCGCCGTTGGGCAGCGGGCCGTACCGGGTCGGCAAGGTCGACTCCGGGCGCAGCATCACCTTTGAACGCAATGGCGACTGGTGGGGCAAGGACCTACCGGTCAGTCGCGGCCTGTACAACTTCGATCATTTCAGCATCGAGTACTTCGGCGACACCGACGTCGCCCGCCAGGTGCTGCGTGGCGGCGCCTATGACTACAACCGCGAGTTTTCCGCGACCGGCTATTCGATCGGCTACGACAGCCCTGCCCTCAGCGATGGCCGTTTGCAGAAAGCCCACCTCGCCACCGAAGCGCCGCAATCGGCCCAGGGTTTTGTATTCAACCTGCAAAAGCCGATGTTTCAGGACCGTCGCGTGCGCCAGGCGCTGGCGATGCTTTGGGACTTCGAATGGAGCAACCGGCAGATGATGCGTAACGTCTATATCCGCCAGCAGAGCTACTTTTCCAATACCGATCTCGCCGCCCGGCAGTTGCCCGATGCGCAGGAATTGAAAATCCTTGAACCGCTGCGCGGTCAGGTGCCTGAGGAAGTATTCAGCAAGGTTTTCGAGGCACCGAAGACCGATGGCAGCGGCATTATTCGTGACAAGCAATTGCAAGCCCTGGACTTGCTCGAACAGGCCGGCTGGAAGCCCGATGGCGATCAACTGGTCAACAGCGCCGGTGAGCCGCTGAGTTTCACTTTTCTGGTCAGCCAGAACGGCATGGATCGCCTGCTGCTGCCCTACAAGCGCACGCTGAAACAGATCGGCATCGAGCTCAATATCCGCCGCATCGACTCCTCGCAATACGTCAATCGCCTCATGAGCCGCGACTACGACATGATCGTCACTGGCTACCCCGTCACCACTTCGCCGGGCGGTGAATTGCTCAACTATTTCGGCTCGGCTGCGGCCAACGATCCGGGGGCGAACAATTACATGGTGCTGAAGGACCCGGCGGTCGACACCTTGATCAACGGGCTGATCCGCGCCTCTACTCAATCGGACATGCTGCATTACGCCCATGCGCTGGACCGGGTCCTGCAATGGAATTACTACTGGATTCCCAATTACTACCCGCCGGGCACCTCGACCGTATGGTGGAACCGCTTTGGCATTCCGACGGTGCAGGCGAGCAATGACGAAGCCATCGAGAGCTGGTGGGAAATCAGCCGCACGCCACTGACCAATCAGCAGATGACCGCTGAGAAAATCAGTCGCGGCAGACCAGGAGGACCGCACTGATGTGGGGTTACATACTGCGGCGCCTGCTGCTGATCATTCCGACGCTGGTGATCATCCTGCTGGTCAATTTCGTCATCATTCAAGCCGCGCCCGGCGGACCGGTCGAACAAGCCATCGCCCACCTGCAAGGCATTGGCGGCGCCGGTGTTAGCGGTGGTGCCAGCGAGACATCGAGCAACGCTTCGCGCGCCAGCCGTGGCCTCGATCCGCAACTGATCAAGGACATCGAGAAACAATACGGTTTCGACAAACCGGCTCATGAGCGCCTGTGGCTGATGCTGAAGAACTACGCGCAACTGGACTTCGGCAAGAGCTTTTTTCGCGGCGCAACAGTCACTGACCTGATTCTGGAAAAGATGCCGGTGACCATTTCGCTCGGACTGTGGGCGACGCTGATCACCTATCTGGTGTCGATCCCGCTGGGCATCCGCAAGGCGGTGCACCACGGCAGCCATTTCGATATCTGGAGCAGCACGGCGATCATCATCGGCTATGCGATGCCGGCGTTTCTGTTCGCGATGTTCCTGATCGTGGTATTCGCCGGCGGCACTTCGCTGAACTGGTTTCCGGTGCGCGGGCTGGTCTCCGACAACTTCGAATCGCTATCGACGCTGGGCAAGATCGCCGATTATTTCTGGCATCTGGTGCTGCCGGTCACCGCGCTGGTGATCGGTGGATTCGCGACCTTGACGATCCTTACAAAAAACTCGTTCCTCAATGAAATCACCCGACAGTACGTCGTTACGGCCCGAGCCAAAGGCTTGAGCGAACGCCGTGTGCTGTACGGACATGTATTTCGCAACGCCATGCTGCTGGTGGTTTCGGGAATTCCTCAGGCGTTCATCAGCGTGTTCTTTGCCGGCTCGCTGCTGATCGAAGTGATCTTCTCCCTCGATGGCCTTGGACGCATGAGTTACGAAGCAGCGGTATCGCGGGACTATCCGGTGGTGTTCGGTTCACTGTTCATCTTCACCCTGTTCGGCCTGCTGATAAAACTGATCGGCGACCTCTGCTACACCCTGGTCGACCCGCGTATCGACTTTGCCGCGAGGAATGCCTGATGTTCAAGCTCTCGCCTTTGGGTCGTCGCCGCTTCGAACGCTTCAAGAAAAACCGGCGCGGCTGGTGGTCGCTGTGGCTGTTCATCGGCCTGTTCATCCTGACGCTGGGTGGCGAACTGATCGCCAACGACAAACCGTTGATGGTCAGTTATCAGGGCCAGTGGTATTTCCCGGTGCTCAAGCGCCATACCGAACAGGAGTTCGGCGGGCAACTGCCGTTTCAGGCCGATTACCGCAGCGAATACGTGCAGAACCTGATTCGCAAGGACGGTGGCTGGCTGCTGTTCCCGCCGATTCCGTTCAGCTCCGACACACCCAACTACGACTTGAACAAACCGGCGCCGAGCCCGCCGACTTCGGTCAACTGGCTGGGCACCGACGATCAGGCGCGGGATGTGCTGGCGCGGGTCATCTTTGGTGCTCGGGTGTCGATTCTGTTTGCCCTCATGTTGACCTTCATCAGCGCGTTGATCGGCATCGCCGCCGGCGCGTTACAGGGCTACTACGGCGGCTGGGTCGACTTGCTCGGACAGCGCGTGCTGGAAGTCTGGTCGGGGCTGCCGGTGCTGTATCTGCTGATCATCCTCTCCGGTTTCGTCGAGCCGAATTTCTGGTGGCTGCTGGGCATCATGGCGCTGTTTTCCTGGCTGGCGCTGGTGGACGTGGTGCGCGCCGAGTTCCTTCGCGGGCGCAATCTGGAATACGTCAAAGCCGCGCGAGCGCTGGGCCTGACTGACCGCAAGGTGATTTTCCGGCACATTCTGCCGAACGCAATGAACGCGACGCTGAGCTACCTGCCGTTCATTTTGACCGGGGCGATTTCAACGCTGACCGCGCTGGATTTCCTCGGCTTCGGCATGCCGGCCGGCAGTGCCTCGCTGGGCGAACTGATCGGTCAGGGCAAGCAGAACCTGCAAGCGCCATGGCTGGGTTTGACCGCGTTCTTCACCCTGGCGTTGATCCTTTCGTTATTGGTATTCATCGGCGAAGCGTTGCGCGACGCTTTTGACCCTCGATCCTGAAGCGTGACCATGACTGAAAACCTGATTGAAATCCGCAACCTCAATGTCGCCTTCCATGGCCAGACCGTGGTGCGTGACCTGTGCCTGGATATCCGCCCCGGTGAGTGCCTGGCACTGGTGGGCGAATCGGGCTCGGGGAAATCGGTGACCGCGCATTCGATCCTGCAGCTGCTGCCCGAGAGTGAAGCGCAAACCCGTGGCAGCATCCGCTATCGCGGGCAAGAATTGCTCGGTGCTGATCCGAAGGTCTTGCGAGAACTGCGCGGCAATCGCATCGCCATGATCTTTCAGGAGCCGATGACTTCGCTCAATCCGTTGCACACCATCGAAAAGCAGATTGGCGAAACCCTGTTGCTGCACCGTGGCCTCGGCGGCAAGCAAGCGCAGCAGCGCATTCTCGAACTACTCGGACTGGTCGGCATTCAAAAGCCCAAGGAACGTCTGAAAGCCTATCCGCATCAACTCTCTGGCGGGCAACGGCAACGGGTGATGATCGCCATGGCCCTGGCCTGCGAACCGGAGTTGCTGATCGCTGACGAGCCAACGACGGCGCTGGATGTGACTGTGCAGCGCAAGATCCTCTTGCTGCTCAAGTCCCTGCAACAGCGGCTCGGCATGTCGCTGCTGCTGATCAGCCACGACCTCAATCTGGTGCGCAGCATCGCGCAACGCGTGTGTGTGATGAAGGCCGGTGAGATTGTCGAGCAGGCCCCTTGCGAAACCCTGTTCACCGAACCCAAACACCCTTACAGCTGCGTGCTGTTGAATGCTGAGCCGGAAGGTGAAGCCCTGCCCCGTGACGAACACGAAAATGTGCTGGAGGTCGCTGACCTGCGCGTTGATTTCCAGGTCGGCGGCGGGTTGTTCAGGCGCAAGCAGTATCTGCGCGCTGTCGATGGCATCAGTCTGAATATTCAGCGCGGCAAGACCTTGGGCATTGTTGGCGAATCCGGTTCGGGCAAGTCAACGCTGGGCCAGGCGATCCTGCGTTTGCTGGATTCCGAGGGCAGCATTCGCTTTCAGGGCGAAGCGCTGGACGGCCTCAATCAGAAGCAACTGCGCCCGTGGCGGCGGCAGATGCAGGTGGTGTTTCAGGATCCGTTCGGCAGCCTCAGCCCGCGCATGTCGGTGGCACAGATCATCAGCGAAGGCCTGGAAGTGCACTGCGAGTCGACGGCCAATGAGTGCGATGAGCAAGTGATCCGCGTGCTCAAGGAAGTCGGTCTCGACCCGGAAAGCCGCCATCGCTACCCGCATGAATTTTCCGGCGGCCAACGCCAGCGCATCGCCATCGCCCGGGCCTTGGTGCTGAAACCGGCGCTGATCCTGCTCGATGAACCGACCTCGGCCCTCGACCGCACCGTACAGAAACAAGTGGTCGCCCTGCTCCGTGATTTGCAGGAAAAATACGGTTTGACCTATCTGTTCATCAGCCATGATCTGGCAGTGGTGCGCGCGTTGGCACACGACATGATCGTGATCAAGGACGGCCAGGTGGTAGAGCGTGGTGCCAGTCACGACGTGTTTGACAACCCGCAGCATCCCTACACCAGAGAGCTGTTGGCGGCGGCGCATCCGGGGTAGATTTTTTTCTGTTAATTCGCGGCGCGGCATTCGCGAGCAGGCTCGCTCCCACATTTGGAATGCAGGCCCCTGTGGGAGCGAGCCTGCTCGCGAATGGGCCGTCACAGGCAACAAACAATCAGGATCAGCCTCCATGAACACCACCGAAAGCCTCAAGGACTACCAACGGGTGCGCACCCTGGCGATCCGTTCGCTGTTCGAGATCATCGAGCAATCCAGCGAAGGCACGGTGATTGTTGACCGCGATGCGAATATCGTCTGGATGAACGAACGCTACGCCCGGCGCTTCGGTCTCGATTCAGCGGCAGGCGCTATCGGCAAACCCTGCGAAAGCGTGATCCCCGGCAGCCTGCTGCGCGAGGTGGTGCGCACCGGTCGGCCGATTCTGCTGGACATGCAGGACACGCCAAAGGAACCGCTGGTGGTGATGCGCCTGCCGATCCACGACGATGCCGGCAGCGTGATCGGCGCCATCGGTTTTGCCCTGTTCGACGAGTTGCGTACGCTGTCGCCGATGCTCAAGCGCTACCTGAGCATGCAGGAAGAACTGGCCTCGACGCGCTCGCTGCTGCGTGCGCGGCAGACCAAATACAACTTCGCCCATTTCATCGGCACCAGCGCCGCCAGCCTCGAAGTCAAACGCCGCGCCAGGCGCAGTGCCAGCGCCGATTCGCCCGTGTTGCTGCTGGGCGAAACCGGCACCGGCAAGGAGTTGCTCGCGCAAGCCATTCACAGCGCCTCGCCACGCGCGCACAAAGCCTTCGTCAGCATCAACAGCGCGGCAATTCCCGAAGCTTTGCTCGAAGCAGAGTTCTTCGGCACGGCACCCGGCGCCTTTACCGGCGCTGATCGCAAGGGCCGCACCGGTAAATTACAAATCGCTCAGGGCGGCACGCTGTTTCTCGACGAGATCGGCGACATGCCGCTGCCGCTGCAAAGCAAATTGCTGCGGGTGTTGCAGGAAAAGGAGTTCGAACCGGTCGGCTCCAACGAAGTGATACAGAGCGATGTGCGGGTAATCGCCGCGACTTCGACGGATTTGCAGGCTGCGATCAAGCGTGGCGAATTTCGCGCCGATTTGTACTACCGCCTCAACGTACTGCCGATCCAGGTGCCGCCGCTGCGTGAACGTCTCGATGATCTGCCGGCGCTGAGCGAGGCGATTCTCGAAGAACTGCGCAGCCAGCATGAACTGCACCGCGACGCGCTGGCGTTGCTCGGCCAGCATGCGTGGCCGGGCAACATCCGTGAGTTGCGCAATGTGCTGGAGCGGGCGGCGTTGCTCAGTGATGATCTGATCCTGACCGAGCAGGATATTCGCGGCGCGATTGGCACGTTTACTCCGGTTGAGCGAACGGCCGAGCCGAGCATGCAAGCCTCCGCTGGGGAGACATTTGCACAGGCGCGGGCGCGGTTTGATCGGCAGTTGATCGAGTCGACCCTGGCGCAATGCGCGGGGAAAGTGCCGGAGGCGGCGGTTCGGTTGGGGCTTGGGCGGTCGACGCTGTACAAGAAAATGGCTGCACTCGGGATTGCCGAGTCTATATAAAGAGACAGCCGATCTCTCTTTTAAGACGAGAGCAAAAGCTTCGCGAGCAGGCTCGCTCCCACAGGGAACCCGGTGTCAGCTGTGGGAGCGAGCCTGCTCGCGAAAGCGTCCTTCCAGCAATGAAAGTCTCTGATTAGAGACAATATCAATCCAAACATCTCTTTGAGAAGAATAATATCCTTATATTTCAATAACTTGAGCTTCTGGCACAAATCTCGCTAACACCTCTCCACACCCGTTCCACCCACAAAAATAACAATCCTGGAGAGACACACCATGAGTGTGATCATTGCCTTGGCAGCCCTAACGCTGCTGATGCTCGCCGCCTACCGTGGCTACAGCGTCATCCTCTTTGCCCCGATCGCCGCCCTCGGCGCGGTCCTGCTCACCGATCCGTCCGCCGTTGCCCCTGCGTTCACCGGGGTGTTCATGGACAAGATGGTCGGTTTCATCAAGCTCTATTTCCCGGTATTCCTGCTCGGCGCGGTGTTCGGCAAGCTCATCGAATTGTCCGGTTTCTCGCGCTCGATCGTCGCCGCTGCGATTCGCCTGCTTGGCACCAGACAAGCGATGCTGGTGATCGTACTGGTCTGCGCTCTGCTGACGTATGGCGGCGTGTCGTTGTTCGTTGTGGTCTTCGCCGTTTACCCGTTTGCAGCGGAGATGTTCCGCCAGAGCAATATCCCCAAACGCTTGATCCCGGCGACCATTGCCCTGGGTGCATTCTCCTTCACCATGGACGCCCTGCCCGGCACGCCGCAGATCCAGAACATCATCCCCAGCACCTTCTTCAACACCACCGCATGGGCGGCGCCGTGGCTAGGTGTGATTGGCACAATCTTCGTGTTCTGCGCCGGCATGTTGTTTCTCCAGCGCCAACGCAACAAGGCACAGCGTGCCGGTGAAGGTTACGGCACTGAACTGCGCAACGAACCGGAAACCGCCGAAGACCTGAAGCTGCCCAACCCTTGGATTGCCCTCTCACCTTTGCTGGCCGTGGGCATCATGAACCTGCTCTTCACCCAGTGGATTCCGCAGTGGTACGGCAAGACTCACAGCCTCGCGCTGCCGGGCATGGCCGCGCCTGTCACTACCGAAATCGCCAAGCTCACGGCGATCTGGGCGGTGCAGGCGGCGTTGCTGGTCGGCATCCTCATGGTGCTGGCGTTCGGCTTTAAGGCGATTAAAAGCAAGCTCGCCGAAGGCAGCAAAAGCGCAGTCAGCGGTGCCTTGCTGGCGGCGATGAACACGGCGTCTGAATACGGCTTTGGTGCAGTGATCGCTTCGCTGCCGGGTTTCCTCGTGCTGGCCGACTGGCTCAAGCAGATCCCCAATCCGTTGGTCAACGAAGCGATCACCGTGACGCTGCTGGCCGGCATCACCGGTTCGGCCTCGGGCGGCATGAGCATTGCGCTGGCAGCGATGTCCGAGCAGTTCATCAGCGCGGCGCACGCGGCGAATATTCCGCTGGAGGTGCTGCACCGCGTGGCCGCGATGGCCAGTGGCGGCATGGACACCCTGCCGCACAACGGCGCGGTAATTACCTTGCTGGCGGTGACCGGAATGACCCACCGCGAAGCCTATAAAGACATTTTCTGTATTACGCTGATCAAGACCCTGGCGGTTTTCGTGGTGATCGGCACTTTCTACGCCACTGGCATTGTGTGAGGTATTCATGACCACTCTTTCCGGCAAGACAGCCTTGGTAACCGGCTCCACCAGTGGCATCGGCCTGGGCATCGCGCTGACTCTCGCGAAAGCGGGCGCCAACCTGATTCTCAATGGCTTCGGCGACGCCTCGAAAGTGATCGCCGACGTCGCTCAGTACGGCGGCAAGGTTGGCCATCATCCCGCCGATGTCAGCGACCCGGCGCAGATTGCCGACATGGTCGCCTACGCCGAGCGCGAGTTTGGCGGGGTCGACATTCTGGTCAACAACGCGGGGATTCAGCACGTTGCGGCGGTAGAAGAGTTTCCTGTTGAGCGCTGGGACTCGATCATCGCGATCAACCTGTCATCGGTATTCCACAGCACCCGTTTGAGCCTGCCGGGCATGCGCCGCAAGAACTGGGGCCGCATCATCAATATCGCCTCGGTGCACGGCCAGGTCGGCTCCACCGGCAAAGCCGCGTACGTCGCCGCCAAGCATGGCGTGATCGGCCTGACCAAAGTGGTCGGGCTGGAAACTGCGACCAGTCAGGTGACTTGTAACGCGATCTGCCCTGGCTGGGTGTTGACGCCGCTGGTGCAGAAGCAGATCGATGATCGCGCCGCCAAGGGCGTCGATCCGCAGCAGGCGCAGCATGATCTGTTGGCGGAAAAACAGCCGTCGCTGGAGTTCGTCACACCGCAGCATCTGGGTGAGCTGGTGCTGTTCCTGTGCAGCGAGGCCGGCAGCCAGGTGCGCGGCGCGGCGTGGAATATTGATGGTGGGTGGTTGGCACAATAAACATCTGGCCATTGTGGGAGCGAGTCTGCTCGCGAATGCGGTGTATCAGGCACAGTTCGGGATACTGAGACAACGCTTTCGCGAGCAGGCTCGCTCCCACCGGGGATGATCTCCCTGGCCTGTACGAATCAGACAAGAAGAGGCAAACCCATGTCCGATATCCTCTGGCAACCCGACGCCCAGCGTATCGCCCGTTCTCGTATGGACGTCTTCCGGCGCGAGATCAATCACCGGCATTCGCTACACCTCGACGACTATCCCGCCCTGCACCAATGGAGCATCAATCAGCGCCCGGCGTTCTGGCAGGCGATCGTCGATTTCTTCGACATCCGCTTTCGCACTCAGCCCGACGCCGTCTTGCGTGAAGGTGCAGAGATGCCCAGCGCCGAGTGGTTTCCCGGCGCGACGTTGAATTTTGCTGAACACCTGCTGCGCCGTCGCGATGATGCCGTGGCGGTGGTTGCTGTGGCGGAGAACGGCCAGCGCGAACAACTGACCTGGGCCGAACTGGCCGAGCACGTCGCCGGTTTCCAGGCCAGCCTGCGCGCGGCCGGCGTGGCTCAAGGCGATCGTGTAGCCGCGTGCATGCCCAATACCTGGCAAACCCTGGTGGCGATGCTGGCTACCACCAGTCTCGGCGCAATCTGGTCATGCTCTTCGCCAGACTTCGGCACCCACGGCGTGATCGATCGCTTCGGCCAGATCGAACCGAAAGTGCTGCTCACCTGCGCCGGTTATCAATACGCCGGGAAAACCCTCGATCAGACTGCCAAGCTCAACGAAATCCTGGCACAGCTGCCCTCGCTACAGCAGTTGATCATCGTGCCGTACGCCCGTGCGCAAGCGCGTATCGAGGATTATCAAACCCAGGCCGACGTCGCCTTGTGGGAAGACTTCTATCAACCTGGCGGCCAACCGGATTTCACCCCGGTGCCGTTCAATCATCCGCTCTACGTGCTGTACTCCAGCGGCACCACTGGCGTGCCGAAATGCATCGTCCACAGCACCGGCGGCGTGCTCCTGCAACATGTCAAGGAGCACGGGTTGCATTGCGACCTCGGCCCCGGTGATCGCCTGTTCTACTACACGACCTGCGGCTGGATGATGTGGAATTGGCTGGTTTCAGCGCTCGCGGTTGGCAGCGCCGTGGTGCTCTACGACGGCTCGCCGTTTCATCCGGACCATCAGCGTTTGCTCGACCTGATCGACGACGAACGCATCAGTGTGTTCGGCACCAGCCCCAAGTTTCTCGCCACGCTGGAAAGCAGCGGCGCCAAACCACGGCAAAGCCATGAGTTGAGCAGTTTAAAAACGCTGCTGTGCACGGGCTCGGCTTTGTCACCACAAAGCTACGATTTCGTTTACCGCGACGTCAAAACCGACGTGTGCCTGGCCTCGATGTCCGGTGGCACCGACATCGTCTCGTGCTTCGTCAACGGCAATCCGCTGACAGCGGTACGGCGCGGGGAAATCATCGGCAAAAGCCTGGGCATGGCCGTCGAGGTCTGGAACGACGCTGGCCGGCCGGTGATCGGTGAGAAAGGTGAGCTGGTGTGCACGCGGCATTTCCCGGCAATGCCGATCGGTTTGTGGAATGACGCGGATGGCACAAAACTGCGCGAGTCCTATTTCAGCCTGTTTCCCGGCGTCTGGGCGCAGGGTGATTATGCCGAGCAGTTGGCGCACGGCGCGATGATGATCCATGGGCGTTCGGATGCGGTGTTGAACCCGGGCGGCGTGCGTATCGGCACGGCGGAAATCTATCGTCAGGTCGAGAAAATCAGCGAAGTGCTGGACAGCGTCGCCATCGGCCAGCAGTGGCAGGATGATGTGCGTGTCGTGCTGTTCGTGCGTTTGCGCGATGGCGTCGAACTCGATCAAGGGCTTGAGCAGCGAATTCGCGAGGTGATCCGCGCCAATACCACGCCGAGGCATGTCCCGGCGCGGATCGTTGCAGTGACGGACATACCGCGCACCATCAGCGGCAAAGTCGTGGAACTGGCCGTGCGTAATGTGGTGCACGGCGAACAGGTCAAGAACACTGATGCGCTGGCCAATCCCGAAGCGCTGGAACAGTTTCGGGACCGGCCGGAGCTTGTTGATTGAAAACGGCACTGGCGCCTCCATCCAACAGGTTGGCGGCAGTGCTTTTCATCAGCGAGGTTTGTTCAGGGTAATGACGATTGGCTCGCCAATGGCCTTGCCTGCATTGGCCTCGAGTGCGCCGCGCAGGATCGTCATGTTTTCATCGAAGGTAGCTTTATCGGTAGCCAACTGACTCAACAGCGAGGTTGCCAAGGCCAGCGAGTCGGCGTTTTCGAAGGCTCTGGACGGCGCGTGGCAGTCTGTCCCGGTGTCCGACTCACGCAGGCAGCCGGCAGCCAGATTCAGCAGTTCCGTCACGTCCAGGCGCTGGCCATCGTCACTTGTGTGCACGGCGTCGCTGGCATAGCCGACATCATCGGTTTGCGCACTGGCGTGGAACAGCTCATGAATCAGGTCGTCGGCAACCACGTCGTGGTTGAAGCCCATGCTGACGAAATGTCTGTTGAGGTTTTTTGTATAGACCTGCACAAACGCGATGTCGGCGCCTTGTTCTGACCCCGCGTCTTTCCAGCGTTGGTAATTGTCCGCATCGAACGATGCCAGGGTGTCGTTGATCTTGAGCCCGTCCAGAACCATGTTGCTCAAGGAAAAACCGGCGAAATCGAAACGAATCAAACGCAGGTAGTTTACCAGGCGATCAGTGGATATCTGTGAGGCACTGCCGAACACGATCTTCATCAGTGACTCGCGATCGCGTTTGAAATCATGACGGTTGAAGACTTCGATCGCGTTATCGATCTTGGCCCGCGCGCGCGGCAGACTTCGCTCGATAAACTTGCGCGTATAGCTGAGCGGCAATGTGCGTGGCGAATAGGGTAACTGCACCGGGGCGTGATACGCGAAACCATCCAGGGGCTGGCCCCAGAGGTTGCCGCGTCGGTTCAGTGCGTACCATTTGTCACCACGGCGGGCAGCAAGTACGCCAACGGCATCAGCGGTTGCGCGGGGTCGCCAGCTCCCCAGCCCCAGTTGCACATTATCGGCAGCCTCCAGCAGATCCCAGGATTGCCGGCGGCCACTGATCTTGTGCAACTGCCCACTGGCTTTGAGGATCAGGTCGTGACTGTTTTTATTGAACCGCAACAACCCTTTGTGCAGCAGTTTGCCGCCCGCTTGCAGGCCGGATGGCACACCGTCGAACGGATTGAAAAGTGAAATGGCCGAAGTCAGCGCCAGGCGGGTGAAGCGCGCGGCTTTGGCCGTCGTGGAAATAGCCTTGGCGCAAATGCTCAGCGCCTTCGAGCTGGCGCCAGCGACGGTTCCCACGAGACCGATGCCATCCATCAGACATCCGTAAAACCCGTCGACCATTTTGTTGTGGTCGCCCGAAACGATGTCCTCGATGCATTTCTTGAACGGAACCAGCAGGTCGATGAAGTAAGTCAGCAGTCGCTCACCCTCTTCTTTGGAAAGTTCCAGTGGAGTCGGTATGCGCACGAGTTCTCTTAGTTCGCTCCTGTTCAAAAACGGACGGTTATTCACCAGAAATTCAGCGATGCGCGCGATCGCCGGATCATTGAATTTCTGATAGAAGCCCGGCTTCAGTTCCGAAGACTGCATCGGCGCTGCAAGTTCACCGAAGTAATCGATGATCGCCATGCTGCTGGTAACCGAAGTGTCTTCGGCCGCTGCATGGGTATAGCGTTTGATGTTTAACGGCAGGCGTTGAGTTGCGGTGCGAGTCAGGGGCAGCGTCATGTTGGCGCTGGCACTGATCCGCGAACGTTGCAGGAACTTGCGCTCGCGTTTGATGAGAGCTCCCAGCGCATCATTTTTTCGGGTTTCTGCACGCGAGGTGAATAACTCATAACAGAGCTCGGCGTTTTCATGTGACGCATACATCACTATGCCGAAACGTCCTGTGGCGGCATCCCGGCTTTGCAGCGTCTCTTGTTCAACGCCAATACCGAGGGGGCCGCCGGCCCGACGCGTGACGACATAGACGGCAGATTCGCGCACAGTGAAAAAGTTGATGCCTGCATTCATGAATATCTGCAGATCGGCTTCCGGCATCTGCGCCAGAGCCAGTTTTACAGCGGACAGCATGCCGCTGTTCAACGCCTTGAAATGCGCAGCCAACTGCCGGTCCAGCTCAAGCTCGCAGGAGTCCAGTTTGAGTAATCCCGGATAACGCGTGTACAGGCTGATACCCGACGGATTGTAATCAATGGCGGGAAGAAGAAGCCCTTGATTCACCAGGCGTACGGTGCGTCTGTCCCATTCACCGGTAGCCATGTCTCCCGATTGATGCAGATCGACCATTGACATGACTTGCTGCCCGCCTTGCTCGGAAAGCGCTTTCTCGTCGAGGGTGTCGCAACCTGGCGCGGCTTTTTTCAATTGAGTCCGGGCTATTTCTGCACGATTGGGCAACGGGGTCGAGAACGCACGGGCTACCTGCGCGAATTGCTCCGAATGTCGCTCGAAGGCATCAAGTGCAAGCCGTGTACTGGCCTCCTCTGATTGTTCGAGCTCAGTCCTGGCGATAATCCGGTTCAGCAATGCCCAATCGACAATCGGGTCGATCATCGCCAGATCGCGCAGATGTTTCTGCGCTTCACTGACTGCCTCCAGCTCGCCATAGGCAATGATCTGCGCATAGGTCATGACTCGCGAAGCTCCAGCCTTTGCCGCTTCAACCAGCGCAACCGCACGAGTAAGGTTGATCCAGGCGATCGAGCCGAGCGTGACCGTGGCCGGCACTTCACTGACCAGAAACTCCGGCGCGTTGCGAGCCAGAAGCAGATGGGCGACCAGGGGCGACAGCTCCGGATCAATCCAGCGCTTGTTGCGAACAAACTCGACGTACTCGTCGCGAATTTCTGAAGGATGACGTTCAAGATTGCCGGGCGAATACAGATCGCGGCGGTTGATTGAGTGACTGTTGCCAATGGATGGATCGAGATCAAGCAACACTGCGGTTATCAACAATTGGTGAAGGGTATTTGCGCAGACCGCTTGTCCCTCATTAACGCCATACCAATTCAGTTCTTTCAAATAACTGCCAGCGAGCGCCAGCGCGATTGGATGTTCGACGCATTCGGCAATGCGCTGCGCTGCGTTTTCATCGGATATAGCGGCGCGGCCGGAGACGTTGTACAGAGCGGTCAGTAATTTGCGTTTGGGCATCAACTTCGCCGTGGCCTTGCGAATCTCCGAGAACTGCTCTTCAGATAGTGCTGCCAATACATCATCGGTCGTTTGAAAGTGCTCCCAGTAATCCCCGGGCTCTTTTACTTCAGGCGCAAACCTGAACAAACCGAGCAGATTCCTGACCTTGGCATTATTGTCAGGCAAGTCGATGTCATGAAACTTGAACCATTGATCGAGAGTGACATCCAGATCAGGCCATATGAAACCACCGGCTACATCTGCTATATCCGCAATCACCATCAACGCAGATCGTGTCGGCTGACTGAATTCAAAGTGACGCGCCGCGACCAGATCCACCCAACCTCTGTCGGCGCGGACTTCCATCTTGCCCTCTGGCGACACTCGTAGCAGTCCGTCATGATCGCGCGCCTCTTCGCGGGCAAGTGCGCCGACGACAGGGCCAGTTTCGAGCAACTCCGCAAGCAGAAGCCTGCCGGGGTTATAGATATCGTGAAGTGAAGAGCCCGGCTGCAGTTCTACTTCACGCGCATACCAGTTGATTATTTGATCGTCGTTGTATTCATCCAGCGCTTGCTCAAGATGAGCCAATACCTGTTCACGTTCCATCGCATCTGCTGCGGATTGATATTGCCAGCCTGCCAAAGTAACTTTTGCAGGGCGGAATATCTTGTCTTTCTTCAAGTCAATCATTAAAAGCCTCATCAAACCAACTGGCTGACCATTCAGCCTGATGAGGTTTTATCCAGTTCAACGCCAGCGATCCATAGGTTAAATATAAAGCAGTGTTGCGACATGCAACTTGAATCCCTGCAAGCTACTCGTCAGTCGATCAAACCCCATTCTCCTGAAGTTGAATCGCCCGCGCCTTTTTGATCGCCCTGAAGTTTGATTCGCAACTTCAGGTTATTCACCGAATCGGCATTCTTGAGTGCTTCCTGCTCGCTGATTGCGCCTTCTGCATACAATGCAAACAGTGCCGCGTCAAATGTCTGCATACCGAGTTCGGCGGACTTTTCCATCATCGGCTTGAGTTCTTCGAACTGGCCGCGTCGGACCAGGTCAGCGATGGTCGGCGTACCCAGAAGAATTTCAACTGCCGCGCGCCTTTGCCCATCGACAGTGCGGAGCAGACGCTGCGAAACACAGGCTTTCAAGTTGTTGCCCAATGTCTGCAAGAGCTGATCACGCTTTTCCTCGGGAAACATATTGATGATGCGATCCAGTGCCTGATTGGCGTTCGTCGCATGGAGCGTCGACAGGACCAGATGGCCGGTGTCGGCAAACGACAGCGCATGTTCCATGGTTTCGCGGTCACGGATCTCACCGATCAGTACGACGTCCGGAGCTTGGCGCAGAGTGTTCTTCAAAGCCGCATGAAAGCTTCGGGTATCGACGCCGACTTCACGCTGATTGATGATCGAGCGCTTGTGCCGATGGATATATTCGATCGGGTCTTCGATCGTCACGATGTGCCCGGCACTGTGGCGGTTGCGGTGATCGATGAGTGCCGCCAGCGAAGTCGATTTGCCTGAACTGGTCGCGCCGACAAAAAGAATCAGGCCACGTTTGAGCATCACCGTTTCCAGCAACACTGGCGGCAGCTTCAGGTCTTCGAATCGCGGGATGTCGACCTTGACGTTGCGGATGACAATCGAGACGTCGTTGCGTTGCTTGAAAATGTTTACCCGGAACCGCCCGACGCCCGTTCGGGAGATTGCCAGGTTCATTTCCAGATCCCGGTCGAACTCCCGGCGCTGCTCGGCGTCCATCAGGGAGGTGGCGATGGCTGCGGTTTCACCGGGCTTGAATGGCTGCTCGCGCAACGCCGTCAGCACACCGTCAATGCGAGCGCTCGGGGGCGCGCCGGTAGAGAGGAACAGATCCGAGCCGTTTTTTTGCGACAATATTGACAACAGTGCATCGATTTCCATGGCTGAAAGCACCCGCGAAGCATTGAATGAGCAGAATTGGCCTACGCTTGGCGCGGCTCCTGCAACAATGATAGACCCCGTCTCACCGAACCACGCTCAGGATTGAAGTAATGAACGCTGTATCCGCCGTTGACGACGCCCAGGCCCTGATTGCCCGCACCGACTGGAGCCGCAGCCCGCTGGGCGCTGCCGGCACCTGGCCGCAGAGCCTGCGCACAGCGGTGGACATCGTGATTCATTCGCCGATGCCGATGCTGCTGTTATGGGGCCCGCAACTCACGCAGATCTACAACAATGGTTTCGCCCTGCTCGCTGGCAGCAAGCATCCCGAAGCGTTCGGGCAACCGACGCATGAGGTCTGGCCGGAAGTACGAGACTTTTCCGAGCCGATTTACCAGGCGGTGCTGCAGGGTCAGGTGCGCAGCTTCAGCGAGCAGCGGTTCAGCGTGCAACGCGACGGCAAGAAAACCGATTTCTGGCTGGATCTGACCTACAGCCCGATTCGCGATGAAACCGCACAGGTGGCCGGGATTCTGATCACCGCCATCGAAACCAACGAGCGCCGACGCATTGCCCTGGAATTGCAGCGTCGCTCCGAAGAAAGCCTCAAGGCCCAGCGCCAGTCCGAGGAGCGTCTGCAACTGGCCCTCGCCGCCACCGACGCCGTCGGCACCTGGGATTGGGACATTGGCGAAGACCGTTTCATCGCCGATGCGCATTTTGCCGAGTTGCACGGCGTGGATCCGGCCAGGGCCGGGCAGTTGCCGATCAGCGACTACCTGCACGGCGTGCATCCCGAAGACCGCGCCATGGTTGCGCGCGGCATCAAGCACTGCATCACCCACGGCACCGAGTACGCTGAAGAATATCGCTTGTTGCAGGCCGACGGCACGCTGCGCTGGATCTTCGCGCGAGGGCGTTGCTACAAGGACCATCATGGTCGGCCGATGCGTTTCCTCGGCGCAGCGCTGGATCTGACTGAACGCAAACACACCGAACAGGCGTTGCGTCAGAGCCAGACCGAACTTCAACTGATCATCAACGCCATGCCGATCCTGATCAGCTACGTCGACGCCGAGGAACGTTTCCGCCTGAACAACGCAGCCTATCTCGACTGGTACGGCCTGACGCCGCAGGAGCTGTATGGGCGCACGATCCGCGAAGTCATCGGCGAAGAGGCCTACTTCCTGCGCGCGCCTTATATCGCCGAAGCGCTGGCCGGACGCTCCTGTTCCTTCAGTTTCTACACGCCGCACCGCGATGGCAGTACCCGTCATGCGCTGATGAACTATCTGCCCCGGCATGGCGCGGACGGTGCGGTCAACGGCTTCTACATCTTTGTCATCGACGAAACCGAGCGCAAGAAAACCGAAGAAGCCCTGCGCAATCTCAATGAGACGCTTGAAGAGCGGGTCAGCGCGCGCACCGAGCAACTGGCTCAGGCCAACGAGCGCTTGCAGAACGAAATGTTCGAACGCGAGCGCGCCGAAGATGCCTTGCGCCACGCGCAGAAGATGGAAGCCGTCGGCCAGCTCACCGGTGGTATCGCCCATGACTTCAACAACATGCTCACCGGCATTATCGGCAGTCTGGACTTGATGCAGCGCTACATTGCCAATGGTCGCGCCGACGAGATCGGCCGTTTCACCGAGGCGGCCGTGTCATCGGCCAATCGCGCGGCGGCGCTGACCCATCGCTTGCTGGCGTTTTCGCGGCGTCAGTCGCTGGACCGCAAGCAACTGCACGTCAACGAACTGGTGCACTCGCTGGAAGACCTGATCCGCCGCACCAAGGGCGATGCCATCGAGCTGCAACTGCGCTTGCCAGAAGACTTGTGGCCGGTGAGTACGGACGTCAGCCAACTGGAAAATGCCTTGCTCAATCTGGTGATCAATGCCCGCGACGCAATGCCCGAAGGCGGCACGCTGCTGATCCAGACCGCGAACGTGTATCTCGACAGCAGCGACACCACCATTCTTGAGCCGGTGAAGGCCGGCGAATACGTGATGCTCGCGGTCAGCGATAACGGCACCGGCATGACGCCGTCAATCCGTTCCAAGGCGTTCGACCCGTTTTTCACCACCAAACCGATCGGCCAAGGCACCGGGCTCGGCCTGTCAATGATTTATGGTTTCGCCCAGCAGTCCGGCGGCCATGTCAGCCTCGACAGTGTGCCGGGGCAAGGTACTTGTGTACGCCTGTACTTGCCGCGTTTGCTTGAGCCGGCGCCGGAAATTTCATCTGTCGAGACGGCCGAACCGATTGCCGCTTCATCCTCGGGCGAGACCGCGATCGTGGTCGAGGATGATCCGGCAGTGCGCATGCTGGTGCTCGATCTGCTCAAGGAACTGGGCTACACAACCTTCGAAGCGGAAAACGCCAAGACCGCCCTGCCCGTGCTCGAGTCCGTGCAACGCGTCGATCTGCTGGTTACCGATGTCGGCCTGCCGGGCATGAACGGACGCCAGTTGGCGGAGATTGCTCGCCAGCATCGTCCGGGGCTTAAAGTGCTGTTCATGACCGGTTACGCGCAAATTGCCGCCGAGCGCCAGGGCTTCCTTGAAGAAGGCATGGACATGGTCGCCAAGCCCTTTGTCCTTGAAGTGCTGGCGAGCAAGATCCGCAAGTTGAGCAACCCGACCCTGTGACTTGAGGCATAATCGCGCGCCCCGCCGTCACCCCGTTATCAGGTATTGCACGATGAAAGCCCAAGCCCGCCACATTCTGGTGAAAACCGCCGAAGAGGCCGAACAACTCAAACAGCGCATCGCCAAGGGCGAAGCGTTCGATGTGCTGGCGAAGAAATTTTCCACCTGCCCGTCCGGCAAACGCGGCGGCGATCTGGGCGAAGTACGCCCGGGGCAGATGGTCGGCGCGATTGATGCGGTGATTTTCAAGAAGCCGCTGCGCACCGTGCATGGGCCGATCAAGAGCAAGTTTGGGTATCACCTGGTGCAGGTGTTTTATCGGGATTGATCGGCTGGCTGCCGGGCTCCTTCGCGAGCAGGCTCGCTCCCACATTTCGACCGGGTTTTCATTGTGGGAGCGAGCCTGCTCGCGAACCGATTGCGCAGCAAGCGGCCATTCTCTGATTACCTGGAGATCAGCGCCCCTGGCACCTGTATCACCCGGCTGGCCAATTCATGCCCCGCCTGCGCCGCCTCTGCCGGCGTGCCGCCGAGCAAGCGCCTGGCCAGGTACGCCGCGCTGAACGAATCCCCTGCCGCCGTGGTGTCGACAACCTTGTCGACCTTTTGCGCCGGCACTTCAAACGCCTCACCGTCGCAACGAATCAGACACGCCTCGGCGCCACGCTTGAGCACCACTTCTGGCGTGCCAATCTGCGCATACGTCGCAAAAACCTCGGCGCAATCGCCGAAACCGAACAGCGCCTGTTCGTCATCCACGGTCAGCAACGCCAGATCAACATAAGGCAAGACGCTGCGATACGCCGCTCGCGCCTCGTCCACCGACGCCCACAGGCGTGGGCGGTAGTTGTTGTCGAACACAATGCGCGCATCGCGTTGTCGGGCTTCGCTCAACGTCTTGATCAACCGGGCGCGGCCTTGCATGCCGAGTACCGCGAGGGTGATGCCGCTGAAATACAACACGTCGTAATCCGGCAGGGCCGCGAGGATCGGCTCTGCCGCAGGGGTGGTGAAGCAATCGCGCACCGCCGCTTCGTTGCGCCAGTACAGGAAGCGCCGCTCGCCGTTGGCGTCGGTCTGGATGCAGTACAGACCGGGCAGCCGACCGGGCAAACGCTGCACCAGATCGAGGCCGATGCCTTCGCTGCGCCAGATGTGGCACATGGCGTCACTGAAACTGTCATCACCCAGCGCGGTGACGTAGTCGACTTGCGCCTTGTCGTCCAGCGCACGGGACAGATACACCGCCGTATTGAGGGTGTCGCCACCGAAGCTTTGCTGCAGACTGCCGTCGGCGCGTTGCTGCAGTTCGATCATGCATTCGCCGATCAGGGCGATGCGCGGGGTGTTGCGGAGGATTTTCATTGGGCGGGATCTCTGGGGGTTCGGTGGTGGCTAAGCGGGCGTCTTCGCGAGCAGGCTCGCTCCCACAATGGAACGCATTGATCTTGTGGGAGCGAGCCTGCTCGCGAATAGCCGCCGCAACGCAATCTCAAGCCTTAGAAACAAGTCTCCATGGTCTCGATGACCGCCAACTGCTCATCCACCAGCAACCCTACCCGCCATTTGTCAAACGTCAGGCATGGATGCGACGTACCAAAGGAAATGATGTCGCCGACCCGCAGCTCTACCCCCGGCGCCACGGTCATGAATGCATGCTGATCCATCACCGCTGTGACCTTGCACGCACCGACATCATCCCCCGCCGCCGGCACCACACCGGCCTTGTAGCGCAACAACGGCACCGGCAAACCGGCATCGAAGGCGACGTCGCGCTTGCCCAGGGCGATCACCGCAAAACCCGGTTCCGGCAGCGACTGCACATGAGCCCAGACTTCCAGCGCCGGGCGCAGGCCTTCGTGCAGATCGCTGCGACGGTCGAGCACGCAGCACTGCGCCTCTTTGTAGATACCATGGTCGTGCGCCACGTAACTGCCCGGGCGCAACACACTGAGGAAACGGCCAGCGGCGTTCTGGGTTTCGAAGGATTCGGCGATCAGGTCATACCAGGCCGAACCCGACGCAGTGATGATCGGTTTGGCGATGGCAAAGGCGCCGCTGTCCTGCAACTGCACCGCCAGGCGCACCAGCGACGCGGCGAACTCGCGAATGCCACTGACCGCATGATCGCCATGAATCACGCCTTCGTAACCTTCGATGCCGGTCAGGGCCAGCGCCGGTTGCGCATCGATGGCCTTGGCCAGTTCGATGACTTCCTGCTCGCTGCGGCACCCGCAACGGCCGCCAATCACGCCGTATTCGATCATCACGTTGAGCTTCACTCCCCGCGAAGCGAAGTAAGCCCCGAGGTCGGCGACGTTGTCGGGGTGATCGACCATGCAATAAAAATCGAACGTCGGATCGGCGAGCAGATCGGCAATCAACGCCATGTTCGGCGTGCCGACCAACTGGTTGGCCATCAATACCCGGCGCACGCCTTGGGCATAAGCGGCGCCGGTCTGGGTCGCGCTGGCGAGGGTGATGCCCCAGGCGCCGGCGTCAAGCTGTCGTTTGAACAATGCCGGAGTCATGCTGGTTTTGCCGTGGGGCGCGAGTTCGGCGCCGCTGTCGCTGACGAACTTCTGCATCCAGCGAATGTTGTGCTCCAGGGCCTCGCGGTGCAGCACCAGCGCCGGCAGGCTGACGTCGCGGGTCAGTTGCGCGCCGATGGCGGCGTCGCCTTTTTCTACCGCAGAGTTGATGGCAGTGGTCATGATCCAATCCTCACAGTCGCGGCCGCAGGCAGCCGCGGTTATTCGTTGATCCGCCGGGCGAGGCTGTTGGCGCTCTCGATCAATACCCGGCGATAGTCGTTGTAATTGTTTTTCGCATCGGCCCGAGGGGCGACGATGCACAACGTGCAAATGGCCACGCCTTGCGGGTCTTTGACCGGCGCGGCGAAGCAATGGGTGAAGGTGTCGGCGACGCTGTCGAAGGAGAAGAAACCATCGCTTCCGGCCTGACGAATCTCTGCCAGAAAACGTTCCAGAGGCAGGCGTTCGCCGTCGGGCAGGATGTAGTCATCCTCGTCGATCAGATCGATGATTTGTTGATCGCTCAAATGCGCGAGAAGCAGACGCCCGGAAGCCGTCCACGGGATCGGCGCGTTTTCGCCGATGTCGGACGAGATGCGGAAATGCCGCTCGCCTTCTTTCATCAACGCCACGGTGTATTTGCGCCCGTTGAGCAGGCACATCTGCGCAGTTTCACGGGTCTGGCTGACGATCTCCTGCAAAGCGTGATCGGCCTCGCGGCTGAGGTCGAAATGCCGCAGATGCGCCTGACCAAGGAAGTACAACTGGCGGCCAAGGTAGACGTGGCCATCCTTGCCCACCGGCTCCAGAATCCGTCGCTCCAGCAAGGACGCGACCAGTTCGTAGACCGTCGATTTCGGACTGCCGATGCCGTTGGCAATGTCATTGGGGCGCAGGGGCTGGCCGATTTCCTTGAGAAAATCGAGGATATCGAACGCCCGGTCCAGACCGCGTGCCCGGCGCTTGATGGTGTCTTCGGTCATGTCAGTGGTTTCCATTCAAAGTCGCCGGATGGTAACTGGCGCTTGGTGCCATGTCAGTGACATTGCTGCCCTCCCCCCCCGCCCTCTCCCGGAGGGAGAGGGAGCCTGATCGTGTCAATGCATAAATCACTGATAAACGCTGACTCTGCATCGATAAAGATCAGTTCCCTCTCCCTCCGGGAGAGGGCTAGGGTGAGGGGAAAGCTTCACTCAGATCTTCTTGTAGGCAATGCAGTCGATCTCAACCTTGCAATCAACCATCATGCTCGCCTGCACACAGGCGCGCGCCGGGGCGTGTTCGGGTTTGAAATACTCGGCGAAGACCTTGTTGAAACTGCTGAAATCCCGTGGATCGTCCAGCCAGACGCCAGCGCGGACCACATCCTCGAGGCCATAACCAGCCTCTTCGAGAATGGCGATCAGGTTCTTCATGGTCTGGTGGGTCTGTTCGACGATGCCGCCAACGATGATCTCGCCATCCACCGCCGGAACCTGGCCGGACACATGCAGCCAGCCATCCGCTTCAACTGCGCGGGCGAATGGACGAGGCTGGCCGCCGGCGGCGGTGCTGCCGGTGCCGTAACGCGTAATGCTCATGGGTGTTTCTCCTGATTGCAAAAGTACAGATTCAAAACCGCGTGCTCTTGAGAAATTCCGCCAGACGCGGCGATTGCGGGCGTTCGAACAGTTCCTTGGGAGGTCCCTGCTCTTCGATCCGCCCTTGATTCATGAAAACGATCTTGTCCGAGACCTCGAAAGCGAAACGCATTTCGTGGGTCACCAGCAACATGGTCATGCCGTCCTCGGCCAGGCCCTTGATCACGTTGAGCACCTCACCGACCAGCTCCGGATCGAGGGCCGAAGTGACCTCATCGAAGAGCATCAGGCTCGGATTCATCGCAATGGCCCGGGCAATCGCCACGCGCTGTTGCTGACCGCCGGACAACTGGCCGGGAAAGTGATTGCGCCGCTCCAACAGGCCGACGCGCTCCAGCCATTTTTCCGCAAGCACTACGGCTTCATCCTTGTGCATCTTTTTCACCTTGAGCAGGCCCAAGGTGACGTTCTGCAAAGCGGTCAGGTGCGGGAACAGGTTGAATTGCTGGAAGGCCATGCCGGTCATCGCACGATGGCGGGCAATAACCTTTTCCGCATGGCGCACACGTTTACCGTTGACCTCGTCGTAGCCGATGGACTCGCCGTCGAGCAGGATCTGCCCGCCCTGAAACTCTTCAAGCATGTTCACGCAACGCAGCAGCGTGGTTTTGCCCGAACCGCTGGAGCCGATCAGCGTGACGACGTTGCCGCGCTGCATGCTCAGGTCGACACCCTTGAGCACTTCCACCGCGCCGTACTGTTTGTGCAGGCCGCGAATGTCCAGCAATGCCTGATCCTGTGAAGCAACTTGAGCTTGAGTCATGGCAGGGCCACCCGCTTTTCAATGTGCCGGCCGAGTAATTCGATGCCGTAGTTGATGACGAAGAACAGAAAACCGGCGAACAGGTAGAACTCCAGGGTCATGAAGTTCCGGGCGATGATCTGTTGTGTGCTGAGCAGCAATTCGGCGACGCCGATCACCGAGAGCAAGGTCGAAGCCTTGACGATTTCGGTCGACGAATTGACCCACGTCGGCAGGATCTGCCGCAGCGCCTGAGGCAACAGTACGTAGCCGAGGGATTGGTAGAACGTCAGGCCGATGGCTTTCCCCGCCTCCATCTGCCCGCGCGGCAAGGCTTGCAGCGCGCCACGGACGATTTCGGCGACGTGCGAGCCGCAGAACAGCGTCAGGCCCAGGGCGCCGGCCTGAAACGCGCTGATCTGCCAGCCGAGCGCCGGCGCCATATAAAAGCAGGCCAGCACCAATACAAACACTGGCGTGCCGCGAATCAGATCGACGTACAGCCGAAACGGCGCGCGCATCCAGAATCTGCCGTAAGTCAGCACCAGGCCGGCAACCACGCCGAGCATGGTGCCCAAGACGATGGCCAGCGCCGAGACCTGCACACTGGTCAGAAAGCCCTGCCACAACGGCTCGCGCGCGACCCACAATTCATGCAACCAACTGGGAGATTCGTACATCGCAGCCTCCTATCGGCGGATCGCCAGAAGCTGCTCGAGGTAACGCAGCAGCATGGCAATGAGGTAACAGGCCGCGACATACAACGCCGTGGTCACCAGCCAGGTTTCAATCACCCGATAGCTTTCGACGTTGATCTTGCGCGCGTAATAGGTCAGCTCCGGCACCGCAATCGCGGCCGCCAGTGAGGTGTCCTTGAACAGCGAAATGAAGTTGTTCGACAACGCCGGCAGCACGTTGCGCAGCATCACCGGCACGGTGACGTAAGCCTTGACCTGCCATTCACCGAGACCGATTGCCAGCCCGGCTTCGCGCTGGCCTTTGGGAATGCTCAACAAGCCGCCACGGAACACTTCGGTCAGGTACGCGCCGGCATACAGCGACAGGGTGATGATGAACGACGGGATCTTGTCCAGACGAATCCCGAGACTCGGCAGTGCAAAGTAGATCAACAGAATCAAAACCAGAATTGGCGTGTTGCGCACTACCGTGACGTACACCGAGGCCAGCACCCGCAAGGCGCGATGCTTCGACAGCAAGGCAAACGCCATCAGCAGGCCGATCACGCAGCCGATGGCGATCGACACCAGCGCCAGCTGCAAGCCCAGACCGAGCCCCGCCAGCAAGGTGTCGAAATCGCGCCACACGGCGGCAAAGTTCAACTGATAGTTCATGGTCAGCAATACCTTGAGCGGGGCGACGGTCATCGCCCCACTCTCACGGGATCATTTGAATTCGACTGGGAAACCGATGGCTGGAGATGGCAGATCAACACCGAACCATTGTTTGAACGAAGCGGCGTAGGTCGGGAACTCAACTCCGGTCATGGCTTCATGAAGCGCGGTGTTGACGAAGTTCAGCCAGTCCTGATCGCCACGTTTGACGGCGCAAGCGTAAGTCTGCGGGCTCCAGGCATAGCTCGGGCTGCGGTAGCGGCCGGGATTCTGCACCATCAGGTATTTGACCGAGGACTGATCGGTGGCGGCGGCATCGGCGCGACCGGAGTTCACCGCCTGGTACATCAGATCGACGCTGTCGTACTGATCGACTTTGGCCTTGGGCAATGCCTGATGCACCAGTTCTTCCGCGTAGACGTTCTGCAGCACCGCAACGGTGACGTCATCGCCCGCCGCCTGCAGGTCTTCGATTTCCTTGTACTTGCTGTTGTTCGGCAACAGCAGGCCAACACCTTCGCGGTAGTACGGCAGGGTGAACGCGACTTGCTGTGCGCGGCTGGCGGTGACGGTGATGAACTGGCAGCTCATGTCGACCTTGTCGGTCAGCAGATTGGGAATCCGCGCATCGGACGACTGCACCACGAACTCGACCTTGCTCGGGTCGTTGAACAGCCCTTTGGCCACGATCCTGGCGATGTCGATATCAAAACCCTGCAACTTGCCGTCCGCGCCCTGAAAGTGCCACGGCGCATTGGTGCTGCCGGTGCCCACGATCAACTTGCCACGGGCGAGAACACTGTCGAGCTTGCTGTCGGCAGCCTGGGCCAGGCCCATGACCGAGGAAGAAGCCGCAAGAACAAAAACACACGCTTTGAACAACGAAGGACGGCGATGCATGGCAAGCACTCCATAATTGTGTTTATTCCGCTATACCGGAACACGGTTTGTTACTACGGAATAGACAGCAGAAAGTGTGCCACAGGAATCTCGCGAAATCTGTAACTGATTTGAATGCTATTGGAATCAACAAGATATGGTTCGTGGACCAAAGGGTTTGGCCCGAACTAGAACGAAGAAAATAGCTGACACAGCCATTAAAGGGGAAATGCGTTCCCAACTTGGGTCAGATCGCGCCGTTGTGGTGCGAATCAGGGTGACAGTTGAACAAGACCCGGTATCAGCGCTTTAGCGCCTGCCTGTAGACATCCCCACCCTGCCGTTTCCCGACGGCTATCACCGTCACGACAGCACTTCTCGTGTTTACGCAGCCCACCTGTAATTTCTGACAGTAGACCGCGACACCCCTGCTCCTTTAACGTCAAGGTGCCTACCCGCTCGTTGAAAAGGACCCTTCGATGAACGCTACAAACACAACTTCCGCGCTGGACCCGGTTTACCGCAAAGCCCTGAAAACCTGGCGTCCGGTCATTCTGTATTTCGCCAATGAACACTGCCCTGCGTGCGAATGGGCCGGGCCGATCTTTCGGCAGATTGCCGAGCCTTACCGACTGCGCGCCAACATCTACATGCTCAACACCAGCCAATCGCCCAAACACCCGAACGTCACGGGCACGCCAACAGTGCTGTTCTATAAAAACGGCAGGCTGCTGAAAAAGCTCAAAGGTATCGGCACCGAGGAAACCCTGGCGAGGGATATGGCCCGGCATGTCGGTAGAACGAAGGCGCCCGCAGCGCCACGCAAACATCACCATGATCTGGCATGGCTGAGGCGGACGCTCAGTTCATTGCGCACGGTCTCGCGTTCGCGCCACCGGGTTCTGCGCTGAACCCGACCGGGATTGGACAACCCGCTGTCTGCCTGCTTTGCTGTTGAGCGAACACATTGCGCGCCGCCCGCGGGTGCGGGTGGTTGCCAGGATCGGCGCAGACAGCGGGATAAGCATGTTCGAAACCATTGAAGCGCAAGCGTTGAAGGAAACCGCGTCTAACGAGTTGAGGGACGAGTTTCTCCAGCGCGAGTTCGAACGGCTCAAACCGTTCAGCCTGTTGATCTATGTGGTCAGCATTTTCATGTGGCTACTGTTTGATCTGATCGTCAGTTTTCTCGGCGGCCAGGGTTTCACGTGGCGCTCGATGGCGTTTCTCGCTGGTTTCGCGCTGTTGACGGTGGTGCTCGGGTTTACGCGCAAGGCCAGCCACTTCGATGTGCTCACCTTGCTTCTGGTTCTGGGATTGACCGTCGGTGTGCGAATGATCGTCGACGGCCTCGCGCCTGCTTCGCACAGCTTGTGGCTGGTGCTGGCAGCAGCGAGCATGTTGTACAGCGTGTCGGTACTGCCGCTGCGGCGCTGGGCGTTCTTTGCGGTACAAGTTGTGATCTGGGTGATCCTCAACCCGTTTCTCGCCACCACTACCGAAATCACTGAACTGCGCGGCGTCCTGACTGCCTGCTACAGCGTGTTCCTCTGCGCACTCACGGTGTACACCTTTTTGAAGTTCCGTGAGGCCAAGCTGAACAACTACCTGATGTCGCGGTTACTGCTGGAGCAGGCCTATAACGACCCGCTGACGCAGATTCCCAACCGGCGCTCGTTCATGACCCACGCAGGGCAACGGCTGCTGGCAAGCCCGCGCGAGCGCGATCATTACCTGATGATGATCGACATCGACAACTTCAAGAAGGTCAACGATACCTACGGGCATGACATCGGTGATGAGGTGCTCATTCGCGTCGCGGCCGATATCAAGGCAGTGATGGTTGCGTTTGACTACGCGCGTATGGGCGGTGAGGAGTTCGCGATCTATCTGGCGGGAGTGCGGCGCGAGGATGTTGAAAGCCTTGCCACGCAACTGTGCCAGTCAGTGCGTGAACAGCCCACCCAGCACCCGGTCACCATCAGCATCGGCATTACCCGGGTGGCTGAGGGTGACTCGTTGAATCAGGCGCTGATCAAGGCGGATGCGGCGTTGTACGAATCAAAGCATACGGGCAAGGACCGCTTCACTTTTCATCAGTAACAAGCGCAGCGACCGCTGCGCCATTCCGCGAATGCTCAAGCCACCTCACGCTCCAGCAACACCCGCGTCACCCGTCGCTCTTCAACCGCTTTGACGGTCAATTGCCAGCCCTCGTATTCCAGCCGATCACCGGTCATCGGCAACCGATCCAGCAGACTCATGACCAACCCGGCCATGGTCTGATAATCCTCGGTCGGCTCGGCATCGAAGCCGGTGCGCTGGCGAACGCGAGCCAAGGGCAGCGCGCCGCTGACCAGAAACCCGCCGCGCTCTTCGACCACATCAGGGCCTTCGATTTCACTGGCATCGGGCAACTCACCGGCGATCGATTCGAGGATGTCGGTCATGGTCAGCACGCCGACAAAATCGCCGAACTCATTGACCACGAAGGCGATGTGCGTCGATGCCGCGCGCATCTGCTCCAAGGCATTGAGGATCGAGTAACTGTCGAGCAGATTGACGGTCTTGCGTGCCAGATGCTCAAGGTTCGGCTCGTTGCCGGCCAGATACTCCTTGAGCAATTCCTTCTTGTGTACGAAGCCCAGCGGCTCATCCACCGCGCCATCGCGAATCAACGGCAAGCGCGAGTACGACGAATGCATCAGCTTGGTGCGAATGGTTTCGGCATCATCGGCAAGATCAATCAGGTCAACGTCGGCGCGCACCGTCATCAGGTTGCGAATCGGCCGCTCCGCCAGTTGCAGCACACCGCTGATCATCACCCGTTCACGACGGTCGAACAGCTCGGCCACCGGCGCTTCACCGTTGTCCAGCAGGTCGGAGATTTCCTCGCCGACCTCCTCCACCGCCAGCTTGCGCCCACCGAGCAGACGCATCACCGCATGGGCTGTGCGCTCGCGCATCGGGCGCACGCCCTGCATCGAACGCTTGCGCCGAGCCCGGGCGATCTGGTTGAAGACTTCGATGAGGATCGAGAAACCGATGGCCGCGTACAGGTAACCTTTCGGGATATGGAAGCCCAGACCTTCTGCGGTCAGGGCAAAACCGATCATCATCAGGAAGCCCAGACACAGCATGATCACGGTCGGATGCGCGTTGACGAAGCGGGTCAGCGGCTTGCTGGCAACGATCATCAGGCCGATGGAAATGATCACGGCGATCATCATCACCGCCAGCTCATCGACCATGCCCACGGCGGTAATCACCGCGTCGAGGGAGAACACCGCGTCGAGCACCACGATCTGCGCCACGATTGGCCAGAACAATGCGTAGGTCGTATTGGTCGAGCGCTCGCCGACATGGCCTTCGAGGCGCTCGTGCAACTCCATCGTCGCCTTGAACAACAGGAACACACCACCGAACAGCATGATCAGATCACGACCGGAGAAGCTCTTGTCGAACACCTCGAACAACGGCTGCGTGAGCGTAACCAGCCAGGAAATGCTCGCCAACAGGCCCAGGCGCATGATCAACGCCAGGGACAGACCGATGATCCGCGCGCGATCACGCTGATGCGGCGGCAGTTTGTCGGCAAGAATTGCGATGAACACCAGGTTGTCGATACCCAGCACCAGTTCCAGCACGATCAGAGTCAACAGGCCTAACCAGGCCGTGGGATCCGCTAACCATTCCATAAAACGTCTCGATCTCTCTTCAGTGAATTCAGGCGGCCGGACACGGCGAAGTGCAACGCAAAGGCTCAAGAGCCGCGTTATCAACCATAGTCGGGAGTCGGAAGACGGGATGCTGCGAAAGGATCAAGACCGCGCGAAGGCGTGCTGGAGAGTGCTGACTGGGAGGCTCCGAGAGGGTGTTCATGTAAATCCTGAATGAAAAATGGCCTTGGAGCGTACAGGGTCGGCTGGCCTGCTCCACAGCGGTAAATCATTTCAAAATCTGTATGAATGACCTTGATCGCAGACTTTCAGCGTTGCTGAAGAAGCCTTTGCCAGCAGGCTCGCTCCCACAAGGTTTGAGCAGCGCGGTGGATTTCAGCGTAAACCCAGCTCATCGATATGCTGATACTGCGCTTGCAGCGCGGTCGCCAGATCCTTCGCCCGGCCCAGTCGAATCGGCCCGCGCTCAATGTCGATCAGCAATCCCGGACACGCCAGCACTGGCAACGCCGACAGTTCTTTCAGGCGACCATCGGTCACGATCAGGCAGCGTTGCTGTTCGGCAGGAAAACGCTTGCGTCGCAGCGTCAGCCATTGCTGCGCCTGCTCCAGTGCCGCGAGCAACGGTGTTCCGCCAGCGGCGCCCAGACTGTCGAGCCAGACACGCAGACCGCTGGAGGCCTTCAAGCCTTGCACCTGCCATTGCGGCGCAGCACCGCTGGCCGTCAGCAAGGCCAGCCGCGCCCGCTGGTGGTAAGCATCGTCGAACAACTGCGCGAGCAGGCCCTTGGCATCGCTCAAGGCCTGATGGCGACGGGTCGAGGCCGACGCGTCGACGATCACCAGCCAGATTTCATGGGGCGCGCGGGTGCGCTGTTGAAACAGCAGATCGGCGCGGCGCTGGGGGCGGCCATTGAGCAGCGTGCCCGGCCAGTTCACCGATCCGCTGCCGGCCGCATGCCGTTGGCCCTGGCGGCCATTGTCGAGTTGTCCGGCGCGGGGCTTGGCATTCGCCCCCGCGTTGGATCGGGGGCGAATGCCTAGGGCTTTTTTGCCAGTGGCGGCCAGCTCGGAACGTCGCGGCGGGCACCGGTGGCTTGCGCCGTTGCCGGCATCTCGCCCCACTGGCCCTGCCCTTCACCGGATTTGCTGTCTGCGCCTGACGGAGATTGCGCTTGTGGCTCCGCGCCGGCCAAGGGCTGCTCGCGACGGCGATGGCGCAGGGCAAATTCGGCCACCGCGTCGATGTCCTCTTCAGCAATCGCATCCGCCCCACGCCACGCGGCATGGGCGCGGGCCGCGCGCAACCAGACCAGATCGGCACGCAAGCCATCGACGCCAGCAGCGAAACAACGCTCGGTAATCAACGCCAATGCCGCGTCATCCAGTGGGATGGCTGCCAAACGCTCGCGGGCGCTTTCACAGTGCGAACGCAGGATGTGTTGCTCGCTCGCCCACTGCGCGCAGAACCCTTGTGGATCGCTGTCGAAATCCAGCCGCCGGCGAATGATCTGTCCGCGTTCGGCGGGCGCGGTGTGGCCGCTGAGGGCAACGTTCAAGCCGAAGCGGTCAAGCAGTTGCGGCCGCAGCTCGCCCTCTTCCGGGTTCATGGTGCCGATCAGGACGAATTTGGCCGAATGCCGATGGGAAATGCCGTCACGCTCGATCAGATTGGTACCGCTGGCGGCGACATCGAGCAGCAGGTCGACCAAGTGATCGGGCAGCAGATTGACCTCGTCGACGTACAGAACGCCACCGTCAGCCTTGGCCAGCACGCCGGGCGAAAACTGCGCGCGACCGTCGCTCAGGGCAGCGTCGAGATCAAGGGTGCCGACCAGGCGCTCTTCAGTTGCGCCCAATGGCAAGGTGACGAACTGGCCGCTGGCGAGCAGATCCGCCAGACCCCGGGCCAGTGTCGATTTGGCCATGCCGCGCGGACCTTCGATGAGCACACCGCCGATTTTCGGGTCGATTGCGGTCAGGCACAGGGCGAGCTTCAAGTCATCGGCGCCGACCACGGCGGAGAGTGGGAAATGCGGGGTGTCGGTCATGGGTTTCTCTTTCGTGGTCGTGGATGGTTTTTACGTTGATGTGTGTCAGTTGTTACCCTCACCCTAGCCCTCTCCCAGAGGGAGAGGGCTAGGGTGAGGGCCTCTCGAGTTCTGTCGACGTGATGCATCGGGTCGACGCAAATTTCGACAGCGCTAGAGATCGGCTCCCTCTCCCTCCGGGAAAGGGCTGGGGTGAGGGCAGCTTTTTAGCGGCTACATATCTTCCTCGATATCCAACAGCAAATTCTCCAGCGCCTCTTTATAAGCCCCCGGCTCCTGCCACATCCCGCGCTGCTGCGCTTCGAGCATGCGTTCGGTCATGTCGCGCAACGCGTGGGGATTATGTTCACGAACAAAATCCCGGGTCGCCGGATCGAGCAAATATGCCTCCGCCAGCAACGCGTACTGATGGTCATCAATCAACTGCGTAGTCGCATCGAAGGCGAACAGATTATCAACCGTCGCCGCCAGTTCGAACGCGCCTTTGTAGCCGTGACGCTTGATGCCGTCGATCCACTTCGGATTGGCCGCACGCGAGCGCACTACACGGTTCAGTTCCTCTTTCAAGGTACGAATCCTTGGCAGATCCGGCTGGCTGTGATCGCCGTGATAACTGGCCGCCGCTTCGCCGCGCAGCGTCTCCACCGCAGCAAGCATGCCGCCCTGGAACTGGTAGTAATCGTTGGAATCGAGCAAGTCATGCTCGCGGTTGTCCTGGTTTTGCAGAACTGCCTGTACCTGGCTCAGGCGCTGGCTGAACTGCTCGCGGGCAGCCGTGCCCTCGTCGGCGCCGCCGTAAGCGTAGCCGCCCCAGTTCAGGTAGACCTCGGCGAGGTCTTCGCGGGTCTGCCACAGGCGCCCGTCGATCGCGCCTTGCACCCCGGCGCCATACGCCCCCGGTTTCGCGCCGAAGATGCGCCACCCGGCCTGACGCCGCGCGGTATCCTCATCGACGCCCGACTGCAACAGCGCCTGGCGTTCGGCGCGCACCTTGGCGGCCAATGGGTTCAAGTCGTCCGGCTCGTCCAGCGCGGCCACCGCTTGCACGGCGGCGTCGAACAGGCGGATGAGATTGGCAAACGCATCACGGAAAAAGCCCGAAACCCGCAGCGTCACGTCGACCCTTGGGCGATCGAGCAGACTCAGCGGCAGGATCTCGAAATCATCCACACGCTGACTGCCCGTGGCCCAGACCGGACGCACGCCCATCAGCGCCATGGCTTGGGCGATGTCGTCGCCGCCGGTGCGCATGGTTGCGGTGCCCCAGACCGACAAGCCGAGTTGGCGCAAGTGATCGCCGTGGTCCTGCAAGTGTCGTTCAAGGATAAGCGTCGCCGACTGGAATCCGATGCGCCACGCGGTGGTGGTCGGCAGATTGCGCACGTCCACCGAATAGAAGTTGCGCCCGGTGGGCAGCACATCGAGGCGGCCACGGCTGGGTGCGCCGCTGGGGCCGGCGGGGACGAAACGACCGCTGAGGGCGTCAAGCAGCCCGCGCATTTCGGCCGGGCCACAAGCGTCGAGCCGTGGGGCGACGACTTCGCGTAGATGCTCGAGTATCGAATCAACCTCGGCCCACCCCGCCCCTTGTAGGAGCGAGCCTGCTCGCGAAGGCGTCGGGTCAGACAACTGTTCTTTTACTGACACTCCGCTTTCGCGAGCAGGCTCGCTCGCACAGGGGACATTCAGTGTTTGGGAGATCAGGTCTGCGGCAAACAATTCGAGGCGTTCGCGAGTGTCGCCGGCGGTGCGCCAGACTTCTTCGCTGATGGTCTGCAACTCGGTCGGACGCGGGCCGTTCCAAGGATCGGCCAACGCGCAATCCAGCGGATCAAAACCAAGATCAAACGCTTTGGCCAACGCCCGCAACAGACTCGACTGCGCGCCCTTGCCGTCACCGCGCGGGATGCGCAGCAACGCCAGCAAGGTGTCGATACGCAAGCGGCCGCTCGGCGATTCGCCAAAAATGTGCAACCCATCGCGAATCTGCGATTCCTTCAGGTCGCACAAATAAGTGTCCAGACGCGGCAACCAGATCGCCGCATCGGCATCGCTGTCCAGCGCTGCGTCCAGTTGCAGTTCGCGGTCGATCTGCGTGTCACGCACCAATTGCAGAATGTCGCGTTGCAACTCACGGGCGCGGCGCGGATCGAGCAGTTGCGCCTCGTAATACTCGTCGGCGAGCAGCTCCAGATTGCGCAGCGGTCCGTAGGTTTCGGCGCGGGTCAGCGGTGGCATCAGGTGGTCGATGATCACCGCTTGCGTGCGCCGCTTGGCCTGGGCGCCCTCGCCCGGATCGTTGACGATAAACGGATAGATATTTGGCAGCGGGCCGAGCAACGCATCCGGCCAGCAGTTTTCCGATAGCCCAACGCCTTTGCCCGGCAGCCATTCGAGATTGCCATGCTTGCCGACGTGGATCACGCCGTGGGCGCCGTAGGTGTTGCGCAACCAGAAATAGAACGCCAGATAGCCATGCGGCGGAACCAGGTCCGGGTCGTGATACACCGCGCTCGGATCGACCTGATAACCCCGGGCCGGCTGGATGCCGACAAAGGTCAGACCGAAACGCAGACCGGCGATCATCAAGCGACCGTCGCGGCACATCGGATCGTTGTGTGGCGATCCCCAACGCTCGACCACCGCAGCGCGATTGGCCTGCGGCAGCGCATTGAACATTGCCAGGTAATCGTCCATCGCCAGGCTCTGCTGACACGGGCGCAGGTCAAGGCTGTCGAGGTCGTTGCTGACACCGCCGAGCAGTTGCTGGATCAGCTCGGTGCCGCTGTCGGGCAACTCGGCCGTGATCGGATAACCTTCGGCACGCAATGCGCGGAGGATATTCAGCGCCGCCGCCGGCGTATCGAGGCCGACACCGTTGCCGATGCGGCCGTCGCGGGTCGGGTAGTTGGCGAGGATCAGCGCGATGCGTTTTTCGCCGTTCGGCACGCGTGCCAAAGCTACCCAGCGCCGCGCCAGTTCGGCGACGAAATCCATGCGTTCGGGCTGGGCGCGATAGCAGACCACATCGGACTGACTGCGCTCGCTGCGCCAGGCCAGATCCTTGAAGCTGATCGGCCGGCTGATGATGCGCCCGTCAAGCTCCGGCAAAGCAATGTGCATCGCCAGATCACGCGGCCCGAGGCCCTGTTCGCTGTCGCGCCAGCCAGGCTCGTTGTCCTGGGCGCAGATCGCTTGAATCACCGGAATGTTGCGGCGAAACGGGCGCAGATGCGGCGCCTCGGGACTTGATTGGGCAAAACCGGTGGTGTTGAGAATCACCCCCGCCTCGACTTCATCCAGCCAGTCCTCGACCACCGACAGGCAACCGGGTTCTTTCAGACTGGCCACCGCGATCGGCAGCGGATTGAGTCCGGCTGCCTGCAAACGCTGGCAGAACACATCGATGAACGCTGTGTTTGCCGCCTGCAAATGCGAGCGATAAAACAACAGCGCCGCCACCGGTTGACCGGGCAGCCATTCGGCTTGCCAGTCGCTCAGGGCAGCGCTGTTTTTCTGTGGGTGATAAATTGCCGTGCGCGGCAGGGTTTGCGGCTCGTTCCACGGGTAATCGCGGGCGAACCATTGGTTGCCCAGGCAACGGAAGAAATCCAGTGCATTGCCCATGCCGCCTTGACGCAGAAATTGCCAGAGTCGATCGCGTACTTCGGCGCTGACCGTGCTCAAGCCACTGAGCTCGGGGTCCGGGCGGTCATCGCCGGGCACCAGAATCAGTTGCACGCCGCGCTCCGACAACTCCACCAGCCGCTCGACGCCGTAGCGCCAATAGGCAATGCCGCCATGCAGGGAGATCAGAATGACCTTGGCGTGGCGCAGCACTTCGTCGACATACAGATCGACCGAGGCATGATTCTGCACCTGCATCGGATTGGCCAGGCGCAGGCTCGGGTAGTCATCCGGCAATTGCTGCGCAGCCTCGGCGAGCAGCGCCAGGCTGGAATCGCCACTGCACAGGATCACCAGCTCGGCGGGAGTTTGTCCGAGGTCGGCAATGTTGTCGTCCGAGACGAATCCGCCGGGCTGGGTCCTGAGCAGGTGCATGGCTTAAACGCTGAGCGCAGCGCGCAATTGCGCTTCAAGTTGTGTGGCATCGAGTTCCTGACCGATCAGCACCAGACGCGTGACGCGCGCTTCTTCGGCGCCCCACTGACGGTCGAAATGCTTGTCGAAACGCGTGCCCACACCCTGGATCAACAGGCGCATCGGCTTGTTCGGAATCGCCGCGAAGCCTTTGACCCGCAGGATGCCGTGTTGCACCACCAATTGCGTCAGCGCGTCGAGCAGCAGGCTTTCGTCGGCTTGCGGAAGTTCGATGGAGATCGAATCGAAGGCGTCGTGATCGTGATCGTCGTCATCACCGTCGTGGTGATGATCGTGGTGACTGTGGCGGCTGTCGATATGCTCTTCGGAGCCGGCACCGAGGCCGATCAACACGTCAAGCGGCAGACGACCGTTGCTGGCTTCGATGATTTTGACTGCCGGCGGCAGCTCTTCGGCGACTTCAGCGCGCACGCGAGCCAGATCTTCCGCGCTGGTCTGGTCGGCTTTGTTGAGGATGACCAGGTCAGCACTGGCCAGTTGATCGGCGAACAATTCGTGCAGCGGCGACTCGTGATCAAGGTTCGGATCGAGTTTGCGCTGGGCATCGACCTGATCCGGGAACGCTGCGAAGGTGCCAGCAGCGACGGCCGGGCTGTCGACCACGGTGATCACCGCGTCAACGGTGCAGGCGCTACGGATTTCCGGCCACTGGAAGGCTTGCACCAACGGCTTGGGCAGAGCCAGACCGGAAGTTTCGATAAGGATGTGGTCGAGATCGCCGCGACGGGCAACCAGTTCGCGCATTACCGGGAAGAATTCTTCCTGCACCGTGCAGCACAGGCAGCCGTTGGCCAGCTCATATACGCGGCCGCTGGCCTCTTCTTCGGTGCAGCCGATGGTGCATTGCTTGAGGATCTCACCGTCGATGCCGAGCTCGCCGAACTCATTGACGATCACCGCGATGCGCCGGCCCTGAGCGTTGTCGAGCATGTGCCGCAGCAGCGTGGTTTTGCCCGAACCGAGGAAACCGGTGACGATGGTGACGGGGAGTTTGGCCAGTGTTTTCATCGGTATGCCCTTTGGCAAGCGGCGGGCATACGGGACGAGAACCGGCAGCGCGCGTGCACGCCGGAAGCATTCGCCACCGGATCACCCCGCCCGGTTGTAGTGAGAATCTGTGACGAGGCAGGTCTCCTGGCTGACGGCGTTCAGGCGTGGGGCCTGGCGTTCATTGCGCCTTCCCGCTGGCTCATCGATTGAGCTGGCAGTGGCGTGGCAACGAACATCACCGTTCACAGTTGCGGGGGCAGCCGCGGCTTTGACCGCGTTCCCTTCTTAGCTTCGGCAAGTGCCGAAGAACCTCGAAAGCGCAAGGCTACGCATGGGTCCGTCGTGGGTCAATGGTCGGTGAGTCTGAAACTGGGGGTATATCCGTTGCTGCTGTAACGGCTTCCTATGGTTTCGCTCTTACAGCGAGTCCCTTTTTCAAACGCCGGAGTGCCGGCCCAGCAAAAAGGAACCAAAAGGCTTTGCCCCGGCGTACGGCCCGCTCGCTGGGGCTCGGGGTACCTTCGTTACGGGACCGATCCCGTAACGAAGCCTGCCGAAGGGGCAAAAGATCAAGAGCCAGAGCAAAAGCCCCTCACCCTAGCCCTCTCCCGGAGGGAGAGGGGACTGACCGAGGTGTTCAGGCGAAATACGCCGACTTGCGATATCGAGTCGAATGCAGATTCTGAAAAGCCCGCAAATCGGCTCCCTCTCCCTCGGGAGAGGGCTGGGGTGAGGGGCGGATCCAACACAGATCCAAAGCAGACCACACGCTTTTCACCACTCAACAATGAGCGCAAGCTCGAGTGCCCTTGATCTTGATCCACCGGCGACGTCGGAAGGCTGAGCGGATCAGTCCCGTAGCGAAGGAACCCGAGCCTGCGAGGGCCGAACGCAGCAGCAAGCCTTTTCGGTTACCTTTTTGGCGTCTGGAAAAGGTGACTCGCCGTAAGGGCGAAACCCTAAGCAGCCGTTACCGCAGCAACGGATATACACCCAAAAACATCAAAAAAAAACGCCCCCCTCGCAGCACCAAAAACGCCCGGAAATTGACTAAAAACCCAAACCCATGTTCTCCTGCCCACCTTGTTACGGGTGCCCTTCACAGGGTGAAACGGGAAACCGGTGAATCATGTGCTTTACTCAAAGCCATGTCAGTCCGGTGCTGCCCCCGCAACGGTAAGCGAGCGAAGCGTTAGATCCACTGTGCCCCGGCATGGGAAGGTGACGCTTGCAGGTCGGCGCCAAGCCAACCCCTCGCAAGCCCGGAGACCGGCCCGCAACACCCAGCGCGCGCAAGCGTCGCTGATCACAAACAAACCCGCGGTGGGCGGGCGCTGTTCGAAATCCCTGCGTGCCCGGCTCGCAGGGATTTTCCTGCGCTCTGTTTACCCGCTGACATTTCAGAGGGAAGCGCTATGTCGATCACCAGCAATACCGTCAGCCACACTGACCACATTTCCAGCAGCACCACCTTGGGCCAACGCGTGGCCGCCGCCCTCTTCGCCTCGATCCTCGGTGCCAGTCTGGTCTGGTTCGCCGGTTTCTCGCACATCGAAGCGGTGCACAACGCCGCTCACGATACCCGCCACAGCGCCGCATTCCCATGCCACTGAGGCCTGCCGAGATGATCAAGCGTATCGCGCAAACCGCAGGGTTCACCGGCTTGCTGGCCGCACTGCTCCTGACCCTGCTGCAGAGTTTCTGGGTTTCGCCACTGATTCTGCAGGCCGAAACCTTCGAGAAATCCGAACCGGTCGCGCAAATTCACGAACACGCCGCCGGCACCGCGGCGCACAGCCATGATGGCGAAGCCTGGGAGCCGGAAGATGGCTGGCAGCGTGTGGCCTCGACCACTGGCGGTAATCTGGTGGTGGCGGTGGGTTTCGCCCTGATGCTCGCCGGCCTGTATACCCTGCGCGCGCCAACCAAGACCTCGCAAGGGCTGCTCTGGGGTCTGGCCGGTTACGCGACGTTCGTTCTCGCGCCGACCTTGGGCCTGCCACCTGAATTGCCGGGCACTGCGGCTGCCGATCTCGCATCGCGGCAGATCTGGTGGATCGGCACCGCCGCTTCGACCGCGGTTGGCCTGGCACTGATTGCCTTCAGCCGCCACTGGTTGATGAAGCTTCTCGGTGTCGCGATTCTTGCGGTACCGCACGTGATCGGCGCGCCGCAACCGCAGGTGCATTCGATGCTTGCCCCAGAGGCACTGGAAACCCAGTTCAAAATCGCTTCGCAGCTGACCAACGTCGCGTTCTGGCTGGCTCTTGGCCTGATCAGTGCGTGGTTGTTCCGCCGCAAAAGCGCAGGGCAATATCAGGCATGACCGATGACCGCGCAGCGCCGACCTTCGTGGTCGGCTTCGGCTGCCAGCGTGGCTGCCCGGCCAGTACGCTGCGTGCACTACTCGATCAGGCGTTGCAGGCACACCGCATCGAACTGCGAGCAGTCAAGGCTTTGGCCAGTATCGACCTCAAGCGCGACGAACCGGGGTTGCTGGAACTGGCCAGACAATTGAACCTGCCCCTGCAGTATTTCAACAGTGCAGAGCTGGCGCCCTTCCAGCAGCGCCTCAGCCATCAATCGCAGATCGCCTTTGAGCGCACCGGTTGCTACGGCGTGGCGGAAAGCGCCGCGCTGGCGCTGGCCGAGCTACTGATTCTGGCGCCGGCGAAGCTAATGATTCCGCGGCAGAAATATGCGCAAGCCACACTGGCATTGGCCGGCGCTGCATAAACCTCGATAATCCCCGCCATCGATCATGAGCACGCTTCATCTGCAGTGGGGCTGCGCCTCTTCACAAGGATTCAACGATGACCGTTTACTTCATCGGCGCTGGCCCAGGCGATCCGGAACTCATCACCGTCAAAGGCCAACGGCTGATTCGCAGCTGCCCGGTGATTATTTATGCCGGTTCGCTGGTACCCGCAGCGGTGCTGGAAGGTCACCAGGCCAAAATCGTGTTCAACAGCGCTGAACTGCACTTGGAACAGATCATCGATCTGATCAAGGCTGCCCATACCAAAGGCCAGGATGTCGCCCGCGTGCATTCCGGTGATCCAAGTCTGTATGGCGCGATTGGCGAGCAGATTCGCTATTTGCGTGAGCTGGGCATTCCTTTCGAAATCGTTCCGGGCGTCACGGCCACAGCGGCATGCGCAGCGCTGCTGGGTGCCGAGCTGACCCTGCCGGACATTTCGCAAAGCGTGATCCTGACCCGTTACGCCGAAAAGACCGCCATGCCGGCCGGCGAGGAACTGGCTAGTCTGGCGCAGCATGGCGCGACCATGGCGATTCATCTGGGGGTCAATCATCTGCAAAAGATACTGGTTGAATTGTTGCCGCATTACGGTGCGGATTGTCCGATTGCGGTGATTCACCGGGCAACGTGGCCGGATCAGGATTGGGTGGTGGGAACATTGGCGGACATTGCCGCAAAGGTCGAGGCCAAAGGGTTTCGGCGCACGGCGCTGATTCTGGTCGGACGGGTGCTGGGCAGTGAGGTGTTCAGCGAGTCTTCGTTGTATCGCGCCGGGCATGCGCATCTTTATCGCCCTTGAAGACGCCTTCGCGAGCAGGCTCCCACAGGTGATTGCGTTTCATTGTGGGAGCGAGCCTGCTCGCGAATCGGGCGGCAAAAGTTGCCCATAAAAAAACGGCGCTCACGGGGCGCCGTTTTTCATATTCGCAGCGAACGCCTTAGTAGTAAGCGTTTTCTTTCTGCGTGTGGTCGGTCACGTCGCGAACGCCCTTGAGCTCCGGAATGCGCTCGAGCAATGTGCGCTCGATGCCTTCCTTCAAGGTTACGTCAGCCTGGCCGCAGCCCTGGCAACCACCACCAAACTGCAACACAGCGATGCCGTCCTCGACCACATCGATCAGGCTGACCTGACCGCCGTGGCTGGCCAGCCCCGGGTTGATCTCGGTTTGCAGGTAATAGTTGATGCGCTCGTTGACCGGGCTGTCGGCGTTGACCATCGGCACTTTGGCATTCGGTGCCTTGATGGTCAGCTGGCCGCCCATGCGGTCGGTGGCATAGTCGACAACGGCGTCGTCAAGAAACGCTTCGCTGAACGAGTCGATGTACGCGGTGAAGCTTTTCAGCCCCAGCGCCGTATCTTCAGGCTTCTCTTCACCCGGTTTGCAGTAGGCAATGCAGGTTTCGGCGTACTGAGTACCAGGCTGGGTGATGAAAACGCGAATGCCGATGCCCGGGGTGTTCTGCTTGGAGAGCAGATCGGCCAGGTAATCATGGGCGGCGTCGGTAATGGTAATAGCGGTCATAAAAACTCCTCGCAGGCTTGGGCGCAGTTTACGCCAATCGGCGCGCGGGACAAAGTCCCAGTATTTTTGTCGGAAAACGCCCGTCTTGTCGCCTCGGACGGCGTTCTCCCGCCCCGCCGGTACTGCGCCTGGACGTCCATGCTGCGTTAACAACCGGATACCAAACGACCCGCGGCATATATATATGTATATCTCCCCCTGTTCCCCTCCTCCTTATATTCGTTGCCTTCGACTATTTGCCAGCCGCTCTCATTCAAAGGCCTCAAATGACTACAGGGTTATCCACGTTCTACAACAAGACACCGCCGCGCAGGCTCCAGGATCTCAATCATCTGATCGATTACCTGCACGCGCTCATCGGCGACAACTTCAATACTGATGCCAGCCAGCTCTACTATCATCCGCCTATCGGCTCTGAATTGGGCCGCGAGTGCAAGGAAGCGTTTCGTGTTTTACGAAAGCTGGAAGAAGATGAAGACTTCATAACCGACCTTTGCAAACCGAAGAAGCCTGACCATTCGCCCTTGGGCAACGACTTTCTCTACGACTTCGTGTCCTTCCAGATCAGTTCCACCCGAACACCAACCCCTGTACCGGCGGAAGTCTTCACCATTGCCGGGCATTCGGTAACGTTAAGAGATGTCCCGACGTATTGGTCCATCGATGTCGATGTCTTGCTGGATATTCACCGCAAGGTCGGCAATGGCTTGAAAAGCGACGGCTCCGTGCGTTTCGATCTGGTTCTCGCCTACTACTCGCTTGTCCCTTCGCGCCCCGCCGCTTTCGCCGATTGGCAGCGGTTGCTGCACAATCTCGTCGAGCACCGTGCGTTGTGGCTGCTGGGGCATCAGGGGCATATCAGTGACCTTGAGCATTTGCTCGGAGCTGCTGGCGATGAAACGATCATGCAGGTTGTCCGCCAGATCGAAGCCGAAACGTCACGGTGTCTGTTGGCCAATGTCGTACCGCTGACACTCAATACCAAACTTGAAGCCTTCGCAAAAACCACACCCATAGCGCTACTGGAAACCATTCTGCAATCGGCACACAACCAGCAATTGGCTCAACGGATTGCCACAGGACTGAACTGGTACGGCGCAGAGCAAAACCAGAACTGTCCGACCAGCGTCTTGACGAAGTTATTGTGGCGCGCGCTCTGGTTGACCGTGAAGCCAGACCCGCACGGTATCTATCAGAACGAATTGCAGATACTGATCGAATCGGGTTGTGCTTATTCGTCGATCCACAAGTCGCTGATCAAACACTTTCAGCGGTCACTTGCCGTTGACCGGTCACTTGCTCTGTTGGCGGTAGCCATCCTCAAAAGTCATGTCGCCTGTGAAGCGTGGGTTCAGGATATTCCCGACGATCTGCCGTACGCGACATCCAGCACATGGGTCAATTTCAAAAGCGGTTTTATCCTCGCCGAATCCATCGCGCCCGGTTCATCCCGACACATGACATTCGAACAATTGCTCAACCTGCCGGCGGAGCATCATCGAACGTATGCGGATGATGTCGAGCAACAGCGACTGGTCGCCGCCGCAAAAATCCGCCCGACAGTGCAATGGGCAGCAGCAATGGGTTTGTTCGGAATGCGTCACGACGCCCACCCGATCAGCGAAATAGAACTCGCGTTGAGCACACTGGAACAGCATGAGCAAACGATGGCTGCTGCCACGACAAATCTGGCGCTCACCCCGCCGAGCCGTTTCAGGTATGAATCCGAAGCCGCGTTCGATGAAGCGTTTCATGCCTGGCTGAGTACTCCACGCGCCGCTTACAAAACCCTGATCAAAGCATTGTTGGCGCAATACCTGCCCGCATGCCGCGGCCATCTTGAGACGGACGAGGTGACTGTCTATTCGTTGCGGCTGCCCCTTCACGATACGCAGGTCGAACATGAGAACAAGGCAGACACCGACGCGGTTCGTGCCCGCTGCGGGTTCATTCTGCGAATGATCAATCCGACCTACCCGACAAAATCCCGCTACATCGAAGTCTTCCCTCGCGCGGGTGTAGTGCGCCTGCGCAGCGACATCCAGTCGCTGCGCATTGGCGGAGAGATCAAGGTAGAAAAGATCGGTTCCAGCAGCCGCACCAGCCGAGGCTCGTTCAGAAAAGGTACCGAACTGCCATTTGACTGGGAAGCCTATCGCGACGGCTCGAAGCCCAGAGACCAACAGCATGCGACGTTGATTGTGGAACAGGTCGGCGACACGTTTGCCGCTGTGCCCATTGAGCAACGCTCCCCCGACGTGGCTGCACGCACCCGGCCTTTCGCTGCCAATAATCTCACCTCTGCCCGGGCCGACGCGTTGGCCGGCATGATCGCCCGAGAGCTGTTTTTCAAAGATGAATCGGCATTGCTCGAGCAGACTCGCAAAGCCACCCGCAGCATGGATATCGGCAGAGATTTCCTTGAGGATCTGACGTTCTGGGGAAAAATGTTCGTGCCCTTCTGGGGTTCCATCGACGATCTGACCTCCGGCGACCCCAAGCGCATCGAGAGCGGCGGCCTTGGTCTGTTCACCGACATCGTTTCCTTTGCCCTGCCCATTGGCAAATACATTGCCGGCTGTACCCGCTTGGCGACCCAGGCTGGCAAGATCGGCATCCGTCTGGCCCTGCCCAGGTTCACCAGCCTGACCCGAACTCTGGTGATCTCGGTGATTCAGGAAGTCAATCCACTGGATTCGGTGCTCTCACTGCTCAGGCTAGGCCGATTCACCCTGCGCAAGATTGGCGCAGCGACAATGCATCAGGCGCGCCGGGCGGTGGCACATCTGCGTGATGGAACGATTGCCGCGCACCATCTGATGGCCGTCGACCCCAGCAGCTGGGTACCGCGCCAGCCTGGCGACCGGCTTTGCACAGTCGAGGGGATTGCCAATATTCCCATGCGCAACGTCGGCAGCGTCGACGCGGTGGATTATCGGCTGATCGACGCGTTGTCAGGCCAGGCTTTTGGCCCGCGCTATCGCGAACCGCTGACGGTGGTAAGCAACAACAGCCCCCTGCTGCGCCGCTATGCCGTCGAACCGCAGTGGATTTCCGGGCTGAAGGCTGATTCGCGGGGCATATTCTTTCGACCGGAGTACAACCAGAAATTCATCTGCAACGTCGATGAGCAAGGCACCATCGCCGTCTATCAGATACGGGAAAACTCCTACGGATTTATCAGCGAAACCGCGCAGACCGGGGAAAACAGCTTCTCTGTCGTGTTGGTCAATCCAAAGAACAACCGCGACCTGTCGATCAATCTGTCGTCAGTCAGACCCGGCCATTGGTACACCAACGAAATCAGGATGAGAGGCGGAGCGCCCGACGGCCCAGGCGAAGTAACGCCGCTGATTCTCAAGCAATGGTCGCAGTTCAGCGAACTGGCGCTGGGCAAAGCCATAGAGGATTTCGCGAAACAGCACCGGCTGAATCGGGCGGATCTTCAGCAATACGTTCATGCGCAAGGGCAATTGACGCCTCTCGGGCAACAAGTCCTGGACCGGGCCGATACTGCAAGGACGGCGGTTACCTTCGAAAACCTCGATCGCTGGCGTGCGCTGCCGCAGCAAGACCGCAACAGCCTTACCCGGGAAGGGTTTGCCGCACAGCATAATCTGGACCCCAAGGAATTCATCGCCCACGTTGAAACCGACGGCAGTTTCAAAGCGCGAGGAAAAGTACTGGAAAAGTACGCAAGCAACCAAGTATTCACTCCTTTGGAGCCCAGACATCTTGAGCAATGGCAGAGGCGCTTCAACGCAACCCGGTCTGCGAGCTCAATGAACTCATTCATTGAAGAGAACAATCTCAATCCAGTGCTCTGGTCGACCTATGTCAATGATCGCGGGGTATTGCGCAGTGCGGTAAGCGAGTGCCTGGCGTTGATGGGGCTATCCGGCTCGGATGTATTGCTCGCGCGTAAAACACTTCCCCGCGGGACAGCGATAAAATCCGTCCCCGTGCAGTCTTCTCTGCCGACAACACGCAAAAGCACAAGGACAGCATCGCAAGCTACGGCTGGTACTTCCAAACGTGCCCGAATCGAAAATGCACCTGCAGACGATGCTGCAGGCGAAGATCTGACACCGTCATTGGGGCACAAGATCAATAACAACGCGCCCATTCTGCAAGACCCGACAGACCTCAGAGTCAGTCTGACGCACAAGCTGGAAGGCGCTATCGAAAAAATCGAGATCACCGATAGCAACCGATTTTTCGCGCACCTTTCAGAGACCCGGGCCAAAACTCTGGCCCGGGACATGACTGAGGACATCCACGAATGGATCGAGGAAGAGGGACGGCATCACCACAGGTTGAGCGAGCGTTTCGAGCTCAGACGGCCAGTCGATGGCCCGGAACGGGGTTTGTCAGTGTTCGCCAAGGTCGAGATCAATCCTTATGAAGTGCTGGGGCCTTACAGCGGCAAACTGCACCGCACCGTCAGATCGCTAGACGCAGAAATACTCGAAAAATCCAATTTGCAAGTCAGGACATTTTCGTATGGAACCAAAACCAAAAACGCCACTGTCAGTGGTCATGGCAACAGCAATATCTTGAGCATGATCAACGCCCCCGAAGTCCCCGGTGCCGCCAGGACAGGCACTGAGAACGTCGGCGCGATTTACGTCGGCAAATACATGGTTTTTCTGGTCGCCTGGGAAAAGATTCCGGCAGGCACCGAGCTGTTGCTTGATTACGGCCCCGCTTATTGGCCAACATTGACGCCCTGAACGCGGTAGTCCGGACCGCTGAGGCTCGGGCGCTGGAAGGAATCGTCGGCGCCCGATTCAACATGAACAATCCTCAGCGGCAACGTAGCCCACAGCTCAAGGCTCACAGCCTGTTCTTGCCTGGTCACAGATTCTCGTACCGGTTCATATCCAGCACGCCCTCTTCCACCGGATCGGTTTCGTGGATGTACTGGCTCAGATCGTGGAAATATCGCCAGAACTGCGGATGACTGCGACGGATGCCCCAGCGCTCGACGATCTTTTCGAACCGATTGGCATCCCTGGCGTTTTCCATGGCATCGACAAACGCTGGCACCTGCTGTGCCGGAACGTTGAACATAAAGTTCGGATAACTGGTGAGTACGCCCGGATAGATCGTCAAGGTGTCGAGCCCCGGTTGATAGCGCCGCGACTCACCGAGCAAAAACGCCACGTTGCTGTGCGCACGGTTGCGCAGCAGGCTGTAGACCTCGCGCTTGCCACCGGCGGTTTCGACACGCAGCAAGGTCGCTTCGGGCAACTGGTCGATAACCTTGAGCCCCGCTGCCGGTCGCGAGGCCAGACGGCTCAAGGCCTGCTCGGCGTTCTGCAGGGCCGGATCGATGTTGGGCCGTGAGCAATAAGCACCGTCGCAGCGGTTGATCGGGTCCGGTCGTGCATTCAGATCGCCGTAGCGCGCCAGCAACTGCATGGCGAAATCGTGTTTCGGGTCTTTTTCGTCGAGTTTCAGCGCGGTCGGTTTGTCGTCGTCGATCGCCTCGTAATCGAGCCACATCTTGAACTGGCCGCCGTCCTGGTACCAATCGTTGAGGTAATCCTCGCGCGAGTCGGCGGGCATCAGGCGCAGGAAGTTCTGCTCGGCGCCGTTGCGGATCAGGTCGAAATACAGGCGGGTCTGCGCCTGATGGGAGACGTTGCCGAACACGTCGAAGTTGACCGCGAGCTGATAATAGGTGCGCTCGAGCAGTGGATAGTCGAACAGCCACATCGTCTGCGGCACCTCACCGATCAAACCCTTGGTCACCGAAGCACTGTCGAAGTGGCGGAAAATGCTCAGCAAGGCGTTGTCGTTGCCGGCCCACAGCGTCGACCAGCTCGGCGCCGGCAGATCGGCGTAGCTGTCGCGGCGCAGGGCTTCGTATTCGTTGCGCTTGTCGCGATAGTCGCGCCACAGGCTCAGCACGCTGCCGACATCGTCGTTCTGCCCCGGCATCGCCAGCAGCGGCGTGGCCTGGCCGCGGTAGTTCGGGTCGGTGATATAGAGGTCATGTTCCGGCGCCTGGAACAGCGCCCAGAAGTTGTCGCGGATCACGTCGGTCGCGATCTGCCCACGGCACACCGGCCCGCGAATAAAGGTGCGGACGAAGTATTCAGCGTTATCGAGCATGAACTGATAGCGCGCCTGCGCCGGAATCGCCTCGAAGGTGGCAAACGGATTGGCCCGGCTTTGCGGCCCGTAACCCGGCAGCGCGTTGACCTGCCAGTTGCCGCTGTAGAACAGGCTTTTGATCCGGGCCATTTTCGCCGCGCTCAGCGGATAGGTGATGTGCGTCTTGTGCACGATCACCCCCTGCACCCGCCACAAGCGGTAATACACCTGCGTGCCCGGATCGTCGTTGGGGCGGCGCGTGGCGATCAGGTCGATCGGTTGGCCGCTCGGCGTGCGCGAACGCACCCACTGGAAGTAATGCCCCGGCTCGCCGCCCTTGAAGTAGATGTGCGCCAGATACCAATGCTCGAACAGCCAGCGCCCGACCAGACTTTGCCGCGCGCCGGGAGCGTTGAGCAGGTTTTCCCACTGCGTGATCTGCAGCGCCTCTTGCGCACTCGGCGCCAGGCTCTGCTCGTCAATTGGCGCGCCGGACGCCAGCCAGCGTTGCAACGTCTGATATTGCTGATCGGTCAGGCCGGTGACCGCCAGCGGCATACCCTCTTTCGGGTGCGCACCGGCGTAGCCGTCGAACTCGGCAGGCATTGCGCAAAGATTGTTGCGATTGAGACCCAGCACAATGTCTTCGGGCAGCTTGGCATTGGGCGTCAGCGGCGTCTTGTGGCCGAGTTCGAGCATCCGTGCCATCAGCGCAGCCTGACTGCCCTGCGCGTCGAGCACCGAATAGAAATCCTTCTGCTGCCAGGCGCGCTTGCCGAAGGCGTCGTAAAACAAGCGCGTGGTCGGTGCAGCCTGGGTGCGTTCGCCGTCATATACCGGCATCTTGCTCGCGCCACGGGCGGCGCCTTCGCCACTGCCGAGATTGAGCTGACAGGCCGAGTCATAGCAGGCATGGCAGGCTACGCACTTCTCGGTAAAGATCGGTTGGATATCGCGGGTGTAGGAGATGGAAGAAGAAATGGCAGGATCTTGCGCCGCAACGCTCCCGCTCAGGACCAGCAACCATAAACTGATGAAGCGGTACGGCATGTTGCTGATCTCAATGATAAAAAAAGGCTGCGATTCTACCGTTATGACGCTCGTACCAACATGAGCGATATTCATGCAAAAGCTGCACATGCTCCAAAAGCGTACAGGTTTGCTATGATCCCGCTCCTTCGTAATGGTCTTTTCGAGTAGTCCACATGTCCGATCGCAGCGTCCGCCTTCAAGCTCTCAAGCAAGCCCTCAAAGAGCGCATCCTGATTCTCGACGGCGGGATGGGCACGATGATCCAGAGCTACAAGCTCGAAGAGCAGGATTATCGCGGCAAACGCTTCGCGGACTGGCCGAGTGACGTCAAGGGCAACAACGACCTGCTGGTGATCACCCGTCCGGACGTGATCGGCGGCATCGAAAAAGCTTATCTGGACGCCGGCGCCGACATTCTCGAAACCAACACTTTCAACGCCACGCGCATTTCCATGGCCGATTACGGCATGGAAGAGCTGGCGTACGAGTTAAACGTAGAAGGCGCACGTCTGGCGCGCAAGATTGCCGACGCCAAGACCGCCGAAAACCCGGCCAAGCCACGCTTCGTTGCCGGCGTGCTTGGCCCGACCAGCCGTACCTGCTCGCTGTCGCCCGACGTCAACAACCCCGGCTACCGCAACGTGACCTTCGATGAGCTGGTGGAAAACTACACCGAAGCCACCAAAGGCCTGATCGAGGGCGGCGCCGACCTGATCCTGATCGAGACGATCTTCGACACCCTCAACGCCAAAGCGGCGATCTTTGCCGTGCAGGGCGTGTTCGAGGAGCTGCACATCGAACTGCCGATCATGATTTCCGGGACCATCACCGACGCCTCCGGTCGTACCCTGTCCGGCCAGACCACCGAAGCGTTCTGGAACTCGGTGGCCCACGCCAAGCCGATTTCCGTTGGCCTCAACTGCGCCCTCGGCGCCAGCGAACTGCGCCCGTACCTGGAAGAGCTGTCGAACAAGGCCAGTACCCACGTTTCCGCGCACCCGAACGCCGGTCTGCCGAATGAATTCGGCGAGTACGACGAACTGCCGTCGCAAACCGCCAAAGTCATCGAGGAATTCGCCCAGAGCGGTTTCCTCAACATCGTCGGCGGTTGCTGCGGTACCACGCCGGGCCACATCGAAGCCATCGCCAAAGCCGTGGCCGGTTACGCGCCACGTCAGATTCCGGACATTCCCAAGGCCTGCCGCCTCTCGGGTCTGGAGCCGTTCACCATCGATCGCAGCTCGCTGTTCGTCAACGTTGGCGAGCGCACCAACATCACCGGTTCGGCAAAATTCGCCCGCCTGATCCGCGAAGACAATTACACCGAAGCCCTCGAAGTCGCTCTGCAGCAGGTCGAGGCCGGCGCGCAGATCATCGACATCAACATGGACGAGGGCATGCTCGATTCGAAGAAGGCCATGGTCACCTTCCTCAATCTGATCGCCGGCGAACCGGATATCTCGCGCGTGCCGATCATGATCGACTCGTCGAAATGGGAGGTCATCGAAGCCGGCCTCAAGTGCATTCAGGGCAAGGGCATCGTCAACTCGATCAGCATGAAAGAAGGCGTCGAGCAGTTCATCCATCACGCCAAACTGTGCAAACGCTACGGCGCCGCCGTGGTGGTGATGGCCTTCGACGAAGCTGGGCAGGCCGACACCGAAGCGCGCAAAAAAGAGATCTGCAAACGCTCCTACGACATTCTGGTCAACGAAGTCGGCTTCCCACCGGAAGACATCATTTTCGACCCGAACATTTTCGCCGTCGCCACCGGCATCGAAGAGCACAACAACTACGCCGTCGACTTCATCAATGCCTGCGCCTATATCCGCGATGAGCTGCCGTACGCGCTGAGCTCCGGCGGCGTGTCCAACGTGTCGTTCTCGTTCCGTGGCAACAACCCGGTGCGTGAGGCGATTCACTCGGTGTTCCTGCTCTACGCGATCCGCGCCGGGCTGACCATGGGCATCGTCAACGCTGGCCAGTTGGAGATCTACGATCAGATCCCGGTCGAGCTGCGCGACGCCGTCGAAGACGTGATCCTCAACCGCACCCCGGACGGCACCGACGCCCTCCTCGCCATTGCCGACAAGTACAAGGGCGACGGTAGCGTCAAGGAAGCCGAGACCGAAGAGTGGCGTAACTGGGACGTCAACAAGCGTCTGGAACACGCACTGGTCAAGGGCATCACCACGCACATCGTTGAAGACACCGAAGAATCCCGCCAGTCGTTTGCGCGGCCGATCGAAGTGATCGAAGGCCCGCTGATGTCCGGCATGAACATCGTCGGCGACCTGTTCGGCGCCGGCAAAATGTTCCTCCCGCAGGTGGTGAAATCCGCGCGGGTAATGAAGCAGGCCGTGGCGCACTTGATCCCGTTCATCGAACTGGAGAAAGGCGACAAGCCGGAAGCCAAGGGCAAGATCCTCATGGCCACGGTCAAGGGCGACGTGCACGACATCGGCAAGAACATCGTCGGCGTGGTGCTCGGTTGCAACGGCTATGACATTGTCGACTTAGGCGTGATGGTTCCGGCCGAAAAGATCCTGCAGGTCGCCAAAGAAGAAAAGTGCGACATCATCGGCCTTTCCGGCCTGATTACACCGTCGCTGGACGAGATGGTCCACGTCGCCCGTGAAATGCAGCGTCAGGACTTTCACCTGCCACTGATGATCGGTGGCGCGACGACGTCGAAAGCGCACACCGCCGTGAAGATCGAGCCCAAGTACAGCAACGATGCCGTGGTCTACGTGACTGACGCCTCACGCGCCGTGGGCGTGGCGACGCAGTTGCTGTCCAAGGAATTGAAAGCCGGTTTCGTCGAGAAGACCCGTCTTGAATACATCGACGTGCGCGAACGCACGTCCAATCGCAGCGCCCGCACCGAACGCCTGAGCTACGCCGCCGCGATCGCGAAGAAGCCGCAGTTCGACTGGGCCAATTACCAGCCAGTGAAACCGACCTTCACCGGCAGCAAAGTGCTCGACAATATCGATTTGAAGGTGCTGGCCGAATACATCGACTGGACGCCGTTCTTCATTTCCTGGGACCTGGCCGGCAAATTCCCGCGCATCCTCGAAGATGAAGTGGTCGGTGAAGCCGCCACTGCGCTGTACAAGGACGCGCAGGAAATGCTCGCCAAGCTCATTGACGAAAAACTGATCAGCGCCCGTGCGGTGTTCGGTTTCTGGCCGGCCAATCAGGTCAACGAAGACGACATCGAGCTGTACGACGATAACGGCAAGCCGCTAGCCAGGCTGCATCACCTGCGTCAGCAGATCATCAAGACCGACGGCAAGCCGAACTTCTGCCTCGCCGACTTCGTGGCGCCGAAGGACAGCGAAGTGACCGACTATGTCGGCGGCTTTATTACCACCGCTGGCATCGGCGCCGAAGAAGTCGCCAAGGCCTATCAGGACGCCGGCGACGATTACAACTCGATCATGGTCAAGGCTCTCGCCGACCGCTTGGCCGAAGCCTGCGCCGAATGGCTGCACCAGCAAGTGCGCAAAGAGCACTGGGGTTATGCCAAGGACGAAACCCTCGACAACGATGCGCTGATCAAAGAGCAATACCGTGGCATCCGCCCCGCGCCCGGCTACCCGGCCTGCCCGGATCACACCGAGAAAGCCGCGCTGTTCACACTGCTCGATCCAGAGGCTGCCGAAATGCGCGCCGGGCGCAGTGGCGTATTCCTCACCGAGCACTACGCAATGTTCCCCGCCGCAGCGGTCAGCGGCTGGTACTTCGCCCATCCGCAGGCGCAGTACTTTGCCGTGGGCAAGATCGACAAGGATCAGGTGCAGAGCTACACCGCGCGCAAAGGTCAGGATCTGAGCGTGACCGAGCGTTGGCTGGCGCCGAATCTGGGTTACGACAGCTGAGCCGCACCATGCCCGGGAGCATCTTGCTCTCGGGCACGGTCATTCATCCGTTCACGGGCGGCTCGAAGGGCCGGGCTGCGGTGACGACGGGCGTGGCTGCGGCGCGCCGCTACCTGGCGACGAAAGACTCTCAAGCTCTGTGCGGGACAGTTCTTTGAGCTTTTCCATACGCGTCGCCGGCAACTCGACCTCAAGCACCCCCATGGCATCCAGATACTCGGGGCTCGACAGGTCAGGATAGGCGTCCTCTACCGCACCATGTCGCCTCGATTCTTCGAGTTTCAACGCCTCGAACACCTCGCTGTGGCGATCTTCCAGGTAACGGACCCAATAGTCGCGTGAAATCAGATCCTCCAGGAACGCTGGCGACGCCTCGTCGGCAAGCACCGAGGCGCGAGCGTTGATCAATACCTGCCCACGAATAGGCGTGCCGTACAGCATATGCGCCGGCTGTCCCGGCAGTTCCAGGCCATCCGGCCAGCCGCTGGTCATGCCGATCCGGTATTGCAGTCGGACCTCCGCACGGTCTTGGTTTATCGCAGCAGCTTCAGCGAGTCGGTCAACTCTCTCCAGGCGAAACAGGCGGCGGGTCAGATTGAGCAAGGCTCTGCCGCGTTGCTCGGGGCGATGCTGCGGGATATCGCGCAGGGTGTTGTATTCATAGACGCGGGCTTCCAGTTCGCTGAACGACAGGATCCGCCCATCAAGGCATGTGTCGTGGGTTTCGGCGTTGACAAACAACTGCTCGCGCAATTCGGCGTTTTCCGTGGCAGCCTGAATGACTTGCCAGACCCGATGGGTGAGATCGGCCCCCGACAATCTGAATTCGAGGGTGTCAGGCAAGGTCGAGAGCAGATGAAAGAACGCATCATGATTGGCCTGCCTGGCCAATTGCGCCCACAAAGCCTGCCGGGCGGCACGTACATCAGCCGGGGTGAATGTCAGCCAGGTCTCCATGGCTGGCGCGGCGACATTTTGCGCTGGGTTAGCGATGGCCTCAATGGCCTCGACCTGTGCGTGCACATCCACACGTCCGCCAACACCACCGCCTCCGAAGCCGTCACTGTCATCGCTGTCGCCATCCGAGCCGGAGCCGGGTTCACTGTCGGCTACGCGTAAGCGCAGGTCAATCTCCCGATCGAGATGCGCCCGCGAATAGCCCATGACGTCACGATTTGCATTGGCGGCGCTGTAATCGCGCAGTTGTCGCAGGCTGTTGAGTGTCAGGGTGTTTTCCGACAGAACCGTGCCAGCGACCAGTTCCCTGTGACTACCGTCCAAGAGCCTGTCCGGGAACACGCTGATGTTGTTGCCCGTCAGATCGAGTGCGCGCAGATGCGGCAGTTCCAGCACGCCGTCCGGCCAGGAATCGAGGCCATTGTGGTCAAGCTTGAGGGTTTCGAGCCGACTGAAGGCGCTGGCACTGAACTCCTCCAGTTGATTGTGACTGAGGTCCAGCCAGCGCAGGCGATTTCCACCCGCCTGGGTGTACAGGGACTCCCCGGTGGCCAGTTTATTCCCGCTCAGCCCCAGCCGCTCGAGCCCGCTCAGACCGCCAACGGCGTCTGGCAGCGTATCAAGGGCGTTGCCGTTGAGTACCAGGGTGGTGACTTCAGGGAAAGCGGCACAGAATTCGTTGAAGCTTTGTGCCGAAAATTCCACACCGGTGAGATTCAGCGTTCTGACCGGGGAAAACACTTTCGACAGGCGCGGCAGATCTCCGGTGTTCAACCCCGTGAGATCAAGTGTGGATCCTGAGTGTTCGCTATGGCGTGTCAGACCCTCAGCCCAGCAATCTCTGACCTTCATCGCCAGAAACGATCGGTGCTTGGATTTATCCCCTCTGTTCCATGGTATCGCCCGAGTAAAGATCCAGCCGTTCAACTCACGCGTCAGGGCCTCGTCGCTGTCTCGCCAGACGGTCAGACGGGCGTCGATTTGTGCATCGCTCAGTCCCTCGCTGCGCAATCGCGCCAGACATTGCTGCGCTTGTTCTGTAGAAAGAAGCGGATTGACGTCCTGTAAGCGACTTGCAATGTCTGCGGCACCTTCGGCGACAGGTGCCAGAGGACGCAGCGGCAACAGAAATTCGTGCGCAAATGCCAGTGCAGTTCTCGGTACGCGCGCGTCGCCCACGCTTCGAGGGCCACTGGGGTAAATTTCAAACTGTTTGAGGGTGTCATCAGGCAAGCCGATTGCGGTCTCGATACGCCGCTGCGCAGTTTTCAGGGCTGCCGCACCTTCGGCACTCAATGAGCTTTGCGTCAGGTTGGTGTTGAGCATCACCCTGTCATCGGCAAGCACATGCTCAGGTAACGTACTGATTGGGTTTTCGCGCAGATCAAGCCATTGCAACCTTGGCAGCGTTTCGGCACCCGCCGGCCATGCCTGGAGACGATTGGAACTGAGGTCCAGAAGTTCAAGCTTCTTCAGAGCCGCGACATTCAGATCAGTCAGCTGGTTTTCGCGCAAATCCAAGAAATCGAGTTTATAAAGTGCATCAATTTGGCTTTGGACTTCTGGCGTGGTGCCGATCAGGTTGTGTGACAGATCCAGTCGAGTCAATTGCGCAAAGTCGCTCGGGCTGAACGGCACCTCAGTCAAATTGCAGCCTGTGATTTCTACCGTACGCGCACCGCTGAATGCTTGAAGAAACGCGCGCATCTGTGCCGCAGGCACGTTCAGATGATCAAGGGAAACGGTTTTCACATGAGAAAACGTACCGGCCGGCAATGACGGAAGCTCGCTTATGGATGGCTCGTCGCCAAAGTGTCCATCATCGAATAACTTGAACACTTCGCCACTTTCCAGCGGGGCGACCCCGTTCGGATTCCCTGGAGTGGGGACCTGCGCTTCTCTGCGCAGGCCATAACGTTCGCGCACGGCAGCCGCCCAGTTGTGCTCAAGTTCACGCACCACTGCAAGGTTCGGCAACGTTTCCCAGACCGGAGCAAGCGTAGCGGTGCGCAATCCATCGGACGTCGTCGGAAGGTAAAGCTGCCGGAAAATCCCGGCGTGCTCCAGGCGCAGCAGCTCGACAGCCTTGAGCCGGGTCTCGGGTGTATTCCACAGACTCATGATGCGCTCAGGCAAGCGATTGATATTTCCGCGCCGTCCAGTCAGGAATTCCAGCTCGCCGGCGCAGTACTGGCGGACCATCAGGTCCAGATCCAGCAGATGTCCCCACACGCCCCGGTAATTTTTGACGTACTCGTAGGCGGGCTTGAAATTTTCATGCGCGAAATTCGACCAGTCGAGCGACAGCCCCGCCCACAACTTCTCATGCCCTGTGTAGAGTGCTTGTGGAATGGACGAGATGGCCGTCTGCGTCAGATCAAGGCGCTCCAGCTCAGGCAGCTCCTGTACAAAATCGGGCCATTGGACCATTCCCGGCGCATCGATCCTGAGTTTCCTCAATCGCCTGAGCGGTGTGAGGTCAAGATTCGCCGTGACGCCGGTGCCCCTCGAAAGATCAAGATGAAGCTCTTCTACAGCAGTCAGCATGCGCAATCTTGTCGGCAGATCAGCCGCAATCGCAGCCGCTGTGGTTCTGAACTTGAGGTTTTTCAGGCTCGGCATGCGAGTGACGGCCAGAGGCAATGTCGTCAATGACTGTTCGCGCCCCATATAACTGCCAAACAGACTGCCACGCTCGCCCAGCGAGAGCTTTTCGAGACGGCCAAACCGCTCCAGGAACGCGTCGGCATCGGTGTCCGTGATGCCATCCCCAGCGATGGAAAGTTCTCGTACGTGATCAAAATTTGCTGTCAGAGCTGGCAGCGGGTCGTACAGGACAAGATGAAGCTGATCGGCGCCGGGCAGATGGGCGGCGATCGGTGCGTTGCGCCAACAGTCCTTGAGCGCCTGTGCGGTACGTACTTTATAGTTCCACTCGGAACGGGCCCAAGCCGGTACTCTCGTTAGTCCCGACCACTCATCCAGCGTCGCTTCAAGCTGCGCCCATTCCTGTCGACGCGACAGCAGCAACTGGAAAATGTCTCTGTCGTCATTTCCCGCCCGATACTGTTCAAGGAGATAGCCGCGCGCCTGTTCATTTGTCAGCTGCGGATAAATATCACGCGTGCGTGCTATCAGGTTCGGTGACAATCCAGGGCCACGTCCGCTGGCAGGATAACCAATCAGAGTATCGCTGACGCGAACGGGCGGCTTGATCCATGTGACCTGGGGTTCCAGCAGCGCAGGCGCCTCGGCCTGGTGCAGATCGGCGTGGCGGATGATCTTTTCCCGCAGCTGGACCGACTGCCCGACCGCTGGCACACCGAGGCTGCGGCGCGCCTCGTCAGGCAGGGCGTGCATGATCGATGGGTAAAAATTGTCGCCGTGTTCGGGCAGGCTGTTGAGTGCCTCACCGCGCTCGTTGAATGCCTGAAACTGAGCACCTTTTTTTATCAGGTATTTTTTCTCGCTGGCTGTTTCACTGCCGATGCTGTCAAGCAGCGTGCCAGCATCATGATCCTCGCGAACCTCGATACGGAGGTTGTCAGGCCAACCCGGCAACTGCTCAAGCGTGTGCAATGCCAGACGCCGACTGTCCGCCGAAGCGACATTTTCGCTGCGCAGACCGGCATACGCGGTGACTCGACGGGTTTGACGCGCATACCAGCGCGCTTCTTCCAGCAGGCGCAGCGGTGCTCGCTGGCCCGACCGCAGCGCCTGCAACTCACCGGCATGGGCATGCGTCAGCACGGCTTGTGCTGCCGACTCGCCCAGCCCGGGACATTCCTTTTGCAAACCGGCGACCTCGGGGGCGATGGGGTCGGTGCCCTTGTAGATGCTTTCGAATATCGCCGCTTGACGGGTGTTGGCGTAATTGGCAATTCGCTTGTTGAATTCCTGCAGCCTTGCCTCGGGAGTACGTGCGACCAGCTTGCCGAGCAAGCGATTGATTTCCGCTTCTTCGAGCGATGCAAGAATATGCGCTGGCAGTTTTCCGCCAAGGATGTCGGCCCGAGAAGTCCTGATTGGCGGCTTGACACCCACGTCACGAAAGCGCCGCGCAGCACCATACCTTACGGAACTGCCGGACAATGACTCGCCATCGAAGACTTCAAGCACCCGGTTTTGCGGCCACAACGGCATTTCGGTGATCAGCGGCAAGGTATACAGGTAGAGCTCATCGATGGGGCGTTCCCCACGCAACTGCTCCACGACCAATGCCGCATCTGCATCCGCTTTCAACAGGCGCATCGCCTGCGCCAGCTCCGGTGGTGGCGGCGCGTGGTCGAGGTGCATCTTGCGCAAGGCGCCGTCACTGACGCCACTGATATCGGCAGCCCTGAGCAGCTCTGCGTCGGAAAACACTTCGGTTGCATGCCCCATGCGTCGCAACAGGGTCAGGCGGTCCCACTCCAGCGGGCGCTCAAGCGTGGATCGCCAGGCACCGTTACCATTGCTCTCGAGCACCGGCTGCCAGGCATCGGGATCGTTCGGGTGGCGGAGGCGCCACTTGCCGAGCGATGAATCGTAGTACTGCTCGTAAACCTTGCCGGCCTGACGAATGTAGGTCTTGCCGTCCAGTACATGTTGCCCCTGCGGATTCGGACCGGGGCTGTCCGGCAAAGCGATCGTTGACTCATACGCGCCAAGGTCGGGTTTCCAAAGGCGGGTGTTGCCGCTGGGCAACTGCACCGGTTCCAGCTGTTCAATCACTGGCACGGCTTTGGCGCTGGAGAATTTCCGCACCCCGGCGCCTACCCCCGCCATCACCGCGATCTGCGCCAGATTTTCCGCCACGTCGATCAGATGATCCCTGGCCGCACGCCGGTCGCCTTCGCTCCATTCGATCGCGCCCTCCAGTGTTTCGTACATCAGCTGGCCGGCCATCACCACCATCATCACTTCGCCCAGCACCGGAACGAACATCGACACCATGTTCAAACCAAGCAGACCGATCTGCAGCAGGTGCGCCAGCCTGGCGTCGCGCGCCTTGACCTCGACGTCGTCGCTGGGTACCGCATGGCTGCGGGCGTCGGCCAGTACCTTGGCGCGGTTCTGGGTAAAGAGATAGAGCCAGAGATCTTCATTGGCCGCCCAAAGGCCATGCCCTCTGCGTCCGACCGCCGAAGGCGCAATGTAGGGATCGGGCTCCGGCTCCATCTTCACCCCGCGCTCGGGAGGAAGTTGCTTGATCCGGGTGAACACTGAAGTACCGCTGATTGCCTGAATGAACGCGACCCATGGAGAGCGCAATGTCGACCAGGCATCCTTCGGTGAGTCAGCAGCCTTTCGGGTGAACTGACTGAAATAATCGGGCCGCTGATCAACGGGCAGAAATTGACTGAGGAACCGCTGATAAGGCGTCGGTTGAGCCCCGCCAGCGAGCGGTTCATCGCGCGCAGTCAGCAAGCGTTTGAACTCCTCACGCATTTGCTGGTGGTTGTAGCGTTTGAACGGGTGCTGCGGGTCGTGAGGGATGTAAACGATCAATTCATCGCTGTAGCGGTATTTTTCGCTGATCACGAACACCACACAGCCAGTCAGACGTTTTCTCATCAGGCTCAGGTCCTTGAACCATACCTGTCGGTTGCCCATCCAGGGATTCATCTCGCCATCGATGACCGACCGGATCATGGTGTAGTCCGCCGGTTCTATATCCTTCTGCAATAACGCCTGCTCTGCGGCTGCGCGCATGGTTGCCTTCTGACTCGCGATGAACCGCTCGCGAAGCACGCCCTGCACCACCACATCGGCCGGGTGAAAAAATTCCTGCAGATAGTCCTGGTATTGCTTGCCGATATCCAGGCGACGGCACAGCGACATGAACTGGCTGACCGTCAGCGCGACACTAACGGACTCGAAAGTCTCCGCAGTATCGGTCGCCACCATGAATCCCGAGGTGTGGTGATAAGCCCCCTCCTCACACTCGCTGGCTTCGAAGTTGTGCAGTGCCGCCTCCAGCAGCGACAGCTTGAGAATTTCGAAGGACGCCAGCTCTGTGGCCTGAATGCCCACCTCTATCGGGCGTCGCAAGCACAACAAGGTTTTGTCGATGTCCACTTGCAGCTGATATTCGTCCTTCAATGCCTTGATCAGCAAGGGTCTGGCAAACACTTCGGCCTGCTCAAACCTCGACATGCTTTTATCGAGCATGTTTTGCGCCTGCACGCTGGCCTTGTAGCTGTCATTCAAGGCTGCGCGCTGGGCAGGCGTCGCATCCTGATACCACGCCGGCAGCGCCGCAGGGGCGTCCTTGAACGCCTGGCGTCGTTGCGCCGTCACGTCAGTCAGCCAGGTGGGGATCGACTTTTCGAGGAAATCACCGTGAAGGCTCTGTGTTGCCTTCAGCGGTTTCGGGGCCGGCGCGTCGGTCGTGCGTGACGAGGATGAAGATGCCGTCGACGGCGGATTGGATGGGATAGCGATCATGGTCACTCCTTTGTCAATGAAGTGTGCAGCAGACCATTTCCGGCTACCCCGACTGCGGTATCCGCTTATGACTCACCGGCGAAAGGTAACAACTTGCTTCGACGAGCCTTGCAACCGCACCATGCGGCCGTCACGGGAGCGAGGAAGTCCCGGGCTGCGGTTCAAGGCGTCCAGGCTGTTGCGAGTCATCAGCGAAAGCTCGCAGGAGGTCGATTTCACGGCGCGTCAACTCGAGCCGTCTCTGTCGACGCAATGCGTGGACAGCTCTGGCCAGTGCTTTCAATTCCAGCTCGTACTGATTCTCGGTGAGTTCCCCCCGTTCGAGTCGTTCCTTCAGTTCGCCGCCAACCTGTTGCAGCTCTTCGATCTCGACATCGATCGCCTCCATTTCCTGCGGATAGCGTTCTTGCAAATAAGCGATCCAGTAATCGCGCTCGCCCATGTTCGCCGGCAGTTCATCAGTCTGCTCCGCCTCCAGTACCCAAATGCGAACTTGCGCCAGGACCTCATCGGTCAATGGACGTGCGTATAACATATGGGAGGGTTGCCCCGGCAGGTCCAGTCCATCACCCCAGCCACGGGTCAAATCGATGCGCGATTGCAGGCGAACCTCGGCACGATCCTGGCCCTTCGCCAAGACTTCGGCAAAGATCTCGACCCACTCCAGACGAAACAACTGTCGGGACACTTGCCATAATGCCCGGCCCCTGGCCATCGTTCGGCTGACAGGTATTCCCTGCAATGTGCGATAGACCCAAACCCGCACCTGCATGTCACTGAACGTAAGAATCCGCCCGTCCGGACAGGTGCCATGCGTTTCTGCATCGTTGAACAGCGAGTTGCGCAGTTCGGTATTTTCGGTAGCCGCCTCCATGACTTGCCACACTCTGTGGGTGAGATCGGCCGGCACACGCTTGAACTCCTCGGTGTCACGCAGCAAACGCAGTAACTGAAAAAACCGCTGGTGATTCGGCTCAAGCGCCAATTGCGTCCAGATCGAGCGTCGTTGCGCCGCCAGTGCCAAGTCACTGTCCATCAGCCAGGGATCGCGAGATTCCGGCGCGATGTCATTGGCCGGATCAAAAATCGCTTCAGACGGCTGCACGCCTGCATATGGATCGGGGGCGACGGCATTGTTACCTGCCCCCTCCACTGCGCCTGGCGGCTGCGGTTGATCGGGCCCGATAACATGTCTATCGATCAATTCGTCGATGGATTCTTGTGAAAGCTGCATCACATAAGGGGCTGCGCGCTCGCGGGCGTAGCGCCGCAGATCCAGCAAGGCAGTCAGGGACAGGCGTGCATTCGCGGACAAGTCAGTCCCTTGCAGCAGACGCTCGTGATTGCCGTTGAACAGCTCACCAGGAAGGTCCACGATCCGGTTGTTGTGCAGATTCAAACCGCGTAAATGAGCGGCCTGTTGAGCTCCGGCCGGCCATTCGCTCAGGTGGTTGGTGCGTAGATCCAGAAGCTGCAAGGCACTGAAGTCCGGTGGGTTGAATACACGAAGCTGGTTATACCCGACGTCAAGCATGTGTAGACGCCCGCGCCCCAGCAACGGGTAGAAGCTGGTCGCACTCTGGAGATTGCAATGCTGCATTCGCAGATGCTGCAGATGCCGCATCCGCAACACCGGGCCGGGCAATGCACCCAGCTCATTGCCACTGAGCAGCAAGGTACGAAGGTCCTGAAAGGCGTTGAGAAAGCCGTCGGAGCCCCGCGTGGACAGGCCCACGCGACTCAGGTCCAGCGTTGTCACCGCTGGAAACTGCACGGGCAGTTCAGGCAAGTCGCCGATTCGCAGATCTGCAAGCTCAAGTTCCCGTACCACGCTGCCACTGGCTTCAGTCAGTCCGCCAAGCCACGCGTCCCTGATCAGCCGCCCCGCAGAGGATCGTCTACCAGCCGTGATCGGGCCATCGGCCGTTGGAATCTCGCGGTTGTACAACCAGCCATTGAGTCGTCGAATCAACGCCTCACAGCTGCGATGCCATTCGGTAATCCGGGCTTCGATTTGCGCATCGCTCAATCCCGAAGCCTGCAGATGCTGCACATTCAGTTCAGCCTGCTGCCGCGGCATGAGCTGATTCAATCGTTGCACATGCGCCGAAGTTCCGCTCTGAGCCGGATTGACCAGCGCCTCTTCAGGCAGCGGCAACAGCAGTTCGATGAACGACCAACCGCTTTCGGCCGGCGGGAAAGTGTCCGGCACACGTTGCGCTGCGAACTGCGCCAACGTGCCCTGTTCCAAAGCCTTTTGCTGCTCGATTCGCTGAAATGCCGCGTCCAGGCTCGCTTGCCCCTCGGGACTGAAACGGTTGCCCGTCAGGTTGCTCCTCATCAGCACATCGGGGTGGGAAAAGACTGGCTCTGGCAGGGAGGCGATCCGGTTGTCGCGCAGATCGAGCCAGGACAAACGCGCGAGGCGTTCGGCGCCGAGGGGCCAGGTTTGCAACGAAGTCGATCTCAGGTTCAACGCCCGCAATCGGCTCAACGCGCTGACGTCGACGGCATGCAGCGGGTTATCACGCAGATTCAACCATCGGACTTGCTGCAAGCCGCTCAGTTGCCTCTGTACCCCAGGCGTTACGACGATGGCATTGTCTGATGCATCAAGGTTCTTCAGCGCACGCAGATCGTCCGCCGCAAAGGGCAGTTCGGTAAAGCGGTTGCCGCTGATTTCAAGGCTTTCGACGTGACTGAATGCACGGAGAAACCCGCGTGCCTGGTCGATGGGGACATCCAGCTGCCGCAAACGGACAGTACGGACATGGGCAAAGCTGCCGGCTGGCAGTTGCGGCAATTCGCGAAAGCGCTCTGCCGCCGGCAGCGCTTCGCTGCTCGATCGTGGGCCAGGCAGCTCGAACCTGTCCACGTTCGCAGTCAGCCCGTAACGCTGGCGCAGCGTGCCATACCAATTGGTTTTCAGCGCCCGGAGGACTTCGGCATCAGGTCCGGTTGCCCAGCGGCTTCTGACTGTCGAGTAGCGTGTGCCATGCCTGAGTGTCGGTGTGTAGAACTGCGCAAAGATTGCCTCATGCTCGGCCCTGATACTCTCGATCGCTGTCACCCGCGCTTGCGGCGTTGCCAGAGCGGTATAAAAAGCTTCGGGCAAAAGATCGACGAAACCCGACGCCGGGGCCATGGTGTCCAGTTCGGCACGGCAAAATCCACGGACCATTTGATGCAGGTCGAGCAAATGGCCGAACGGGCCGGAATACTGGCTGACGTAGTCGTAAGCACGCCGAAACGTGGTCGGGGTGACCCTCGCCCAATTCAACGACAGGCCGGCCCAGAGTTGCTCGTGTCCGTGGTACAGCGACTCGGGCAAGGTTTCAATCAAGGTGTGGGTCAGGTCCAGGCGTCCAAGCCGCGGCAGCCGTTCGACATACGCCGGCCACCGCCACAAGGCATTCGGGGCGTCAATGCGCAAACTGTGCAAATGCGTCAGCGTGCTCAGTTCAAGATCATTCAGAGTGCTTGCATCGGCTCCCGAATAGTTGATATGCAGCGTTTCCAGTGAGGTCAGTGCCCGCAGCCTCTGTGCAAAGGTGGGCGCGAGAAACGGCGCGTCGGTAACGAAGCGCAGTTGAGTCAATCCGGTCAGCTGGCCAAGTGCTTGCGGCACGGTCGTGAGTGATCGGCCAGCAACGGTAAAGACACGTGGATCCCTCACCTCGCCAATCTGCAGGTCAGTGACGTTCGGAAACGCCGCCAGCAAACCATCGACATTGGCATCCGTGAGGCCAATGCCGCTCACTGCCAGTTCACGCACATGGGGAAAACGAGTACTCAACGCGGGGACAGACGCATCACAGACCAGTGACAGGCGGGCCACATCGGCAACCCGGCCGGCCAACGGGCCATTGCGCCACGCCTCTCTCAAAGTCCGCGCCAATCGCGCCCTGTGCTCGGCAGCCTGGCTGCTGCTCGGGACCGCCTGCCATCGCTCGAGTGTGGCGTTGAGCGACTCCCATTCCCGACGGCGCAACTCCAGCTCCTGATAAATCTGCGCATCGCTGCGGCCTCGCTGTCGAGCAAGAAAGGCAGCTGCCTGTCGCGGCAACGGATACAACTGCGCCACGCGCATTTCGAGCGAAGTGCTCCAGCCTCCACCTCGCCCACTCGCGTAATAGCCCGTCATCCTGGCCCGAACCCGTACTGGCGGTTTGAACCATTTGGCTCGCGGTGCCAGCATGTGCAGAGCTTCGCGCCAATGCACGCGGGCCGACAGGATAATCTGGTGCTGCAGCTCACCGCCTTTGCTGCCCTCGTACAGGCCCAGTGCCGCACGCATGTCATCAGGCAACGCATACATGAGCGAACGATAGAAACTGTCTTCCACCCTGGAAATTCTGTTGAGCACCTGCGCCTGAGCATTGAATGCCTGGTAGAGAGGTCCGTTCTTGACCAGATAGCGTTTTACCGGCGCCGAAGGCTCACCGACACTGTCAAGCAGTGCGCCGGTCGTACTGCCTTCACGAATCTCCAGACGCAACGTTGGCGACCATTCAGGCAAACGCTCCAAGGCAAACAACGCCAGCCGTCGACTGTCGGCCGAGGCAAGGTTTTCGCTGTGCAGGCCGGCAAAGGCGCGCGTCTGGCGCCCCCGGCGAACATGCCAGCGCGCCTCTTCGAGCAGTTTCAACGGCGAACGCCCGGTGTGATCCATGCGGGCCAGCTCCGCTGCCGTGGCATGACCGAGCACGTCCTGTGCGGCGGCGTTGCTCAGCCCGGGGCACTCACGTTGCAGGATCCGCGCGCGCAGACTCAGCGGCTCGGTGCCGCGGTAGAGGCTGTCGAAAATCGCCGACTGACGGGTGTATGCAAACTCGGCAAGCAAGCGCATGAACTCATCCGGCCTTGCCGGCCGGAACTGCGCGGCCCTGCTGCCCAGAAGCCGAATGACTTCGTTTTCCTCCAGCGCTGCCACAATCCGCGCCGGCATTTCGCCGTTCAATACCTGGGCGCGGCTGATGCGGATCACGGGTTTGCGTTCAATCCCCGGCAACACATTTTCCAGGCCATATTGAATCGACTGCTCAGTCTCCTGCGCCCCGGCGAAAATCTCCAGTACTCGGCCATGCGGCCAGCGTGGCAGTTCCGTCACCAGCGGCAGCGCATGCAGATAACGCTCGTCAATCGCTCGGGCACCACGCAATTGCTCGATCATCTGTCGGGCCGCGGCATCGGCATCGAACAGCTGCATGGCATCGCGCAATTCGGGCGGCGGCGGTAGATGATCCATGTGCATCTGGCGCAACGTGCTGTCACTGACGCCGCTGATATCACCCAGCATCAGCAATCTGTCATCGGAGAAGCCGTCAGTGCTATGGCCCATGCGCCGTAGCAGCTCCAGCCGCTGCCATGTCATCGGCTGCTCCGATACCAGTCGCCAGGCGCCGTGGCCGTTATGGGCGAGCGCCGGCCTGTAGGCGTTGCGCTCGGTGGGGTGTTTCAGACGCCATTGCCCGGTCGAGCGATCGAAGACCTGCACGTAGATTTCACCGCCCAGACGAATGCAGGTCTTGCCGTCAATCCGGTACTGCCCCAAGTGATTGGGCACCGCGGCCTGGGCGAGTGCGATGTCGTGCTCATAACCGGTGAAGTCAGGCTTCCACAGGCGTGTCCGGCCGTTGGGTAACGTTACTGGCTGCAGTTGCTCGATGACCGGTTCCGGTCTGACGGCATTGATTTTATTGAACACCACGCCACCGCCGGCCATAACGGCAATCTGGGCCAGGTTTTCGGCGACATCCAGCAGATGCTCCTTGGCCGCGTGCCTGTCGCCCTCGCTCCATTCGACGACGCCTTCGATGGTTTCATAAAGCAGTTGCCCGACCATCACCACCATCATGATCTCACCGATTACCGGCACGAACATCGAGGCCACATTCAAGGCCAGCAGTCCGAGCTGCTCCAGGCCGGCGAGTTTGGCATCACGCGCCTTGGCATCGATGTCACGAGTCGGCACCGCATGCGCGCGGGCGTCAGCGATCACCTTGTCCCGGTGCTTCTCGTAGAGGTATTGCCACAGGTCGTTGTTGGGTTGCCAGGGATACACTTGCCGGTGCGGCATCAACGAAGCGGCAACGTAGGGGTCGGGCTCCGGCTGCATTTTTGGAGGCTTGGCAGAGACTTTCCAGATGTCGGAAAAAATCGGCGACGTCTGCAGCACCGCCCGCCAGACCGATGACAGCCAATCGGACCAGGGGTCGGCTGATTTTACGAATTGGCTGAAGTAATAAGCACGCTTCTCATAAGGCATGAACTGGCTGAAGAACCGCTGATAAGCGGTAGGCTCAGCGGTTTTTGCCTGATGCGCAGGGCGGGCACTGAGCAACCGTTTGAGAGTGTCACTCATCTGCGTACCGGTATAGCGTTTGAGCGGATGTTCGGGATCATTGGGCACGTAGAGAATGACCGCTTCGACCGACTGATATTTTTCCGCGATGGTGAATGCCACGCAGCCGACCAGTCGGTGCTGCATCAGGCCCATGTCGTGGAACCACACCGGTTTGTTGTCCACCCGGGGACGTCTTTCGCCGTTGAGCACGGAAACAATCATTGCGTGGTCCTGCGGGCGGATTTCCTTGGTCAATAAAGCCCGCTCGGCCGCTGCGCGCATGGCAGCTTTCTGACTGGCAATAAAGTCGCGGCGCAAGGTTTCTTGCGCCTTCGGATCGGCGGGATGGAAAAACGTCTTGAGGTAAGCCTGATATTTCGTACCGATGTCCAGGTCACGACACAGGCTGAGAAAGTTTCTCACCGACACGTTTACCGGCACCGACTTGTAAGTGCCGGCTGTTGCGGTTTCGATGACAAAACCGGAGCTGCCGTGAAACGCGCCGAACACGCATTCGTCACTTTCAAAATTGTGCAGCGCCGCCTGCAGCATAGGCAGCGTCAGGGCTTCGACCGTGCCAAATTCCACAGAAATGATTCCCGCGCGTACCGCACGCCTGAGGGATAGCAGGGTCTTGTCGACATCAACCTCAACCTGAAAACGGGACTTCAAGGCCTGCAACAGTATCGGTCGGGCAAACGCATCGATGTCCTTGAAGCCGGACATCGTTTTGTCCAACCGCATCTGAGCCCTGAAGCTGCTTCGGAAACTGGCATGCAGCACCTGACGTTGCCGGGCTGTGGCTCTGGCGTACCAGGCAGGCATGAGCGGACGCGCCTGCTTGAATTCAGCCTTGCGTTGCGCCGAAGCGCCAATCAGCCACTGCGGCACTGCGGTTTCCAGGAAAGGCCCGTGGATACTATCCGTCGCCGAAGGCTGGATCGGTCGGTCAGCAGTTCGCGAATCGAGGGAATCTGGGGACATACATCGCTCCTGTAAATGGAGCGACAGCACATCACCTGTGCCCGACCGGGCAGCGGTACATAGTTATAGCGGCTGGCAATTGTTGTAACGGCGTATCTGGCGCAGCGTGTTCAGGCATCTGCGCACTGTTTGACTATGCTTGTGGGGCACGACATCGAGCAGAGGGATTTATGGACGATCCAGTCGACAACAAACCGCCGAGCTTCTGGCAAATGCTGCACAGCGTCATGGCTGCAGCGTTCGGCGTGCAAAGCGGCAAGAACCGGGAACGGGACTTCACCCACGGTAAACCCAGCCACTTCGTGATTCTGGGCGTTTTGTTCACGGCAGTGTTTGGCCTGACGCTGTTTGCCATCGTCAAGCTGGTGCTGCATTTCGCGGGCGTCTGAAGGCTTCCGTCAGATAACCGGGCATGGTATGGCGGGCCAGTAATCCGGGCCGGAAAGCGGGCCCGGAATGTCGTCTACTGATGGCTTACCCAGAAGACCGCTGTCCCTACAACGAGAATGATCAGGAACAAAATGGCCCACGCATCGACGCTGCTGTCGCTTTTTCTGGCTTTGGTCGGATTGCTCATTGCATCGCCTCTTGTCGGTTTTATCGGTGATTGCACAAAGACTCGATCACAGTTAAGACGATGATTGTCCGCACGACAAATGTGGAATAGATGACAGGCGTTCGCGTTAGGCGATTTGGTTCTTTACATATACTCAAACATCACTTTTGCGCATAACTGCAAACGGGTATATTGCCCCGGCTCCGTGACGGAGTGCGCGGCCGTGCGCGCAGAATTGCAGAGGCAACATCGGACTCCAGCAAGCGAAAACGCAGCGTTTTCCGAGTAGCCCAAGCCTGAGAACAGGACTTATATGTACGTATACGACGAGTACGATCAGCGGATCATCGAGGACCGCGTCAAGCAGTTCCGTGATCAGACCCGACGCTATCTGGCAGGTGAGCTGAGCGAAGAAGAATTCCGCCCCCTGCGCCTGCAAAATGGCCTGTACATCCAGCGCTTCGCGCCGATGCTGCGCGTGGCGGTACCTTACGGCCAGCTGACTTCGCGTCAGGTGCGCATGATGGCGAAAATCGCCCGCGACTACGACAAGGGCTACGCCCACATCAGTACGCGGCAGAACGTGCAGTTCAACTGGCCGGCGGTGGAAGACATCCCGGACATTCTCGCTGAACTTGCGACCGTGCAGATGCATGCGATCCAGACCAGCGGCAACTGCCTGCGCAACGTCACCACCGACCAGTTCGCCGGTGTCGCTGCCGACGAAGTCATCGACCCGCGTCCATGGTGCGAAATTGTCCGTCAGTGGACCACATTCCACCCGGAATTCGCCTATCTGCCGCGCAAATTCAAGATCGCCGTCAACGGCTCGACCAGTGACCGTGCGGCCATTGAAGTTCACGATATCGGCCTGGAACCTGTCTACAACGCCGCTGGCGAGCTTGGCTTCCGCGTGCTGGTCGGCGGTGGCCTCGGTCGTACGCCGGTGGTGGGCGCATTCATCAATGAATTCCTGCCTTGGCAAGACCTGCTGAGCTATCTCGACGCCATCCTGCGTGTGTACAACCGCTACGGCCGTCGTGACAACAAATACAAGGCGCGGATCAAGATCCTCGTCAAGGCGCTCACGCCTGAAGTGTTCGCGCAGAAAGTCGATGCGGAAATGGAGCACCTGCGCGGTGGCCAGACCACGCTGACCGAAGCCGAACTGCATCGCGTCGCCAAGCACTTCGTCGATCCGGACTACAAGACCCTCGAGAATCAGACCGCGCAACTGGCCGATCTGGACAAAGAGCACCCGGGGTTCGCTCGCTGGCGCAGCCGCAACACCCTGGCGCACAAAAAGCCGGGCTATGTGGCTGTGACGCTGTCGTTGAAGCCGACCGGTGTTGCCCCGGGCGACATTACCGACAAACAGCTCGACGCCGTCGCCGATCTGGCCGACCGCTACAGCTTCGGTCAACTGCGCACCTCCCACGAGCAGAACATCATTCTTGCCGATGTCGAGCAGAGCCAATTGTTCACCCTGTGGGGCGAGTTGCGTGAAGGCGGTTTCGCCACGCCGAACATCGGCCTGCTGACCGACATCATCTGCTGCCCGGGCGGTGACTTCTGCTCACTGGCCAACGCCAAGTCGATCCCGATTGCCGAATCGATCCAGCGTCGCTTCGACGATCTGGATTACCTGTTCGACATCGGCGAGCTGGACCTGAACATCTCCGGTTGCATGAACGCCTGCGGTCATCACCACGTTGGCCACATCGGCATTCTCGGCGTGGACAAGAAAGGCGAAGAGTTCTATCAGGTTTCCCTCGGTGGCAGCGCCAGCCGTGACGCGAGCCTGGGCAAGATCCTCGGCCCGTCCTTCGCACAGGAAGCCATGCCTGACGTGATCTCGAAGCTGATCGACGTGTACGTTGAACAACGCACCGAAGACGAGCGCTTCATCGACACTTATCAGCGTATTGGCATCGACCTCTTCAAGGAACGCGTCTATGCAGCGAATCATTAAGAACAACGAAGTCGTCGACGAGACCTGGCACCTGTTGCCCAAGGATTTCAATATCGACGAGATCAGCAACTGCGACGACTTGATCGTGCCGCTGAACCTGTGGCGCGAACACAGCCGCATGCTCTTGGCCCGCGATGGTGGCCTGGGTGTGTGGCTGGATGCTGATGAAGAGGCCGAGGAAATCGGTGAGGACGTCGCCAGGTTCCAGGTGATCGCCCTGAACTTCCCGGCGTTTACCGACGGCCGTAACTACTCCAATGCCCGTCTGCTGCGTGACCGTTATGGTTTCAAAGGCGAACTGCGGGCCATTGGCGACGTGCTGCGCGACCAGCTGTTTTACATGCACCGTTGTGGTTTTGATGCCTTTGCCATTCGCGCGGATAAAGACCCGTACGAAGCACTGGAAGGTCTCAAGGACTTCTCGGTGACTTACCAGGCTGCCGCTGACGAACCACTGCCGCTGTTCCGTCGCCGCTAAGCGTCGGACGTTGTTGCAGATATAAAAACGCCGGTCATGTGACCGGCGTTTTTTTATGCCTGCGATTTACCAGAAGCGTTGCTGGGTAAGACGGCTCCACCAGCTCAACAGCACGCGGTCCACCGAACCGCTGGCAGCCATGCCGATGCGTTCCTGCAGGCTTTTGCGCTCGGCGTAGTGCAGATGATAGACCTCGGCCTGTTTGGCCTTCTGTGCCAGGTATTCATCGCTGGTCTTCAGTTCATCCACCAGTTGGTTTTCCAGCGCAGCGATACCGAGCCACACCTCACCGGTAGCCACCTCATCGATCGCCAATTGCGGGCGATAACGGGCGACGAAGTTTTTGAACAAGCGATGGGTGATGTCGAGATCTTCCTGGAATTTTTCGCGACCCTTTTCGGTGTTTTCGCCAAACACGGTCAGGGTGCGCTTGTACTCACCGGCGGTCAGCACTTCAAAGTCGATGTCATGCTTCTTCAAAAGGCGATTGACGTTGGGCAATTGCGCGACCACGCCGATCGAACCGAGGATGGCGAACGGTGCACTGATGATTTTGTCGCCGATGCACGCCATCATGTATCCACCGCTGGCTGCGACCTTGTCGATACAAACGGTCAGTGGCACGCCCGCATCACGGATTCGCGCCAGCTGCGACGACGCCAGACCGTAGCTGTGCACCATGCCGCCGCCACTTTCCAGACGCAGGACCACTTCGTCTTTCGGCGTGGCGAGCGTCAGCAGTGCGGTGATCTCGTGGCGCAGGCTCTCGGTGGCGGAAGCCTTGATATCGCCATCGAAGTCGAGCACGAATACCCGAGACTTGGTCTCAGGCTTGTTCTTTTGCTTCTTCGCGCTTTTTTCGGTTTTCGCTTCGCCCTTGCGCAGTGCCTTGAGCTGATCCTTGTCGAGCAGGGTCTGCTCCAGGCGTTCACGCAGGCCTTTGTAGAAATCGTTGAGCTTGCTGACTTGCAACTGACCCGCCGATTTGCGCCGGCCCTTGCTGCGCAATGCGGCAAAACTGGCAAGCACCACCAGAATGGCGATCACCAAAGTAACGGTCTTGGCCAGGAAGCTGGCGTATTCGGTGAAAAAATCCACAGAGACTCCTCAAAGCAATGCGTGACGGTGTATTACACGCGGAATGACTCCAGCATACCCATGCGACGGCTCGTCGGCCAGCCGTGAAACCTCCGGCAACACGCCTGTAACGGGCATTTCAAACAAGCGTATGTTTTTTCATTGACAGCCTTACGCCATCCTCATAACCTCGCCTGACCTTCAACGTACCGGGACGACGCGGACGTGGGCAGCATCTACTTGATACGACATGGCCAGGCCTCCTTTGGTGCAGACGATTACGACGTGCTGTCACCGACCGGCGAGCGTCAGGCAGAAATCCTCGGCCAGCACCTCGCTGACCTCGGCATCAGCTTCGATCGCTGCATTGCCGGCGATCTGCGCCGCCAGCAGCACACTGCCACCAGCGCACTGGAACAATTCAGTGCCCGAGGCCTGCCAGTCCCTGTCCTCGAAACCGATTCCGCCTTCAACGAATTTGATGCCGACGCGGTGATCCGCGCCCTGCTCCCGGCCATGCTGCCGGAAGAGCCGGAAGCCCTCGACATCCTGCGCAACGCCGCGCAGAACCGCGGTGAATTCCAGCGCATCTTTGCCCTGATCGTCGAGCGCTGGCTTGCCGGCACCTACGACACACCCGGACTGGAAAGCTGGCTGGGTTTCGTCGAACGGGTTCAGGCCGGGCTGCACCGCATCCTCGACCTGGCGGAAAAGAACCAGAAAATCGCCGTGTTCACCTCCGGCGGCACCATCACTGCCCTGCTCCACCTGATTACGCAAATGCCTGCCAGACAGGCCTTTGAATTGAACTGGCAAATCGTCAACACCTCGCTCAACCAATTGAAGTTTCGTGGTCGCGAGGTGGCTCTGGCTTCCTTCAACAGTCACGCACACCTGCAACTGCTGAAGGCCCCGGAACTCATCACTTTTCGCTGAGTCCGGCTTACTGTGACCCTGGCTGTAACCACCCAGCTCCCATGACCAAGAAAGGATCGAACCATGACCTCCGTAGCTGATGCCGTAAAAGCAATGCAAGCCAAGTTCAACCCAGCCGCCGCTGCCGGTCTGGACCTGGTCTTCGGTTTCAACATCACCGACGAAGACAAGCAATACGCACTGATCGTCAAAGACGGCACCTGCGACATCCAGGAAGGCGAAAACCCGGACGCCAACTGCACGCTGGTGCTGGACAGCCAGACCCTGAAAGACATCGTCAGCGGCGAAACCGACGGCATGCAGGCCTTCATGGGCGGCAAGCTGCGCGTTGAAGGCGACATGATGCTGTCGATGAAACTGTCCGAGCTGTTCCCTTCGTAAGAAGCTTCTTGGTAAAACACAAATCCCGCTTATTGGCGGGATTTGTCGTTTCAACCATTGAAGAAATGGCAACGTGAGTTAACGCTTGGCTGAAGCCGTCCCATCAAGCTCTTTTTTTACCTGAAGGTATGCCGCCTCTTCATCACTTTTTTCGATCAGATTCGAAGCCATCGAGCGGGGCAAGAGTTTCTTTTCTGTCACGTCCCAATCGATCGTAACGACCACGGTCTTGTTTGCAAACGTGATGAAAAGCCAATAGGAATCCACCGGCCTGTCAGGCTCGGCAAATGAACTATAGGCATACCGTATCTGGCGGTGCAGGTCCGGCGTATTCAGAATGAGGTCTTCGGTGTCCAACTTCGGAAACTGTCGCTCTACAGCGAATAACGCTTCTGTCAAGAGAACATCATTCTCAATATGTCGCAAACTTTCAGGCCTATTGCGCAGCATGGTCACTGGGCTCTCTTCAGGCGGAGTACCCATGAGACGCGGGCGATACATACCTGAACTGAACCACCGGCTGGCGTCGAAACGGTTTTCTTCCGGACTCCACGGACCGTAATACATAATCACCCGGGGGTGACTCTCTGGTTCTTTTGCATGAACAAGATTGCCGGTGAAGCAAGCGGAAACCAGCAGAGCACACGAAAACCAGTGGTTACCCAATAGGTTCGCAGCCTTCATTTCAATTTTGCCATGTTGAACTTCCTTGTCTGCGATAAAGCGGGGAATTTACCGGGCCAACACAGTGCCTGGAAGTAGCTTTTCGCTAGGTGTCCCGCGCCCGAGCCGCCGCGACGAATCCTTGCAGCGACTCTGAAGATCTCTACCGATACGATCAACCCTCCTGCAACAACCGCGTATCCAGCCCAAACCGCTCTTGCGAAACCATCCTGAACTGACCTTCCGCCAGATCGCAACTCACCAGCAAATTCCACGAGTGTCGGGTGGCCACCGAAGGCACCAGAACAAATGGATGTTCAGCCAACAGTGCATCGGCAAACTTTCGCTGGTTGGGCGAGGTTTTGATCGGGGTGAGCCAATGCGGATTGGGCACATCTTCCGGTTGCACGATTCTGACGCTGGCGTCGTGGGTGATTTCAAAACAGGTCAACACATAGGGCTCCTGATCAAGCGCATCGAAGCTGCCATGGGCGGCCACCTCCAGTATCGCCGTGGAGGGGTCGACCGACGCATAAACGACTCTGCGGCCGGGCGTATTCCAGCGGCCGCCGTCCCGTTTCGATCCGAGGCCGCTGTCCCAGGTCTCGCTGTACACCTCGCGATCCAGCCGCCAGGCGTACCAGCGATCATCCCAGGGCAAGGGGTTCATTGATAAACCCCGTATTTGATCTGGTTCAGATACTCCTCCACCATCCTGAAGCCCAGCGCATGTCCAACCAGATCGAGCGGCACATATCCGTAGAAGTAAGTGGCGCGGTGTTCCAGCCATGATTCGGCCTTGGCCTGACGCCCGAATACTTCGATGGCCAGTTCCAGCGCAGCGGCATATTGGTAGGCGATCACGCTCTGCGGCGTGTCCAGGCGCACCGACGCGCCTTCCTTGAGCAGACGTCGCACGGTTCTTACGGATCTGCCGGTGATGCGTTTGACCATCTCGCCCTGTTGGTACAGCTCGGAGGTTGCGATCATGTTCACCACATCAAGCAGCTCAAATCCTTCGCTTGTGCAGCGCAGGATGAGCATCGGATCGTCGCCGGTGTCCTGCCCACGCAACAGCAACTCCAGAGGTTTGCCCTCGAGCTTCTTCAAGCCCGTGAGCCGGGGCACTTTGGCGCTCGGCATGGCAACGTCCTCCGAGGGACACCTGGCGCGATCGTCGCGCCAATAATGGCGAGGCGAGTAAGCAGGCGTATGGCTTTCAATCAGTGGGATTCGCATATTCCATCCTTTGTCCGGGGCCGGAGCGATCTGTGCGCTCGATGACTTCAATGTCAGGACTGATGCTATAGACCCGGCGTCCGACGACCAACCTGAAAAAGTCGTCAGAAATATCCACATATCTGATCGAAACGCTCCTGTTTCCGTAGGACTTAAACGGAAATTCCAGCGACTGACCGACGCCTTGCCTGACACAACCTTGACCTCGGTCAGCTGTGTACGTGCAAGCACTGCGTACTCTTGCTGCTCCATCGACAGCCAAGGAAGGCTCACCGGGAGCCTGCGGCCGATCTCACTCAAGGAAGAATCCCCATGCAATCGCTCAAGATCATCCTGCTGGCGTCAGCGTTCAACGGCCTGACGCAAAGGGCCTGGCTGGAACTGCGTCAGGCCGGACACTCGCCCAGCGTGGTGCTGTTTACCGAGGCATCTGCGGTATGTGAACAGATCGAGCACAGCGGCGCCGATCTGGTGATCTGCCCGTTCCTCAAGGACCGCGTGCCACAGGCGCTGTGGAGCGATTCCCGGCGTCCGGTGGTGATCATTCATCCCGGCATCGTTGGCGACCGGGGCGCGAGTGCGCTGGACTGGGCGATCACCAACGAACTCTCGGTCTGGGGTGTCACCGCGCTGCAAGCGGTCGAGGAAATGGACGCCGGCCCAGTGTGGGCGACGTGCGAATTCAATCTGCCGGCGGGCTTGCGCAAATCCGAGCTGTACAACGGCCGGGTCAGCGACGCGGCGATGGTGTGCATCCGCGAGGTGGTGGAAAAATTCATCGAAGGGTTTCAGCCGGTCGAGCTCGATTACACCCGCCCCAGCGTGCGTGGCCGTCTGCAACCGAACATGAGACAGGCTGATCGCAGTTTCAGCTGGCACGATTGCGCGCGCTTCATCAAGCGCTGCATAGACGCCGCCGACGGCCAACCCGGCGTACTGGCGAGTCTGGCTGGCGGGCAGTATTACCTGTATGACGCGCACCTTGATTCGCGCAGCGGGATGCCCGGCCAGATTCTTGCGGTACATGGCGACGCCGTGCTGGTGGCTGCCGGCGACCAGAGCCTGTGGATCGGCGCGCTGCGGCGCAAGCCTCAACCCGCTGAGGAAACCTTCAAGCGACCGGCGCGGCATGTGCTGGCCGGACTACTCAACCATGTGCCGGTGCTGGACTGGTCGATCGCCACACAGCCATTCAGCGACGAAGCGTATCAGCCGATTCGTTACCGTGAGTCCGGGCACGTCGGGGAACTGACGTTCGAGTTCTACAACGGCGCGATGAGCACCGAGCAATGCCAGCGTCTGGCCGCGGCGCTGCGCTGGGCCAAGGCTCGGGACACGCGAGTGCTGCTGATCAGGGGCGGTCGCGGTAGCTTTTCCAACGGCGTGCACCTGAACGTGATTCAAGCCGCGCAGGATCCCGGCGCCGAAGCCTGGGCGAATATTCAGGCAATCGACGACGTCTGCGCAGAAATGCTCAGCGCGCGGCAACTGGTGGTCAGCGGCGTGACAGGCAACGCCGGTGCGGGCGGTGTGATGCTGGCGCTGGCGGCGGACATCGTGTTCGCCCGCGCCGATATCGTGCTCAATCCGCAATACAAGAGCATGGGTCTGTATGGCTCTGAGTACTGGACCTACAGCCTGCCCCGCGCCGTCGGCCCGGCACTGGCCGAGCAGTTGACTCAGGCCTGTTTGCCGGTCAGTGCGATTGAAGCGTGGCAACTGGGGATGGTTCAGGAGATCGGCCCACGCTGCCCGGACCAGTTTTCCCTGTGGCTGCTGCAACGAGCGAACAGCGTGCTGAGCGATCCGACTTATGCGCCGGTACGTGAGCGCAAATCGCGGATTGATCAGGCGTTGATCCACCGATGCCGAGAAGCTGAGCTGCAACAAATGCAGCAAGACATGCTGCATGACCGCAATCGCTTTGCTGACAGGTGTGAGCACTTCGTTTACAAGCGCAGGGTATGTGGCACGCCGGCGCGCTTGGTAGAGGACTGGGCGCGGGTGGGGTTGGTGGAGCGGACCGAGTTGGCAAGTTAGATTTCTGGTGACTGTTTGCCCCTCACCCTAGCCCTCTCCCCAGGGAGAGGGAACTGAACCGGGGATGTTCGGCACCTTCTGCGACCTGAATTCAAGCAGTGAATCCATGACCGACACGCTTCCTGGAGGATGCATTACAAGGGGACAACCCAATCAGTTCCCTCTCCCTCCGGGAGAGGTCTAGGGAGAGGGACTTTTGACTTACAATGCGCCCCACCTCCAGAAATCGGCCCTGCCCCATGGACATCGACCTCGCTCGCACCTTCCTCGAAATCGTCCGTCACGGCAGTCTCGCCGCCGCCGCGCAGAAGCTGTTCGTCACGCAGACAGCCATCACCGCGCGGGTGCAGAAACTCGAGAGCCAGTTGGGCAGTACGCTGTTTGTGCGCAATCGCGCCGGGGCGAAGTTGACGGCCAATGGCGAAGCGTTCGTGATCTACGCCAATCAACTGGTGCAGACCTGGGAAGCCGCGCGCCGCGACTTGCCGCTGCCCGAGGGTTATCACAACGTTCTGCACATCGGTGGCGAGGTCAGCCTGTGCAACCCGTTGATGCTCAGTTGGGCGGCGGAACTGCGCGAGAAAATCCCCGGCCACGCACTGCGCATGGAAATCCGCGATGGCGAGAATCTGTTGCGTCAGCTCGAACTCGGTGTGCTCGATGCCGCGCTGGTTTATCAGCCGGAATACTGGCCGGGTCTGCAGGTCGAGCAAGTGCTGGAGGAAAAACTGATTCTGGTGCGCGCGCCCGAGCGTCCGGAGCCTTACGTCTACATCGATTGGGGCCCGGATTTCCGCCGTCAGCACGACGCCGCCCTGCCGGAAAAAGCCAAAGCCGCGCTGAGCTTCAACCTTGGCCCGCTGGCCCTGCAATACATCCTCGAACATGGCGGCAGCGGCTATTTCCGTACTCGCGTTGTGCGCACTTACCTGGAGACCGGCGCCCTGGAAGCCGTCACCAAAGCGCCGGAATTCGGCTATCCGACCTATCTGGTGTATTCCCGTGATCGCGACTCGGCAGTGCTGCAACAGGCCTTCGATCTGTTGCGCGAAGTGATCCGCACCGATGACGACTGGTCACAGCGCTGGAATCCGTTGAGCTGACGGACAGCTTCAGTCCAGAGCATGGCGCTTAAGGCCGCAAGGTTCGCCCTGCACAAGTCAGCGGATCGGCTAATCTGCCGGGTATAACAACAATACCCGCAGGTGAAACGCATTGAGGCAGACCACCGAGGCATTCCGCAGCCGCTATCGGGCGGCCATTCATCCTTTGTACAACCCGTGGCTGCATGGCGCGTTTGTCTTGCTGTTCGGCATTCTCGCAATCGCTGCGTTCTGGCGCCCGGTGCATTCGGTGAGCTGGCTGGAATGGCTGACCGTGCCGCTGAGCCTGTTGTTGTTCAACTTCGGCGTGTACATGGTCCATCGTCATTTGGGCCATCACAAAAAAGCCTTCGCAAAGATGTTCTACGCGCGGCATGCCGGCGACCATCACAGCTTTTTCACCCCCGGGCACATGACCTACGACAGCGCGAGGGACTGGCGGGTGATTCTGTTTCCTGCCTGGCTGATCGTCATTCATACACTAGTGATCACCCTGCCCCTTTGGTGGCTGCTCGCGCAGGTCAACGCCAATGTCGCCGGGCTTTTCGCCGGGTGCATGGTGCTCGGTTATCTGCTCTACGAAGCCTTTCACGCCTGTGAACATCTGCCGCCGCGAAATCCCTTGACCCGGTTGCCGTGGATTCGCCAGATGCGTCGTCTGCATGAACTGCATCACCGCCGCGAGCGCATGCAGGAGCGTAACTTCAACATCGTTCTGCCCTTGATGGACTACCTGTTCGGCACGCTGTACCTCGAGCCGGAACCCGCCCCTTTGAGTGATTCGCGAATGCCCATGACGCGCATGCAGCACCAGATCGATATCGCCGGCGAACCGGTCGCCGTGCTGGCCTACGCCGCCAGCGTCAGTCACTGGCCGGACTGGCATCCGTCTTCATTGAAAATTGACGGTCCGCAAGGCCCGCTGCATGCCGGTGCGCGTTTCGAAGAGGACATCCATGCCGGCGGACGTGCCGGTCACTTGCGCTGGGAAGTCACTGAATACCTGCCGGGCCGGCGCTGGTGCGCACGCGCGCAAAGTGATCAGGGCCTGTCCCTGCGTTTGACTTACGAGTGCTCGGCGGAGGCTGGCGGCACGCGTTTCGTGCGCACGCTGGAATATCGCTTTGACGGTTTGCTCATGCGTCTGGCTAATCGCCTGTTGCTCAAGCGTCGCATCGAGCGCGAGTCTGCCGCGTCCATGCTTGCCCTGCGCGACACGGCTGCGCAGTTTATTGGCGCGGCGAGGGCCAGCGCGTGAAATTACGTTATGTGCTGTGCCTGCTCATCGCGCTGGTCATCGCCTTCTTGTTATTGCTACCAACCAAGGTCGAACCGGTCGCCTGGATACCGCCACCGGCGCCGTCATTGAAAGAAGGCATCTACGCGGACAACCAGCGCCTGAAAGCCGTGGCAAAGGTCGGGCCGAGCGACATCGAAGGACCCGAGGCGTTGTTGCTCGAAGACGACTTTCTCATCACCGGTTTGCATGACGGTCGATTGATCCGCAGCAGCCTCGACGGCACGCAGCGCAAGGTCCTGGCCGACACCGGTGGCCGTCCACTGGGCCTGGCCCGTCATCCGAACGGCATGCTGGTGATCGCGGATGCGGTCAAAGGCTTGTTGTCGCTGGATGCACAAGGCCGCGTGATCCCGTTGACCACCGAGGCCAACGGCGTGCCATTTGGATTTACCGATGATGTAGCGGTCGACAAGTCAGGCCACTACGCCTACTTCAGCGATGCCTCGAGCCGCTGGGGCTATGGCCATGACGGTGAGGCGATCATCGAACATGGCGCCGACGGCCGTTTGCTGCGTTACGACTTTCAGAGCGGCAAGACCAGCGTCTTGCTCGACAAGTTGCAGTTCGCCAACGGCGTCGCTCTTGGTCCGGACGAAGCCTATGTGCTGGTCAATGAAACCGGTGCATACCGCATTAGTCGCTACTGGCTGAGCGGGCCGAAGGCCGGTACCCATGATGTGTTCATCGACAACTTGCCGGGGCTTCCGGACAACCTCTCGTTCAATGGCAGCAATCGCTTTTGGGTAGCGTTATACGCGCCGCGCAACGCGTTACTCGATGGCACCGCGCAGCACCCGTTCGTACGCAAGATGATCGTGCGGGCGTTGACGGTTTTGCCCAAGCCTGTTGAAAAACGTGGGTTCGTGTTGGGGCTGGATCTGGACGGCAAGGTGATTGCCAATTTGCAGGACGCGAGCGAAGGCAATTATTCGCCGATTACCACGGTGCGCGAGTATGGGCAGTGGTTGTATTTCGGATCGTTGAAGGCGAGGCATATGGGGCGGATGGGGTTGGATGCGGCGCTGAAGTGAGCCTGCGCGATTTGCGGGGGAATGGACTTGCGCCTTCGCGAGCAGGCTCGCTCCCACAGGGGAAACGAATTCCAAATGTGGGAGCGAGCCTGCTCGCGAAGGCAGTCTGTCAGTTGCTGGACCGGTCGAACTTCTCCGGATCTTCATCCTCCGGCAATTCCTTTACGGTTTTTTCCGGATGCGCTGTGGTATGCGCCGGGCTGTTCGGTTCAGGGCGGGTCGGTATCGGGTCGAAGCCGCCCTGCTCTTCACTGGGGAATTTCGGATCGTTCATGAGGCACCTCGCAACGAGTCGATGGTTTGCAGACCCTGCACATTGGAGGTGCCGTGGGTGGTCGCCGTTCCCTTCGGATGGCGACCACGGGTCAGGTAACTACTGACCGGTCAGCGGCTGCCCGGCCAACCGGGCGACGATCTGCTCCTTGACGATCACACGCTTCTCTTTGAGCTTCTTCAATTCGTCGTCACTGGGGGCGTCTGACTGGGCGTTCTCGGCCTCGACCACTTCAGCATCCACCTCGAAATACTTGTTGAGCAGCGAATCCAGCTTCGCATCCTCGGAGCGTTTTTGCTCGATCTCTTCCTTCTTGCACCCCAGGTCCTGATACAGATCATGTGAAACCGGCATGAAACACCTCCATCAAATTGATCGACAACCAGCGCGACCGATGCGCTGACTCGTTATCAGCATGGCCTTGCGCAATGGCTTCTGTCGACTCCCTGTCAGACCAGCGGTTGCCGTTCGTCGCCCTGTCGTAAATGCGATAAAACCTTTGGTCTGTGCGTTCGCTCCATTGGATAACGCTCACAAAAACCTGCGTGGAGATACCCAATGGACGGATTCAACCTGCGTCATCTCGCTCTGGCTGTTGCACTGTCTGCCGGCATGGGCAGCGCCTTTGCCGCTACCGACAACGATTTTGTCGATAACGCCGCCGCCGGTGGCATCGCTGAAATCGAAACCAGCCGCCTGGCTCTGGAAAAAAGCCAGTCAGCAGACATCAAAGCCTTTGCCAACCAGATGATCACCGATCACAGCAAGGCCAACGATGAGCTGGCGGCGATCGCCAAAGCCAACGATATCGAAGTCCCGGACACCACCACCCTGGTCAAACAGGCCAAGGAAAAGATTCTCGACATGCGCGATGAATCCTTCGATGCGGCCTACGCCAACAACCAGGTCAAGGCTCACGAAGAAACCATCGAGCTGTTCAAGAAACAGGCGAACACCGTGACCGATGACAAGGCCAAAGGCGCCACTGAACTGAAAGCGTTCGCGCAGAAGATGCTGCCAGCGCTGGAAAAACACCTGGCCCACGCCAAAGAGCTGCAAGCCAAACATCCGAGCAAGTAACCGCCCGGCAATAAAAAGGCCGCATCCTTCGATGCGGCTTTTTTGCGTTTCAGCGATCAACCGCCATCGGTGTCGATATCGGCGTCGGTGCTCTCGCCCGGTTCAGGACGGTCCGGGTCAGGCTTGAAGCCGGGGCTGAAGTCGTTGCTGTTGTCATTGTGATGCTGCTTCTGATCGACCTCGGCAGCCGCGCTGTTCGCCTGTCCTTCTGCAGCCGGCGCGGGGGTATTTTGCCCCGGTGCCTGCGGGTCGATGGCCGGGTCGTTGCGGTTAATTGACTCTGAGGACTGATTTTGCTGTTGCGGCGCTTGCTCGTTCATATCCACCTCATTCATAGTCCTGCCTCCTTCTTCCAGCACGACTGGAAAACGTCGGGCATGCAGATTCGAAGCCTGACGCCGTAGATTCGTTCAAAAGATCGCTGCCTGCTGCCACGCCGACTAGAGTTAGCGGGGCGTTCGACGCGGCAGGCAGAAAATTTCACCGCTGGATGAACAACTATTTCAAGCGGCAAATGTCAGTCAATTCGCGCCGGTCATTTCGCTGAGCCGGCCCCTATACGTAACGGAGCGACACGCACATGGCAGCACTGCAGAACAGCACAGTTGAAGCAATCAGGAACAACCAGGCTCAACTGCTGAGCGAATGGACCAAACGCCTCGAAGCCAGCGGTGCCACGCGCAATCTCAAGGAACACGACCTCGCTCAGCAAACCCGCGACTTGCTCGGCCTGCTGCTGGCCGGTCTGGAAAACGGCAACGGCAGCAAGATTGCCGCCGCAGGCTGGGAAGACACCCGTCAGTTTCTTGAAAAGCTGTCGCAGAGCCGCGCCCTGCTCGGCCAGGATTCCCAGCAAACCGCCAACTTCATCTTCGCGTTGAAAGGTCCGCTGTTCGCCCTGCTGCAAAACCATTATCAGGATCAGCCGGCACTGCTCGCCGAGCAATTGCTGGAAGTCTCCGAACTGCTCGACACCGTCGGCATGCACACCATCGGCACCTTCCAGAAATCCCGCGAAGCGGTGATCAAGCGTCAGCAGGAAGAACTGCTGGAACTGTCGACTCCGGTGGTCAAGCTGTGGGACGGCGTCCTCGCCCTGCCAATGATCGGCACCCTCGATTCGCAACGCACCCAGGTAGTCATGGAATCGCTGCTGCAACGCATCGTCGACACCGGTTCCGAGATCGCCATCATCGACATCACCGGCGTGCCGACCGTCGACACCCTGGTCGCCCAGCACCTGCTGAAAACCGTGACCGCGATTCGCCTGATGGGCGCTGATTGCATCATCAGCGGCGTGCGTCCGCAGATCGCCCAGACCATCGTTCACCTGGGTCTGGATCTGCAAGGCGTAGTCACCAAGGCCAATCTGGCCGACGCATTGAAACTGGCCTTGACCCGCTTGGGTGTCAGCCTCGTCAAGACGGCTTGACCATGGAACGTATTCCGATTCTTCAAATGGGCGATCTGCTGCTGGTGACCATTCAGGTCGACATGCATGACCAGCTCGCCATGACCCTGCAGGACGATCTGTCCGAGCGCATCAGCAAAACCTCGGCGCGCGGGGTGTTGATCGACATCTCGGCGCTGGACATGGTCGACTCGTTTATCGGGCGCATGATCGGCACGATTTCCGGATTGTCGAAAATCATGGACGCCGAAACCGTGCTGGTCGGCATGCAGCCGGCCGTGGCGATCACGCTCGTTGAGCTGGGCATGACCTTGCCGGGCGTCAGCACCGCCCTCAACGTCGAACGCGGGATGAAACTGCTGCAGGATCGAGTACGCCTGCAATGACCGTACGCAGCAGTGGTACTCAACCCATCCTGATCGAACAGGACGTGGTACTGGCGCGCCAGACCACGCGCAAGCTCGCCACCGAATGCGGCATGCGCCTGATCGACCTGACCAAACTGGTCACCGCCGTCAGCGAGCTGGCGCGTAACACCATGGTCTATGGCGGCGGCGGCGACATGGACTGGCAGATCCTCGAGGAAAACGGCCGGGTCGGTTTGCGCATCACGTTCCGCGACGAAGGCCCGGGCATCCCCGACATCAAACTGGCGATGACCGACGGCTGGACTTCCGGCAGCGGACTAGGCCTCGGCCTGACCGGCGCCAAGCGCCTGGTCAATGAATTCGAACTCGACACTGAGCCCGGCAAAGGCACGCGCATTACGATCACACGATGGACATGAATATCACCGGGTCGTTGACCCAGGTTCTGCCGATCGAGGACAGCAGCCAGATCGGCCACGCCCGGCGCACCGCGCAGAAACTCGCCGAGCAGCATGGCTTCGACGAAAACGATGCCGGCCGCGTGGCACTGGTCGCGACGGAACTGGCAAGCAATGTGCTCAAGCATGCCCAGCGCGGCGAGTTCCATCTGCGTGTACTGACTCGTCCGGATAACGGTTTCGGCATCGAAATGCAGACCGTGGATCGGGCCCAGGGTTTTGATCTGGATGCCTGTCTGGCGGATGGCTTTTCCACTGGCGGTACGCAGGGCATCGGTCTTGGCGCGGTGTCGCGGCAGACCAATGTGTTCGATGTCTACGCCGACCACCGTGGCGCGGTGTTACTGGCGCGGGTCTTTGCGCGCAGCGATCGTCAGGCGGATATCCGCTTCGGGGTCAGCCAGCATTCGCTGCATGCCGATCCAGCCTGCGGTGATGTCTGGCATCTGGCGTATGAAGGTTCGCGGATCAGCGCGCTGGTGGTCGATGGCCTCGGCCATGGCGAGGACGCCGAACGTGCCGGCCTGGCCGGGGCACAGGCATTCGCGCGGGCGCCGTTTGCCGACCCTGTGGTATTGATGGAAGACCTGCATCAGGAAATGCTCGGCACCCGCGGCGGCGCGGTCGCTTTCGCGCAGTTCGACAGCCAGCGCGATGGCCTGACGTTCGCCGGTGTCGGTAACATTGGCGCCAGTCTGCTCGAGGCTGGCAAATCCCGTGGCCTGGCGTCGCACCCCGGTATCGTTGGCGGGCAGTACCGTAAAGCCAAACCCTTTGACTATGCTCACGTGAACGGACATTTATTGATCATGTACAGCGACGGTTTACAGTCCCGTTGGAATCTCAAAGACTACCCCGGCCTGGTGCATCGCCATCCGTCCGTGATAGCCAGCGTCCTGCACCGCGACTTCTGTCGCGGTCGCGATGACGTGACGGTGCTGGTCGTTGATCTGGAGGCCGCCCATGGCTGAATCGACAACCCTGAGCCCTGCTGAACAGGCGGCGCTCATCGCTCAGTTGCAGCGCGAAACCACTGCCCTGCGCGAAGAGCTCGATGAAACCAACCAGGGCGTGCTGGCGCTGTACGCCGAGCTCGACACTCAGGCTGAAGAACTGCGTCAGGCATCGGATCTAAAGAGCCGCTTCCTGTCATACATGAGCCATGAATTCCGTACACCACTGGGCTCGATCCTGAGCATCAACAGTCTGCTCGCTGACGAACTGGACGGCCCGCTCAGCCCTGAACAGCACAAGCAGGTAGCCTTCGTCAGCACCGCTGCCCGCGAGCTCAGCGACATGGTTGATGACCTGCTCGATCTGGCGAAGATCGAAGCCGGGCGCATCAGCATCTCGCCGGCCTGGTTCGACATGTTCGACCTGTTTTCAGCCCTGCGCGGGATGTTCCGGCCAATCGTCGATGCTTCGGCGGTGGATCTGATCTTCGAAGAGCCGCTGGGCCTGCCGCGCCTGTATACCGATGACAAGAAGCTCGGGCAGATCCTGCGCAACTTCATTTCCAACTCGCTGAAATTCACCACCCGTGGCGAAGTGCGCGTGTCGGCGCGACTGGAAGGTGAAGACAAGGTGCGCTTTGCCGTCAGCGACACCGGCATCGGCATCGCTGCCGAGTTGCATGACACACTGTTCGAGGACTTCTCCCAAGTCGATTCGCCATTGCAGAAGCGTCTGCGCGGCACCGGTCTGGGCCTGTCACTGTGCAAGCGTTTCGCCGCCCTGCTCGGCGGTGAAGTCGGGGTAGACAGTACGCCGGGCGTGGGCTCGACGTTCTTTGTCATCATCCCGCTGGCAATCGCTCTGGAGAACGTCGATGAATCGTGACATCCGCCTGTTGATCGTCGATGACAACGTCGCCACCCGTTACGCCCTGCGTCGGCGCCTGGAGCGCCACGGCTACACGGTGCTCGAAGCCGGCACCGGCAGCGACGGCCTGGCCCTGATCGAGAGCGAAGCCCTCGATGCGTTGATCCTCGACGTCAACCTGCCGGACATGAGCGGCTTCGACATCGTCCGCCTGCTGCGCGCCGACCCGGGCACCGCGCTGCTGCCGGTGATTCATGTGTCGGCGGCGTCGATCCAGACCGGCGACATCATCACCGGTCTCAACGCCGGCGCCGACGCCTATCTGATTCACCCGGTCGACCCCGATGTGCTGCTGGCGACGCTGCGTACCCTGCTGCGGGTGCGCGACACGGAAAATGCCCTGCGCGAAAGCGAGGCGCGTTTCCGCGAGATCTTCGCCAACGTCTCGGCGCCGATCGCGGTGCTCGATGCCAATCTGAAAGTGCATGAATGCAATCACGCCTTTGCCCAGCTGATCGTCGATAACCGCGACCCGCAGGCGCTGCGTGAATGTTTCGCCGATGATCAATCTTCGATCCTCGATGAACTGCGTCTGCGCCTGGTCGATGGCGAGCGCTGGAAAGGCACGCTGAACATGCGCGTGCAGGGCGAGATTCGCGAAACGCAATGGCAGATTTCACCTTATCGCACGCCAGAACTGAGCCTGGTGTTCGTCGAGGACGTCACCGAACACCGCCACCGCGAGCGCTCGCATCTGGCGCGGCTGGATGACACCACCACGCAGCTGGCCAAGGAAGTCGCCGAGCGCGTGCACGCCGAAGCGCAATTGCTGCAAGTGCAGAAAATGGATGCGCTGGGCAAGCTCACCGGCGGTATCGCCCACGATTTCAACAACCTGCTGACCGGGATCATCACCAGTCTGGAACTGATCCAGAAACGCGTGGCCGATGAGCGTCTGGACAAAGTGCAGTTCTATACCGAAGCGGCGCTGAACTCAGCGATGAGCGCGGCCTCGCTGACCCATCGTCTGCTGGCATTTGCCCGTCAGCAGCCACTGGATACACGGCCGGTGGACATCAACGAGCATGTCCGCTCGCTGGAAGAATTGCTGGTGCGCACCATCGGTGAGCGCATCACCCTCAAGCTGGAATTGACCAACAAACCGGCGATTGCGCTGGTCGACCCGGTCCAGCTGGAAAGCGCCGTGCTCAACCTGGTGATCAACGCCCGCGATGCCCTGCCCTCCGGCGGCAATATCTGGGTCAATACTTACGCCGCTTATTCCCACGGCGATCCGAATCTGGCCGATGGCGCTTACGTGGCGCTGTCGGTACGCGACGACGGCACCGGCATCGAACACAACGTGATCGACAAGGTGTTCGAGCCGTTCTTCACTACCAAGCCGCTGGGCCAGGGCACCGGGCTCGGTCTGTCGACGATTTACGGCTTCGCCCGCCAGTCCGGCGGTGACGCGCACATTCGCAGCGTTGCCCGCCGTGGCACCGAAGTGACGATCATGCTGCCCGGCACCAACGACCCGACCGGGGCCGACGCGCCTGTGCCGGTGCCTGATGCCAAAGGCAGTGGCGAGCATGTGCTGATCGTCGAGGACATGGCCACGGTGCGCTTGTTCGTTACCGAAGTGCTGGAAGATGCCGGCTATCGCTGCACGCAAGCGGCGGATATCGAATCGGCGCTGGAGCGCTTGCAGAACGACCCGTCCATCGACCTGCTGCTGACCGACGTCGGCCTGCCGCGCATGAGCGGCCGTGAACTGGCGGATGTTGCCCGTGGCTGGCACGAAGGGCTGCCGATCCTGTTCATGACCGGCTACGCCGAAACCGCGCTCAACCGCCAGGTCTTCCTTGGCACCGGCATGGACATGCTGGTCAAACCGTTCCAGATCAGCGAACTGCTCGACAAGGTCCGCCGCACAATCGATGGCGCCTGAACTGACACACATCCCCCGTATAGGAGCGAGCCTGCTCGCGAAGGCGTTCGTCCAGTCAGCTCATCTGCGACTGACATTCCGCTTTCGCGAGCAGGCTCGCTCCCACAGGGGATCTGGTGTGTGACGACCTGTCTGGGTACACCATTCAAAACTGTGGGAGCGAGCCTGCTCGCGAAGGCGTCCGTCCAGTCAATTCATCTGCGACTGACATTCCGCTTTCGCGAGCAGGCTCGCTCCCACAGGGGGTCTGCTGCGTTACCACTTTATTGGGTACAGCCTGCAAAACTGTGGGAGCGAGCTTGCTCGCGAAGGCGTCCATCCAGTCAGTTCATCTGCGACTGACACACCGCTTTCGCGAGCAAGCTCGTTCCCACAAGGGGTCTGCTGCGTTACCACTTTATTGGGTACAGCCTGCAAAACTGTGGGAGCGAGCCTGCTCGCGAAGGCGTTCGTCCAGTCAGCTCATCTGCGACTGACACACCGCCTTCGCGAGCAAGCTCGTTCCCACAAGGGGTCTGCTGCGTTACCACTTTATTGGGTACAGCCTGCAAAACTGTGGGAGCGAGCCTGCTCGCGAAGGCGTTCGTCCAGTCAGCTCATCTGCGACTGACATTCCGCTTTCGCGAGCAGGCTCGCTCCCACAAGGGTATCCGGGGATGGCCACCTTTCTGGGTACAGGCTGCAATACTGTGGGAGCGAGCCTGCTCGCGAAGGCGTTCGGCAGGTCGCTGCCTTTATCGGCTCAAAGCCCGAGCCAGAAACGGCGCAGTCTTGCTCTTCTTGCTGGCGGCGACTTTCTGCGGTGTGCCGGCGGCGACTATCCTGCCGCCCTGATCGCCCGCTCCTGGGCCGATGTCGATGACCCAGTCGCTCTGCGCGACGACACGCATTTCGTGCTCGACGACAATCACCGTGTGCCCCGCCGTCACAAGCGTATCCAGCTGCTCGAGCAATCGATCGACATCTCGCGGATGCAATCCAGTAGTCGGTTCATCCAACACATACAAGGTCGCGCCACGCTGACTGCGCTGCAACTCGGTCGCCAGTTTGATCCGTTGCGCCTCACCACCGGACAATTCCGTGGCCGGTTGCCCGAGACGCAGATAACCCAGACCAATATCGCGCAGCACCTCCAGCGAACGACGAATCCCTGCCTGCTCGGCAAACACCGACACCGCCTCATCGACAGTCAGTTGCAGCACCTGAGCGATGCTCAAGCCCTGCCAGAGAATCGCCAATGTCTGCGGGTTATACCGCGCGCCGTGGCAGGTTGGGCACGGCGCGTACACGCTGGGCATGAACAGCAATTCCACACTGACAAAACCTTCGCCCTCACATGTGGCGCAACGGCCCTTGGCGACGTTGAAGGAAAACTGCCCGGCGTCATAGCCCGCAGCTTGTGCCTCGGGAGTCGCCGCAAACAGCTTGCGCACGTTGTCGAACAGCCCGGTATAGGTTGCCAGATTGGAACGCGGCGTGCGTCCGATGGGTTTCTGATCAACCTGCACCAGGCGTTTGATCGACTCCAGGCCGGCGCTGATCTGCCCGGTGCTGGGCGGCGGCGTGTCATCTTCCAGGCTCGGTTCTTCTGACTCTGCCTCGGCCACCGGACGGCCCAGTTGCGCGCCGACCAGTTCCAGCAAGGCCTGACTGACCAGACTCGATTTGCCGGAGCCAGACACCCCGGTCACCGAGGTGAAACAGCCCAAGGGGAATTCGGCGCTGAGATTATTCAGGTTGTTGCGCGTCACGCCGTCCAGCTTCAGCCATCCGCTCGCCTTGCGCGCGGCGCGCTCAGGGCGTTGGTTTTCGGCAAACAGATAGGCGCGGGTCTGCGAATTTTCAATGTCAGCAAGTCCCGCAGGCGGACCGCTGTACAACACGCGCCCGCCCTTTTCGCCCGCCGCCGGGCCGACGTCAATCAGCCAGTCGGCACGGCGCATGGTTTCGACATCGTGCTCGACCACAAACAGCGTATTGCCGTCAGCCTTCAAGCGCTGCAACGCCTCGAACAGCGCCTCGCCATCCGCCGGATGCAGACCGGCAGACGGTTCGTCCAGGACATAAATCACCCCGAACAGCTGCGAACCCAATTGCGTGGCCAGGCGTAAACGCTGCAACTCGCCGGACGACAAGGTCGGCGTACTGCGTTCCAGCGCGAGATAACCCAGGCCGAGATCGGTCAGGGTGCTGACCCGCTCCAGCAAATCCTCAGCGATGCGCTGCGCCGCCAGACGTTTTTCCAGCGACAGGTTCGGCGTGTGGCGCACGTCCGGCGCGCTGGCGTGACCGCTGGCGCCATGGGCGACCCGCTGCTGACGCGCCTCGCGGGTTTGCGCATGGCTGAGGGTGTCGCCGCTCTCCTCGGCCTGTTCCAGATAATTCGCCGCCGCTACCGGCCGCAGCACTTCGGCCACTTGCAGCAACGGCATCTGCGACAACTCGCCAATGTCGTAACCGGCGAAGGTCACCGACAACGCCTCGCGCTTGAGCCGTTTGCCCTCGCACAACGGGCACGGGCTACCGCGCATGAACTGCGAAACGCGCTTCTTCATCAGCGCACTTTGCGAGTGGGTAAAGGTGTGCAGGATGTAGCGTCGGGCGCCGGTGAAGGTGCCCTGATAACTCGGTTCCATCTTGCGCTTGAGGGCGACGCGGGTTTCTTCCGGGGTCAGCCCGGCGTACACCGGCACCGTCGGCGTCTCTTCAGTGAAGAGAATCCAGTCGCGCTGCTTTTTCGGCAGTTTTTTCCACGGAATGTCGACATCGATGCCCATGGTCACCAGGATGTCGCGCAGGTTCTGCCCCTGCCACGCCAAGGGCCAGGACGCCACGGCGCGCTGGCGGATGGTCAGGTTCGGGTCCGGCACCATCAGCGCTTCGGTCACTTCATAGACGCGGCCAAGTCCGTGACACTCCGGGCAGGCGCCCTGCGGCGTGTTCGGTGAAAAGTCTTCGGCATACAACATCGGCTGCCCCGGCGGATAACTGCCTGCGCGGGAATAGAGCATGCGGATCAGGCTCGACAGCGTCGTCACGCTGCCCACCGATGAACGCGCACTGGGCGTGCCACGCTGCTGTTGCAAAGCGACGGCGGGCGGCAGTCCTTCGATGGAATCGACATCCGGCACGCCGACTTGATCGATCAACCGCCGCGCGTACGGCGCCACCGATTCGAAATACCGCCGCTGGGCCTCGGCATACAGCGTGGAAAATGCCAGCGACGACTTGCCCGAACCGGAGACGCCGGTGAACACCACCAGCGCATCGCGCGGAATATCGACATCAACGTTCTTCAGGTTATGTTCGCGGGCGCCGCGCACGCGAACCATGCCGGCGGGTGCTTTGGAATTGCGCTTGGAAATCATCGGCCTGCCTTGATTGAAAAACTGGGCAGCGCTCGGCATCAGGTGCCGAGCACCTCGCAAATCATCTGCAGTAAAGCTTGCGGGCTGTAGGGTTTGCCGAGCAGATGCGTATCGGGGCTGAGCTGGTGGTCGCGGGAAATGATGTCGCGGGTATGCCCGGAGGTGAACAGCACCGGCACCGGCGGCGTCTGCACCTTGGCCCACGCGGCCAGATCGGAACTCTTGATCAGCCCGGGCATGACCACGTCGGTGAAGATCAGATCGATCTCGATGCCTTCCAGCAACATCTGCATGGCCACGTCGCCATTGCACGCGGTCATCACCCGATAACCTTCTTCGCGCAGCAACTCCACCGCCGAAGCGCGCACGGCGTCATTGTCTTCCACCACCAGAATGGTTTCGTGGCCACCGCTCTTGCGTTCGCAGACACTGGCGGTCTCTTCGCGAACCGGACGCAGACTGCGCGGGAAATACAACTGCACCCGCGTGCCTTCGCCGAGCTTGCTGTCGATCTCGACGTGGCCGCCACTCTGTTTGACGAAGCCGAAAACCATGCTCAGACCGAGGCCGGTGCCCTGGCCGTCGGCCTTGGTGGTGAAGAACGGTTCGAAGACCTGTTCCAGCATTTGTGGAGCAATGCCCACGCCGGTGTCGGTGACCGCCACGCGAACATACTCACCGGCCGCGATGCCCTTGCCGGCACAGTATTCACTGTCCAGACAGACATTGGCGGCACTGAGGCCGATGACGCCCTCGCCCTTCATCGCGTCGCGGGCGTTGATCGCCAGATTGAGAATCGCGTTTTCCAACTGGTTGCGGTCGACGTTGATATGCCAAGGCTGCGGCGGCAGTTGCACGTCGATCTGAATGGTTTCGCCCAAGGCGCGTTGCAGCAACTCGCCAACGCCTTCAAAAATTTGTTCTGGGTTGCACACGGCCGGTGACAGCGGTTGCCGGCGGGCAAATGCGAGCAATTGCGAAGACAATTTGGCACCGCGTTCGACTGCCGCCAACGAGGCACCGACCCGACGCTGCACGTTGGCATTGTTCGGCTCATGCCGGGCCAGCAGGTGCAGATTGCCGGCAATCACTTGCAGCAAGTTGTTGAAGTCATGGGCAACGCCACCGGTGAGGCCGCCGATGGCTTCGAGTTTCTGCGACTGACGCAACTGTTCTTCAGCGGCCAGTCGCGCATCCACTTCGGCGGCCACGCGCTGTTCGAGGTTGCGGGTGAATTTGAGCAGCGACTCTTCAGCATTCTTGCGCTCATGAATATCAATAAGCACGCCGGGGAAGCGAAACGGCTTGCCTTGCTCATCGAACTCGCAGGCACCACTGGCCAGCACCCACAGATATTGGCCATCGCCACGCTGTACACGGTACTCGGCGTTGTAGGGCTCACCAGTGCGCACGCAATGGGCGACCCGCTCCTGGACCCATGGGTGGTCGTCGGGATGAATGCGTGATTCGGCGATCTCTTGTTGCAGATCGCTCAGGTCCTCATCCGGCGGGTAGGAAAAGGTGCGGGCGAAACGTTCGTCAGCAGAGAAGCGATTGTTCTTGATGTCCCAGACAAACGAGCCCAGCAGTGCGCCGGCATTCAGCGCCAGACGCACGCGCTCGTTGTCGGCGCGATAGGCATCTTCGGCCGCCTGGCGCAGGCGCTCGGAATGCACCAGTTCGGTGGTCTCGACCACCATCGCCATGACCCCGCCGGGCACGCCTTCGTCGTTGGCCACCGGGCTGTAATACAAATCCATCCAGACGTCTTCGGGCACGCCGTCGCGCAGCAATACCAGCTCTTTGTTGCGATAGGACAAGGTGCCACCGGCCAGGCAGGTGTCAACGACGTGGCGGTTGAACTCGGCGACTTCCGGCCAGCCCAGCTCAACCGGAACCCCGAGCAGATAGGGATGGCGGCCACCGGCAAATTCGGAATAAGCGTCGTTGTAGATCATGTAGCCGGCGTGCCCCCACAGCATCACCATGGGCAACGGCGAAGCCAGCATCAGTTGCACGGTGTTGCACAGGCTGGCCGGCCATTCGGCGAGCGCGCCCAGTTCGGTGTGGCTCCAGTCGAACGCACGGATGCGTTCGGCCATTTCGCCTTTCCAGCCTTCACAGCCGTGGCTTTCGGATAAAAACTGCATCGCCTGACTCAGTGTCCTTTTTTGCGGTTTTCCGATCTATCGCAACGCTACAACGACGCGACGCCCGTGTGTTTCGAGGCTGTGAAAACGCATTGGTTTCATCGCAGGTATAGCCGATTTGCGATGCAGAGCCATTCAGACGCCAATCAAGTGCTTGAGTGGGTGATAGCCGGTTTTCATTTTCGCCGCGACGTCGAGGATCGCCTTCTCGATTCCGTTGAGGTGCGTGCAGGTCAGTTCGATCGCGGCGCTCTGATTACCGGCTTCGATGTACTCGAGCAAACGCAGGTGTTCGTCGTCGCGGCAGGCCTGGTGGCTGTCATCGTCGAGCGCGGCGGCATACAGCGAGGCCCGCGAGATCAGCTTCTGGAACCAGTCGAGCAGCACCGGATTGTTCAGGCTGCGCGCCAGTTTGAGGTGGAACTCGCCGAGCAGATGGATCAGCCGTTCATGGTCGCCGGCCGCATGCGCGGCATCCTCCAGCAACAAGTGCTCACGCAGATCCTGCATGGCAACGCTGTCTTTACGCCGGCACAGTTCGGTGACGATGCCGATCTCGATCAGCCGCCGGGTTTCGAACAACGAACGCAGCTCTGCGTCACTGGGCAGCGACACCGAAGCGCCTTTGTTGGGCTCGGTGGTGACCAGACCATCGGCTTCCAACTGCTTGAGCGCAGCACGCACCGAGGTGCGACTGACATTGAACAGCTCGGCCAGCGAGGCTTCGCCCAGCTTCATGCCCGGGCGCAACGAACGCTTGCTGATCGCCGCGTAAACCCCTTGGTAGACGCGGTCAACCGTGGTTTCCAGCTTTTTTTCGCTCATTCGAACACTCCTTTGGCGTCGGGCGATTCATCCTGGCGGTGGCTGGCCATAGAGACTGATCGGTTCCCGTACCAGTGTGAAGCGCAGAATATCTGCCTTCGGCCCAAAGGTGCAGCCTTTTGATTTATCTCGATTTTGGATAAACAGCCAAAACCTGTGGGAGCGAGCTTGCTGGCGAAGGCGGCGGCACATTCAACATCGTCATTGCCTGACACTGCGCTTTCGCGAGCAGGCTCGCTCCCACACTGATCCGGGGCCGATCAACCATCTTCATCGCAACCAAAATCCCTGTGGGAGCGAGCCTGCTCGCGAAGGCGGCGGCACGTTCGACATCGTCATTGCCTGACACTGCGCTTTCGCGAGCAAGCTCGCTCCCACACTGGTCCGGGGCAGATCAACCATCTCCAGAGCAACCAAAGTCCCTGTGGGAGCGAGCCTGCTCGCGAAGGCGGCGGCACATTCAACATCGTCATTGACTGACACTGCGCTTTCGCGAGCAAGCTCGCTCCCACACTGATCCGGGGCCGATCAACCATCTTCATCGCAACCAAAATCCCTGTGGGAGCGAGCCTGCTCGCGAAGGCGGCGGCACATTCAACATCGTCATTGCCTGACACTGCGCTTTCGCGAGCAAGCTCGCTCCCACACTGATCCGGGGCCGATCAACCATCTTCAGCGCAACCAAAATCCCTGTGGGAGCGAGCCTGCTCGCGAAGGCGGCGGCACATTCAACATCGTCATCGCCTGACACTGCGCTTTCGCGAGCAGGCTCGCTCCCACACTGATACGGGTAGATCGACCATCTCCAGAGCAACCAAAGTCCCTGTGGGAGCGAGCTTGCTCGCGAAGGCGGCGGCACGTTCGACATCGTCATTGCCTGACACTGCGCTTTCGCGAGCAAGCTCGCTCCCACACTGATCCGGGGCCGATCAACCATCTTCATCGCAACCAAAATCCCTGTGGGAGCGAGCCTGCTCGCGAAGGCGGCGGCACATTCAACATCGTCATTGCCTGACACTGCGCTTTCGCGAGCAGGCTCGCTCCCACACTGATACGGGGCAGATCGACCATCTTCATCGCAACCAAATCCCTGTGGGAGCGAGCCTGCTCGCGAAGGCGGCGGCACATTCAACATCGTCATTGCCTGAACAACCGCTTTCGCGAGCAGGCTCGCCCACAAGGGTTAGTGGAAATCGCGGCTCTGCACGTGAATGCCGTTGAGCAGCGGGCTCAGGTCGCTCATGCGCCCGGCGATCAGGTGGCGTACATCGCCTTCGCGCTCCCAGCGGCCGTCGACCTTGAGCAATTGCGAACCGACCAGCACTTGGCGCTGACGCTCGGCCAGGTCACGCCAGACCACCACATTGACGTTGCCGAACTCGTCTTCGAGAGTCACGAACGTCACACCGCTGGCCGTGCCGGGGCGCTGCCGGCCGGTGACCAGCCCGGCCACGCTGACCGGCCGGCCATGTTCGATATCCATCAATTCCCGCGAGCTGCGGCAGCGCCGGGCCTGCAACTCGCCACGCAACAAAGCCAACGGATGCGGACCCAGCGTCGTCCCCACCGTGGCGTAATCAGCATGCAGGTCTTCGCCGACGCTGGGTTTGGGCAAAACAATTTTCACTTCTTCCTCGTTGGGCAGGCCGGCGAACAGGCCGAGCTGTTTCTCCACCCCCGCCACTTCCCAACGCGCACGATGGCGATGTCCGGCCAGACCGCGCAAGGCCCCGGAGTCTGCCAGCAGGGCCTGCGCACGACTGTCGAGGGCGGCGCGCTCGCCCAAATCGGCAACATCGGCAAACGCCCCGTGGCGGCGCGCGGCTTCGATGCGCCGGGCATCTTCTTCGCGAAACCCCTTGATCATGCGCAGGCCCATGCGAATCGCCGGTTGCCCGGCACTCAGCGGCTCGAGGCTGCAATCCCAGTCACTGGCACGCACGTCTACTGGACGGATCTGCAATTGGTGCCGACGCGCATCCTGCAGAATCTGGTCCGGGCTGTAAAAGCCCATCGGCCAACTGTTGATCAATGCGCAGGCGAACGCCGCCGGCTCGTGACACTTGAGCCAGCAACTGGCGTAGGTCAGCAAGGCGAAACTGGCGGCGTGGGATTCGGGGAAGCCGTAACTGCCGAAGCCTTTGATCTGCTCGAAGATCTGCGCAGCGAATTCCGGTGTGTAGCCGTTCTTTTTCATGCCGGCGGCGAGGCGTTCCTTGTGCGGCTCCAGTCCGCCATGGCGCTTCCAAGCTGCCATCGAGCGGCGCAACTGATCGGCCTCGCCGGGGCTATAGTCGGCAGCGACGATGGCGATCTGCATGACCTGTTCCTGGAACAACGGCACGCCCAGGGTTCTTTCCAGCACGACTTTGAGCGCTGGCGACGGATAGGTTTCCGCTTCTTCGTTATTACGCCTACGCAGGTAGGGATGAACCATGCCGCCCTGAATCGGCCCGGGGCGGACAATCGCCACTTCAATCACCAGATCGTAGAAGGTCTTTGGCTTCAGGCGCGGCAGCATCGACATCTGCGCCCGCGACTCGATCTGGAACACGCCGACGGTATCGGCGCGGCTGATCATTTCGTAGGTCGGTTTGTCTTCGGCGGGGATCGTCGCGAGCGTCAGGTTCAGATCACGATGCCGGCGCAGCAGGTCGAAGCAGCGGCGAATCGCACTGAGCATGCCCAAGGCGAGGATATCCACCTTGAGCAGGCCGACCGCATCGAGGTCGTCCTTGTCCCACTGAATGATGGTGCGGTCGGCCATTGCCGCGTTTTCGACCGGCACCAAGGTGTCCAGCGGCTGCTCGGAAATCACAAAACCGCCGGGATGCTGTGACAGATGTCGAGGGAAGCCGATCAGTTGCCCGGTCAGGCTCAGCACCCGGCGCAGCACCGGACTATCCGGGTCGAAGCCGCCTTCACGCAAACGTTCCAGCGGCGGCGTTTCATCGCTCCAGCGCCCGCAGCAGTCGGCCAGCGCGTTGATCTGATCCGGCGGCAGGCCGAGGGCCTTGGCCACATCGCGCACGGCACCGGTGGCATGATAGGTGCTGACCACCGCCGTCAGCGCCGCACGTCGCCGGCCGTAACGGTTGAACACGTATTGCAGGACTTCTTCGCGGCGCTCGTGCTCGAAATCGACATCGATGTCCGGCGGCTCGTTGCGCTCTTTGGACATGAAACGTTCGAACAATAGCGTGGTGCGCTCCGGGTCGATTTCGGTAATACCCAAGGCATAACACACCGCCGAGTTGGCTGCCGAACCACGCCCCTGACAGAGGATTTTTTGTGTGCGGGCAAAGCGCACCACGTCGTGCACGGTGAGGAAATAGCTTTCGTAGCCGAGCTCGGCGATCAATTGCAACTCGTCATCGATCTGCTTGAGCACCTTGGCCTGAGGCCCTTTCGGCCAGCGCCAGGCAATGCCCTCCTCGGTCAGATGGCGCAACCAGGAACTGGCACTGTGCCCCTCGGGCACCAGCTCTTTCGGGTACTGATAGCGCAGCTCGCTCAGATCGAAAGTGCAGCGCCGGGCCAGGTTGACCGATTCATCGAGCAAGGCCGGCGGATACAATTCGCGCAGCTCATCGAGGCAACGCAAATGCCGCTCGCCATTGGGATGCAGGCGCAAACCCGCTTCGGCCACGGGGACGTGATGACGGATCGCGGTCATGGTGTCCTGCAAGGCACGGCGCCCCCGGGCGTGCATGTGCACATCGCCGCTGGCCACGGCTGGAATCTGCAACTCAGCCGCCAGAGCCAACAATGCCGCGAGCCGCTGTTGATCGTTCTGCCCGCGATGCAGTTGCACCGCCAGCCACAGGCGGTCGCCGAAGGTCTGTTTCAGCCAGTGGCCCTCTTCGCGGTCATCCAGAGAATCCGGCGCCCACAGCACCAGCAAACCCGGCAGCGCTTCGGCGAAATCTTCGCGCAGGAGCTGATACTGGCCTTTCTGCGTACGCCGCCGGGCCTGGGTGATCAGACCGCAGAGGGCCTGATAACCGGCAAGGTTTTCCACCAGCAACACCAGTTTCGGGCCGTTGTCGATGCGTATCTCGCTGCCGATGATTAGCGGCAACTCAACGGACTTCGCCGCTTGCCACGCACGCACGATCCCGGCCAGGGTGCATTCGTCGGTGATCGCCAGCGCCTGGTAACCGTGCTTTTTCGCTCGTTGAAACAGCTCGAGCGCGCTGGAGGCACCGCGCTGGAAGCTGAAATTCGACAGGCAATGCAGTTCGGCGTAATCGGCACTCATGCGAACCAGCCTTGCAGCCACAGCGGACCGCCCTCACCCACCGCCCGCCATGCCCAGCCCTGCTGACCGGCGCGGTTCTGGATGAGGTAGTAATCACGCCGCACGTCGCCACCGTCCCACCAACCGGATTCGATGCGCTCCGGCCCCATGAGAATCCGCGCCGAACCTTCCGGCACGCTTTGCGGTTCGTTGAGCAGCCAGCCCGGACGCTGCACGCTGGGCAACCCCGTGCAAAGCTGTTTATCGGCAGCGTTCTGCCATGCGCACTCAGGGCGATGATCGGCCTGAAAGCGCAGCCCCTGCACCGCGTCATCACCCAGCCGTGCGCGCAGACGCTCGCGCAATTGCTCCCAGGGCAAGGTCTGTTGCGGGCGGTCGTCGAACAGTTCCTGATACTGCGGAACGAAACTCGGCAGGTCTTCGGCGCGCAAGCGAAAACCACGCACCGGTGCCTCTACCTGGACTTGCTCCAGCCGGCCACGGGCCAGTTCGAAGAGCATCGCCGCGTCACGCTCGGCGCTGAGCAGGCCGACCTTGATCACTGTGTCCGGCAGCCCGGCGTGTTCCAGAAGCAAATCGAAACGCTGCACGCCACTGTCGCGCCCGCAGAGGAACGCCGACAAATCGCCGGTCAAGCGCCGTAACGGGAACAGCAAGGCTTGATGGGATTGCACGTCGAAATTCAGTTCGATGCGGATATCGAAACGGTCTGGCGGCAGATAGAACGCCAGCGCCAGCGGGCGTGCGCCGAACAGCGTGTCGAGGTGCTTGAGCATCTGCGCTTCGAAGCGCCGGGCCAGTGCCTGGCGTGGCAGGCTTTGCACCTGACTGAGATTGCGCAGGCCCATGCGCGATAACGCCGTGGCGACATTCGGCTCCAGCCCGACACGATCAACCGGCAATTGCCCGAGATGATGCTGCAAAGCCTCGCCGTCCGGCACCACCAAGCCATCGTAGGCATTGGCCAGCACTCGCGCCGCCACCGGGTTCGGCGCGGCGACTATGCGATGACGAAAGCCCAGATCTTTCAACTCCTGGCGCAGGCGAGCTTCAAATTGCGGCCAGGTACCGAACAGGCCCAGGCTGGATTCGATCTCGAACACCACGGTACGCGGGTAATGCACGCTGACCTGTGCGCTGAAACGATAGGCCCACGCGGCAAGAAACTGTTGCCAGTGTTCAACCTCGGCCACCTCGTAATCAGCGGTGGCAAAGCCTTTGCTCATGGCTTGCGCGGCGGTCATCGACATGCCGGGGCGCAGGCCGAGTTTGCGCGCCGCCGGATTCACCGCTTGCAGCACCCGGCGCTGGGCCGGGCCGCTGAGCAGGACCAGCGGCTCTTCAGGGTCGGGCCGCTGACGCAGTACGGCGTCAAGGGCCAATTGCGGAAACAGGATACATACCCAGCGCATGACAATCAGTGCCCCACGGCAAAGGCAATCGGAGTCGCACGCGCCAGGCCGCCACGGCATTTGAGTACGCGTAGCTGCGCCGGTTTGGCATCGATGGCAATCCGTAACGCTGCCGGTGACGGGTTGACCGCTTCGCTCAACGGGCGCCAGGCAAAGGCCAGGGTCTGGCCGGTTTCCGCCGCTACCTGCAAACGCCGCAAGGCTCGGTCATCGGCTTTGTTCGGCCAGCACAGCACCGCGCCGCAACTGCCCGAGCGCAGACACTGCTCCGCCGCCCACAAGGCATCGCGTTCGCTGGCCTGAATCACCGACAACTGGCGCAGATCGACTCCGGCATTGGCCCAAGCCTGCGGGTACGGCACGAACGGCGGCGCCACCAGCACGATGCGCTCACCGGCCGCGGACAATCGCGCCAGGGTTGGCCAGACCAGTTGCAGCTCGCCGACACCGGGGCCGGCCAAGAGAATTTCACTCAGCGCCGCTTCCGGCCAGCCGCCGCTGGGCAGAGCTGCGTCCAGTCCCGCATGCCCGGTCGGCTGCGGACTCGCCGCCGGTGGCGCAGGCCTGCCGCGCCAGACCTGGCCGCCATTGAACAGCGTATCCAAAGCAACGACGGCGCCCATCAGCCTTGCCTCACCAGACCACAGAACACGCCTTCGATGGCCAGGTCCTGATCATCCCGCACGACAATCGGCTTATATGCCGGGTTGCGTGGCAACAGGCGCACTTCTTCACCGACCCGTTCGAAGCGTTTGATGGTCACTTCACCGTCCAGACGCGCGACGACGATCTGGCCATTGAGCGCCTCGGGATTGCGCCGCACACCGACCAGGTCACCGTCGAGGATGCCGTCTTCGATCATCGAGTCACCCTGCACCCGCAGCATGTAATCCGGCGTGCGGGAGAACAGTGCCGGGTCGAGCAGCAGGCGGTTATGGATGTCGGCATCGGCGCCAATCGGTGCACCGGCGGCCACGCGACCGAGTACCGGAATCTCCAGCAGCTCTGGGCGCGGTGGCTGACCGAGCAAACGAATGCCCCTGGCCTGATGCGGATTGACCTCGATGAAACCGGCTTCGGTGAGCGCCAGCACATGCTTGCGCGCCACGCTGCGCGAGGCAAAACCAAAAGCCTCGCTGATTTCAGCGAGGCTTGGGGGCTGACCGTGCTCGGCGATGCGATCGCGGATAAAGGTCAGAATGGCAGTACGGCGGGGAGTCAGGTTTGTCATGGAGTACATTTGTACTCCTGTGAGAATTTCCTGACAAGAACCGCCAGTCGGCGCGAGCCGACGCAGGAGCTGCCGAAGGCTGCGATCTTTTGATCTTGCTTTTAAAAGTCAAAAGATCGCAGCCTCGTTTCACTCGTCAGCTCCTACAGAATCCTCATGTCTCTGTAAGAATGGGGAGATGCGAAGAATCAAGTTGCGCCAGGTACGCCCACGGGTAAATCCCGCGTTGATGGCCATCGCTGAACACTAGTTGCACACCATACCCCTGCGGATTGACCTCGATCAGGCGCACGCGATCATCAACCAGCGGCGTGACACCGCGCAGGCGAAATGCGCGGCATTGCGAGCATGGGCATTGCCGGCGCAGGTCGGCATGCCTGAGCAGCGATTCGCGCCCGTCCGGCCAGCTCAGGCGCAGCGTGCGTGCACTCTGCGAGTTGCCCACCGACAGTGGGTTCATTGCAACTGACTCAACGCGATGCGCACGGCTTTGCGCACTTCCGGGTCGCCGTCGTCCTGCGCTGCCTGCAACGCGGCCAAGGCACCACGATCGTTCAATTCACCGAGGGCCAGCGCAGCTTCCTTGCGCAGGTTGCTAATGCGGTGGCCGAGGGTCTCGATCAGCGCATCCAGCGCCGGGACGAAGCGCAGGCGACCGAGGCTGCGGGTGGCGCGCAGGCGCACTTGCCAATAATCATCGCTCAGCGCTGCGACCAAGGCCGGGCCAGCGTCGCTGTGGCCAACTTTGCCCAATGTGGTCGCAGCTTCTTCGCGCACTTGCCAGGCATGGTCGTGCAAGGCCTGGCGCAGCGCCGGCAGCACTTCGGCGTCGCTGGCCAAGCCGAGGGCACCGGTCGCGGCGCGGCGCACTTCGGTGTCCGGGTCGTCACTGGCCAGGCGCGCCAGAGCTGGCAGCGCGTCGAGCTGTTTGAGCCAGCCGAGCACGCCCACCGCTTCGCGTCGGACATTGGCATCGGCATCTTCTAACGCTGCGACGGCAGCCGGCGCGGCCTCGGCGAAGCGCAATTCGCGTAACGCCCGAAATGCGGCGATGCGCACACTGACCTCGGCATGCGCGGTCCACGGCAGAATCACCCGCCCCGCCTCCGCAGTCTTGAGCAGGCTCAGACTTTGCGCCGCCGCCGATTGCACCGCGGGCGCCGGATCCGTCAGTGCTTCGCACAAGGCTTGCACGACCGCTTCCTCCTCCCACGCTTCGAGCAATCGCGCGGCCTCAGCGCGGACGTCCTCGGCGGGATCCTGCCGGAGTCGATCAACCAGCCAGAGCAAACCATCCGGCTCCTCAAGATCGGCGAGATCAATCAGGGCAATGCGCCGCACGCCAGCGTCTTCAGCCGTCAGGCGCGGTTGCAGGGCGAGGATGTCTTCGTTGTCGGTCACAGCAAAAATAGAGGTCATAGGGCAAATCGCGGCAAAGGGTTTTCAGGAGGCAGGCCGAGCGGATTGAGGCGCGGCAGCGGTCGGTCGTTGTCGTGGCGCAGCAGGTCAAGGCAGTGGCGTTTGAGGCGAGCGAATTCCGGGCTGGTCACCAGTTCGCTGGTGCGCGGACGCGGAAAGTCCAGACGCAAATCTTCAATGATTCGCCCGGGCCGGGCACTCATCACCAGCAAGCGATCGGCTAGAAACAACGCCTCGTCGATGTCGTGAGTGACGAAAACCACGGTGGTGCGGATGCGCGTCCAGATGTCCAGCAGCAGTTCCTGCATGTTCAAGCGGGTCAGCGCATCCAGCGCGCCGAACGGCTCGTCCATCAGCAACAGGCGCGGTCGATTGACCAGCACCCGTGCGATCTCCACCCGCTGCTGCATGCCACCGGAGAGCTGATCCGGCCAGCGTTCGGCAAAGCCTTCGAGGCCGACCAGTTTGAGGATGTCGTCAGCGGCGCGACGGCGCTCAGCCTTGCCGACGCCGCGCATCTTCAGACCGAAGGCGACGTTGTCGCGCACCGTGCGCCACGGGAACAGCGTGTGATGCTGGAACACCATGCCGCGTTGCGGCGACGGGCCGGTCACCGCGCTGCCGTCGACTTTCAAGCTGCCGGTACTGGCATTCAAGTGCCCGGCCAGAGCGCCGAGCAAGGTCGACTTGCCGCATCCGGACGGGCCGAGAATGCACACGAACTGGCCGGGTTCGATCTGGCAATCGAGGCCCTGCACCGCTTCGAAAGCCACGCGGCCCTGGCCGAGGACGATAGACAACTGGCGAATGTCGATCCGCCCTTCCGGGGTTTGCATGACGCTCATCAGGCTTTGCCTCGCGGTCGATGCCAGGGCGTGAACAAACCGCCCAGACGTTTGATCAGCCAACTGCTGCCCATGCCCAACACCCCGATCAGGAGCATGCCGACGACGATGTCGGCGTAGTTCTGAATGGTGTAGGACTCCCAGGTGTAGTACCCGATGCCGAACTGCCCGGAGATCATTTCCGCCGTCACCAGACAGAACCACGAAGTGCCCATGCCGATCGCCAGGCCAGTGATGATGCTCGGCGCAGCGCCCGGCAGAATCACTTCCAGCAGGATCGCCCGGCGCCCGGCCCCGAGGCTTTTTGCCGAGGCGATCAGGCGCGGATCGACGCCTTCGACGCCGTGCACGGTATTGAGCAGGATCGGGAACAGCGCGCCAGTGAAGGTGATGAACACCATCGACAATTCCGAGGACGGAAACATCAGGATCGCCAGCGGAATCCACGCCACGGCGGGGATCGGGCGCAGGACTTCCAGTGGCGGCAGCAAAATGTCTTCAGCCCATTTCGACCGGCCGATGGCCAGGCCCAGGGCGATGCCGATGATCAACGCCGCCACGTAACCGGCGAAGACGCGGCCGAGGCTGCTGCTCAGGTGCTGCCAGAGTTTGCCCGAGTCGCCCAGGCCGAGCGCGGCTTCGATCACCGCCAGTGGCGTCGACACGTTGGCAAAGGTGACCAGGCCGAGGTTCCAGTGGTGGCTGGCGGCGAGTTGCCAGAAAAGCAGGCAGAGCAGCAGTGAGGCGGCTCTTGATGTCCAGCGCAACGGTGTTTTCATAGTCCGGTTTCCAGTTCGGGTTCTGTGTGATGGCTGCGATTTACCCCCTCACCCCAGCCCTCTCCCCCAGGGGGGGCGAGGGGAAAGGGAGCCGATTTGCGTGCTTTTCACGACCTGAGTTCGACTCGGTACTTCACGTCGGCGTATCTCTCACCAACAACTCGGTCAGTCCCCTCTCCCTCCGGGAGAGGGTTAGGGTGAGGGGCTTTTGATTTCAGCGCTTGCAGACCTTAGTTCGACTCGATATTTCACGTCGGCGTATCTCTCACAAACAACTCGGTTGATCTGGTCAAACGATACTGGACACGGTTATAGGGTTTAGGTCATTTCTCATACTGCCAAGGCTTCCATTGCTACCGGAGTCCGATATCCGTTGTGGCTGTGCAGCCTGATCCGATTGTA
>NZ_JAMSHA010000014.1:0-20346 GCF_025706525.1 Pseudomonas mercuritolerans
CGGTGAACTTGGTGTGCGGCTTGACCGAACCTGGCTTGACCAGAACCTGGCCACGCTCAACGTCGTCACGCTTGGTACCACGCAGCAGAACGCCGCAGTTCTCGCCAGCACGACCTTCGTCGAGCAGTTTGCGGAACATCTCAACACCGGTGCAGGTAGTGGTGGTGGTGTCACGCAGACCAACGATTTCCAGAGAGTCCTGAACGCGAACGATACCGCGCTCGATACGACCAGTCACAACAGTACCGCGACCCGAGATCGAGAACACGTCTTCGATTGGCATCAGGAATGGCTTGTCGATCATACGAACTGGCTCTGGGATGTAGGTATCCAGAGTTTCAACCAGTTTACGAACGGCAGTGGTGCCCATTTCGTTGTCGTCTTTGCCTTCCAGCGCCATACGAGCCGAACCGATGATGATCGGAGTGTCGTCACCTGGGAAGTCGTAGGTCGACAGCAGGTCACGAACTTCCATCTCAACCAGTTCCAGCAGCTCAGCGTCGTCTACCAGGTCAGCCTTGTTCAGGAAAACCACGATGTACGGAACGCCTACCTGACGGGACAGCAGGATGTGCTCACGGGTTTGCGGCATCGGACCATCAGCGGCCGAGCAAACCAGGATCGCACCGTCCATCTGGGCAGCACCGGTGATCATGTTCTTCACGTAGTCAGCGTGACCTGGGCAGTCAACGTGAGCGTAGTGACGAATAGTCGAGTTGTACTCAACGTGAGCGGTGTTGATGGTGATACCGCGAGCTTTTTCTTCTGGTGCGCTGTCGATCTTGTCGAATTCAACGACGGCCGAACCGAAAACTTCGGAGCAGACGCGAGTCAGAGCAGCAGTCAGAGTGGTTTTACCGTGGTCAACGTGACCAATGGTGCCAACGTTGACGTGCGGTAGGGAACGATCAAATTTTTCTTTAGCCACGACAATTAACTCCTAGCCTAAAGGGGCTGAATCAGCCTTGTTTTTTGGTTACGGATTCGACGATGTGCGACGGAGCCGTATCGTATTTTTTGAATTCCATAGAGTAGCTTGCGCGACCCTGGGACATGGAACGAACGTCGGTCGCATAACCGAACATCTCACCCAGTGGAACCTCGGCACGGATAACCTTGCCGGACACTGTGTCTTCCATACCCTGGATCATGCCGCGACGACGGTTAAGGTCGCCCATCACATCACCCATATAGTCTTCAGGCGTAACAACCTCTACCGCCATGATCGGCTCGAGCAACTCACCACCGCCCTTCTGGGCCAGTTGCTTGGTCGCCATGGAAGCAGCCACCTTAAACGCCATCTCGTTGGAGTCGACGTCGTGGTAAGAACCATCGAACACGGTAGCCTTCAGGCCGATCAGCGGATAGCCGGCAACAACGCCGTTCTTCATCTGCTCTTCGATACCCTTCTGGATAGCCGGGATGTATTCCTTAGGAACCACACCACCTACAACTTCGTTCACGAACTGCAGACCTTCCTGACCTTCGTCAGCAGGAGCAAAACGGATCCAGCAGTGACCGAACTGGCCGCGACCACCGGACTGACGAACGAACTTGCCTTCGATTTCACAGTTCTTCGTGATGCGCTCACGATACGAAACCTGAGGCTTGCCGATGTTGGCTTCGACGTTGAACTCACGGCGCATCCGGTCAACCAGGATGTCCAGGTGCAGCTCGCCCATGCCGGAGATGATCGTCTGACCAGTCTCTTCATCAGTTTTAACGCGGAAAGACGGGTCTTCCTGAGCGAGTTTGCCCAGAGCGATACCCATTTTTTCCTGGTCATCCTTGGTCTTAGGCTCTACGGCAACCGAAATAACCGGCTCCGGGAAGTCCATGCGAACCAGGATAATTGGCTTGTCAGCGTTGCAGAGGGTTTCACCAGTGGTGACGTCCTTCATGCCGATCAGGGCCGCGATGTCGCCAGCGCGCACTTCCTTGATCTCTTCACGGGCGTTTGCGTGCATTTGCACCATACGACCCACGCGCTCTTTCTTGCCTTTGACCGAGTTGATCACGCCGTCGCCGGAGTTCAACACGCCCGAGTAAACGCGGACGAAGGTCAGAGTACCCACGAATGGGTCGGTAGCGATCTTGAACGCCAGAGCCGCGAAAGGCTCGTTGTCGTCTGCATGACGCTCCATCTCTTCTTCCTCGTTATCAGGGTTGGAACCCTTGATAGCAGGAATGTCGGTCGGAGCAGGCAGGTAGTCGATAACGGCGTCGAGAACCAGGGGAACGCCCTTGTTCTTGAACGAAGAACCGCAAACGGCCAGAACGATTTCGCCGGCGATAGTACGCTGACGCAAAGCAGCCTTGATCTCTTCGATCGACAGCTCTTCGCCTTCCAGGTACTTGTTCATCAGCTCTTCGTTGGCTTCGGCAGCAGCTTCAACCATGTTGTTGCGCCACTCTTCAGCCAGCTCTTGCAGCTCGGCAGGAATGTCCTTGCGAACAGGGACCATACCTTTGTCGGAGTCATTCCAGTAGACAGCTTGCATGTTGATCAGATCGATCTGACCCTGGAAGTTGTCTTCGGAACCGATGGCCAACTGGATCGGCACCGGAGTGTGACCCAGACGCTGCTTGATCTGACCGATCACGCGCAGGAAGTTGGCGCCGGCACGGTCCATCTTGTTTACGTAAACAAGACGTGGAACGCCGTATTTGTTGGCTTGACGCCATACGGTTTCCGACTGCGGCTCAACACCCGAAGTACCGCAGAACACAACGACAGCGCCGTCGAGTACGCGCAGGGAACGCTCAACTTCAATGGTGAAGTCAACGTGGCCCGGGGTATCGATTACGTTGAAACGGTGCTCGTGAGAGTACTGCTTCTCGGAACCTTTCCAGAAGGCGGTAATGGCAGCAGAAGTAATGGTAATACCACGCTCCTGCTCCTGAACCATCCAGTCTGTGGTCGCGGCGCCATCATGCACCTCGCCCATTTTGTGACTTTTGCCGGTGTAAAACAGTACGCGCTCGGTGGTGGTGGTTTTACCAGCATCCACGTGAGCGACGATACCGATGTTACGGTAGCGGCTAATCGGAGTAGTACGAGCCATAAAGCCCTCGCAAAATTAGTGAAGCTAAAATTAGAAGCGGTAGTGCGAGAAAGCTTTGTTAGCTTCGGCCATACGGTGCACGTCTTCACGCTTCTTAACAGCAGCACCTTTACCTTCAGCAGCATCCAGCAGTTCGCCAGCCAAACGCAGAGCCATAGACTTCTCGCCGCGCTTACGGGCGAAGTCTACCAACCAGCGCATTGCCAGAGCGTTACGACGGGAAGGACGAACCTCGACCGGAACCTGGTAAGTAGCACCACCAACGCGGCGCGACTTCACTTCGACCAGCGGAGCGATGGCGTCGAGTGCTTTTTCGAAGAGTTCCAGGGGATCGGTGCCAGCCTTACGGGCCGCAACGGTTTCCAGGGCACCATAAACGATACGCTCGGCAACGGCTTTCTTGCCGCTTTCCATAACGTGGTTCATGAATTTGGCGAGGATCTGGCTTCCGTATTTCGGATCGTCCAGAATCTCACGCTTTGCTGCTACGCGACGTCTTGGCATGATAAGCCCTCAAGCGGTCTTCAGGTTAGCTCGGGACAGATCCAGAGGATGCGTGCCCGACCTTACTCTTATCGACTCAATAAAATAAAAATCTGCAAAACGGCCGATTACTTCGGACGCTTGGTACCGTACTTCGAACGACCCTGGTTACGGCCTTTAACGCCGGAAGTATCCAAGGAGCCGCGAACGGTGTGGTAACGAACACCTGGCAAGTCTTTTACACGACCGCCGCGGATCAGTACCACGCTGTGCTCTTGCAGGTTGTGGCCTTCACCGCCGATGTACGAGGAAACCTCGAAACCGTTGGTCAGACGCACACGGCATACTTTACGCAGTGCCGAGTTAGGTTTTTTCGGCGTGGTGGTGTACACACGGGTGCACACGCCACGACGTTGCGGGCAGTTCTGCAGCGCAGGTACGTCGGATTTCTCGACGATACGCTTACGCGGCTGACGTACCAGCTGGTTGATAGTTGCCATCTACTAGCTCCACTGTTGTCTTGCGACGCTATTGTCTTGCAAGAAAAGCAAAATGGCAGGAACGAATTCCCGCCAAATTTAGGGGATCAAGAGTCTAAAGAGGATCTTGATTCCAGTCAAGGCAAGGCCCCGACCTCCCCGCCCATCGAACCTTGACTTGATGTCTCGATTCGACGAACGGAGCGACCAGGGCCTCACGCTCGTTTATCGCAGAACTCAGTTACCGCTCGAGTTCAGCGCTTCGGTCAGTGCAGCTTCCACTTCACTGGCGCTTACGCGCAACGGCTTGTCGGCATCACGGCGACGCTTGCGCTCGCTGTGATAGGCAAGACCGGTACCAGCCGGGATCAGACGACCCACGACTACGTTTTCTTTCAGGCCGCGCAGGTAATCGCGCTTGCCGGTGACTGCCGCTTCGGTCAGTACGCGGGTGGTTTCCTGGAAGGAAGCCGCCGAGATGAACGATTCGGTGGACAACGACGCCTTGGTGATACCCAGCAGAACGCGAGTGAACTTGGAGACAAACTTGTCTTCCGCGCTCAGACGCTCGTTCTCTACCAGAACGTGAGTCAGTTCCATCTGGTCACCCTTGATGAAGCTGGAATCGCCGGACTCGGAGATTTCAACTTTACGCAGCATCTGACGCAGGATGGTCTCGATGTGCTTGTCGTTGATCTTCACGCCTTGCAGACGATAAACGTCCTGGATCTCGTTGACGATGTACTTGGCCAGCGCGCTTACACCCAACAGACGCAGGATGTCGTGCGGATCGCTTGGACCGTCGGAGATAACTTCGCCGCGGTTTACCTGTTCGCCTTCGAAGACGTTCAGGTGACGCCACTTCGGAATCAGCTCTTCGTACGGATCGCTACCGTCGTTCGGGGTAATGACCAGACGGCGCTTGCCTTTGGTCTCTTTACCGAACGCGATGGTGCCGCTGACTTCAGCCAGAATCGACGCTTCTTTCGGACGACGGGCTTCGAACAGGTCGGCAACACGCGGCAGACCACCGGTGATGTCACGGGTCTTCGAAGTTTCCTGCGGGATACGAGCGATAACATCACCGATCGCAATCTTCGCACCGTCAGCCACACCGACCAGGGCGTTGGCTGGCAGGAAGTACTGAGCGATAACGTCAGTGCCTGGCAGCAGCAGATCCTTGCCGTTGTCGTCGACCATCTTCACTGCTGGACGGATTTCCTTACCGGCAGCTGGACGATCTTTCGCGTCAAGTACTTCAATGTTGGTCATACCGGTCAATTCGTCAGTCTGACGCTTGATCGTGATGCCTTCTTCCATGCCCACGTAGGTCACGGTACCTTTCATTTCGGTAACGATCGGGTGAGTGTGCGGATCCCACTTGGCCACGATTGCGCCAGCGTCGACCTTGTCACCTTCTTTAACCGAAATCACAGCACCGTACGGCAGCTTGTAACGCTCGCGCTCACGACCGAAGTCATCCGCGATTGCCAGCTCACCGGAACGGGACACAGCAACCAGATGGCCATCCACTCGCTCAACGTGCTTCAGGTTGTGCAGACGGACGGTACCGCCATTCTTCACCTGAACGCTGTCGGCTGCGGAAGTACGGCTTGCCGCACCACCGATGTGGAACGTACGCATGGTCAGCTGGGTACCCGGCTCACCGATGGACTGGGCAGCGATAACGCCGACCGCTTCACCGATGTTCACCTGGTGACCACGAGCCAGATCACGGCCGTAGCACTTGGCGCAGATGCCGTAGCGGGTTTCGCAGCTGATCGGCGAACGCACGATCACTTCGTCGATGCTGTTCAGCTCGATGAACTCGACCCACTTCTCGTCAACCAGAGTGCCGGCAGGAACGATAACGTCCTCGGTACCCGGTTTGAATACGTCACGGGCAATCACACGACCCAGTACGCGCTCACCCAACGGTTCTACAACGTCACCGCCTTCAATGTGCGGAGTCATCAGCAGACCGTGTTCGGTGCCGCAATCGATCTCGGTTACTACCAGATCCTGCGCCACGTCTACCAGACGACGAGTCAGGTAACCGGAGTTAGCGGTTTTCAACGCGGTATCCGCCAGACCTTTACGAGCACCGTGAGTCGAGATGAAGTACTGAAGTACGCTCAGACCTTCACGGAAGTTCGCAGTAATCGGCGTTTCAATGATGGAACCGTCCGGCTTGGCCATCAGACCACGCATACCGGCCAGCTGACGAATCTGTGCTGCGGAACCCCGCGCACCCGAGTCAGCCATCATGTACATCGAGTTGAAAGACTCTTGGTCGACTTCGTCGCCGTGACGGTCGATGACTTTCTCTTTCGAGAGGTTGGCCATCATCGCCTTGGAAACTTCGTCGTTCGCTTTCGACCAGAGGTCGATCACTTTGTTGTACTTCTCGCCCTGGGTTACCAGGCCGGAGGCGTACTGGCTCTCGATCTCTTTCACTTCGTCGGTGGCTGCACCGATGATGCGGGCTTTTTCATCCGGGATAACGAAGTCGTTAACACCGATGGAAACGCCGGAGATGGTCGAGTAAGCGAAACCGGTGTACATCAACTGGTCAGCGAAGATCACGGTCTCTTTCAGACCAACCACGCGGTAGCACTGGTTGATCAGCTTGGAGATCGCCTTTTTCTTCATCGGCAGGTTGACGACGTCGAACGACAGACCTTTTGGCACAACCTGGAACAGCAGCGCACGGCCGACAGTGGTGTCGACGATACGGGTACCGCTCACGCTGTTGCCGTCACGGTCGTTGACGGTTTCGTTGATACGAACCTTGACCTTGGCGTGCAGTGCGGCTTCGCCGGCACGGAACACACGGTCGACTTCCTGCAGATCCGCGAACACACGACCTTCGCCCTTGGCGTTGATCGCTTCACGAGTCATGTAGTACAGACCCAATACAACGTCCTGCGACGGAACGATGATTGGCTCACCGTTGGCTGGCGACAGAATGTTGTTGGTCGACATCATCAACGCACGCGCTTCGAGCTGGGCTTCCAGCGTCAGCGGTACGTGCACGGCCATTTGGTCGCCGTCGAAGTCGGCGTTGTACGCGGCGCAGACCAGCGGGTGCAGCTGGATAGCCTTACCTTCGATCAGTACCGGTTCAAACGCCTGGATACCCAGACGGTGAAGGGTCGGTGCACGGTTGAGAAGAACCGGGTGTTCGCGAATCACTTCAGCGAGAACGTCCCAAACCTCTGGCAACTCGCGCTCGACCATTTTCTTGGCCGCTTTGATGGTGGTCGCCAGACCACGCATTTCGAGCTTGCCGAAAATGAACGGTTTGAACAGCTCGAGAGCCATCTTCTTCGGCAGACCGCACTGGTGCAGACGCAGGGTCGGGCCTACGGTAATTACCGAACGACCGGAGTAGTCAACACGCTTACCGAGCAAGTTCTGACGGAAACGACCTTGCTTACCCTTGATCATGTCAGCCAGGGATTTCAGAGGACGCTTGTTGGAACCAGTGATTGCGCGGCCACGACGACCGTTGTCGAGCAGTGCATCGACCGCTTCCTGCAACATACGCTTTTCGTTGCGCACGATGATGTCCGGCGCGGACAGATCCAGCAGGCGCTTCAAACGGTTGTTACGGTTGATCACTCGACGATACAGATCGTTGAGGTCGGAGGTCGCGAAACGACCGCCATCCAGCGGGACCAGTGGACGCAGATCTGGCGGCAGAACCGGCAGAACGGTCAGCACCATCCACTCTGGCAGGTTGCCGGAACCCTGGAAGGCTTCCATCAACTTCAGACGCTTGGACAGTTTCTTGATCTTGGTTTCCGAGTTGGTTTGCGGAATTTCTTCGCGCAGACGGCCAATCTCGTGTTCCAGGTCGATAGCGTGCAGCAATTCACGGACAGCTTCGGCACCCATGCGGGCGTCGAAATCGTCACCGAACTCTTCCAGCGCTTCGAAGTACTGCTCGTCGTTCAGCAGCTGACCTTTTTCAAGGGTGGTCATGCCTGGATCGATAACGACATAGCTCTCGAAGTAGAGAACGCGTTCGATATCACGCAGGGTCATGTCCATCAGCAGGCCGATACGCGACGGCAGCGATTTCAGGAACCAGATGTGGGCAACCGGCGAAGCCAGTTCGATGTGCGCCATGCGCTCACGACGAACCTTGGCCAGTGCGACTTCAACGCCGCACTTCTCGCAGATCACACCACGGTGCTTCAAGCGCTTGTACTTACCGCACAGGCACTCGTAATCCTTTACCGGGCCAAAGATCTTGGCGCAGAACAGGCCGTCACGCTCAGGTTTGAACGTACGGTAGTTGATGGTTTCCGGCTTTTTAACTTCACCGAACGACCACGAACGGATCATCTCCGGCGAGGCCAATCCGATACGGATGGCGTCGAACTCTTCGACTTGACCCTGGTTTTTCAGCAAATTCAGTAGGTCTTTCAAGGCCTTTCCTCCTGGCGGAGCAGAGAGCGGGCAATCCTGCCCCGCTCTCGATTCGCGTCACGTGTTATTCGGTTTCCAGATCGATATCGATGCCGAGGGAACGAATTTCCTTGATCAACACGTTGAAGGACTCGGGCATGCCCGGCTCCATACGGTGATCGCCATCCACGATGTTTTTGTACATCTTGGTACGGCCGTTCACATCGTCCGACTTCACTGTGAGCATTTCTTGCAGAGTGTAAGCAGCACCGTATGCTTCCAGTGCCCAGACCTCCATCTCCCCGAAACGCTGACCACCGAACTGCGCCTTACCACCCAGCGGCTGCTGGGTAACCAGGCTGTAAGAACCGGTAGAACGCGCGTGCATCTTGTCGTCTACCAAGTGGTTCAGCTTCAGCATGTACATGTAGCCAACGGTAACTGGACGCTCGAACTTGTTGCCGGTACGGCCGTCGGTCAGCTGCATCTGGCCGCTTTCCGGCAGGTCTGCCAGTTTCAGCATGGCCTTGATTTCGCTTTCCTTGGCGCCGTCGAACACTGGAGTGGCCATTGGAACGCCGCCACGCAGGTTGTTCGCCAGATCGAGGATTTCCTGATCGGAGAAGCTGTCCAGATCTTCGTTACGACCGCCGATCTGGTTGTAGATCTCGTCCAGGAAGGTGCGCAGTTCAGCGACTTTACGCTGCTCTTCGACCATCCTGTTGATCTTCTCGCCCAGACCTTTGGCCGCGAGGCCCAGGTGGGTTTCGAGGATCTGACCAACGTTCATACGCGAAGGTACGCCCAGCGGGTTGAGGACCACGTCGACCGGGGTGCCATTGGCATCGTGCGGCATGTCTTCAACCGGCATGATCACGGAGACCACACCCTTGTTACCGTGACGACCGGCCATCTTGTCGCCCGGCTGGATGCGGCGACGGATTGCCAGGTAAACCTTGACGATCTTCAGCACGCCTGGAGCCAGGTCATCGCCCTGCTGCAGTTTGCGCTTCTTGTCTTCGAACTTGTCGTCCAGCAGACGGCGACGATCAACGATGTAGGCCTGAGCCTTCTCGAGCTGCTCGTTCAGAGCATCTTCAGCCATGCGCAGTTTGAACCACTGGCCGTGCTCAAGACCGTCGAGTACTTCGTCGGTGATGTCCTGACCTTTCTTCAGGCCGGCGCCGCCTTCGGCCTTGTGGCCTACCAGTGCGGAACGCAGACGCTCGAAAGTCGCGCCTTCAACGATGCGGAACTCTTCGTTCAGATCCTTGCGGATCTCGTCCAGCTGGGACTTCTCGATCGACAGTGCACGAGCATCACGCTCAACGCCGTCACGGGTGAAGACCTGTACGTCGATGACAGTACCTTTGGTGCCGGTTGGCACGCGCAGGGAAGTGTCTTTAACGTCGCTGGCTTTCTCACCGAAGATCGCACGCAGCAGTTTTTCTTCCGGAGTCAGTTGGGTCTCGCCTTTCGGAGTGACCTTACCCACCAGGATGTCGCCTGCGCCTACTTCAGCACCTACGTAAACGATACCGGCTTCGTCCAGCTTGTTCAGTGCAGCTTCACCCACGTTCGGGATGTCCGCAGTGATTTCCTCTGGGCCAAGCTTGGTGTCACGGGCCACACAGGTCAGTTCCTGAATGTGGATCGTGGTGAAACGGTCTTCCTGAACCACACGCTCGGACAGGCAGATGGAGTCTTCGAAGTTGAAGCCGTTCCATGCCATGAACGCGATGCGCATGTTCTGACCCAGTGCCAGTTCACCCATATCGGTGGACGGGCCGTCGGCCATGATGTCGCTACGCTGAACACGATCACCTTTACGCACCAGCGGACGCTGGTTGATGCAGGTGTTCTGGTTCGAGCGGGTGTATTTGGTCAGGTTGTAGATGTCGACACCGGCTTCACCGGTTTCAACTTCGTCATCGGCAACACGAACCACGATACGGCTGGCATCGACGGAATCGATCACGCCACCACGACGAGCCACGACGCAAACGCCGGAGTCACGGGCTACGTTACGCTCCATGCCGGTACCTACCAGCGGCTTGTCAGCGCGCAGAGTCGGTACAGCCTGACGCTGCATGTTCGAACCCATCAACGCACGGTTGGCGTCGTCGTGCTCGAGGAACGGAATCAGCGACGCTGCAACCGAGACAACCTGCTTCGGCGAAACGTCCATCAGGGTGACGTCTTCCGGCGCCTTGACGGTGAATTCGTTCAGGTGACGTACGGCAACCAGTTCGTCGATCAGGACTTTCTGCTCGTTCATGGTCGCCGAAGCCTGCGCGATCACGTGATCGGCTTCTTCAATAGCGGACAGGAACACGATCTCGTCGGTGACCACACCCTCTTTCACCACGCGGTACGGGCTTTCCAGGAAGCCGTACTGGTTGGTGCGAGCGTACGCAGCCAGGGAGTTGATCAGACCGATGTTCGGACCTTCCGGCGTTTCAATCGGGCAGACACGACCGTAGTGAGTCGGGTGTACGTCACGGACTTCAAAGCCTGCGCGCTCACGAGTCAGACCGCCAGGGCCGAGTGCAGAGACACGACGCTTGTGGGTGATCTCGGACAGCGGGTTGTTCTGGTCCATGAACTGCGACAGCTGGCTGGAACCGAAGAACTCTTTCACCGCCGCAGCCACTGGCTTGGCGTTGATCAGGTCTTGCGGCATCAGGCCTTCGCTTTCAGCCATCGACAGACGCTCTTTGACCGCACGCTCAACACGTACCAGGCCAACGCGGAACTGGTTCTCGGCCATTTCGCCTACGCAGCGAACACGACGGTTACCCAGGTGGTCGATGTCATCGACGATGCCTTTACCGTTACGGATGTCGACCAGAGTCTTCAGGACCGCGACGATGTCTTCCTTGCACAGCACGCCCGAACCTTCGATTTCGGTACGACCGATACGACGGTTGAACTTCATCCGGCCGACCGCAGACAGGTCATAGCGCTCGGGGCTGAAGAACAGGTTGTTGAACAGGGTTTCGGCAGCGTCTTTGGTTGGCGGCTCGCCTGGACGCATCATGCGATAGATCTCGACCAGCGCTTCCAATTGGTTGCTGGTGGAGTCGATCTTCAGCGTGTCGGAGACGAACGGACCGCAGTCGATGTCGTTGGTATACAGGGTCTCGATGCGAACGACCTGGGCCTTGGCGATTTTTGCCAGGACTTCAGTGTTCAGCTCGGTGTTGCATTCGGCCAGGATTTCGCCGGTAGCCGGGTGCACGATAGCCTTGGCGGTGGTGCGGCCGAGGACGTAGTCCAGTGGCACGTCCAGCGTCTTGATACCGGCTTTCTCGATCTGGTTGATGTGGCGCGCGGTAATACGGCGGCCTTGCTCAACGATGACCTTGCCCTTCTCGTCCTGGATGTCCAGAACCGCAACTTCACCACGCAGGCGCGATGGCACCAGTTCCAGGCTGAGAGTTTCGCCGCTCAGGTGGAATACGTTGGTGGTGTAGAACGCGTCCAGCACTTCTTCGGTGGTGTAACCGAGTGCGCGCAGCAGTACCGAAGCCGGCAGTTTGCGACGACGGTCGATACGCACGAAGACGCAGTCTTTCGGGTCGAATTCGAAGTCCAGCCACGAACCGCGGTAAGGAATGATGCGAGCCGAGTACAGCAGTTTGCCGGAGCTGTGCGTCTTGCCGCGGTCGTGGTCGAAGAACACGCCCGGGGAACGGTGCAGCTGGGAAACGATAACACGCTCGGTACCGTTGATTACGAAGGTACCGTTCTCAGTCATCAGGGGGATTTCACCCATGTAGACTTCTTGCTCTTTGATGTCCTTGATCGCTTTGTTCGACGATTCTTTGTCGAAAATGATCAGGCGCACTTTTACCCGCAAAGGTACGGCGAAAGTTACACCGCGCAATACGCATTCTTTGACATCAAATGCCGGTTCGCCCAGGCGATAACCGACGTACTCCAGCGCAGCATTGCCGGAGTAGCTGATGATCGGGAAAACGGATTTGAAGGCCGCATGCAGGCCCACGTCGCGGAACTGATCTTTAGTCGCTCCCGCTTGCAAGAATTCACGATACGAATCCAGCTGGATGGCCAGGAGGTAAGGCACATCCATGACGTCCGGCAACTTGCTAAAGTCCTTGCGGATACGTTTTTTCTCAGTATATGAGTAAGCCATCAGCGTTCCCCAGCTTGGTCACCTGCTTGTTTGGCCCCTCCCGACGGGAGCAGCCAGAAAATCGTGCAAACCCCATGGTTTGCGCCACCGCATCGGGTGGTTACAGCGCCTTTATCGGCACCGACCCAGTCGGCTGCCAATAACGGAAAAAGGCCGGTGGCAAGAGCCACCAGCCATCAGCCTGTCGCTTGACGCTCGGGCTGGAGGAGCAAAGTCGATGCTTACTTCAGCTCGACTTTAGCGCCTGCTTCTTCCAGCTTCTTCTTGGCGTCTTCAGCCGCTTCTTTCGAAACGCCTTCAGCTACAACCTGAGGAGCGCCGTCTACTTTCTCTTTGGCTTCTTTCAGGCCCAGACCGGTCAGTTCACGAACTGCCTTGATCACGTTAACCTTCTTCTCGCCAGCTTCCAGCAGAACAACGTTGAACTCGGTTTGCTCTTCAACAGCAGCAGCAGCTACAGCTGGGCCAGCCGAAGCGGCAGCAGCGGTAACACCGAAGGTTTCTTCCATCGCTTTGATCAGCTCAACGATTTCCACTACGGATTTCTGGCCGATTGCTTCGATGATTTGTTCGTTAGTCAGAGACATGTCTCAATTCCTGAATTGGGGGACGGCCTACGCGACCATCGAAATAAACAAAAAACGCGAGAAGTGACGAGCCTTAGGCTGCGGCAGCTTCTTTCTGGTCGCGAATTGCCGCCAGAGTACGAGCCAATTTGCTGGTTGCGCCTTGAATCACGCTCATCAGCTGAGAAATTGCTTCGTCACGGGTCGGCAGAGTTGCCAGTACGTCGATCTGATTAGCTGCGAGGAACTTGCCCTCGAACGCAGCTGCCTTGATCTCGAACTTGTCCTGACCCTTGGCAAACTCTTTGAAGATACGGGCAGCAGCGCCCGGATGTTCGTTCGAGAATGCAATCAGGGTCGGGCCGGTGAACACGTCGTTGAGGACACTGTATTGAGTGTCAGCAACAGCGCGCTTGAGCAGGGTGTTACGTACAACACGTACGTAAACGCCAGCTTCACGAGCCTCTTTACGGAGTCCGGTCATTGCGCCTACTGTTACGCCACGTGCATCAACCACGACAGCGGACAGAGCGACTTTGGCAGCCTCGTTGACTTCAGCGACGATGGCCTTCTTGTCTTCGAGATTAATTGCCACGGGTTTAACTCCTGCTTGTTACCGTTTCATTCGATCGGAACCGAATGTCGTTTTGGTGTCTGATTCGGTAAGGAACCGGGAGCACCATCTGCGTAGGCTTGAGGTTTAAGGCTTGCGCCGCCTACGGTCTTGGATAGCCCCCGCCAGGCAGGGACCCCAATCTTTCAATTGGCGCGGCAAACCGCGCCAACCTTTGTCTTACGCGTCGAGTGAGCTCTGGTCGATAACCAGACCTGGGCCCATGGTGGTGCTCAGGGTAACGCGCTTGACGTAAATGCCTTTCGAGGAAGCTGGCTTGATACGCTTCAGATCAGCGATCAGGGCTTCAACGTTTTCCTTCAGCTTGACGGCGTCGAAGCCGATCTTGCCAACGGAAGTGTGGATGATGCCGTTTTTGTCGGTGCGATAACGAACCTGACCAGCCTTGGCGTTCTTGACCGCGTTGGCTACGTCTGGAGTTACGGTGCCGACTTTCGGGTTAGGCATCAGGCCGCGTGGACCGAGGATCTGACCCAGCTGACCTACAACGCGCATGGCATCCGGGGATGCGATCACTACGTCATAGTTCAGGTCGCCGCCTTTCATTTCAGCAGCCAGGTCGTCCATACCCACACGGTCAGCGCCGGCAGCCAGAGCGGCCTCAGCAGCTGGACCCTGGGTGAACACAGCAACGCGAACGGTCTTGCCAGTGCCGTGCGGCAGCACAGTAGCGCTACGAACAACCTGGTCGGATTTACGCGGGTCTACACCCAGGTTTACAGCAACGTCGAACGACTCGCTGAACTTGACAGTCGACAGCTCGGCCAGCAGAGCAGCGGCGTCTACAATGTTGTAGGCCTTGCCTGCTTCGATTTTGCCGGCGATAGCCTTTTGACGCTTGGTCAGCTTAGCCATTACACACCCTCCACGTTAAGGCCCATGCTACGAGCAGAACCGGCGATAGTACGCACGGCTGCATCCATATCAGCTGCAGTCAGATCCGCGTTTTTGGTTTTCGCGATTTCTTCCAGCTGAGCACGGGTAACAGTGCCAACCTTAACGGTGTTCGGACGAGCGGAACCGCTGGTCAGACCGGCCGCCTTCTTCAGCAGAACCGAAGCAGGGGTGGATTTGGTTTCGAAAGTGAAGCTACGGTCGCTGTAGACAGTGATGATCACTGGAGTCGGCAGACCTGGCTCAAGACCCTGAGTACGGGCGTTGAAAGCCTTGCAGAATTCCATGATGTTCACGCCGTGCTGACCCAGAGCAGGACCAACCGGTGGACTTGGGTTAGCCTGAGCGGCCTTCACTTGCAGCTTGATGTAAGCGGTAATCTTCTTGGCCATGAGGCACTCCAATTACGGGTTCGAACGCCTCGAAAGGCTCCCCGGTTACTTGCGCGTTTATCCCAGTGACGACAAAACCCCACAGCCTAAGGCTGCGGGGTTGGGATTGCTTGTCCAGCTAGACCTTCTCGACCTGACTGAACTCGAGCTCCACCGGAGTAGAGCGACCGAAAATGAGCACTGCCACTTGGATCCGGCTCTTTTCGTAGTTAACTTCTTCCACAACGCCATTGAAATCAGCGAATGGACCGTCATTGACACGCACCGTCTCGCCTGGCTCGAACAACGTCTTCGGCTTCGGCTTGTCGCTACCATCAGCAACGCGACGCAGAATCGCTTCTGCCTCTTTATCGGTAATCGGCGCAGGCTTGTCAGCGGTACCGCCGATGAAACCCATCACCCGAGGAGTATCCTTGACCAAGTGCCAAGTACCCTCGTTCATATCCATCTGGACCAGCACATAGCCTGGGAAGAACTTCCGTTCGCTTTTGCGCTTCTGGCCGTTACGCATCTCAACCACTTCTTCAGTGGGAACCAGAATCTCGCCGAAGCCATCTTCCATGCCAGCCAGCTTTACGCGCTCGATCAGCGAGCGCATCACATGCTTCTCGTAACCCGAGTAAGCATGCACAACATACCAACGCTTAGCCACGGGACACCCTTAGCCGACAATCAAGGAAACAAGCCAGCCGAGCAGGGAATCGAGACCCCACAACAGCAACGCCATAACCAGAACAACAGCCACGACAATCAGCGTGGTCTGCGTGGTTTCTTGGCGAGTTGGCCACACGACTTTACGAATCTCGGTGCGAGCTTCCTTAACCAGTACAAAGAAAGACTTGCCCTTCGCAGTCTGCAGGCCTACAAAGGCAGCTACAGCAGCAATGGCAAGCAAAGCGAGTACACGGTACAGGATCGGCGAAGCAGCGTAATACTGATTGCCAACAACGCCAACAACTACCAAAGCGACTACTACAAGCCACTTGAGCAGATCGAAGCGAGAGCCTTGAGCTTCAGCTTTAGGAGTCATCTATGAAGATCCTGTGAAAAGAAAGCCAGACACACCGAGTGAATCTGGCAGGTCAGGAGGGAATCGAACCCCCAACCTACGGTTTTGGAGACCGTCGCTCTGCCAATTGAGCTACTGACCTAAAACAAAATCAGGCCGACCATTATGCCGGCCTGAAAAATACATTACAACCGCTTATTCGATGATTTTGGCTACGACACCAGCGCCGACGGTACGACCGCCCTCACGGATAGCGAAACGCAGACCGTCTTCCATCGCGATGGTTTTGATCAGGGTAACAGTCATCTGAATGTTGTCACCTGGCATTACCATTTCAACGCCTTCTGGCAGCTCGCAGTTACCAGTCACGTCAGTAGTACGGAAGTAGAACTGTGGACGGTAGCCTTTGAAGAACGGAGTGTGACGACCGCCTTCTTCCTTGCTCAGAACGTAAACTTCTGCGGTGAACTTGGTGTGCGGCTTGACCGAACCTGGCTTGACCAGAACCTGGCCACGCTCAACGTCGTCACGCTTGGTACCACGCAGCAGAACGCCGCAGTTCTCGCCAGCACGACCTTCGTCGAGCAGCTTCCGGAACATTTCAACACCGGTGCAAGTAGTAACGGTGGTGTCACGCAGACCAACGATTTCCAGAGAGTCCTGAACGCGAACGATACCGCGCTCGATACGACCAGTCACAACAGTACCGCGACCCGAGATCGAGAACACGTCTTCGATTGGCATCAGGAATGGCTTGTCGATCATACGAACTGGTTCTGGGATGTAGGTATCCAGAGTTTCAACCAGTTTACGAACGGCAGTGGTGCCCATTTCGTTGTCGTCTTTGCCTTCCAGCGCCATACGAGCCGAACCGATGATGATCGGAGTGTCGTCACCTGGGAAGTCGTAGGTCGACAGCAGGTCACGAACTTCCATCTCAACCAGTTCCAGCAGCTCAGCGTCATCTACCAGGTCAGCCTTGTTCAGGAAAACCACGATGTACGGAACGCCTACCTGACGGGACAGCAGGATGTGCTCACGGGTTTGCGGCATCGGACCATCAGCGGCCGAGCAAACCAGGATCGCGCCGTCCATCTGGGCAGCACCGGTGATCATGTTCTTCACGTAGTCAGCGTGACCCGGGCAGTCAACGTGAGCGTAGTGACGAATAGTCGAGTTGTACTCAACGTGAGCGGTGTTGATGGTGATACCGCGAGCTTTTTCTTCTGGTGCGCTGTCGATCTTGTCAAATTCAACGACGGCCGAACCGAAAACTTCGGAGCAAACGCGAGTCAGAGCAGCAGTCAGAGTGGTTTTACCGTGGTCAACGTGACCAATGGTCCCAACGTTGACGTGGGGCAGGGAACGATCAAATTTTTCCTTAGCCATCGATATCACCCTCTACAGAAGAAATTAGACAAACAATATCAACCATTAAAACAAAGGCAGATATTTTCATATCTGCCTTGTTATATGGAGCTCTTGAGCGGATTTGAACCGCTGACCTCACCCTTACCAAGGGTGTGCTCTACCAACTGAGCTACAAGAGCAAAACCCTTTTTGCACAACCTGCAAACTTGGAGCGGGTAGCGGGAATCGAACCCGCATCATCAGCTTGGAAGGCTGAGGTTCTACCACTAAACTATACCCGCGGAGCCTGCAGCTCACGCTTAAATCTGGTGGAGGGAGAAGGATTCGAACCTTCGAAGTCGTAGACGTCAGATTTACAGTCTGATCCCTTTGGCCGCTCGGGAACCCCTCCTAATCAGGCCGGCATTCTATATCATGCCAAACCCCTGTCAAGCATTTTCTCATTTAAAAACCTGAGGTTAGCTGCGTTGACACGCCCTACTTTGAAATCCGGTTAAGGCCTTCGCTGTGGAGCGGGCGCCATTCTATGCAAACTATTCAGCAGGTGCAACCCCCTCGCACAGCATTATTTTATGTTTTAACTCATTGAATTCCTTGGAAAGGTTTTGCAACTGCTGATCGCCCAACAAACGCTGGCCGTCCGGCGCAACTGCAAGCCAGTAACCGCTTCCTGCAGCATCTTTCGGCACGGATTGAGCATTGACCTTCATTGCCACCAGGCGCTGTTGCAACCTGGCAATTGAATCCTCATCAGAAAACCCACCAAGGAACAGACACTGCTGACGCGGAGCAGCCTCTACTTTGCGCCCATCACCGCCTGTTTCGCTCAGCAGACGAATATCCTGCTGAGGACCACGATATAAATTCAAAGGCGTCACGTCTTTGGCTCGCAAGGGCGCTTCCTGCTGATGCCAGACATAGTAAAAAACATTGAGAACCACAAGGAGCAGGAACAACCAACGCATATAAACCTCAGGACAAGGGACACGCCATGGCCAGGCCGACAAAAACCAGGTCGGGCACAATCCGGGCTTCAGGCGCGGCGCCATCAACCAATTCAGCATCTCCTCCTGTAATGAAGACAGTGAAGTCTTCCCCCCAATGAGCACGAGCCAACTCTAACTGTGTGAGGACGAATCCTCTCAACATCAAAGAACAACCACGCTCTACGGCCTCAACGGTGGTCCGCCCCGGTACATGACTGGAAAGCGCTCGCTCCGCCGCCTCATCGCCATAACGAATTTTACGGGTGTGAGTACGCAACTGGTTACGCATCAAAGGCATGCCAGGACAAATAAACCCACCGAGATGCTCACCATCAGCCGCGACAAAATCAGCAGTGACTGCCGTACCGAAGTCCAGAACCAGGCAAGCGTCGCCGGCAGCCAGGTGAAATCCACCAAGCATTGCCAGCCACCGATCAAGCCCTAAGCGTTCATAGTCTTCATAACCGTTTCGAACACCGGACATCTCGCGGGCGGGTTTCGCACATACGATAGGAATATTGAACTCGCGCTCAATAAGCCCGATTAATGCGCCTGTCTCCTCATTAGTCCTTACGCTTACCAAACGACAGTTGCGCAATGAAAGCGACTTTATGATGTGCAGACGGTCAATCAAAGCCTGGTTGGAATCTACAACCCCTTCCGAAACAACCTCGCCCGCCAAGGCATCCAGCACTCGCCATTTGATAAAACTGTTTCCGCAGTCAAGCTCAAGAATCATCACGCAACCTCAGGCTGAGCTCACCGCCACTAAAGACTTTTTCGACACCGTCAACACTCAAGCGCAACCCGCCCTGGCTATCAATACCGAGCACAACCCCTTGAATATGGCTGTTACCCGCAATCAACGAAACGGAACGACCCTGCCAAAGATGACTTTCCGCCCATTCACCCTGCAGACTTGCGAAGCCGTCGACCTGGTGCTTCTGGATGTAAGCGCTAAGTTGGTTACTCAACTCAACTACCAGAGCATTGCGATCGCATGATTTTCCCGACTCGAGCCTGATAGAAGTCCATTGCTGGTCGACCTCATCAGCAACCTGCATATTCACGTTGATTCCTATACCCAATACAACATGACACACATCCGCCGGATCGCCGACGAGCTCGAGCAGGATGCCAGCGATTTTTTTGTTATCCACCAAAACATCGTTGGGCCACTTCAACCCGGCACCCGGGACTCCCGAATTACGCAAGGCCTGCATAACGGCCAGACCGACGACAAGACTCAGCCCTTCAAGCTGACGCATGCCGCCATCGATGCGGAGGACGAGGCTGTAATAAAGGTTGTCGGCAAATGGACTCACCCACTTACGGCCTCGCCTGCCGCGCCCGGCTAGCTGCCGCTCGGCCAGTATCAAAAATGGCGCGAGAGCGCCCTCACCAATGGAGCGCAAAGCTTCCGCATTAGTCGAATCGACAGAATCGAGCACATATACAGGCCATTGGGGCGCCTTTCTGGTTATTTCCTGAGGATCAAGCAGCGCCAAGGGCGCAGACAACTGATAACCCCGACCGCGAACTTTATGGATCGACAAACCAAGCTCTGCCTCCAGATGCTGCAGCTGCTTCCAAACGGCACTTCGGCTTATTCCCAGGGCGGCCCCCAGATCCTGTCCAGAATGGAATCGCCCATCCTTCAGAAGATTCAACAATGTCAACATGCAGGTTTCGCCTCACAATGAGGCCCGAATGATAGCCATGCCCCGAGCCGTTGCATAGAAATCAAGCAGACACATTTCTTACCGGCAAAACAAAACCCCAACTGCTTTCGCAATTGGGGTTTCGGAATTTAATCTTGACGATGACCTACTCTCACATGGGGAAACCCCACACTACCATCGGCGATGCATCGTTTCACTGCTGAGTTCGGG
>NZ_JAMSHA010000015.1:0-2500 GCF_025706525.1 Pseudomonas mercuritolerans
GTATCTTCTAGCAAGAGGGAATAGGTGGGAAAAAAAAAAAGAGATTTCGGTTTCTTTCTTTTTTACTGCTTGTTGCTTCTTCTTTTAAGATAGTTATCTGGTTGATCCTGCCAGTAGTCATATGCTTGTCTCAAAGATTAAGCCATGCATGTCTAAGTATAAGCAATTTATACAGTGAAACTGCGAATGGCTCATTAAATCAGTTATCGTTTATTTGATAGTTCCTTTACTACATGGTATAACTGTGGTAATTCTAGAGCTAATACATGCTTAAAATCTCGACCCTTTGGAAGAGATGTATTTATTAGATAAAAAATCAATGTCTTCGGACTCTTTGATGATTCATAATAACTTTTCGAATCGCATGGCCTTGTGCTGGCGATGGTTCATTCAAATTTCTGCCCTATCAACTTTCGATGGTAGGATAGTGGCCTACCATGGTTTCAACGGGTAACGGGGAATAAGGGTTCGATTCCGGAGAGGGAGCCTGAGAAACGGCTACCACATCCAAGGAAGGCAGCAGGCGCGCAAATTACCCAATCCTAATTCAGGGAGGTAGTGACAATAAATAACGATACAGGGCCCATTCGGGTCTTGTAATTGGAATGAGTACAATGTAAATACCTTAACGAGGAACAATTGGAGGGCAAGTCTGGTGCCAGCAGCCGCGGTAATTCCAGCTCCAATAGCGTATATTAAAGTTGTTGCAGTTAAAAAGCTCGTAGTTGAACTTTGGGCCCGGTTGGCCGGTCCGATTTTTTCGTGTACTGGATTTCCAACGGGGCCTTTCCTTCTGGCTAACCTTGAGTCCTTGTGGCTCTTGGCGAACCAGGACTTTTACTTTGAAAAAATTAGAGTGTTCAAAGCAGGCGTATTGCTCGAATATATTAGCATGGAATAATAGAATAGGACGTTTGGTTCTATTTTGTTGGTTTCTAGGACCATCGTAATGATTAATAGGGACGGTCGGGGGCATCAGTATTCAATTGTCAGAGGTGAAATTCTTGGATTTATTGAAGACTAACTACTGCGAAAGCATTTGCCAAGGACGTTTTCATTAATCAAGAACGAAAGTTAGGGGATCGAAGATGATCAGATACCGTCGTAGTCTTAACCATAAACTATGCCGACTAGGGATCGGGTGGTGTTTTTTTAATGACCCACTCGGCACCTTACGAGAAATCAAAGTCTTTGGGTTCTGGGGGGAGTATGGTCGCAAGGCTGAAACTTAAAGGAATTGACGGAAGGGCACCACCAGGAGTGGAGCCTGCGGCTTAATTTGACTCAACACGGGGAAACTCACCAGGTCCAGACACAATAAGGATTGACAGATTGAGAGCTCTTTCTTGATTTTGTGGGTGGTGGTGCATGGCCGTTCTTAGTTGGTGGAGTGATTTGTCTGCTTAATTGCGATAACGAACGAGACCTTAACCTACTAAATAGTGGTGCTAGCATTTGCTGGTTATCCACTTCTTAGAGGGACTATCGGTTTCAAGCCGATGGAAGTTTGAGGCAATAACAGGTCTGTGATGCCCTTAGACGTTCTGGGCCGCACGCGCGCTACACTGACGGAGCCAGCGAGTCTAACCTTGGCCGAGAGGTCTTGGTAATCTTGTGAAACTCCGTCGTGCTGGGGATAGAGCATTGTAATTATTGCTCTTCAACGAGGAATTCCTAGTAAGCGCAAGTCATCAGCTTGCGTTGATTACGTCCCTGCCCTTTGTACACACCGCCCGTCGCTAGTACCGATTGAATGGCTTAGTGAGGCCTCAGGATCTGCTTAGAGAAGGGGGCAACTCCATCTCAGAGCGGAGAATTTGGACAAACTTGGTCATTTAGAGGAACTAAAAGTCGTAACAAGGTTTCCGTAGGTGAACCTGCGGAAGGATCATTAAAGAAATTTAATAATTTTGAAAATGGATTTTTTTTTTTTTTGTTTTGGCAAGAGCATGAGAGCTTTTACTGGGCAAGAAGACAAGAGATGGAGAGTCCAGCCGGGCCTGCGCTTAAGTGCGCGGTCTTGCTAGGCTTGTAAGTTTCTTTCTTGCTATTCCAAACGGTGAGAGATTTCTGTGCTTTTGTTATAGGACAATTAAAACCGTTTCAATACAACACACTGTGGAGTTTTCATATCTTTGCAACTTTTTCTTTGGGCATTCGAGCAATCGGGGCCCAGAGGTTAACAAACACAAACAATTTTATCTATTCATTAAATTTTTGTCAAAAACAAGAATTTTCGTAACTGGAAATTTTAAAATATTAAAAACTTTCAACAACGGATCTCTTGGTTCTCGCATCGATGAAGAACGCAGCGAAATGCGATACGTAATGTGAATTGCAGAATTCCGTGAATCATCGAATCTTTGAACGCACATTGCGCCCCTTGGTATTCCAGGGGGCATGCCTGTTTGAGCGTCATTTCCTTCTCAAACATTCTGTTTGGTAGTGAGTGATACTCTTTGGAGTTAACTTGAAATTGCTGGCCTTTTCATTGGATGTT
>NZ_JAMSHA010000016.1:0-5320 GCF_025706525.1 Pseudomonas mercuritolerans
GCAAATTGCTTGGGTGTTATATGGTCAAGCCTCACGGGCAATTAGTATTGGTTAGCTCAACGCCTCACAGCGCTTACACACCCAACCTATCAACGTCGTAGTCTTCGACGGCCCTTCAGGGAACTCAAGGTTCCAGTGAGATCTCATCTTGAGGCAAGTTTCCCGCTTAGATGCTTTCAGCGGTTATCTTTCCCGAACATAGCTACCCGGCAATGCCACTGGCGTGACAACCGGAACACCAGAGGTTCGTCCACTCCGGTCCTCTCGTACTAGGAGCAGCCCCTCTCAAATCTCAAACGTCCACGGCAGATAGGGACCGAACTGTCTCACGACGTTCTAAACCCAGCTCGCGTACCACTTTAAATGGCGAACAGCCATACCCTTGGGACCGGCTTCAGCCCCAGGATGTGATGAGCCGACATCGAGGTGCCAAACACCGCCGTCGATATGAACTCTTGGGCGGTATCAGCCTGTTATCCCCGGAGTACCTTTTATCCGTTGAGCGATGGCCCTTCCATACAGAACCACCGGATCACTAAGACCTACTTTCGTACCTGCTCGACGTGTCTGTCTCGCAGTCAAGCGCGCTTTTGCCTTTATACTCTACGACCGATTTCCGACCGGTCTGAGCGCACCTTCGTACTCCTCCGTTACTCTTTAGGAGGAGACCGCCCCAGTCAAACTACCCACCATACACTGTCCTCGATCCGGATAACGGACCTGAGTTAGAACCTCAAAGTTGCCAGGGTGGTATTTCAAGGATGGCTCCACGCGAACTGGCGTCCACGCTTCAAAGCCTCCCACCTATCCTACACAAGCAAATTCAAAGTCCAGTGCAAAGCTATAGTAAAGGTTCACGGGGTCTTTCCGTCTAGCCGCGGATACACTGCATCTTCACAGCGATTTCAATTTCACTGAGTCTCGGGTGGAGACAGCGCCGCCATCGTTACGCCATTCGTGCAGGTCGGAACTTACCCGACAAGGAATTTCGCTACCTTAGGACCGTTATAGTTACGGCCGCCGTTTACCGGGGCTTCGATCAAGAGCTTCGCGTTAGCTAACCCCATCAATTAACCTTCCGGCACCGGGCAGGCGTCACACCCTATACGTCCACTTTCGTGTTTGCAGAGTGCTGTGTTTTTAATAAACAGTCGCAGCGGCCTGGTATCTTCGACCGGCATGAGCTTACGGAGCAAGTCCTTCACCCTCACCGGCGCACCTTCTCCCGAAGTTACGGTGCCATTTTGCCTAGTTCCTTCACCCGAGTTCTCTCAAGCGCCTTGGTATTCTCTACCCAACCACCTGTGTCGGTTTGGGGTACGGTTCCTGGTTACCTGAAGCTTAGAAGCTTTTCTTGGAAGCATGGCATCAACCACTTCGTCACCCAAAGGGTAACTCGTCATCAGCTCTCGGCCTTAAGATCCCGGATTTACCTAAGATCTCAGCCTACCACCTTAAACTTGGACAACCAACGCCAAGCTGGCCTAGCCTTCTCCGTCCCTCCATCGCAATAACCAGAAGTACAGGAATATTAACCTGTTTTCCATCGACTACGCTTTTCAGCCTCGCCTTAGGGACCGACTAACCCTGCGTCGATTAACGTTGCGCAGGAAACCTTGGTCTTTCGGCGTGGGTGTTTTTCACACCCATTGTCGTTACTCATGTCAGCATTCGCACTTCTGATACCTCCAGCAAGCTTCTCAACTCACCTTCACAGGCTTACAGAACGCTCCTCTACCGCATCACCCGAAGGTGATACCCGTAGCTTCGGTGTATGGTTTGAGCCCCGTTACATCTTCCGCGCAGGCCGACTCGACTAGTGAGCTATTACGCTTTCTTTAAAGGGTGGCTGCTTCTAAGCCAACCTCCTAGCTGTCTAAGCCTTCCCACATCGTTTCCCACTTAACCATAACTTTGGGACCTTAGCTGACGGTCTGGGTTGTTTCCCTTTTCACGACGGACGTTAGCACCCGCCGTGTGTCTCCCATGCTCGGCACTTGTAGGTATTCGGAGTTTGCATCGGTTTGGTAAGTCGGGATGACCCCCTAGCCGAAACAGTGCTCTACCCCCTACAGTGATACATGAGGCGCTACCTAAATAGCTTTCGAGGAGAACCAGCTATCTCCGAGCTTGATTAGCCTTTCACTCCGATCCACAGGTCATCCGCTAACTTTTCAACGGTAGTCGGTTCGGTCCTCCAGTCAGTGTTACCTAACCTTCAACCTGCCCATGGATAGATCGCCCGGTTTCGGGTCTATTCCCAGCGACTAGACGCCCTATTAAGACTCGCTTTCGCTACGCCTCCCCTATTCGGTTAAGCTCGCCACTGAAAATAAGTCGCTGACCCATTATACAAAAGGTACGCAGTCACAGAACAAAGTCTGCTCCCACTGCTTGTACGCATACGGTTTCAGGATCTATTTCACTCCCCTCTCCGGGGTTCTTTTCGCCTTTCCCTCACGGTACTAGTTCACTATCGGTCAGTCAGTAGTATTTAGCCTTGGAGGATGGTCCCCCCATATTCAGACAAAGTTTCTCGTGCTCCGTCCTACTCGATTTCATGACTAAGAGATTTTCGCGTACAGGGCTATCACCCACTATGGCCGCACTTTCCAGAGCGTTCCGCTAATCTCAAAGCCACTTAAGGGCTAGTCCCCGTTCGCTCGCCACTACTAAGGGAATCTCGGTTGATTTCTTTTCCTCAGGGTACTTAGATGTTTCAGTTCCCCTGGTTCGCCTCTTGCACCTATGTATTCAGTACAAGATAACCATCTTATGATGGTTGGGTTCCCCCATTCAGACATCTCCGGATCAAAGTCTGTTTGCCGACTCCCCGAAGCTTTTCGCAGGCTACCACGTCTTTCATCGCCTCTGACTGCCAAGGCATCCACCGTATGCGCTTCTTCACTTGACCATATAACCCCAAGCAATCTGGTTATACTGTGAAGACGACATTCGCCGAAAATTCGAATTTCTCAACTAAGAGAACTCACAAATTTTACCTTAGCCTGATCCGTTACCAGTGAAAGTAACGTTCAGTCTATCTTTCTATCACATACCCAAATTTTTAAAGAACGATCTAGTCAAAGACTAGAAATCAACATTCATCACCGAACCGGTGGAATGCTCATTTCTAAGCTTTCAAACTTCAGAAGCAGTAGTGGTGGAGCCAAGCGGGATCGAACCGCTGACCTCCTGCGTGCAAGGCAGGCGCTCTCCCAGCTGAGCTATGGCCCCGTATTTCTACAGGCGTTTCCCACACAAAATTGGTGGGTCTGGGCAGATTCGAACTGCCGACCTCACCCTTATCAGGGGTGCGCTCTAACCAACTGAGCTACAGACCCAATTTCGGGCTGCTTCTATCGTCTTCTTCAATGAATCAAGCAATTCGTGTGGGAGCTCATGCAGCAGCTGATGTCGTCGATTAAGGAGGTGATCCAGCCGCAGGTTCCCCTACGGCTACCTTGTTACGACTTCACCCCAGTCATGAATCACACCGTGGTAACCGTCCTCCCGAAGGTTAGACTAGCTACTTCTGGTGCAACCCACTCCCATGGTGTGACGGGCGGTGTGTACAAGGCCCGGGAACGTATTCACCGCGACATTCTGATTCGCGATTACTAGCGATTCCGACTTCACGCAGTCGAGTTGCAGACTGCGATCCGGACTACGATCGGTTTTATGGGATTAGCTCCACCTCGCGGCTTGGCAACCCTTTGTACCGACCATTGTAGCACGTGTGTAGCCCAGGCCGTAAGGGCCATGATGACTTGACGTCATCCCCACCTTCCTCCGGTTTGTCACCGGCAGTCTCCTTAGAGTGCCCACCATTACGTGCTGGTAACTAAGGACAAGGGTTGCGCTCGTTACGGGACTTAACCCAACATCTCACGACACGAGCTGACGACAGCCATGCAGCACCTGTCTCAATGTTCCCGAAGGCACCAATCCATCTCTGGAAAGTTCATTGGATGTCAAGGCCTGGTAAGGTTCTTCGCGTTGCTTCGAATTAAACCACATGCTCCACCGCTTGTGCGGGCCCCCGTCAATTCATTTGAGTTTTAACCTTGCGGCCGTACTCCCCAGGCGGTCAACTTAATGCGTTAGCTGCGCCACTAAGAGCTCAAGGCTCCCAACGGCTAGTTGACATCGTTTACGGCGTGGACTACCAGGGTATCTAATCCTGTTTGCTCCCCACGCTTTCGCACCTCAGTGTCAGTATCAGTCCAGGTGGTCGCCTTCGCCACTGGTGTTCCTTCCTATATCTACGCATTTCACCGCTACACAGGAAATTCCACCACCCTCTACCATACTCTAGCTTGCCAGTTTTGGATGCAGTTCCCAGGTTGAGCCCGGGGATTTCACATCCAACTTAACAAACCACCTACGCGCGCTTTACGCCCAGTAATTCCGATTAACGCTTGCACCCTCTGTATTACCGCGGCTGCTGGCACAGAGTTAGCCGGTGCTTATTCTGTCGGTAACGTCAAAACAGCAAAGTATTAATTTACTGCCCTTCCTCCCAACTTAAAGTGCTTTACAATCCGAAGACCTTCTTCACACACGCGGCATGGCTGGATCAGGCTTTCGCCCATTGTCCAATATTCCCCACTGCTGCCTCCCGTAGGAGTCTGGACCGTGTCTCAGTTCCAGTGTGACTGATCATCCTCTCAGACCAGTTACGGATCGTCGCCTTGGTGAGCCATTACCTCACCAACTAGCTAATCCGACCTAGGCTCATCTGATAGCGCAAGGCCCGAAGGTCCCCTGCTTTCTCCCGTAGGACGTATGCGGTATTAGCGTTCCTTTCGAAACGTTGTCCCCCACTACCAGGCAGATTCCTAGGCATTACTCACCCGTCCGCCGCTGAATCCAGGAGCAAGCTCCTTTCATCCGCTCGACTTGCATGTGTTAGGCCTGCCGCCAGCGTTCAATCTGAGCCATGATCAAACTCTTCAGTTCAAACATCTTTGGGTTTTTAAGAAACCCTAAACTTGGCTCAGCAATCGTTGGTTACATCTTTGATTTCTCGCGGAGTAACTTGTGATGCTGATAATCTTGTTGACTATCAGTCTGACTGCACAAGCACCCACACGAATTGCTTGATTCAGTTGTTAAAGAGCGGTTGGTTAAGATCTTTCGTCTCAACCGAGGCGCGCATTCTACAGCAGCCTCATTTGCTGTCAAGTGATTATTTTCAGAAGTTTTCGAAGAATTCTTCAACAACTTCAACCACTTGCGCTTCCGATCTCTCGTTAGCGGGAGGCGAATTCTACAGCGTTAATCGCTGCTGTCAACACCTCTTTTTCTCCGCTTTCGA
>NZ_JAMSHA010000017.1:0-2578 GCF_025706525.1 Pseudomonas mercuritolerans
GCCGGGCGCGGTCGCGACGGTCACGGAGTTGTCGCCGCCCAGCGCGACGAGCAGCCGTGCGCGCTCTAGCGCGGTCCGGACCGCCGCGCGCGTCCGGGCCTCGCCCTCCGCGCCGTCGGGCTCGTCGACGTCGCCGAGGTCGGCGAACGTGAGCTCGGCGAGGTCGACGGGATCGGCCCGCTCTCCGAGGCCTCGGGCACCGACGCCGGCGACGGGTCGCACGCGGGCGGAGGGGCCGCCGTCGGGCAGGGGGCGGTCGGGGACGAGCGCGGGGCTGTACCGGCGCAGCGCGGCGCGCACCGCGGCGGGTGTCGCGTGGACGCCGGTCGGCGAGAGCGACGTGCGCCAGGCCGGGACGCCGAGCAGCGCGACGTCGACGGCGTCGCCCGTCGGCCCGGGCCAGTCGCCCGCCCGGGGCCACGAGGGGTCGTGCGGGAGGGCCTGCGCGTCGTCGCTCACGGTCTCGACGCTAGCGGCCCGACGGCGGCCCCGCCCTGCGCGGACGGCACCCTAGTCGCGCGCCGCGTGCACGACGGCGACGGGGTGCGTCGCGTGGTGCAGCACCTCCTGGCTCACGGAGCCGAGGAGCATGCCGCGCAGGTCGCCGCGGCCGCGCGACCCGACGACGGTCAGCGCGGCCCCCGCCGCGGCCTCCCGGAGGGCGACGGACGGCTCGCGGTCGACGACGAACGTCTCGACGAGGACGTCGTCGTGCTCCGCGGTGCGCACGCGCGCGAGCGCGGCCTCCACGGTGCGCGACGCCTCGGCGCGCGCGTCCCGCTCGGCGGCGGTGTAGAACGCGGGGTTCTCCTCCCACAGCGGCCCGGCGGGCAGGCGCCAGGCGCACACCGCGACGACGCGGGATCGCGTGCGCGCGGCCTCGTCGAGCGCGAACCGGAGCGCGGCGTCGCCGTGCACGGACCCGTCGACGCCGACCACGACGTCGGTCGTGCGCTCCACGTGGTCCACGGACGGCGGCACCACGACGACCGGCACCGGCGCGCGGGCGGCCAGCCGGGTCCCCACGGACCCGAAGAACATCGACCCGACGGACCCGAGCCCGCGCGACCCCACGACGACGAGGTCCGCGTCCTTGGCCTCGTCGAGCAGCGCCTCCGAGGGCGGGCCGGAGCGCAGCAGCGTCCGCACGGGCACCGACGCGTCCACGCGTGCGGCGCGCTCGGCGGCGGCCGAGAGGATGGGGCCGGCGATCTCGCCGAGCTCCTCGACGCTCGGGTAGTACGCGCCGCCGACGAACGGCGTCGCGACGACGGGCACGTACGCGACGTGCAGCACGCGCAGCTCCGCGCCCCGACGTGCCGCCTCGTGCACCGCCCAGTCCAGGGCCTTGCCGCTCGTCGTGCTGCCGTCCACACCGACCAGCACGACCTGCTGCGTCGATCCGCTCACCATGACCACCTCGGTCCTGTCGTCCCCTTCGTGGCGGTCGTCCCGCCACCTGCCACACCTCCTGGATACCGCGCGCGGGCGGTCCGCCGCACCCGGCGACCGCCCCCGACGCGCGGGACGCTCGGCACGACCCACCGGGACGAAGGTCCCGCACCCGCGGCGCCACGGGCGGGCGCGCGCGAGAATCCCCCTCCGACCGGCTACGTTGAGGGCATGGGCTCTCCCCACCCGATCCGCGTGTTCCTGCTCGACGACCACGAGGTGGTGCGCCGCGGCGTCGCCGCTCTGCTCGAGGCCGCCGGTGACATCACCGTCGTCGGCGAGGCCGGCACCGCCGCCTCCGCGCTCGCCCGCATCAAGGCGACGCGTCCCGACGTCGCGATCCTCGACGTGCGCCTGCCCGACGGCTCGGGCGTCGAGGTGTGCCGCGAGGTGCGCTCCGAGCTGCCCGAGGTCGGCTGCCTCATGCTCACGTCCTTCGCCGACGACGAGGCGCTGTTCCAGGCCGTCCTCGCCGGGGCGTCGGGGTACGTGCTCAAGCAGATCCACGGGTCCGACCTCGTCGGCGCGGTCCGCACGGTCGCGGCGGGCGGGTCGCTGCTCGACCCGGCGAGCACCGCGCGCGTGCTGGAGCGCCTGCGCCACGCCGCGGACGAGACGCCGGACCGCCTCGAGGGCCTGTCCCAGCAGGAGCGCCAGATCGTCGCGCTCATCGGCGAGGGCCTGACGAACCGCGAGATTGGCAAGCGCCTCTACCTCGCGGAGAAGACGGTCAAGAACTACGTCTCCCACGTCCTCGCGACGCTCGGCCTGCAGCGCCGCACCCAGGTCGCGGTCCTCGCGACCGAGATGCGCCAGGAGGAGGCGTCCCGCCAGGGCGCCCCGGGCGCGGGCGGTCCCACCGGGGACCGGCAGCACGGTGGCCCGGCGCAGCGTCCCTGACGGCGGGACCGACCCGCAGGGCGGGACGGGGCCCGAGGGCTCGCCCGCGCACGGTCCGGGGACCGACGCCCACGGACCGGGCGACCGCGCGGCGTCGGGACCTTCGGCACTCCCGGATCTGACACCGCGGCGCGACGATGTGGAGATGGACACAGTCGAGCGGACCGGGACAGGGGCACCGGTGGGGAGCGGGGGGCTCGCGACGGCCGAGCGCCCGCGCGCCTCG
>NZ_JAMSHA010000018.1:0-2413 GCF_025706525.1 Pseudomonas mercuritolerans
GAGCTCAATGAAGAGGCCGTCATCACCAGCGAAGAAGGCTATTACCCGTTCGGCGAAACCGCGTGGATGGCCCCGGAATCGGAAATCGAATACCGCTTCATCCGTTACTCCGGCAAGGAAATGGATGTCAGCGGTTTGTACTACTACGGCGCCCGTTATTACGCGCCGTGGTTGCAGCGTTGGGTCAGTGCAGATCCGGCGGGGGATGTGGATGGGCTGAATCTGTATGGGTTTGTGGGAAATAACCCGGTCTCTTTTGTGGATGTGCAGGGGAACAGCCGAGAAGGACATGAGATTGTCAACTTCGCAAACTTTCTGACCGTTCTTAGTGATTACTCTGTTACTGCTCAAGAACAGATTCAGAATATTTCATACGGAAACTACGGTGTCGAATTGCTGGCGAATTTCGCGGGAGAAGGCATTAATGCCGCCGCCAGTTTCCTCGGCGGCCTTTACCTCGGTCCGAAAATAGGCTCAGTGCTTCCCGACGATCCGCACATGGTCAATTTTACTGAACAGAGCAAACCGCCATTTCTCGAAGGATTTGTCGGCGGGAACATCGCCGGCACCATCACGGGGGAGCTTGCTGATCGCCTCATGTCCCCTGCAAATCTGATCAAGCCGTTGATTCCACAAACGTCAGCAATGAGCGTCGCAGCCATTGATGAAAAGATCGGTCTCACGGAGGGTCGATTGGATACCAGCCCGGCCAATGCAAGCCTGATATTCATGAACTACGTCGTCGGGTCATTTATTGGGGGCGTCGGCGCAACACTCAGTCTGGGGCAACGTGTACAAGAAGCCGAGGACATCAAAAACGGATTGGATCCGGTCAAGATTCAAAAAATCGAAACGATGCTTGCGGATTGGAAAGAAGCCCTCACTTCCCGAATGGCCATCGCCGAAAAAGCGTACAGGCGCTTGGGGCGAAACACGTTCGATGCAGGTCTCGTGATACCTAATCTAGGCCACTCAACAACTGCGCGGACTATTCGACTCGAATCCCTTCGAGAGGAAACCAGTAAGGTTTTGGGATTTATCGAAACCAGCCAGACCATGATGAGTTGGTACAAGGAAGACTCACTCACAGACAACCGTTTTTTGCGCAAACAAGCTCAACCGAAATCCAGGTTCAAAGCGGCATTTCAGAATCTTGTCGGGTCATTCACCCGACATGCAAATCCACACCAATGAAGTACGATACCGTCCATTCGCGCACTCCTGCGTTGACGGTCAGCGACGGGCGTGGCCTGCCGATCCGGCAGGTCGCTTACTTGCGTACCCCGGCGGATGATTCACCGATCGCCCTCGTCACCTCTCACGAACATGATGTGGCCGGGCGCCTGGTCGCGCAGCGGGATCCGCGTCTACCCATCGCAAACGCCACCACTGTCTACTCGCTCAATGGCGATACGGTGTATACCGACAGCGTCGATAGCGGCTGGCGCCTGATATTGCCGGGGCTCGCCGGGGAGCCACTGCAGCGCTGGGACGAGCGCGGCCATCGTTGGCAATCGACCTTTGACGAACAACTGCGCGTGGTGCAGCTTGAGGTCAGCGGAAACGGTGAAAACCAGCGCGATACCTTCACCTATACGCCCGGCACTGCCGATGCAGACTTCAACCTGCGCGGCCAGTTGATTCGACAGACAGATCCTTCAGGTTCACTCGACATCAGCAGTTATGCCCTCACTGGGCAGCCACTGGTGGAAAAGCGCACTTTTCATGATCAAGCAGAGTTTGTCAGCCATCAGGTCTTCAGCCCACTGGGCGCTGTGCTGGAACAGATCGACGGCGGCGGACACCGTAGAGCATCTCGTTACGGGCTCGCCGGGCAGCTCAAAAAAGTCGAGCTGGAGGTCGAGACCAAAGTCACACAGGTGTTGCAGGATGCGCACTACAACGCCAACGATCAGATCACCTCGCAACTGGCCGGCAACGGTGTCCTGAGCCAGTGGACGTACGATCCGGCGGACGGCCGCCTGCGCGCGCGGATCAGTCAGAAACCCGGTCAGGCCAAATTGCAGGATCTCGCCTATTTCTACGACCGCGTCGGCAACATCATTCGCATTGAAGACCACGCCTTCGAACCCACCTGGTTTGCCAACCAGCGGGTCGATGGCCATCGCGAATTCATCTACGACTCCTTGTACCGGTTGATTCGCGCAACCGGTTACGACGACGCCCTACCCCCGGACATCCCCGGCCTGCCGCAACCGACCGATCCGAAAAACCGCCGCAACTACACCCAGACTTACACTTACGACAAGGGAGGAAACCTGATCGAGTTGTGCCATCAGCGCGACGAGGGTTGTCGCACCAGGCGTATGCACATCGACAGTGAAAGCAATCGCGCAGTACGCCGGGAAACCGGCGATGACGAACCGGACTTTGGCAACTGGTTCGACCTGCA